>CAVZWL010000001.1:0-74233 GCA_963778945.1 Ignavibacteriota bacterium
AGTAGTCGTCATACCTCTGATGGTTTCCAGCGGGCTCGTGTATATGTTTTATAGGTACCCGCAGCGATATGAAGTAATCAGTCTCAATATCGCCGGATTAAAAGTGGTTGCAACTTTACATACGCTTGGAGCATACTTATTGGTATGTTTCTTCATTGCACATCTCTACCTTATTACGACCGGAACAACGATCACATCCAATTTAAAAGCGATGTTGACCGGTTATGAAGACCTGCCCGATGATAAATCGGAAAAGTCAAAAACTCTTTCATGACGGAGCAGCTATGAAAACAAAATATATGAATCCCTATCTTGCCGGTTTTTTTCTGGGACTTGTGCTGCTGGCAGCAATTTTTGTAACAGGCAGAGGACTTGGAGCAAGCGGCGCCATCAAAAGCATTGTCGTTGCAGCCGTTGATGGAGTTGCCCCAACACATGCTGAACAATCAGCATTTTATGGATCGTATGTCGGTGCAGGAAAAGATAATCCTCTAAAATCATGGCTTGTCTTTGAAGTAGCCGGTGTGCTTATCGGCGGATTTCTTTCCGGCTTAATTTCCGGAAGATTAAAATTCGTAAGCGAAGGCGGCCCGCGCATCGGCACTCATTGGCGATGGCTCTTCGCAGCTATAGGCGGTGCTTTGTTTAGTATAGGCGCTCAGTTTGCTCGCGGCTGCACGAGCGGAGCGGCGCTTACAGGCATGGCTGTGCTTTCTACGGCCGGCTTTATCACGATGATGGCAATCTTTGGCTCCGGCTATGTGATTGCGTATTTCTTCCGCAAGTTGTGGATATAGGAGAAACGACCATGGCACCATTTGTACCTGAACTTATTTCCGATCAATTAAATTTGATCGTTGCGCTGCTCATCGGCATTGCATTCGGTTTCGTGCTCGAACAAGCGGGCTTTTCTTCGTCACGCCGGTTGGCAGGTGTTTTTTACGGCTACGATTTTACCGTTCTGCGTGTGTTTTTCACTGCGGCTGTAACAGCAATGAGCGGCATCTTGCTGCTTGCCTATTTCGGTTATCTCGATCTTCAATCTATCTATGTGAACCCGACATGGCTTATGCCGGCAATTGTCGGAGGCATCATCATGGGATTCGGATTTATCATCGGCGGTTATTGTCCGGGCACTTCGGTCTGCGCAGCAGCCATCGGCAAGGTAGACGCAATGTTCTTTGTCGGCGGCGGTCTTCTGGGCGTATTCGCATTTGGTGAACTCTATCCGCTGTATCATACATTTTACGAATCGACAGCCCTGGGAGCGATGAAGGTATTTGATTCACTTGGCATCTCTCAAGGACTTTTTGCATTCATTCTTATTGTGATTGCGGTCGGGGCATTTACCATTACAACATTGATCGAAAAAAGAGTCGATGCGTCTTCAGCGCCTTCGTTGGAATTCAAGCCATTGAAGCACAAAATTGCCGGTGTAAGCATTATGTTATTAGGCGTTGTTTTTGCGTTCTTGCCATCCCGACAAACACATTTGATAGAAAAAGTGAAGGATGCATCTTACATCGCATCACACAGTGTGAAGATGATGCTGCCGGATGAACTTGCATACCGCATAATGGATAAGGAAAACAGCACGCAAGTCGTAGATATGCGGCTGCCGGAACAATTTGCTGTTCTCGCACTGCCTGGTTCGGTCAATCTGCAGATGAAAGATTTATTTGGAAAGGAACTGACTCCTATCATATCTGATCGACATGTAGTCAAAGTAGTCATTGGGCAAAATGAAGACGATAGCCGGACTGCGGCATTGCTCTTGCAAGAATTAGGATATGAAAATGTTGCCATGCTTCGAGGCGGATTGGATAATTTTCAGCATACGATCCTTGTTCCAAAAGATGAAAACACCGGAAGCCGATGGGATACAGATGTGAATACATTTCGAGCAAAAGCGTCTGCCGCAATTTCTAAAATGATTGCAGATACGAAAAATGCACAGCCGAAAGCTGCCAAGCCGCAAAAAAAGATTCAGGGCGGATGTTAAATGTATAAGTACAAACGATGGTTATCGCTGAATAACCATTAAAAACCGCACTTCTTGGAATCATGCTGTGGATTGCAATTGCCTTGCGATATTCAACCCCCCAGAACATTTTAGGCAAAGGCAGCGTGAAAAAATAATAAATGGCAAATAGTGAATAGTAAATGGTAAATAGTAAATGGTAAATAGTGAATGGTAAATGGTTAATAGTAAATAGCAATTATCGATTGCCGATTGGCAATTGTTCTCCTCCTCCTCCTTAACAAATCCTTAACATTCTCTTCATCCCCCGCTAACGGCTCCTTGGTATATTACACGCGTCATTATAAAGGAGACCGTGATGAAAGATATACTGGCAGCTTCGTTCCTCTCAATTTGCGACGAACCGGAAGACATGAACGATCAAATATCGAATAAAGAATTTTATTCGATTCTGCTGCTAACCTTCAGCGTGCTGTCGCTCTTCGGGATAATCGTGCGATTGTTCTAAGATTGATGCAGATCCGCTAAGCGGTAAGCCAACAAGCCACAAGGGATTCTTTATGCGTATTGCCTATTTTAATGCCAACATGAAAGTCGGTCAAGACGGCGTTACACGAGTTATTTATAAAATGATCGAAGGCGCCCTGGAACGCGGGCATGAAGCGATAGCGATTACGTCGACACTGCCTGCGGAAAAGGAGCGAATCATTCCGATGTACGCCGTGCCGTCTGTCCCGCTCCCGATGCAAAAGGCATACCGCCTGGCAATGCCGGGTTATCAATCGTTTCAAAAAATCCTCACAGAATTTAAGCCGGATATCCTTCACATCAACAGCCCATGCACGCTTGGCTTCGGCGCATTGAAATTTGCCAAACAATTTAACGTCCCGATTGCCGCGACTTATCATACACATTTCCCTACCTACCCTCGTTATTACAACCTTTCGAGTTTCGAAGAACTGACATGGCGCATATCGCGGAAACTCTATAATAATGTAGATACTACATTTGTCCCGGCGATGCCAATCCTCGAAGAACTGAATCAGCACGGCATTCAGCATTTGCAGTATCTTCCCAACGGGGTGGATACGGGATTGTTTTCTCCGGAACGCCGCTCGGAGCAGTGGCGGCGTCGATTCGGCGCTGTCGATAAACCTATCGTCCTGTTCGTGAGCCGGTTAGTATGGGAAAAAGATTTGCGCGTGCTGGCCGATGCGTACAAATTACTCCGTGCGCGGTGCGCCGATTTTCATATGGTAGTAGTCGGCGACGGACATGCACGCGCCGAATTTGAAGCGATGATGCCGGGGGCGCATTTTCTCGGTTATCAAAGCGGATTGACATTGGCGGAAAGTTTTGCGTCGGCGGATATTTTCATGTTTCCTTCGACTACAGAAACGTTCGGCCTTGTCACACTTGAAGCTATGGCTTCCGGGCTGGCTCCTGTTGCAGCAAAAACGGGAGGAGCCGTCGAAATTATTGAAGAAGGATGCTCTGGACTCTTCGCAGCTCCGTTGAACGGAGAGGATCTCGCAAATAAAGTGCGCTGGCTCTTAGAGCATCCGAGCCAGAGGGTTTCCATCGCTGCGCAGGCGCATCGCCGGGCGCAGATGTACCGCTGGGAATCTATTCTGGCGCGATTATTTGAAAGTTATACACGGATAAAAGAAATTCATCACGAACGAACTCGTTTGCTGAAAGCAGCTTGAGGCCGTATGTTTCGCATCGCTCATGTATCCGATCCGCATATCAGCCGGCAGTATTATCGTGAGCATATCAAGTCGTTGAAAATGCTCCTGAGGTCTATTGTCGATATGGGAATCGATCATATCGTGATCAGCGGCGATATTGTCAGCACAGCTCATGAGGACGATTATTATCTCGCGCGGGAAATATTTTCCAAACTCGGCCTGCTCAATGCAGCGCGGTTAACAGTGATTCCCGGCAATCACGATATCTTTGGAGGGCCGCACCGTGCGGTCGATGTCCTTAGTTTTCCGCAGCATATTCGCGGCGTGGATTATGTCCGCAATAAAACAATGTTTATCCAGGCTTTTACAGAAACATTTCACGGTGTCCGCCGGCTTGCCGGGCGCGCGCTTTTTCCGTTCGTCAAAGAGATCGGTCCTTTCAGGCTTATCGGTTTGAATTCTGTTCCGCCCTGGTCGTTCCGCTACAATCCTCTGGGGACGAACGGGTTCGTCAGCGATGAACAATTCTCTGCGCTTGAATCGATTGTGCCGGAACTTCAGGGAGATGAATTTGTCAATACAATCATTTGTCATCATCATTTTAACGATTTGATCAAGGAAGAAGATGTTCCGTCGAACAATTTTTGGAAGAAGGTCGAATCCAAAACCATGCGCATGAAAAAAAGAAGGAAACTTCTCCGGCTCTTCAACGAAATGAATACGCGCTATGTTCTCCACGGACACATCCATAGGAATGAATTGTACGAGCGGAACGGGATACTCTTTGCCAACGGCGCAGGAGCCGTATGCGACGATCCGGTGCGCTTCTTGAAGTACAATGTTCTTGAACACGATGACGGTTTTGCTTCTATACGCATCTGTCAATTGCCGATCGTGTATCAGGAATCGATGGTTTCAATGGCGCTCCATCGCAACCGAAAACCGCTTCATATTTCCGTGCCGGCCATGAGTGGAGTCGAATAATGATAGTACCTAAACATTTACTGGAAGATATCGGACATCTTCAGGAACGGTTCGAATCCGTGCCTGCAAACGATTATCACAAGATTGCGGTCTTCGATCTCGACAACACATTAATTCAAGGGGATATCGGAGATGCAGTCTATGCTTCGCTTCTCAGGGACAGCATGGTCCCAGCTCACGCATGGGAAGAATACATGCTTCTGGCAGAACGAGATCCTCAGAAGGCATATGAAGAAGCCGCCATGGCTCTGGAGGGACTCTCCATACAGCATGTTATAGCGCGGACTCGAAAAATTATGCAGTCGGAAGACTCATATATTACGCTCTCTGACTGCTATGTGCCAATTCCCGCGCCGAATCCCGCCATGAAAGAACTTGTACGTATCCTGCGTGCGGTTGGGTTTATCATTTATGTTATTTCAGCAAGCAATGATACGTCGGCAAAAGTCGCCGCTTCCGAATGGTTCAATATACCGGTCGGCAACATATTCGGGATTCGTTCTGCGGTTCATCGGGAAAAAATCACTCGGAATCTGCTCACGCCCTTGCCCGTGGGCGAAGGGAAAGTTTCTCTTTACAGGAAGAATGTAGGCGGAGAAATGCCGCTCATCATTGCTACGGATAATGCGATGGATTTGCCATTGCTGCAAATGTGCGATCCGTACGGCATAGCAATTCTTGCCGGAGAAGACGAACAGTTTTATCACCAGGCGCGCGCCATGCTTCCGTTATCGACACGGCTGCATGTTGTTCCTTCATCGCGTTCTATGGAACAAGATTTTCAACGTAAAGCAGCGGGCTAGCTGCATCTGCTGATTTTCGAATTTCTCTCTGTAGCCGCGACCGCTGGTCGCGGGTGTTCCCGACGTCACCCGCCTGAATGACTGATCATCAGTCAGGCAGGCCGCCGTCGGCTACAGGAGTTCACAGAGGCCTTCTTTCATCACTTCACTCAACGATATATTTACAACTCGATCTTCAGCGTAAAGTAGCCGGAGCGGCAGCGGGCTGTTGAGTTTTTCCCTTCCAGCCGCACATCCAAAAGCCGGTCGACGACCGAGGAAGTGATCCGCTGTGCAGCAAATGGAAAATGAAGGACAATTTCTTTCTGTGCTTCAGGAGCGTTGAGTGTGCACCATACAGATTTGTATGTTCATATTCAACACGCACATCGATCGGGCCGATTGTGGAAACCAGAGCGTGAAGATCGAGCGGAAGGCCGGAGTCCAGAATGAATCCGTGCACCATTCAAAAAGATGTATGCTTGCTGCATCTTCATGAATAATAACGTCAAGCAGAAAGAGAACGATTTCAGCGGCTGCCCAGCCGTGATGTCCGTCTCCCATGGATCCGCCGCCGGTTTTCGGATGGATTGCTTCCGGAAGAGAATAGGGCGGAGTGCACCGGCGAAATACTGTTCCGGCTATTTCCCACGCACGCCGAATTTCTCCCAGCAGCAGATAACTGTGAGCAATATGCAGAGTGAGATAGGGATTATATCCGGAATGAATAAGAGGGTGATAGTATCCATCTTCGTCCACGAAGCGCGCATCGAATGCTTTGAGTGTGTTTGCAAATTGCCGTTCGGCAAGCGTGTGTATCTGCAGCGGGTAAATTCCGGCAAGAGAACCGATGGCCCCTTCATCGAACGGACGAAAAGGGGATGTCGGAATGACTTCAGAGTCCAAACGTTCTGCTGCTTTTTGGAGTGAACGTCTCATGTCGCTTTCAAAGAGCGATGCCTGGCTGCTGAAGAATTCTTTATCTTTTTCTTTTCCTGAATGCTGTGCAAGATTTGCCGCCGCGCGCAATCCCGAAAGAGACCAGAATGAATCCCAGTAATACTGATCGGTCGTGCCGAAATGCTCGGCGCTTAAACTTTTCGGCATCAAACCGCGATGCGTCGAAAGGGAATCGATGCTCTCCATTCGTTTCTTTATAATCCAATGCGCAGCTTTGCGAATAACAGGATAAAGATTTTTAAGCCAGAGCGGAGAGGGGGAAAGTTCAAAATGCTTTTCGATAAGCCACAGCGCTTCGCCGTTCGAGTCCCATTCTCCGTCCGGTCCCTTGAAAAATCCATCGCCGGTCATTCGTTCCGCAAATGTATTGATGGATTGTCGCACACGTTTATGATATCCAAGCCGGTCAAGGGCATGCAGCATCGGTGCGGCGTCGCGAAACCAGAAATGATGATAGAGATAGGGGCCGGGTGAAACGAAATTCTTGTCGTGCAGTTGGAGAAGGGTCAATGAGTTTGCCTCGAGGATTTCCTGCAGATTTGCATTTGGCAGGAGAATCCGAGCGCCGATGGAACGTTCCTGCATCCATGTGCGCCGATGCTGCACCAGACGATTGTCGTACGAAACGCGCCATGAAAGCTTATCCCCGCTGAGTTTTAAATTCCTGTCCGTTTCCAGAGCAGTGCTGTAGGAAACCGAAAAAGTCTCCGCGGGTGCTGCTGTAAAAGCGAATCCTGCAAATCCGTTCGCAAGTCCCGTTCTGCATTTTACTTCCCGCTTCGAGGGTACCGGAATTGAAGAAGTTTCTGCAATGGATCGTATGAGTTTTGATGAATCCCCTTCTTCAGCATTGGAACAATGCTGTAAATCCGCTTCCTTTGAAAAAACAATTCCGATCGAACCGTTTACATAACAATGCCGAAGTGTGCGGAACTCTATCGAGCGGACAGACGCAACACCTTCCGGATTGAACGGGCGCACGGCGATAAAAAGCCATCCTTGCTGAGACGCTGTACCGGTATTGCGAATAGAAGTCTTATTAAAAACCACATCGAGATCGCTCCGCGTTGTGCCGGTGAACGATTCAATTTCAAGAATCAGATCGCTGAACTTTAGAGTTGTGATAATACGCGGCGCTTCCCGGTCGTATTCCTGCCGGATATTCTGTGACATTGAAGGAAACAGGTTTCCATCCTTCGTCGCAATCCAGACATCCACCGACCACTCTCGCGGGAGAGGTGTGAGCATGCCGCAGGGGTCGACGATCGCTTCATGAAAACCGTGCGGACTTCCGATCATAGTCCAGTTGCGGTGCGTCATATTGATCATGAGCGGATTCTGCGATCGGTTGATAAAGGAATCGCTTTTCGGATCCAGTTGTTTGTGCACCCAATGCGGATAGAGCCAATCCCGTTTCATTTGCAGGATTGCAAAATTTAAAAGTCCGCGCGTGATCATCGGTGCGCTGAGTTGAAAAAGATCCCTGGGAAATCCTTTTCCATCGACATCACTGAGAGCGCTTGCGATTTGAAAGTGCCGAATAGCCTCTTCAGGCACACGAAGCTGCCGCAATGTTTGTTCCAGGATGTAGGGGATAATGCTCATGGGAACATGTTGAATTTATGCATAGAATAAAATATAAATTCGTTTTTGTCCGAGAACAAGCCGTTCCTGCGCCTTCGAACGATCTTAACAATTTCTTAATATAGGGTTCATTCCGCGGTAACGATCAATCGATATATTTATTTCCTTAACGAAACGATGACGGGAAGGTGAAGAGGCATGAAGATGAAAACTGAAAAATTTTTCTTTCGGCTTCTTAAAAATAATATTCCGCAAGCAGATAGTGATGAATCGGAAGAAAGATCAATGTCGAACGGCGAATTTATTGCTGCGATTCTTATCGTTTCAGTAGTTGTATGCGGGGCTGTCGCTGTTTTTCGCCTATGGTAGTGCTGCACCAGATTCGGACGTGAGAGTCTTCTTCTTTGTCACAACGATATCTCCTTATCCTGTATGACCAGACAACCAACGAATAAAGTGTCGAAAGCTCATCTGCCTCGTGGGTGACACAACCTCTTTAACAAAGACAAGGCAAGGAACATCCAGAGTGTTAGAAAACGATCAATGGATAAAAATCGTTTTACAGCATATTGCATATTTTGTTCTCATCTATTTTTAAATACTGATTTTCTGAAATTGATTATGAAACGGATTTTTTTTGCTCTTCAGCATGATGTTTAACAATTCGTGCCTGCGTGTGAAAGATGACTTCTTCTGCAATATTGGTTGTCATATCTGCAACGCGTTCAAGGTTCCGACTCACGCGGCTTAATTCCAATCCATACTCAATTATCTGATTGTTGTTCTTCACCAATTCTATAATTCTTCTTGCAACCAATCGATTGAGGTCATCGATCTGATCGTCTGTCTCTAAGACAAGACGTGCTTTTAAAGGATCAAGAAGGATGAAGCCGTCAAGAGCTTCTTTGAGCATCATCTTTGTAATATCGGCCATCTTTGGAATTTCTTCCAACATCTCTACCTTTGGAAGCAAGCACAGTGTTGCAGCAGCTTCTGCGATATTAACCGCATGGTCTCCGATGCGTTCAAGATCATTATTGATTTTTTGTGCCGCAATGATAAAACGTAAATCGCTTGCGAGCGGCTGTTGCAATGCAAGCAAGTCTATAACCGCATTATCGATTTCAATCTCCAATGCATCGACGCGTTTATCTGTATGGATGACCTTTTGGGCAAGATCGCCGCTCTTCTCCAGCACCGAGCGAATCGCGTTTGCGATATTTTCTTCTACCATGCTTCCCATTTTAATGAGCGAGGTCTTAAGACCTTCTAATTCTCTCTGAAAGTGTCGTTCCATTATTATTGTCTCCTTTCGGTACTATCCAAATCTTCCAGTAAGATAATCTTCTGTTCGTTTCTCTTTAGGTGAAGAATAAATCTTTTTGGTTTCACCATATTCTACAAGTTCACCAAGATAGAGAAACGCTGTATTATCGCTGGCACGTGCAGCTTGCTGCATATTGTGTGTAACGATTACAATTGTATAATTCTTTTTCAACTCCTGCATGAGCTCTTCAATTCTCAATGTCGCAATCGGATCGAGAGCCGAGCAAGGCTCATCCATTAAAATGATCTGCGGTTTCATTGCCAACACACGCGCAATGCAAAGACGCTGCTGCTGTTCCAGAGAAAGTTTGAGTGCAGAATTATCCAGCTTATCTTTTAAATCATCCCAAAGCAGTACGTCTTTAAGGGATGCTTCGACGATTGTATTATATTGATTCTTCGCATACTTATTTTGAATGTCAAGGCCAAAAGTAATATTCTCACGCACAGAAAGCGGGAATGGATTGGGTCGTTGGAATACCATGCCGACCTTCTGTCGGAGCATAATAAGATCAATGTTTGGCAAAAATATATTATCGCCTAACACCTTTATATCGCCGGTAATACGAACACCATCTATCAAATCATTCATTCGGTTGAAGACCCGAATAAGCGTTGATTTTCCGCATCCGGATGGACCTATCAACGCAGAGATCTTTTGCTCTTCTATACAGAGATTAATATCAATCAATGCTTGAAATTTACCATAAAATAAATCGAGATGTCGTGTTTCAATAACGAACTTATTCATGTTTATCCGAATTTTCCAGTGATATAATCGTCTGTTCGTTTATCCGCTGCTGCTGTGAATAGACGTTTCGTTTCATCAAGTTCGACTAATTCTCCCATCAGGAGAAATGCAGTCCTATCTCCTACACGTGCTGCTTGCGCGACATTGTTGGTTACAAGTATAATCGTATATCGTTCCTTTAATACACGCATGGTTTCTTCGACACGTGCGGTCGAGATCGGGTCAAGTCCGGATGTTGGTTCATCGAACATAATGACTTCTGGTTCTACTGCAAGAATGCGGGCGATGCAAAGGCGCTGCTGTTGTCCCCCGGAAAGATTCATCGCAGGTGTATGCAAACGATCTTTCACTTCATCCCAGAGATATGCTTCACACAATCCCTTTTCGACAATCTCGGATAGTTTTGCTTTATTTTTTATTCCATGCATCCGCGGCCCATAAGCAATGTTATCATAGACAGAGAGCGGCAAAGGGAACGGCAATGCGAATACAATGCTGACACGTTTTCGAAGTAATTCTACATCAAGAGAACCTATTTCCTCTCCGTCAATAATAATCTTTCCCTCCTTCTTATATGCAGGATTGAGATCATTCAATCTGTTGATCGATTGTAGAAGAGAAGTTTTGCCGGAGTTTGCCGGTCCGATAATCGTGAAAATTTCGTTGCGCTGGATGTCGAGAGTTAATTCTTTCAACACCAGGTTATCGCTAAACCGAATCGAAAGTTTTTTTATGCTGATTTTCGTTCCTACCATCGCTTCCGTTTCCTGAATTGGTACCGGAGGATAATGGCTGCAAGATTCAACAACAGAACGACTAAAAGAAGAACCAAAGCCGTTCCGTAACGAATATTTTCTGGAATACCCGGCACTTGTGTAGATATGACATACAAATGATATGGAAGTGCCATGGTTTGATCAAACAATGATTGAGGCAGTTTGGGCAAATAGAACGCTGCAACAGTAAAGAGAATCGGCGCAGTTTCGCCGGCAGCACGGCCAAGACCGAGAATAGTACCAGTTAAAATACCCGGCAGCGCATGCGGTAAAACAGAATGTCTTATCGTTTGCCACTTACTTGCGCCGAGTGACAAGCTGACAATGCGAAAGGATTGCGGCACGCTCTCCAATGCTTCACGCGATGATGTGATAATTACAGGTAAGATCATAATGCCAAGTGTTAATGAACCGGAGAGGATTGATGCGCCGAATCCCAAAAATAATACGAAAACCCCCAATCCGAACAGGCCGTAGACTACCGATGGAACGCCAGCTAAGTTCACAATGGCGAGTTTTACGATACGGCTTAAAGCGTTGTCCTGAGAATATTCAACGAGATATATAGCTGAAAATACACCTAATGGTACCGCAAAAATAATTGCTCCGAAGACAAGATATAAAGTGCCAAGTATCGCCGGAAAAATACCGCCGGCACTCATGCCATTGGTCGGCATTTCGAACAAGAAGGAAAAACTGATCGCGCTTGCTCCTTTGATGAAAATGATCACAAGGATCGCCAACACCGGCACCACCACTAATAACGTGCAGAAGAAGAGAATGCTGATTGCAATCTTTTGTTTAAGCTGAGCGTTCATAGGAAAAAAAATATTAAATCACTTCTTAATCTCCCCCTAAAAGCGGGAGATATTCACTTTCTTCTCTTTGGAGGAGAAAATAAGAATGAAGTTTAACAATTTGTAATGCATGCGGCCTCATCCTTTTTTTGAGATTAATGAAAAAGAGCAATATCTCTTATTTTTTTGTTTTGTGAAGATAAAGATCAGCAACACCGTTGATCATAAATGTAATGATGAACAGTATGATTCCAATTGCGAAGAGCGCTGCATAATGATCACCACCCTGCACCGTCTCGCCCATTTCAGCTGCAACCGTCGCAGTTAAGGTGCGTACAGGTTGAAGTATACTATGCGGAATCAATGCAGCATTTCCAGTTACCATCATAACAGCCATTGTTTCGCCAATTACTCTACCGATTCCAAGCATGACAGCGGCGACCATTCCAGGGCGAGCGGCATACGCAACGATTCGCCATGTTGTTTGCCATTTTGTTGCCCCCATGGCAATCGCGGCTTCACGATATTGACGGGGGACTGCTGTGATAGCATCTTCTGCGATGGATACAATAGTAGGCATAGCCATAAAAGCAAGAGTGATAGATCCGGAAAGTGCAGTTAATCCGGTTGACAAGTTGAACATATTTTTAATCAAAGGGCCTAACGTTACCATTCCAATAAACCCGATTACCACAGAAGGAATAGCAGCAAGAAGTTCTATTCCTGCCTTCATGATTTCTTTGGTTTTCCGCGGTGCAATTTCTGCGATAAAGAGAGCGCTCGCAATACCAATTGGAATAGAAATTACACCAGCGCCCGCTGTAACAAAGATGGAACCGATAATGAGCGGTAAAATGCCAAATTGAGGCGGATCAGAAATCGGATACCAGTTACTGCCAAAGAGGAAATCGGACGGAAGAACTCTCCAGAAAATGGAAAGCCCTTCTTTCAAGAGAAATGCAAAGATGAGAAGGACAAAAACAATAGACATGATGCCGCTAAGAAAAATAGTTCGTTCAATGATAAACTCTTTTATCTTTCGCACTGTCATATCTTTTGTTCTGCCAAAGCGTCCTGGATATTCAATTACTTTTGTTCTTATGGTTTTACTGGAACAAAGTCGAGTTTCTTGACTACCTCTTGTCCTGAAGCCGAAAGAACATAATCGATGAATGCTTTAACTAACCCCTTCGGTTCGCCTTTGGAATACATCAAAAGAGGGCGCGAGATAGGATATGCACCGTTTATTACATTCTCCATTGTTGGAGCTTCAAAGGGTGATGATTTATCTTTTGCGACTTTAATAGCTTTTTCTTTTTCAGTGATATATCCCATCCCGTAATATCCTATCGCATCTTGGTTTTGTGCTACCTCATCTGCAATTGCTTGCGAGCTGGAGAGCAACAATGCTTCTGCCGCAAATTCTTCCTTGCCGTCCGATTTTCCGTGACGAAGAACATGCTCTTTAAAATAAACATGAGTGCCCGAATTCACTTCTCGCGACAAAAGAACAATCTTTGCATCACGCCCACCCACTTCCTTCCAGTTCTTGATTACTCCAGTGAAGATGTCGGCGAGCTGGTCGATTGTTAACTCAGAGACTTTATTCTCTGGGTTCACGACAACAGCAAGTCCATCGAGTGCAACAATGATCTTTTTGGGAGGCATTCCTTTGGATGAGATGAGCTCGATTTCGCTTTCTTTCATCTCTCGTGACACTTCTGCAATGTCGCATGTATTGTTAATGAGTGCCGTAATACCGGTTCCGGAGCCGCCGCCAGTCACAGCTATCGAAATTCCAGGATGTTGTTTCATATAAGCTTCTGCCCAAGCCTGACCAAGGTTCACCATGGTATCGGATCCTTTAATCTGGAGATAGTTTGACTGCTCATTCGATTTTCTAGCACAACCGACAAGTAAGACTAATCCTACAGATAAGGAAAGAAATAAATTCAATGATTTGTTCATGCTGTAGTCTCCTCTAGACTTAGATCATTTAAATTCTTTACTATGTAATATATGTAAACATTCTATGAACGCAGTATTATGAAATTGTTAAGAATTGATTGTCCAATTATCAATGAACACGCGCATATCTCAGTAAGGAAAATCTACAATATATGGTTCAATTGCTATGAACTTACAACGCCCATGAATTAAGTGAAATCGCAAAGAATTTACATTACGGCATTAAATTCAGCAAAGATGCAGAGTGTTATGTATTTATATGGTTGATAGTCAAGTAAATATTCAGAGAGCCAATCCTGTTTCATTTGCAGGATTACAAAATTTAAAAGTCCGCGCGTGATCATCGGTACGCTGAGTTGAAAAAGATCCTTGGGAAATCCTTTTCCATCGACATTACTGAGAACGCTTGCGATTTGAAAGTGCCGAATAGCCTCTTCAGGCACACGAAGCTGCCGCAATACTTGTTCCAGGATGTAGGGAATAATGCTCATGGGAGCATGTTGAATTTGTGCATAAAATAAAATATAAATTCGTTTTTGTCCCGGAACACGCATCTTCCGTGCCGTCAGGCGATCTTAACAATTTCTTAACATACGGTTCATCTGTCGGTAATGATCGGTTGATATATTTATTCGTTGTTTCTTCAAGGAACAATGATGGGAAGTATGATGATGAGACCTGCAAATTTTTTCTTTCGGCTTCTTAAAAATAATATTCCGCAAGCGGATAACGATGAATCGGAAGAAAGAGTGATGTCGAACGGCGAATTTATTGCGGCGATTCTCGTCACATGTGTAGTTGTATGTATATCTGTAGCTGTTTTTCATTTCTTATAATGCCGGGATAGTAATCGGGCAGAGCCGGTTTATCGAAAAGGGCTTAACAATTTGTTAACATTCGTGTAATGCCTGCATAACAGTTGTTTCCTATTTTGTATTCGATTGTATTTCCAAATCATTCATAGTTCATATAAAAAAATCAAAGGAGAATTGTCGATGAAACATAAAATTACCGTGATCGGTTTTATGTTGATTGCAGCCGCTGCGACTGCACTGTCCCAGGGAAAATTTTCGGGATATATGTTCGGAGATTATTACTATAATGTTCAACGGGATGCGAACTTTCCGAATCTTACCGGCAGTATTGCCAGTCCGGCAGGCGGGCAAACCTACAACGCATTTCAATTGCGCCGTATATATTTTACATACGATAATGATATTTCAGAACAATTCACTACAAGGTTTCGTCTGGAAGCCGACCAGGGTGCAGGCACGAGCACTGCGGTTTCAGGCGACGAACTTGCCGGCGGCAAGATCGCTCCATTTGTAAAAGATGCTTATTTGACATGGAAAAATATTTTTTCAGGAAGCAATTTAATATTCGGTATTCAGCCGACACCCGCGTTTGATGTTTCCGAGACAGCATGGGGCTATCGGTCGCTCGAAAAAACTATCGGCGATCTTCACGGCTTAGTTTCTTCGCGAGATTTGGGCGTTTCTTTAAAAGGAAAGATTACTGCAGACGGGATGTTTAATTATTGGCTTATGATGGGTAATAACAGCGGTAATACTCCGGAATCGGATATCTATAAACGCTATTATGCACATATTCAAATCAAGCCGACTGCAAATTTGCAGGCAACAATTTATGCGGATTTCAAAGACGCTTCCGGCTTCAAAACAGCGGGCTACAACAGCGGCTCCGACCTCGCCGCCAGCGCATGGACGGAAGCTGTCTTCGTAGGTTACACGGAACCGTTTGCCTATAATCTCGGTGCAGAAGTTTATTTGCAATCGACTGCAAACGGAATAAAAGATACGCTGACTAAAGCCTATTCTTCTAAATCCGTAATGGGCATTTCGGTGTTTGGATCATACAACATCCTGCCCGAACTTGCCGTCGTCGCGCGGTACGATAATTATAATCCTTCGACAGATGGTGTCGGGACAGAATATCAGCATGTGACGGCAGCTGTTGCAAATAAAAATATAAGCTCCAATTACATCATTGCAGGCCTTTCCTGGAAGGTCGATAAAAATGTTTCCATACAGCCGAACGTACAGTATGAAACTTATCAAACTTATATTCTGGCGAACGGCACGACCATGTCACCCAGCGCATCGATTACGGGTCGCGTGACGTTTTACTATATTTTCTTATAAGAAAAATTGAATATCCTGAAGCTGGAAAAGAAACTTTTCGGCTTCAGGGTATTTTAAAAAGGAGAACACAATGAAATTTTCAAAAATAGCAGCTCTTGCATTGACCGTTTTTGCGTTCGGTTCGGTTTCGGCTCAACTTAAACTCAACGGCGCTGGAGCGACATTCCCTTATGTTATTTATTCGAAGTGGTTCGATGTCTACAGCAAACAAGCCGGCGTACAGTTCAATTATCAATCGATCGGCAGCGGCGGAGGAATTAAACAGACGATCGAGGGAACTGTCGATTTCGGCGCCACAGACGGACCCATGTCGAACGACCAGTTGAAAGAAGCAAAAGAAAAGCAGGGTTCGGTTGTTCTGCATATCCCGACCGTCATGGGTGCGGTTGTTGTGACGTATAACCAGCCCGCAGCCGGAAAAGATTTGCACTTAACGCCGGATGTTTTGGCAAAAATTTATCTCGGACAGATCAGAAATTGGAACGATCCCGCTATCAAAGCGGTTAATCCGGATAAGAATCTTCCCGATCAGGCAATTCTCGTTGCGCACCGTTCCGATGGAAGCGGTACAACGAGTATTTTTACAGATTATCTGACAAAGGTCAGCAAAGTATGGGCGCTCAATGTCGGCAAAGGGACGTCGGTCAACTGGCCGGCAGGACTCGGCGGCAAAGGAAATGAAGGCGTTGCCGGGTTGGTGAAGCAGTCGGAAGGCGCTATCGGTTATGTAGAACTTGCGTATGCGGTAAAGAACAATCTTTCATACGCTCTTCTTCAGAACAAAACCGGAGCTTTTGTGGAAGCAAGTTTCGAATCTGTTTCTGCTGCTGCAGCCGGTGCAATTAAAAATATGCCTGAAGATTTACGGGTTTCGATTACCGATGCAGACGGCAAAGATTCGTATCCGATTTCCGGATTTACATGGCTTCTGATATATAAGAATATGAAAGATAAAGCTAAGGAACAGGAAATTGTAAAATTTTTAACATGGGCAATGGGTGAAGGACAAAGCTATGCAAAGGATCTTTACTATGCCCCGCTGCCTTCGGAAGTAGTCAAACTGTGTGAAAAGAAAATTGCAAGTATCGGGGTCCAATTAATTGCCGACTCTGCAATCCAATACAGAATCTATCGATATCATACCGGCGGGTGGAAACGGAAATCCAGTTCCACCCGCTGCTGTCTCTGCAATAAATCCTATGAATTCCGTGAATTCTAAGAAATCCAGACGTTCGGTTATCAATATCGGCGATAGAGTTTTCAAGGGTACGACTTGGTTTTTCGCTTTTGTCGTTTTCGCTCTTGTGTTCCTTATGGCATATGAAATGCTCAAAGGTTCGCAGTTGTCGATCGAGAAATTCGGATTTAAATTTCTGACCGGCACGACATGGGATCCTGTTGCCGATGAATACGGCGCGCTGCCGTTTATTTTCGGAACAGTCGTCTCTTCGCTTCTTGCTCTTCTTTTGGCTCTTCCGCTCAGCGTCGGCGTTGCTGTTTTTCTTGCGGAACTGGCTCCGCGCTGGATCGAACGTCCAATGTCGTTTATGGTAGAGTTGCTTGCGGCAATACCGAGTATCGTATACGGTTTGTGGGGTGTTTTTGTCCTTGTTCCGTGGCTCCGTGTTTCAGTAGAACCGAAATTGCTGAAAATCTTCGGCACATTCCCTTTATTCAACGGCACACCGTACGGCTTCGGCATGCTTGCTGCGGGAGTCATTCTGGCGATTATGATTCTACCGATCATTTCCTCGATCTCGCGCGATGTGCTGAGCGCAATTCCCGATACCCAGCGAGAAGCGGCGCTTGCGCTGGGTGCGACACGCTGGGAGGCGACAAAAATAATTCTATCGGACGGTCGATCGGGGATTCTCGGTGCAACCCTGCTCGGCCTCGGCCGAGCAGTCGGTGAAACAATGGCGGTGACCATGGTGATAGGCAACCGGCCGGAAATTTCCGCATCGCTGCTGGATCCCGGTTATTCAATGGCGAGCGTCATTGCAAACGAATTTGCGGAAGCGACGACAGCTCTCTATACCAGTTCGCTGATAGAAATTGCGCTTATACTTTTTTGTGTAACCATTGTTCTGAATGCCGCCGCGCGTTTGATCGTGTGGAGTGTCACTAAAAAATTCAAAAACGCATGAACGAATTTCCTTCTAAAATATTTTACTGGCGAAAGGCAAAAAACACTTTCATGACGTCGCTGTCTTTGCTGAGTGTGGTCGTTGCCGTCATTCCGCTCTTTCTGATTTTTTTCTATACACTGCTGCAGGGCTTGAGCGCCATCAATATAGACTTTTTCGTGCAAATGCCTAAACCTGTCGGCGAAACCGGAGGGGGTATGGCGAATGCGCTTGTCGGGACCGGAATTCTTTTAGGTCTCGGAAGCATCATCGGTTTGCCTGTAAGTATTATGGCGGGTATTTATCTGGCAGAAAACGAAAATGCACCGTTTGCTAAAGTCGTTCGTTTCCTTACCGATGTTTTGAGCGGCATACCTTCAATTGTGGTCGGCGTGGTTGCGTACATGCTCGTCGTTATTCCGATGAAGCAGTTCTCGGCCATTGCAGGCGGTGTTGCGCTCGGGATTCTCATGATACCCACGGCAACACGTACAACGGAAGAGATGATCAAGCTCGTGCCGAATGTTTTTCGCGAAGGAGCGCTCGCGCTCGGGATTCCTCGCTGGAAAGCGACTCTGCGCATTATATTACCCACTGCGCTGAAAGGTATTACGACCGGCGTGCTTCTTGCCATTGCGCGCGCTGCAGGCGAGACGGCTCCTTTGCTCTTTACTGCGCTGGGCAACAGATTCTGGTCGACCGATATCGCTCATCCGATGGCATCGCTGACTGTCTTTATTTTCGATTATGCAAAAGCGCCGTTTGAAGATTGGAATCGCCAGGCATGGGGCGCTGCATTTGTCCTAATAGTTCTTATCTTTATAGTCAATATTTCATTCAGATTTATTACGCGTGACCGCTATGCAGGAAAACATAACTAAGGAAATATTCATGACGACCAACGTACAGGTGCCTGCGTTTGTACCTCCGATGATCGAGAATGTACGCAAGATCGAAGCCAAAGACGTCAATGCGTTCTTCGGAAAAACGCAAGCCCTGAAGAAAATTTCTCTTTCCATCGAACAAAACAAAGCAACTGCAATTATCGGACCTTCCGGATGCGGAAAATCGACATTTCTCCGCTGCCTCAACCGCATGCATGAGGTTGCAGGAGGATCGATGACAGGAGCCATTTTGCTCGACGGAAAAAATATTCTTGATTACGACCCGGTCAATCTCCGGCGCCGGATCGGCATGGTATTTCAAAAGGCGAATCCTTTTCCGACAATGTCCATCTTCGACAATGTCGCTGCCGGACTTCGTTTGAACGGCGTTCGTGATAAAAATCATATTGCAGAAACAGTGGAACGAAGCCTGCAGCAAGCCGCATTATGGAACGAAGTTAAAGATTCCCTCGGCAAATCGGGCATCGGTCTTTCCGGCGGCCAGCAGCAGCGCCTATGCATTGCCCGTGCTCTTGCAGTGAGTCCCGAAGTTCTGCTGATGGATGAACCCGCAAGCGCGCTCGATCCGATTTCTACTGCTAAAATCGAGGAACTGGTATATGACTTGAAGAAAAACTATACTATCGTCATCGTTACGCATAATATGCAGCAGGCGGCGCGCGTGAGCGATTTTACGGCTTTCTTCTATATGGGCGAGTTGATCGAATATGACGTTACTAAAAAAATATTCACCATGCCCTCAAACAAACAGACGGAGGATTATGTCACAGGACGGTTCGGATAAGAAAGGAAAGCCGATGGAACGACATTTTCAAAAAGAAATCGAAAGCCTTAAAACTTCTCTCATTAAAATGGGAAGCCTTGTCGAAGAGAATTTCCGGCTGTCCGTCCAGGCGGTTCAGGAGCTTAATACTGCATGGGCACAGAAAGTCATCGATACGGACGAGCGGGTCGATTCAATGGAAATTGAAATTGACAATGCAGTTATCGATTTGCTTGCCCTGCAGCAGCCGGTGGCGCGCGACTTGCGTTTTATCATCGCCGCCCAAAAAATCAACAACGATATGGAACGCATCAGCGACCATGCCGTCAACATTGCCCAGGCAGCGATTACGCTGGCAAAACTTTCGCCTTCAGATCTCTTCAACGAAATTCCTCAGATGATGAATATTGCACGGCAGATGCTTAAGGATGCTGTCGACAGTTTTATTCTCCTCGAGGCACATGCTGCAAAAACGGTTCTTGAAACGGATGACCGGATCGATGATCTCAACAGGACGGTTTCCAGAAGAGTCATTCAATACGTCAAGGAAAATCCGGAATTGATCGAAAGCGGGCTGGAATTCAGCCGTATTAGCCGCAATATCGAACGCGTTGCGGATCTATCCACAAATATTGCCGAAGAAGTCATTTTCCTTACACAGGCGAGAATCGTCAAACATCATGCAGAGGACAAAGTGGATGCCAATAAGGAAAAGCTTCATTTGAATTGAATTATTTGTCGGTTTTCCTCTTCCCCCAGCTATCCATAAGAAACGACGGTCGAAAGATTGCCGGTGGAAAAAGAATGTTCCGCCTCTCATTTCTCCGGCATCCGTTTTATGGAGGATCCTGCGAAGACGTTTTCTCAGCATCCCCCTTTTTTCCCTTCAGCAAAATTATATTCCGTTAAATCCTCTGGACGTTCATGACAATAATTGCTATTTTCTGATCATACATAGATTGATCATCCTCTTGCATTTGGAGTATAGAAAATGAAGCTGCGGCTTTCTCTGCAAAGTCGAATTTTACTGGGACTGGCTGTCCTGGCTGTTGTACTCTTAGGCGTTCTCTGGATGGTCGTTCGTCCGAAATATGAAGCGAGTGTTATTTCTGAGCGTGTTACGATTGTTCAGCAGCTGCAGAGCTATGCCATAGAAAATTTAGACAAACAAATTTCCGAATGGATTTCCGCATCACGGTCGATTGCATGGGAAATTGCAGAACATCCACGGGACGGAGAGTCGCTGCTGCGCAGTACGATCTCGCTTTTTCCGGATATAGTCCAAATAAAAATTCAATCGCCGGAGTTGCCCGATGAATTGACCAGTCAGAATACCGCCTATCCCGTGCCGGCCGTTCAACCGCAGGACCGTCAATTTATTTACTCCGCCGATTCGCTCGTTCAGCTTGCCTGGCTGACTGCCGTCCCCGGTTCTCCTTCAGCTATGATGGTCATGCGCACCCGGTTTCAGGTCTCGGGAAGAATTTTTGTGATGAGTTTAATTTGGGATGCGAAATCTTTGCAGCATTATATCGAAAGACTTCCACTGGGGACCGATTATTATTTGCGCATTTATTCGAAATCATCCGTCGTTTTTGAAAACAGGCAGGAACAAGCATTTGCGGATTCGGTGCGCACGCATCAGCATATGAACGATTTGAAGACGGTTAAAAACGCCGGAGCGGAATGGCGTGTGGTCACCGGCGCTTTCCGGAGTACAGACCTGACAATGCTGGTCGCGGTTCCGGAAAGTGCGATCCTTGAACCCGTTCATCAGCTCCTGGTATACTCTTCCTCATTTGTCGTCGGATTCCTGCTCGTTCTTTTCCTCCTCGGATGGATGCTGTCCTACCAGATCAGCCGTCCCGTTGCGCTGCTTGTGAAAGATGTTGAACGCCTCAGCAGCCTGGATTTTCAGCAGTCGATCCGCATTCCGGAGATGCGCAATCTTCGCAGGATGGGGGAGACAATCGAAGGGATGCGACGGTCGCTGGAAAGGTACCAGCGGCTGAATGTGGAAAAGATTATTCTGGAGGAATGGAAAAATAAACTTTTTATGAATCACAGCGATGACCTGATCGGATTTACCGACAGCAGTCATTCGTTTGTTTTTCGGAACGCCAAGTTCGACGAGTTATGCCAGATGCTGTCCTCTTCCCATGCACTTACAACGAAGAACGAAGTTCTACACCATTCGGCAGTAACAAAAATCAAAGAAACCTCTCATACGGAAACGTCGGAAAGGCTGACGACGGAACTGGTGCAGTCTGAATTTAAAATTCAATTGGAAGCAGAGCGGGTGCAATATTATCGCGTCAACGATCTTACGATTTTTCGAGACGGGGAAAATCTCGGTTCGCTCATCATTTTCCATGACTTGACGAACGACCGCATGATCGATAAAATGAAAACAGAAATGATGAATGTTGTCGTTCATGAACTGCGCAATCCGGTCAGCAGTATCATGGGATTTTCCGATATTCTGCTGAACGATAAAACGGTGACCGAGACCGAGTCGCAGGAATTCATGACGCATATCATGAGCAGTTCGCAAAAACTCAATGCACTGATCAACCGGTTCCTCGACATTTCACGCCTGGAATCCCGGCGTATCGAATATCCTAAAAAGCTGACCGATTGCGCTGCATGCGTGCGTGAAGCGGCCAAAAGCCAGCAGCCGCAGCTCCAGCATAAATTGCTTAAGGCGGAAATCGATATTGCCGAAAACATTCCGGAGATTGTCGTTGCACCGGATTTATTCAGAGAGGCGGTTCTCAATCTTCTTTCCAATGCGGTCAAATACGGCGAACCCGGCCGGACGATAGATATGAAGCTTCTACGCACGGAAAACGAACTCGTGTTCAGCATAACGGATCACGGCTACGGTATTCCGCCGGAAGCTCAGGAAAAATTGTTCACAAAATTTTACCGGGTGCCGAATCCAAAGTCGATCAAAGAAATCGGCACGGGACTCGGCCTTGCCTATGTAAAAGAGATAGCTGAGTACCATCACGGATCCATCACGCTTGAATCCAATGCTGAAATCGGGAGCAGGTTCACGTTGAGCATCCCGATCATCACACATGAACCTGCGGCGGCGTCATGAAGCGATATTGCATTCTCCTCTCTCTCCCGCTCCTCTGGGCTTCTGTGCAGGCGCAGCAAAAATCGATTGTCGTGCCGGCAGCGGACATCGAACGGACGGCTGGACAATTAACCGGCGATTCCACAGCATGGCCGATTCTTGTCTCCGTTGCAGAAAGGGAAACGGCGGCAAACTCATTCCTGCTTTCTCCCGCTGCACAAAAACAAATAAAAGATTTTGCGGTTTGCCACAAACAGGTCCGGCAGGCGCAGCAAAAACTGGCCGTGCAAATTAAAAACGGCGCAAAGGTCTTTGCAGCGCAGGAACTGGATTCTGTCATGGAGTCGCTCAAGTTCTATGCAGCAGCGGTCAACAGCGGCGGTTTGGAACAAGCGTACATCTGCGGCCTTCGCATTACTTCAGAGACAGCGCTTATCGAACGGCTTATCGAAGAAAACCGGAACGAGGCAATCGATGCGAAACTTGCACAAAAAACCGGGATGGTCGATAAGCGAAGAGGTTATCTTGGTGCATGGGTTAATGCAGTTATTGGAGATATGCTCGTCGCCGATGACGGTGTAAAGACTGGGGAAAAAAGTCAGGCGCAGTTGTTTTTTACGGACGGCGTGGATGTGACGGTGGATCCCAGTACCATGATCGTCATTCGTGCATCCCAGCGGGATAAATTAAATCAAACGGTCAAGCGGGACATTGCACTGGTCAACGGCAGCCTGCTTGCAAAGCTCTCTGTCCGGGCGAAGGAAACGAACGATTTTTCTTTTCAGGCCGGCTCTTCCGAATCGCAAATCAAGTCCGGGAAATTTTGGGCCAGTTCAATTCCAAATAAAAACGCACGCGTGTCGAATTATGACGGTATGATCGCTCTCACTGCAAGCAATGTCCGCGTGACCCTTCAAAGCAACCAGGGCACCGTGGTGGAAAATGGAAAACCGCCTCTCCAGCCGGTCGATTTACTCCCTGCTCCGGAATTATCCTGGTCACGCGCCGATACGGTCATTTATACTGATCAATTGAAGCTTGAGTGGAAAAAAATTCCGGGTGCTGTGCACTATCAAATCGAAGCAAGCCCGAGCAAAGATTTTGACCGCGAGATAAAACGGTTTAGCAATACTGCTGCTTCGTATGAACTTACCGGCATTCCGCTTGCGGCTACCTATGTTCGTCTGCAGTCCTTCGATCGGTACTCGCTGCGCGGCATAGATTCTCCGGTTTACAAAATTATCCGGACGAAGAATACTCAGCCCCCTCCGATTCAGATCGACGGCTGGGATATGGACCGGTCGTACACGGTTCTCGAATCTGTAACGATTCACGGAAAAACTGCAGCATATGTCAGACTAACGATCAACGATGCTGTGGTTCGGCTTGATCCTATGGGGACTTTCACGTATACCGCACCGGTGGGCAGGCTGGAGACACAATTGAAGATTACCGCAGTCGATCAATCCGGCAATACCAGCAGACGGCTGCTTTCGATCGTGCCTATGGACACCGCACAAGTGTACAGAGTCGATTGGAATTGTCCGGCCGCCGACGGCATCGTACGTCCGACCGGAGAGACAGTAGAGGCGCGCGGAACGGCTTATCCGCATGTCCGCGTGACTGCGGAACTCGGAACGCAAAAAATTACCGTGATGACAAGTTCGGAGGGAATGTGGGCGGTATCGCTGAAAATCCTCAAAGGGGAAAATCTTCGATTGACCTTTGAATCTCTGAACGACAACCGGTCCATTGGCACGAAAACATGGAGAGTAGAATAAGAATATGGGACGCTGGAAGAAAACTCAACGAGCGCTGAATCTTCAAAAAAGAATACGGTTCTGGCTTGTCTTTGCAGCATCGGTCTTTGCGCTCCACGCGCTGAATGCGCAAGAGGTCTTTATGTTCGTTGCAGGCACCAAAGCTCCGGCACAGCTTACCGGAGATGCGGTGCACCGATACGATTTTCTTATAAAGCCTGCACAAGGAGCTTCCAACGGATCGCTGCAAATTTATGACGCCGCACTCGGCGGCATCGCGGATGTTGTTTCAGGCGGTCAGCCGATGACAACGACCTATCGATTATTCTCCCGCAAAGAAGGACAGGCCGACGTTTTACGAAAAACTCTAACGGTAGTCAACGAACCGAAATATATCAATCGCTGGGTGGAGTTCGATTCGCTGCGGCCGGCGGACGGCGCAGAATCATGGGTGCTGCGGGTGAGTGCAGAAAACGGGGCAGATGTCAATTCTTTCAAACTCCGGGTTCAGGGGCCGGCGGAAAATTCGCAGCAAAGCGGCTGGGAAATATATTCTTCTAATCTGCCGGTCAGTCTATACGGCCTCACTGAAAACGACGAAGTACAATTTCAGCCCGCCGATAATAAGGTTCAAAATTTCCCGCGGCTCATTCCCGCAGGAGAAGAGGAATCGGTCATCTCGGTGCGGGATAATTTCGGTTCGACATTCAAATTGCCGGTGCAGCAAAATCCGTTTGCCGCAGCCGTCCATGGCTTTGCGAATGAATGGGCGCTTACGATCAGCGGCTCAGAAGAGCGCATCAATAATCTGGTCGTCAAGAGCAAAGGCAGTGTTCCGGTTCTCTGGAAGTGGAAGCCGGTTATTCTTCAGCGTCCGAAAAAGCCGGACATCGGTATTCTGCAACTGCCCGGCACAGCCTGCGGGAATGCGCGGCTGATTCTTTCCGAGCAGACGAAGAACGAGTTTAAGGAACGCTCGCCGAAATGGCAGATTGAAAATTCTTCAGCCGTGGGGGACTCAATACTTGCCGAATTTTCCGAGCCGGGTGCTCATGAAATTTTCGGTTTTTTCCCGACCGCGGTCATGTATGTTCCGAAATACTGGATCCAGAGTTTTACCGTCCATATCAACGCGCCGCCTTCAGCTTCGGTCTTCGCAGCGAAATCGGTTCTTTCTCCCGGGGAAGCGCTGCTTCTTTCCGCTCCTCTTGCGCCGTCCGAAGAAGAGCATCCATGGACCTATAAATGGTTTGTGAACGGAGAAATGCGCAGCGATGCTCCTTCTCTGACATTTATAAATGTTCTGCCGGGTACCTATGAAATTAAAGTTATCGTGAACAATGGTTCTTCCAGCGCTTTTTGCAGCGAAGCCGCTGCAGTGCGAAAAATTCGGGTCAATGCGCAGCCCTATGGAGAAATTAAAGCGCCGCATGTCGTCGGCCGTTCGGCAGCGACAAAATTTTATGCCTTCAATGCGGCCGATCCCGACGGCGATACACTTGCCTACCGGTGGAGCGGACCCGGAATTATTGCCGGAGCCGAAGATTCAGTTGTCACGATAAAACAGGACAAGGCCGGTGATTATTCCATTCAACTGACGCTTTCCGACCAAACCGGAACCAGCAATTCCAGCTATTCAACGATGTTCACATATCATGTCGATGCGGATCCGGTCCCGGTATTCTTCCTGCCCAAGCAGGCTGCGCCGGGAGATAAAATTATGCTTTCAGCATTGCAGTCGATAGACCCGGATAACGATGCCTTAATCGTACATTGGAAAGTGAGCGATGGTTCTGAATTGGCGAATCCGGAAGCAGCCCTGACATTCGACCGTCCTGGAGATTATACGGTTACATTGACGCTTGATGATGGAGAAGGGGTCGAAAATTCCGTCCAATCGTTAGAGCATTCCATTCATATCAATGCTCCGCCGATTCCGGTGATCACAGCTCTGGATCATTCGAATTCCTCCAAGCAGTTTTTTTCTGCCGATAAAACGACTGATGCGGATCAATCTGACCTTCTGTACAGCTGGAATTTCGGAGACGGAACTTCTGCCGGCGGGAAGAACGTTACGCACGTTTTTCAGCAAAGCGGAACCTACACGATTACTTTGACGGTAGACGACGGACAAAAACAAACGAATAGTGTTCAGTCGGTCACGCATAAACTTGTCGTGAACAAAAATCCGATAGCGGAATTTTCCATTCCTGAACGGTGGGCGCCGATTGTACCGCTGCACGTCAATGGTGCGGCAAGTTATGACCCGGATGGTACGATTACCGCATATACTTGGCTGCTGAACGGCAAAGAAACGGCGCAGGACAGCGCCGCGGATCTCATTTTTCCCGAACCGGGCGATTACGCTGTAGCTTTGAAAGTAAAAGATAATTCCGGTTTCGAAGACGCAATCGGATTAAAAACAGCAAAGATACATATCAATTATCCGCCGGTCGTCAAGTGGCATACAGTTCCGGAAGTTGCGGAGCCGAATGAACCGGTGGTTTTCGATTCCAAAGGAACGTACGATCCGGATGGAACAATCTTATCCGTGACATGGAGTTTTCCGGACGGAACCGTGCTGACCGGACCAAAAGTTACGAAGTCATTTAAAAACTCGGGGGTCGTTGCCGTCAAAATTACTGCGGATGACGGTCAGGGATTTGCCAACTCGGTGCAAACGAAAGAATTTCATTTGCTGGTGAACAATATGCCGATTATTGTAACCAAAAATCTTATTCGCACAAATTCCCAGATTGTCAATCTGGATGCATCGCAGAGTTACGATATCGACGGGCAGGCCCTGAAATTCGATTGGCTCCTTTCCGACGGCGCGCATCGGCATGAGTCTTCATTCAACTGGCAGGTGCCTTCCGGCGGAGTTCATTTTATTACGCTTACCGTGGATGACGGCCAGGGAAAGAAAAACAGCATCGCACGCGAGACAATCCGCCTGATTGTCAACCGGCCGCCGGTTGCCGTTGTCGATTCGATTATTTTTTCCTGCAGCGGACAGACTATCTTACTGAACGGTTCGCGGTGTTACGACCCGGACAATGATCCGCTGACGGCGCAGTGGAATTTTGCAGATGGAACGACTTCTGCCGAAATGAATCCGGCACATGTTTATACCAAACCGGGTTATTATAATGTGCAGCTTGTTTTAAGCGACGGGTTTTCGGAAAAGCCGACCGTCGCAACCATTCCGGTGATCGTGGAAGGATCGCCGCAGGCGGTTCAGGGTTTTGCCGATACGACGGTCTGTGTCAATGCTCCGGTGGAATTCGATGCCGCTAAGAGCAGCGATCCGAACGGTCCGCTTGGCTCTTATACATGGGACTTCGGCGATGCCATCACTGCATTCGGCAGCAAGGTTTCGCACACTTTTTCGAAGCCCGGGACATATTATGTGCTCTTAACCGTTGTCGGAAACGGCAGCGGAAGATGCAGCCGTGTCAGTCAGGCGAGCTCGACTGTTCATGTTGTCGAAGGACCGTCCGCTGAATTTCTCCTGCCGGAAGCAGTAAGCATGAACGAGGTCATTCATGTCGATGCGGCAAAATCAAAGCCGAATGGCACGCTCCTTTCGACTAAATGGACGATACAATCGAGCGACACCGTTTTTGCAGTGGATGGTTCGCAGGCGCAGTTTGCCTTGCCAAGACCGGGTGTGTACGATGTTAAGCTTGCTCTGACCATTGAATCGAAAACAAATTGCAATAATGCGATTCTTGTGCGCAGTGTCCGCGTTAATGCGCCGCCGGTGCTGAAGTGGAATGTGCCGAAAGCGATCGCGCTTGGAGATTTGCTGGTGATGGATGCTGCCGGATCATACGATCCGGACGGTATTATTAAGGATTATGTCTGGACGCTGGATGGAAAAGTGATTGCGACAACACAAGCAGCGTCGATCATTATGACGGCTGCGGGAAAACATACTGTCGGGCTGCAGATCATGGATAATTCAGGAACGTCGTCCAGCTCCGTTTCACAGGAAACGGTTGTCGATGTCAATTCAAAACCGAGTCCCTCTTTCTCGCTGCCCGATCTCATGTATGAAGGGGAATCGGCGAACCTTCTTCCGCTGCCGTCTGCCGACGCGGATGGAGACGTTTTATCCTTCCTTTGGAAGATCGACGGCCTGGAATATACACAATCGACGCTCTCGTTTGAAAAGTCGGGCAAGCATATCGTAAAGTTGACTGCCAATGACGGGCGAGGACTCAACAATTCGGTCGATTCGGTATCAAAAGAAATATCAGTTATTGCAAAACCCGATTTAAAAACCTTGAGTGTTCCGAAGAACTGGCTTGTCGGCAGCGAAGTCAATATTGCGGAAATCACATCGCTCCGCGGCGTCGGTTTTATCGCCGACTCTGCTCTGACTCCACAAATGCAGATACGCACAGAGGGAAAACAGGCGATTATGCTCGGCTGGGCGCCGAAAGGCATTGTCCTTGCAAAGGAACAGTTCGATATTCAAGTCTGGCCGGCTTTGGAATTTACAAGCAAGCCGGAGCCGCAGGAACTGATATGGAACCCGTCGAATCCTGCAGCCGTTATGAAGACGCCCGATGTGAACCGTCCGGAAAATCGCAACGTCCGGTTTGAATGGAAAAAGGGAACAATGATCATCGGTTATGGAAAAGTAGTCGCCGTTCCGCTTGCAAAAGGCGAGAATCGTTTTGCAGTCACGGCGCTCGATCAGGATATGGTCGGTGCACGTCCCGTGAGTCTGGAGATTGTAGTTCTCTGTCAATAAGGATGGTTCTTAGTTCTTGGTTCGTAGTGCGTAGTTCTTGGTTCGTAGTTCTTAGTGCTTGGTTACGATTCACTATTTACCTGTTGACCATTCACCATTTACCATTTACAGTTTACAGTTTACTGATTCTTGAGAATTGTTCTGAATAACGATTCCATGTTTCGAAGGCCTCTTCTATTTTTTTCTTGAGAAGAGTGTATTCTTCGGTAATTGCTGCCGCATCGGAACCCCGCTTGTAAAAATCCGGGTCGGCAAGGATTGCTTCAATTTCTGCTTTGCGTAATTCCAGATGTTGAATGTCCGTCTCTGTCTGTTCAATGGCGCGTTTGACGGCTCGGATTTCTTTGGCTGCCGCCTTTTTCTTTTCTTGTTCCTCCTGCCGGTTCTTCTTTTTTTCTTCCGTCTGTTCTGGAGCGGCTTCCAGTTGAGGCGTTTCCCGTTCCGTTTTTTTCTTTGCAAGGTATTCTGATACGCTGCCGAGGTATGTCTTGACGCTGCCCGGAGAGAGTTCGAGTACTTTATTGACAAGAGGATCGAGAAACGCACGGTCGTGCGATACGATAAAAAACGTTCCATCGTAAGTGCTCAGAGCTTCCTGCAAAACGCGTTTCGATACGCATATCCAGATGGTTGGTCGGTTCGTCCATAATCAGGAAATTGGCAGGCTGGAGGAGCATTTTGGCGAGCGCCAGACGGCTTTTTTCTCCCCCGGAAAGAACGCGGACTTTCTTAAATACATCATCACCATGGAAAAGAAACGATCCGAGCAATGTCCGCAGCTGCACGCGGGTTTCGGTTTCCGCCGAGGATTCGACCGTCGTAAGAACGTCGATGGAAAGGTCCAATTCCTCGGCCTGGTCCTGAGCAAAATAGGAAACCGTAACATTATGGCCGGCTATGCGTTTGCCGGAATCGAACGGTTCGACGCCGGCAAGTATGCGAGCAAGCGTCGATTTACCCGCTCCGTTGACGCCGACCACTGCAATACGGTCGCCGCGTTCAATTTTGTAATTCAGATTGCGGATGATGCATTGCGAGCCGTATGACTTAAGAACGGATTGCAATTCCAGAACGACGCGTCCGCTCGGTTTGTGCTGCGGGAAATAAAAATGGATTTCATCCTCTTCATTTTCCAATTCCACCATTTCCATTTTTTCCAGCTGTTTGACGCGGCTTTGAACCTGCCGGGCTTTTGTGGCTTTGTACCGAAATCGTTCGATGAATTCTTGCGTCTGTTTGATCTGCTGCTGCTGATTCTTATACTGGTTCACTAAGAGTTCTTTTCGGACAATCCGTTCTTTTTCGAAGAACGAATAATTGCCGTTGTAGACCTCGAAGTGCCCGCTTGAGAGGGCTATCGTTTTGGTCGATAATCCGTCCAGGAACGCACGGTCATGGGAGACAAGTATGACGGCGCCGTTATACTGCTGCAAATATTCTTCGAGCCATTGAAGGGATTCAAGATCGAGGTGGTTTGTGGGCTCATCGAGAAGGAGAACATTGGGTTCCTGCAGTAAAAGCTTTGCAAGAGCAATCCGCATTTGCCACCCTCCGCTGAATTCATCGGTCAGGCGCTGCGTGTCTTGGGTACTAAAACCCAATCCCGTCAGGACCTGTTCGATTTTGGACTTCATCCGATAAGCGTCGAGCTCTTCCAATTTATGGTGAAGCTCGCCGAAAATTTCAAGCGTATCCATATATTCGAGAGACGAGGCATCGAGAGTCTCGAGTGAATGCTGAACTTCTTTGAGTTCCTCCTGGACAAGAAGAACGTCTTCGAAAGCCGTTTCTGCTTCGTGATAGAGCGTCTTTCCCTTCGCGGAAATGCCGTCTTGCGGCAGGTAGCCCACGGTAACAAAATGCGCTTTGTTGATGGATCCTGTATCGGAAGAGTTCAGTCCTGCAATAATCTTTAAAAGTGTGGATTTTCCCGAACCATTAGCGCCCACGAGCCCGATGCGATCGTGAGCACCGATAGTGATGCTCAGATCGTCGAAGAGTGTCCGCCCGCCGAATTGAATGCCGATATGTTCGAGTGAAAGCATAGAAGAATTAATAATATAAGCAAAAAAGGCGTCTTGAAGGAGAAAAACATATAAGAGGTTTTTTCGATTTGATTCAATTATTCCATGTCAACAGCGAATAGTAAACTGAATACAAAAGAACTGAGTAACCAAACAACATTGAACCACCGGAGGCTCAGAAATGTTCTCTTGCTACCCGCCATCAAGATTGGCGGGTAGCAGGAGTCTCATTTATAGTTCCTCTGATGCCGGCACGACAAACCGTGAGGCTTCAGATCTGCCGCTTAAATTTCTTATTCCTTAAAAAAAAGTCCACCTGCTCCGCCGTGAATCTCGATTTTCTTTCGACTGCTTCGGTCGTGTTAAAAGCATTATGCGGAGTCAAAAGGACATTGGGAAGGAGTCATCAGTTTCCGTATCTGTGCAGACTCGCTCTTGAGGCCGCTGCGCAATTCCGAAGCAACCATCGGTTCGTTTTCATAAACATCCAGGCCGATTCCGCCCAGATGATGTTCCTCTGCAAGCTTAATCAAATCGGCCGTCGATGCATGTTCCCCCCGCGCAATGTTAATAAAAATAGTTCCCGGTTTTGATTTTTTTGAGAAGCGAATAGGAAAAATATCCGCGGTTCGATTCCGTTAAATTCATTGCGCAAATGACGGCATCTGCCCATGCAATGCCCTCTTCTTTTTTCCAATATCTCAGAGAATCAAAACGCTGCACGAGGTCTACGCCGCAGACATTCATTCCAAGTCCCTGTCCGATACGAACGATCTCGCTCCCTATATGTCCGACGCCCACAACGAGGAGATTTTTTCCGCGGCATTCCTGTCCGGTCAGACCGTCTCTCTGAAAGTGCGGGAACTGTTTTGTCTGAAGGGGCAATTTTCTAAACAGAGACATCATAAGAAGAACGGCATGTTCGGCGACCGCCTGTGTTGCATATTCTTCCAGATATCCGCATGGCAGCGGCTTTTGAATCCTGGATTGAAATGCTTTGAGATGATCGTATCCTGTGCTGCGGCTTAAAATTCCGTCAATAGCCGGCGGCCATTCGACTGGAACAACCGACTGTGTGCGGATACTGATCAATCTTGCCGGCGGCGCTGCATGTCCGGTTTCCTGAACAGTCTCTGGATGTAAGATCGAAAGAGAGAGCCGCTCCAAGATGCCGCCGGAGCGCTTCTGCTTCCTCTTCGAATGCTTCATAAAAATAGGCGTCCATAAAATCGCACCCCCTCTATTCTAATATTCGAATACGCGGTACACGGAAATAGATCCATGCCGCAAAGAGCAGTTCCACAATCCCGCAGAAGGCCACTGTCGTCGTTATGCTTGTTGCTTCTGCAAGAGTACCGCACAACAGCGAACCGATCGGCATCATGCCCATAAGACTCATTGCATAGACACTCATGACTCGGCCCCGGAGTTCATCTGCAACATGTGTTTGGACCAGAGCATTGCACATGTTCAATAAAGCCATAAAACCCCATCCGGCTCCAATCAGCATAAGAATGGACACGGGCAGTATGCGCGTGAAAGAGAAAAGCAGAATAAAAACCGGGAAAACAAAAGACCCGATGGTTAAAAGCTTCCCTTTTGAGCGGAAACGTCCGAAAGAAGCGATAGTGAGCGCGGCAATCAGCGAGCCGCATCCGCGTGACGATTGAAGGAAGCCAAGCGTCGATGAATCGCCGTGCAGGATGTTCACCGCCCAGGCAGGGAAGAGCGTCATATATCCCATGCCGAAAATATTGCTCACGGCAACTATAATAATCAGCATACCGATGACGTCATGCGAAACGACGTAGCGCAAGCCCTCTTTTAAGTCTTTCAACGTTGAATTCAATTTCTGTACTTTAACGAACGGCTGCAGACCCATTCTGCTCAGAGCGATAATAACAGCGAGGAAAGAAATACCGTTGATCATAAAACAAATCCCGGGGCCGAATGCTGCGTACGTAATTCCGGCAACCGCAGGGCCGACTGCCAGCGCCGAGTTGAACATTGTAGCGTTAAGAGCAATTGCGTTCGTAATGTCTTCCGGCGGAACGAGTTCCCGTACGAAAGACTGCCTCGCTGGAGCATCAAAAGCGTTGGCAATTCCATTGCAGAATGCTATGATAAGAAGATGCCATGCCTGCACGACGTGAAAGAAGGTCAAGGCGGAAAGAATAAAAGCGAGCGCCATCATCGAATTTTGCGTAAGAAGAAGCAATGTACGCCGGGGCATTCTATCCGAGATAACGCCGCCGACCAAGGTGAGGAGAAGCGTCGGTACCCCTGCAGCAAAACCCACATATCCTAAATAAGCGGAAGAATGGGTCAGCTGGAAGACGAGAAAACCTATAGCTGTGGTCTGCATCCATGTTCCGATAAGCGAGGCCAGTTGTCCGGTGAACCATAAACGGTAATTCCTGTGCTGCAGTGATGTAAAAGCTGCATTGAAACTCGGCCGCGTTCTGTGGCTGGAGCTGGATGTTCCTCCGGTCCGACCGGCGAGCTTTTGAATCGGAATTTTTTCTTTGTTTTTCATAGACAAATAATTTTTATAGAATACGTAAAGAATTCACGGAAAACAATAAAGAAGCAGTATCAATACGGCAGGATTGGCTGCAGCTTTTCTTTCCATTTCCATGGAAATTATTTGATAATCGGCAGCGAGGATGTGTATCGGTGTTTCAATGATCAACGCGCGTTTTGTAATGATATCTTCAAGAGGAAGTGTAGAGTTTTTTTTGTTATTACTTTTGGACTCTCTCTAAAGGGGCATCTTTTTTTATAGATTTTTTTTATTACATTATTGCAAACGTTTGCGGTAAGGATATTCTCAATGAGATTGGTTTCAATAACCGATATAGCTAAAAAATTAGGTATATCTGCTTCAACTGTATCCCGTGCTTTAAAAGATCATCCTGATATTAGCGATGAAACCAAAAAGCGGGTAAAAAAGCTGGCCAAGGACACAAGATATCTGCCGAATCCGATTTCGCAAAGTCTGAAAAATAATCGAACGACGAATATTGGGGTCATTCTGCCTGAAATTGCCCACGATTCATTCGCCAAAGCAATAAGCGGAATAGAAGAGATTGCATATCAGACGGGATATACAACCCTGGTATGTCAGTCGAACGAAAATTATGAAAGAGAAGTAGTGAATTCGAATATGCTGTTGAAGCAAAGAGTTGCCGGCATTATTGTTTCAATTTCCCAGGAGACCACGAAGAGTGATCATTTCAGGAATTTGATGAATTACCGTATGCCTCTTGTCTTCTTTGATCGTGTGTGCGAGGATATTAAGGCAAATAAAGTTGTCATAGACGATGCAAGGAGTGCTTTTCATGCAGTTCATTATTTGATAGAAAGGGGATATAAAAAAATAGCGCATTTTGCCGGTCCGAAACAATTGGGAATCTGTCAAAGAAGATTAGAAGGTTATAGCGCCGCACTTAAAACGTCGGGCACTTCAATCAATGATCAGTTAATTCGTTTCGGAGGAATGCACGAAGAGGACGGATATAAATCGATGGATGCGCTTATCAAAGAGAAAAATTTACCGGATGCAATTCTGGCTGTCAATGATCCGGTTGCAGTTGGAGCTTTCCAGAGAATGAGGGAGGAAGGTTTGAACATTCCGCACGATATCGGTCTCATTGGCTTTTCTAATAATCGAATTACAAGTTTAATGGATCCTCCGCTGACAACTGTCAATCAGCCTTTTTATGAGATGGGAAAAAAGGCCGCGGAAATACTCGTTCGTATCATTCGGGATGGAATGAAGAGTGCCGGAACTTCCACGATTACATTGAGGGCGGAATTAATTATACGCGGTTCGACAAAATAACAATCTAATTCCGCACTCATTTGCACAAGTGTATGCATGACTGGGTTTACAAAGAGGAGTATTTGCGATTTCTCAGACATAAAAACTTGTAAATCTAAAATCGACGGCATGTTCACAGGATATGTCCATAATAAGAGAATAAAAAAAGAGAGAGAGAATATGACCCGCCGGATTTGTGTGTCTGCAATTCTCTTGCTTATCGTTTACCTGGCATACGATGTTAGGGCTCAAAGCAAAGACCTGAAATGGTCGGTGAAAACTGCAAAGAGCTTTATTGAAAAATACCCGGATCCCGACAGCATTCATTGGGCTGGACAAACGAACAGCTTCAGCTGGCAGGCTGGATATGTCATGTTCGCGATGGAAAAAATGTGGCGCTCGACAGGTGATTCTGCATATTTGAATTATATAAAAAAATATGTCGACAGCCATATCGATGAAAAAGGAAATGTACCCCGGTTTAGCAGTAATGCACTGGACAATTTTCTTCCCGGATATGCCGTTATCCTGATGTACGAACATACAAAAAAAGTAAAATATAAAAAAGCAGCGGAAACGATTCGAAATGCATTCCAGTCATTATCCGCGCAACAGCGACGGCAGTTTCTGGCACGGCGATTGGGCGAAACATCAATTGTGGGTCGATGGTGTGTTTATGGGTCAAATGTTCCTCGCCTGCTATGGGAAAGTTATCGGCGACAGCACATATGCATTTGAAGAAGTCGCAAAACAGATGACACTGGCTTTGAAACATTGCCTGAAGCCGGATGGACTCTTGCTGCATGGATGGGACGAATCGAAACAGGCAAGCTGGGCAAATAAGGAAACCGGATTAGCTCCGGAAGTGTGGAGCGAAGGTCTCGGCTGGTATGCCGTTCTCCTGGCCGATGTGTTCGATTATTTACCCCGGTCAAATCCGGATTATCCGTCACTCATGTCTGCGCTTCAAAATCTATGCAGCGGGATTAAAGAATGTTCAGGACCCCGTTACAGGCATGTGGTGTCAGGTCGTCGACAAATGCGGTCAACCGGGCAATTGGAACGAAACTTCGGGTACCGGCATGTTTCTCTATCTGATAAAAAAAGCAATTGAAAAAGGATATATAAAGAGAGAAGAATTCGATGCCGTTGTAAAAAAGGCCTATGAAGGGATCGTTAAAAAAGCAAAAACAAACTCAAAAGGATTTATCGATATTTATGACTGCAGCAGTATCGGCATCATGGATGATTATCAATATGTATATAAGCCAGCCAAAAGAAATAAATACATTCGCAGGAGTGACATCTTTTATTCTTGGCACGCTGAGTATGGAAGGATTGTATAAATAATAACGATGTGTACAAACTCATTTCTTGATTGGAGTTCTATTATGAAACAACTCGCTGTGCTTTTGTTGTTTTTTATGTCTTTGAGCGTATGCGGATATGCCCAAACGAAAAATTCCACGGAATTGTTGCCGGGCAAGGGAGTGAACCAGCACCCGTTTTTATATGCCGGAGAATGGGACATGCGCCATCCGGAGGCCCAGTCCATGTTCGTTGTGCGTGACGGGAAAGTCGTTTGGAAATATTCGATACCCATGCGCACATTGTCCGGAGCAATTCAGGAATTTGACGATGCAACGATGCTTTCCAACGGCAATATTGTCTTTGCATGCATGTCCGGCGCAGGAATTATCACTCCCGATAAAAATTTAATTTGGGAATTTAAATGTCCCGAAGGCACAGAAACTCATTCATGCCAGCCCATTGGAAAAGACAGCGTCTTGATGGTACTCAACGGCAATCCGGCCAAGGTGATGATCATCAATACGGCTGAAAATAAAATCCTGAAAGAAATTATAATCCCAACCACGACGCCAAATACGCACGTGCAGTTTCGGCATGTGCGTATAACCCCCAAAGGCACAATTATCGTTCCGCTTATGGCGGAAAATAGAGTAGCGGAGTTTACTTTGGACGGAAAGGAAATCTGGTCCGTTTCTGCCAAATGGCCGTGGGCGGCGATTCGGCTGCACAATGGCAACACGCTCATTTCTGGAGATGGAAACGGCTATACCCGCGAGGTTAGTCCTGCCGGAGAAACGGTTTGGGAGCTTACGCAGGCCGATGTACCGTTTAAACTCTATAATAGTCAAACAGCCGGCCGGCTTGCTAATGGAAATACTATCATAAACAATTGGTGCGCAGGCAATAATAAGACGGAAGAATGGGCAGGTACGGTTCAGGTGTTTGAAGTAACTCCCGATAAAAAAGTCGTCTGGGCGCTGTCATCGTGGAACAATCCCGATTTAGGACCGGACACGTATATTCAGCTGCTCGATGAACCTGGAAATCCGGATAACGGTGAATTGCAAAGATAAAACGGGCTGTCATAAAACTACGAAAAGGAGTATTTCAAAATAGTATGAATCCAAAAATTGTTTTCGCTGTACTGTGCTTGGTGTCGCATATTGTCTCTTTCCTGCCGGCTCAAACTCAAACTGCTGAACCCGTGAAGGCCGAAGTTCTGCCCGGCAAAGGGCTGGCCGAGCATGACTTTCTCTATGCCGGCGAATCGCCTCGTCGGCAGGTGTTTATTGTAAAACACGGCAGCATCGCCTGGTTCTATGATGATCCTGACGGCAAAGGCGAAGTGAGCGATGCAGTTTTACTTTCGAACGGCAATGTGCTTATAGCTCATCAATTCTCAATAAAACTCATTTCGCCGGAAAAGAAAATTTTGTGGAATTATGATGCGCCGGCCGGTACCGAAATACATACTGCCATACCTATCGGGAAAGATTATGTTCTCTTTGTTCAAAACGGCGATCCGGCCATGGTGAAGGTCATTCAAATTGCCACCGGCGAAATTAAAAAACAATTTCAAGTGCCGGTTGCAAATCCCAAGAGTACGCACGGTCAATTCCGGCATGCGAGAATTACGCCTGCGGGAACGCTTCTCATCGCTCATATGGATATGAATAAAGTTTGCGAGTATAATTCAGACGGAAAAGAAATCTGGTCGTTTCCAGCCGATGTTCCGTGGTCGGCTGCCCCGTTGAAAAACGGCAACGTTCTGATCGTCGACCGTCAGGATATTCGCGAGGTCAACCATCGCGGAGAAACTGTTGTCCGGTTCTCGAGAAGTGACGCCGGCGATTTTACACTCGGCTCACTGCAACAGGCATGGCGCCTGACAAACGGCAATACACTTATAAATAATTGGACGAATGAATGGAACGGGCCTATCGATAAATCCAATCCGCCGGTTCAAGCCGTTGAAATTACGCCTGACAAAAAAGTGGTCTGGGTGTTGAGTTCCTGGAAAGATCCGAACCTAGGCCCGGCTACAACGATCCAAATACTGGATGAACCCGCAGCGCCTGAAAATGTGAGCTTTGGAGATATTCAATAAAGTTTAATCGGCTGTAAGTCGTTTGGTGCTATTGATCGAGAGAGATAAAAGGACTAAATATTATGAAAACAAAAAAACTATTTTTGAATCTTTTGTTATTAATTATTACGCTCAACATTGCACTCTCGCAATCAATCAGCAGGGAAAAAATATTGTTTGACCTTGGATGGAAATTTCACTTAGGCGATTTAAACGCTGCAAAAAATCCATTATTCGACGACGCCTCGTGGCGTTCAATTAATTTGCCGCACGATTGGAGTATTGAATCCGATTTTGATAGCAGCCTGGCCAGTTGTACCGGTTATCTTCCCGGTGGATTCGGCTGGTACCGGAAAAGCTTCGACGTCCCTCAAAGTTATCTGGGGAAGACCATAACTATTCAGTTCGACGGAGTGTATTGCAACAGTGAGGTCTGGGTCAACGGCAAATACATCGGCAAACATCCTTATGGTTATACCAGCTTTTACTATAACATTACTCCTTATATAAAAGTTGGCAAGAAGAATGTCATTGCGGTGCGCGTTGATCACATGAAATATGCCGATACGAGGTGGTATAGCGGTTCCGGTATCTATCGGCATGTATGGCTTACAGCTGCGGAAAATATACATGTGGCGCAATGGGGTACACAAGTTTTGACTCCGGATGTTACATTCTCCAAAGCCAAAGTAACTGTAAAAACAATTGTTGCCAATGATAACAAAGTCAATAAAACAATAAAACTACAATCATCATTGCTTAACAGAGACGGAAAAGAGGTTGACCGGGCTGAAACTGAAATTCAACTATCAGACAGTTTAACTTCAGTTGATCAGGCATTCAGCATACATAAACCTGTTTTATGGAATACGGAAAATCCTTACTTGTATAAAGTAAGAACAAAACTTATATCGGGTAATAATGTCATCGACGAATATGAAACGCCGTTTGGCATTCGCAAAATTAAATTTGATCCTGATAAAGGATTCTTTCTTAACGGGATAAATACAAAACTCAAGGGTGTTTGCCTTCATCACGATGCAGGTAGCCTTGGAGCTGCCGTTCCGGAAAAGATATGGAAGATCAGGCTTGAAAAACTTAAAGCCGTCGGCTGCAATGCTATTCGTACCAGTCATAATCCTGTCGCACCAGAATTTCTTGATCTCTGCGACCAAATGGGCTTTATGGTATTGGCCGAAGCATTCGATGAATGGGAATACAACAAATGCAAATGGATTAAAGGATGGAACCTCGGTAAACCGGGACTTGATGGATATGGAGATAATTTTGAACGATGGAGCGAAAAAGATTTGTCCGGTATGGTGATTCGGGATATAAACCATCCCAGCATTATACTCTGGAGTATTGGCAACGAACTCGACTACAACAAAGATCCCTATACAGATCCAACGGCAACTGACTACAGTACGGGAAAACCTGATTTCAACAGAATGGTTGATATCGCACATACATTAGCAGGTATTGTTAAAAGCATCGATACATCGAGACCTGTGACAATGGCATTAGCGATTAACGCAATTTCAAACAAACTGAACTTGCCCGCTGAATTGGATATTGCAGGATATAACTATACGGAATGGGCTTACGAAAAAGATCATAAACAGTATCCTGAACGAATTATATTTGGAAGCGAGAACTCTCATAATTATTCTGCCTGGCTTGCCGTCAAAAACAACGATTTCATAAGCGGACAATTTCTCTGGACCGGTGTTGATTACATGGGCGAGGCCCGTCCCTTTCCCAATCACGCATCAACTTCGGGATTGCTTGACCTGACCTCATCTGAAAAGCCCGTCTACTACTGGCGACAGGCAATGTGGTCGGAAAAACCCATGCTTTATCTTACATCGCGGAAAGTGAAAAATTCAGACAACATATCCATAGATCCCATGTCGAATCTGGCGGGTTTTTTAAATACATCCAATCAAAACGAGCATTGGAATTATACCGTTGGGGATTCAGTTTTGGTTATGGCTTTTACTAATTGTAACGAAGTCGAACTGTTTCTTAACGGAAAATCTTTGGGAAAAAAGATATTTGATCCTGCAAACTCTTGTCTCTGGTGGTATGTACCGTATGAAACAGGGGAAGTTAAAGCTCAAGCGAAAGGATCGGACAACAAAACGTTGACGGCTATGCTGAAGCAAGTTTCCGAACCGATAAAAATAATACTTACACCAGATGCGGCAAAGCTCAAAGCTAACAATCAGGATATTACTATTATTGAAGTTCAACTGCGTGATAAAAATAACAACAGGTCGCTTTTAGCAAATAACCTGATTAATTTTGATATAAGCGGCGAAGGCAGGATTATCGGCGTTGATAATGGCGATGCCTCAAGTCTGGAAAATTACAAGTTGCCAAAACGTGAGGCATGTTTCGGCCGCTGCATAGTAATTATACAAACAACCGGAAAGAGCGGTAAGATCAAATTGACAGCTAAGTCGCAGGGACTGCCGGATGCATCTGTAGAGATAGAAAGCGAGTAGTTTTTTTTAGCCTTGGTCGCCGGGAGCCGGTTGTTCAATGGAAAAGGATTTCAATGGGTTATTTTATCTTCGAAACGATAGATACTACCGGCTCATGGAGAGTGAAATGATCGTGACCCTTTAAGAATATTTTAAATACTATTTTTAATAAGACCTGTTATATAAACATTTGCATCATCTAAAATATTGCGAAAAATGAAAAAATCAATAAAGTCTAATGCTCTTTTTATTAGTATTGGTCATTCCGTCAATGCCTTGTACGGCAAATGATGCCGCTCCATTTTATAATGTAAAAAATTTTGGAGCAATCGGCGATGGAAAAAACCTCGACAGCAAAGCCGTCAATGCAGCTATCGATGCTGCATCAGAAGCCGGAGGCGGCACCGTTTACCTGCCCGCAGGAAATTATTTGAGCGGGTCCATTCGCTTGAAAAGCAATATCACTTTGTATCTTGAGCAGGGTGCAACGATCGTTGCTGCTCCGGTGAACGCCGAAAATGGCTACGATGCAGAGGAAGAAAGCATCAGCACTCAATATCAGGATCTAGGTCATAGTCACTGGAAAAATAGCCTTATCTGGGGCTGCGACATTCAGAATGTTTCTATAATAGGCGCCGGCTGGATAAACGGGAAAAATCTCTATAAAGACTGGGTCCCGGGTTCCAAGCAGGATGCGAACAAAGCGATTAGTCTGTACCGCTGCCGCAATGTCATTTTGCGGGATGTTACAATTATTCATGGAGGCTGGTTTGCTATTCTGGCCACGGGTGTCGATAATCTGACGGTCGATAATCTTAAAATAGATACCAACAGAGACGGCATCGATATCGATTGCTGCCGGAACGTACGTGTGTCTAATTTATTTGTCAACTCGCCTTATGATGACGGAATTTGCTTGAAAAGTACATTCGCATTGGGTTATGCACGGGCGACGGAAAATGTTACGGTTACAAATTGCCAGCTCAGCGGTTATGACGAAGGAACGCTGCTGGACGGAACGTATCAGCGTTCGAAAAATCCCCAATACGGTTACCATCCGACCGGACGGATTAAATTCGGCACGGAATCCAACGGGGGTTTTAAAAATATAACAATCTCAAATTGCGTGTTTGATTACTGCAGAGGAATAGCGCTGGAAACGGTCGACGGAGGAATTCTGGAGGATGTAACCATCACCAACATCACGATGCGGGACATCGTGAACGATCCGATTTTTCTCCGGCTTGGTGCAAGAATGCGCGGACCGCAGGGAGTTCCTATCGGGAAGCTGCGGCGGATCAAATTAAGCGGCATTCTCATCGATAATGCAGATCCGGCTTACGCATGCACAATTTCCGGATTACCCGGCAATCCGATTGAAGATATTCATTTAAGCAATATCCGGATTTATTATAAAGGAGGAGGAACGAAAGAACAGGCGGAAAGGGATGTCCCTGAAAATGCAGATCATTATCCCGAACCCGGAATGTTCGGTACAGCTCCTGCTTATGGTTTGTTCGTTCGCCATGCAAAAGATATTAAAATCAGCGATGTTGAATTCAATACTTCAGAACCGGATGCGCGTCCGGGTTATTTATTCGATGACGTCGACGGTATCGATATGCGCAATGTCACGGTTCAGCGGACTGAAAGCTCAAATGCCGTTGTTCTGAAAAATGTTGCGAACTTCAGCATCATACAGAGCAATGGTATTGAAGATCAGAAAATTGAAAAAGTAAAAGAGAAAGAACTGAAATAGCGGATCATTTCTAAAAATATTATCGGCACCATCGGTGATGTCACAAAAAATCGATATCGCAATTAACGAATTATCAAATGGCACATGAGAAAGTGCATTTCATTATTTCGCCGAAGAAATTAAAAGATTTAATAATCATAATCAGGAAAATCAAATGAAGAATTCAAGAATTTTATTTTGCAAATCCATAGTCCTTACGGTTCTCTTGAACGTTGTGCTGTTTATCAATCACGGGCTCAGAGCCGATGACGGTGCTGCCGACTCGTCTAAACCCGCGCCTAAGGTATGGGTGCCGAAAGATTCTGCAAACAGCCCGATCGGCGTAGGAAAAGGGATTTTTCCCGGCAGGGTCGTTTGGTGCCGCGATACTTCGGCTACACCTTATGACGGCGTGACGGGACACTGGTGGGATGACAATTCGACAAAACAGGAGGTTGTGGATGCCATGATGTCAAAAAGCATTTGCAGCCTCAGCGGCGCTTCCAATGACGATGATGCCTGGAAGAAAATATTTTCATATTATAATTCGAACCACAACAAAGGCGCAAAAGGCTATCAATCCGGAGAAATGATTGCTGTAAAAATCAATTGTAATAATGCATACGAAGGATATTCTGATGTTGATAATCAGATCGACGCTTCCAAACAAACTGTTCTTGCGCTGATACGGCAATTGGTCAATCATGCCGGAGTCCCGCAGAATAAAATCATGTTTTATGAAGCAATCCGGGTTATTCCCGACCGCATTTATAAGCCGTGTCATCAGGAATTTCCCGGAGTGTTGTGGATGGATTCCAAGGGAAACAATGAGAACGGCCGGCTGCCGGTCGTCTGGCGTGAAAATATTCTTCATTATTCCGGTGAAACAAAATGCGGCACTTCCATTCCCCAAAAAGTATTTGAAGCCGACTATTTAATTAATATGTCTTTGGTAAAAGGGCATATTTCCATGGGCGTCAGTCTGACCGCAAAAAACCATTACGGCTCCATCAATGCACAGGATCATCCGTGGTACAATCCGGGAGTTTATCATCCTTTTGTCGACCTGATCGGCTCGAAGTATCTCGGCGGCAAAACAATTCTTTTCATTATGGACGGTCTCGTACGGTATCCGCGATGTCAATGACGTTGTCAACAAAGAGTTTGCGGCATGGAATAATTTATTCAAAGGCCAGTGGCTGTCGAGTATTTTTATGTCCCAGGATCCGGTGGCGATTGATGGAGTCGGTTACGACTTTTTACGATCTGAATTCGGCGAGAGATTAGCCAGAGGCAGCGGAGCGCCGACCGATACGTATATGCACGAAGCCGCATTGGCCAATGATCCTCCTTCCGGAACAGTGTACAAACCCGATGGAGTGAGACTTTCAAGTCTCGGTGTCCATGAGCATTGGAATAATTCAGAAAAAAAAGGAGTACAGCCGGAACCTCAGTCCGAACGGCAAAGGCGTTGAACTTTTTAAAATTCAGTAAAAACAATACGGAATTCTGATTTGATGTAAATTAAAAGCGGACCAATATATAAATAAAGATTAAGGGTATGGAAATATGAAAATTTCAAAAAAATTATATAATACAGCGCTCATTCTCAAAATATCGAGAAATATACTGGCCGGACTCATTGTTGTATTTCTTCTGGGTTCATCAATACTTGCCGCAAAGAAAAAAGACTTCGAGGTGAAGTCGCCGGACGGCGCTGTGATTTTGAAGGTTGAAGCGGGCGCGAAACTCGAATGGTCTGTACAGCACAATGGGCAGCAGATTATTGCGCCTTCCGCAATTTCTATGATTTTGGAAGGAGGCGAAGTGCTCGGTGATAATGCAATAATCAAATCCACCAGCACGGAAAATATAAATACTAAGTTTGATGCCTTGAATTATATAAACGAAGTCATTCCCGACAATTGCAATCAGTTGACAATCAATTGCAAAGGCGGTTATGGTCTCATCTTCAGGGTGTATAATGACGCCGTGGCGTACCGGTTTTTTACAAAGAAAGACGGAGAGATCATCGTCAAGAACGAAGAAGCCAACTTCAATTTCACAGACGACGATAAAGCCTTTCTTCCATATATGTGGGATTATAGAGGAGGGAAAATATTCAATTCTTCTTTTGAAGCCCTCTACAGGGAAATCAATATTTCCCAGTTTTTAAAAGATTCATTAGCGTTCCTTCCGGCGCTGGTCGATGTCGGCAATAATAAAAAGGTCGTCATTCTGGAAGCAGATCTGGAAGATTATCCGGGTATGTATCTGAATATCAATCAGACAGGCAAAGGATTTATGGGCGTGTATGCGCCGTATCCGCTGGAAGCTGAGTTAGGCGGATATGGAGGCATTAATTATATTCCGACGAAAAGAGCGGACTACATTGCTAAGACCAGCGGCACGCGGAATTTCCCATGGCGTGCAATTGCTATCAGTCAAAGCGACAAGGAATTGCTCAATAACGATATCGTGCAAAAGCTGGCCTCGCCGCCGAGAATAGCCGATGTATCGTGGATAGAGCCGGGTCAGGTTGCATGGGATTGGTGGAACGACCGGAATATTTCTCACGTCGATTTTAAGGCCGGCATGAACACGCCGACCTATAAATATTATATCGATTTTGCCGCTGCCAATAAAATTAAGTACATCATTATCGACGGCGGTTGGTCGCCAATGTTGGACCTTACCAAAATAATACCCGAAATTAATCTTCAGGAAATCATAGATTATGGCCGTCAAAAAGACGTAGGCGTGATTATCTGGGCCTCATGGTATGCTGTTACGCAGCAGATGGATACGGTTTTTCCCCTGTATGCTAAAATGGGCGTGAAAGGATTTAAGATCGATTTTATAGACCGTGACGATCAGGTAGCAGTAGCCTCACTTTATAAAATTGCAAAGAAAGCATCCGAGTATCGTTTGCTTGTCGATTACCATGGAGCATTTAAGCCCACCGGTTTGCAGCGGACGTATCCGAATGTCATGGGCTATGAAGGCGTGAAAGGATTAGAAAATTATAAATGGGCTGTTGAAGATCAGCCGCGCTACATTGTGAGCATTCCTTACATTCGCATGATGGCCGGCCCGATGGATTATACTCCCGGTGCGATGAGAAATGCCAATAAGGCGAATTTCAGGCCGATCAACGATAATCCGATGAGTCAGGGAACACGGTGCAGTCAATTGGCCATGTATGTTATGTTTGAGGCTCCGCTTCAAATGCTGGCGGATAATCCGACCGCATATATGAGAGAGCAGGAGTGCACGGATTTTATCGTCAAAGTTCCGACGACATTCGACGAAACCGTTCCGTTGGATGGAAAAGTAGGAGAATACGCAGCGGTTGCGCGCAAAAAGGGAGATACATGGTATGTGGGAGCCATGACCGATTGGGATGCACGAAATCTTACGCTTGATTTTTCGTTTCTTGGAGCAGGAGTTTATCAAGCAACGATTTTTAAAGACGGCGTCAATGCAGACCGCGACGGCACGGATTACAAAAAGGAAGTGATCAACATTTCATCGGGAGACAAGTTAAATATTCAACTTGCGCCCGGCGGCGGATGGGCTGCCAGAATTGAAAAAGTAAAATAAGATTTACGAGATACTATTAGGAAAATATAAATCATCGAGGTTGTCCCAAAAGAATAAATTGCGGTAGGACAAACATTCCTGTTTGTCATGTTCCTCATCGGGAATAAAAATATTTGCCGAAGTCACAATCTGGAGTAGAAATGAAAAAAGTCTTTATTCTGTGCATCCTTCTCTTTGCCTCTCACTACCTTTTTAGTCAAAATCTTGAACTTCCGGCCCCGCAAAAAACCGGAGGGATGCCCCTTATGGAAGCGCTGGCGAAAAGAGCTACCGTCCGCGCTTTTGATACAAAAGAGATTTCAATGCAGCAGTTGTCGAATTTGCTCTGGGCATCATTCGGAGTCAACCGCCCGGACGGTAAAAGGACAGCGCCGTCTGCAAGTAACAAACAGGAAATCGATATTTATGTGCTTCTAAAAAACGGCGCTTATATATATGACGCTCAGAATCATAAGCTCATTCAAGTCACACCGGAAGATCTCCGCAGTCAGGCATCCGACCAGCGGTTTGCCGATGCGCCGGTCCAGTTGATCTTTATAGCCGATTTAACAAAAAGAGGTGAAAATTCAGAAGAAGGAAAGTTAAGAACGGCAAACATCGACTGCGGTTATATATCTCAAAATACATATTTATATTGTACCTCGGAAGGTCTGGTTACGGGCGCGAGAGGATCGGTCAATCGCGATGTTTTAGTATCCAAACTCAAACTGAAACCGGATCAGAGGATTCTATTGGCGCATTCGGTCGGATATCCGAAGCCATAGAAAAAACAGAGAGCATGCGCAGAGGGCGGAGCGAGAGCGAAAGAGCGGAGCGCAGAGAGCAGAGAGCGAGGAGGAATCACGATCAGCAAATTTAGAATTATAAAAATTCTTGTATTCCTTCTGGCGGTCGTGCACATAGCCGCAGGACAAACTTAATCCGACTAATCCGATATTGCTCAAATCGCCGGACGCGTCAATCGAGATTTCTATTGCGATCTTGCGGGATTCATCCAGGCAGATGGAAGGCGGTCAACTATCATACCGCGTGACTTTTCATGGCCGGCCTCTCATCCAGTGGTCGAACCTCGGGCTTATAATGGAAGTTCTCCAACACTCGGGTTCGTCGGTTCGGATAGAGTCGTCGAAGGCTTACAGTCAGGACGAGACATGGACGTCGGTGCAGGGCAAGGCAAATCCTATACGCAATCACTTTAATGCCGTGACAGAAAAGACTGTTGAAAAGGCGCCGAATGCCCGAAGTCTCACATAGAAGCCCGCGCTTACGATGATGGCGTAGCCTTCCGCTATATTGTTCCCGATCAAGCTGCTGTAAAAGAACTACGCATCCTGAACGAGTCCACGCAGTTCTGCTTCTCTAAGGATGCAAACACTTTTCCTCTCATCTCACGCGGCTTTCAAACCAGCAATGAGGACGATTATCACGAACTGACCATCAGCAGTCTGCATCCGGAGTATCTGGTCAATCTTCCGCTTCTCGTGAACGTGCCCGGAATCGCGTGGGTCGGTTTAACAGAAGCCGACATCGAAAATTATTCCAACCTGTATGTGACTGCTTCGGACGGCCGGACGATTGCTGCCCGGCTGGCGCCGCGCGTTGAAAATATAAATACAAGTGCGGATGTTGCGCCGTCTTTCGATCCTAAAATAGATGCGTCAAAGGTATCGGTTATAGCGCAGTGCCCGGTGAAATCAGGATGGCGTGTGCTGATGATTGCGGACAGTCCCGGGCGTCTGGTGGAATCGAATATGGTTGTCAATTTAAATTCACCCAGCGCCATCGGAGAGACATCCTGTATTAAGCCCGGTAAAACCTCTTGGGACTGGTGGAACGGCAGCCAGCAAAAAGGCGTGAAGAATCCAGGCGAGAATAACGGCAAGAATAACGAAACCGTTAAATATTGTATCGATTTCTGCGCGCAGAATAAATTTGAGTATATGTTAATCGACGGCGGATGGTCTTCAGTAATCAAACCTGCACCGGCGGGTCTGATCGGATATTCCTTCCGCGGCCCAATGGATCTCACCAAGTCTGTCCCGGCTCTTGATATTCCCATGATGGTCGAGTACGCCAGGTCGAAGAATATTCGCATCTGGCTCTGGGTTCATTTCCGGGACGTGAACGACCAGATGGATGCCGCTTTTTCACAATTCGAAAAATGGGGCATCGCAGGCGTGAAAATAGATTTCTTAGACCGGTCCGACCAATGGATGGTCAATTGGTACCGTATGACTGCTATGAAAGCCGCCGAACATCATCTTATGCTGGACTTCCACGGGGCATTCAAGCCTGATGGAATGCGGCGCACTTTTCCAAATGTTTTAACGCGGGAAGGAGTCATGGGTGCGGAATACAACAGATGGAGCGCTCGGATAACTCCCCTGCATAATGTCATGCTCGCTTTCACACGCATGCTGGCCGGACCGATGGATTATACTCCCGGCGGGTTTGACAACGTAACTCCGGAGAACTTTGTGCCGCGCAACACTGCGCTTATGGTAATGGGCACGCGCGCTCATCAAACCGCACTTTTTGTAATATTCGAAAGCGAATTGCAGATAGTCTCGGATTCTCCCGCAATGTACGACGGACAGAAGGAACTCGAGTTTCTTAAGGCAGTTCCGGCAAGCTGGGATGAGACCCGTGTTTCAACGGTATTCCGCCGGAGTATATCACCATCGCACGGCGCAAAGGAAACGAGTGGTTCATCGGCAGCATTACGAATTGGGATGCACGCGAACTCAATGTGCCGCTGAATTTTTTGGCGAGGGGGACTGATGATGCGGAAATTTACGCCGATGGACCAAACGCAGATGTGGAACCGAAAAACTCCATTGTCGATAAACGCCGGGTGAATGCTCAGACGGTTTTGAATCTGAAACTGACACAGGGCGGTGGCTGCGCCGTACGACTCGTTCCGGTTCGTTAAAACGTTGTATCAATTGTATTTGCTGAAACTGGGAATACTCATGTTGAGAAAAACATTTTCAAAAAAAGGAAACGATCGATGAAAAAAACGACTCTTCTGTTCGTACTTTTATTTTCGAGTTCAATCTATGCGCAGAAATTTGAAGGGCTTGCGCTGACACCGCCAATGGGATGGAATAGCTGGAATACTTTTGCCGTTAATATTCACGAGGATATGGTTAAGCAAATAGCAGACATTATGGTCAGCAGCGGCATGAAAGACGCCGGTTATGAATATGTTGTGGTCGATGACGGCTGGGAAGCTTTGAGCCGCGACAGTTCCGGTAATTTAGTCCCCGATCCGAATAAATTTCCGCATGGAATGAAAGCACTTGCAGACTATATTCATTCCAAAGGATTGAAATTCGGAATTCACAACTGTGCAGGAAACACGACATGCAACGGTTTTCCCGGAGGCAGGGGACATGAATATCAGGATGCGCGGCTGTATGCTTCATGGGGAGTCGATTATCTGAAATACGACTGGTGCGATCATGGTACTGCCGATGCACATGAAACATACAAAACCATGGGCGATGCTCTCTATGCCGCCAAAAGGCCTGTTGTTTACAGTCTGTGCGAATGGGGAGGCACAAAGCCATGGGAGTGGGGCAAAGATATTGCCCATTTCTGGCGCACGACCGGCGATATTACGGATTGTTATAACTGCCAGGGTGAATACGATCTGGGAATGCGGTTTGTCTTGAAACTTCAGGACGGCCTCGAAAAATATGCCGGCCGGATCACTGGAACGATCCGGATATGCTGGAAGTGGGCAATCCCGGACTCTCGCTCGCCGAATCGCGGTCTCATTTTAGTTTATGGTGTATGCTCGCCGCTCCCTTGATGGCGGGAAATGATCTTCGGAAAATGTCTCCGGAAGTACTGAATATCCTGACAAACAGGGATGCCATTTCTGTCGATCAGGATAAACTCGGCAAGCAGGCATATCTTTATATGGATCATCTAAGCAAACTTATTTATGTCAAAGAACTTTCGGACGGTTGTTGGGCCGTTTGCTGGCATAATACAGGCGACCAGCCGTATACACAGCGAATCAACTGGAAACATTTTACATTTCTTAAAGGCGAGTTCGAAATCAAGGACATCTGGAAGAATCAAATCATCGGAACCACTTCCAAAAACTTAGATGTAAATATCGACAGTCATGATGTGCTCTTTTATAAATTGACTCCCAGGAAATAGCATGGATCATTATGAGCGTACAATTATTTTATTGAATTGTTGACAATAAGCTTGAATTGAAACTTCGCAGAATCGACAGAATGAAATTACGGATTGCAATATGCTGCAAAGGAATAAAAACTTGATGAGGATTAAAACAATGAAACCGTTTATGAAGTTTTCGATGCTGCTGCTGATGTTTTTAACGGTCCGTTCAATGCAGGCACAAACTCCTGCACAGTCTCCGGTGCGGGAAAAGTTACTGATGGATTTCGGCTGGCGTTTTGCTCTCGGACATGCTTACGATACAAAAAAGGATTTCGACAACGGCAGCGGTTACTTCTCGTACTTTGCAAAGACGGGATACGGCGATGGTGCAGCAGCGAAAGATTTTGACGACCGCGGCTGGCGGAAACTCGACCTGCCGCACGATTGGTGCGTTGAACTTCCCTTCGACAATCGCGGCGGCTACAGCCATGGTTATAAAGCAATAGGACGCAATTTTCCTGAAAACAGCATAGGCTGGTACCGCAAAAGTTTTTCCATCCCGGAATCCGACCTGGGCAGGCGTATCTATGTGGAATTCGACGGAGTATTCCGCAATTCAATCGTTTGGGTCAATGGTTTTTATCTTGGCACCGAACACAGCGGCTACAACGGTTTCAGTTATGACATTTCCGATTATCTCAATTACGGAGGCGATAATGTTATAGCCGTACGTGTCGATGCTACGATGGAAGAAGGCTGGTTCTATGAGGGAGCCGGCATCTACAGACACGTCTGGCTTACAAAAGTTTCTCCTCTGCATGTTGTCAAAGACGGAACTTTTGTTACGACCGTCTTGGAAAAGAACGCTGCAATTATAAAAATCCGGACCACGGTAAAAAATGAATCGAGAGGAAATTCGATTTTCAATATTGAAGAAAACATAGTCGATTCAACAGGCAAAACGATAGCATCCGGTTCTAAAAAGAGCGTATCTCTTAAATCAGGAGATCAGGAAGAATATGTCAGTCAATTCAAAATCGCTCATCCAAAACTATGGTCGATAGAAACGCCGTACCTCCATAAATTAAAAACGGTCATTCGTTCCGGCGGAAAAACAGTGGATACGTACGAAACCAATTTTCGGGATCCGTACCGTCCGCTTCGATCCGAACGAAGGCTTTTTCCTGAACGGAAAGAATCTGAAAATAAAGGGCACGGCCGACCATCAGGATCATGCCGGAGTCGGAATTGCCTTACCTGACGCTTTACAGGAATTCCGCGTCAAACGATTAAAGGAGATGGGCAGCAACGGCATACGGACTGCTCATAACCCGCCGGCGCCGGAATTGCTGGATGCTTGCGACCGCCTGGGCATGCTTGTTCTTGATGAAAACCGGCTGATGGGAATTAATCAGGAACATTTTGATTGTTTGGAACGATTTATGAAGCGCGACCGGAATCATCCAAGCGTAGTTCTATGGTCGCTCGGAAATGAAGAATGGGGAATTGAAAGCCACATAAAAGGTGCGCGTGTAGGAACCACGATGCAGGCTTTTGCTCAGCGTCTCGATTCATCGCGTGCAATCACTGCAGCAATAAGCGGCGGATGGGATAATGGTACCGGAATGGTTCTGCAGGTAATGGGATACAACTATATTCTTCAGGGCGACATCGACGAACACCATAAAAAATTTCCATGGCAGTCGGGAATCGGTTCGGAAGAAGGCAATACCGGCGGCACACGGGGCATTTACGTGTCGGACGATTCAAAAGCTCACATGGCTCCTATAAATCGCGAAAACGATGGTACCGAAGTCGGCTGGAAGTTTTATTCTGCACGTCCTTTTTTATGCGGACTTTTCTACTGGACGGGTTTCGATTATCGCGGGGAAATGAATCCGTACGATTGGCCTGCCATCAGCTCGCAGTACGGAATTCTTGATTTGTGCGGTTTTCCCAAAGACATTTTTTATTACCTGAAATCCTGGTGGGGTAAAGACCCCTTACTGCACATTGTTCCCGACTGGAATTGGAAAGGTCATAATGGTCAGGAAACTAAAGTAACCGTCTACAGCAATTGCGATGAGGTTGAACTGTTCCTCAATAATACGAGTCTTGGCAAAAAAGAGATGCCGGAAAACGGTCATTTGGAATGGATGGTTCAGTCCCGGCCCGGTGTTTTGTCCGCCCGCGGTTCGAAGGCAAATAAAGAAATTCTGGAAACTAAAATCGATTCGTCCGGAAATGCCTCCGCTATTCAATTGATTCCCGACCGCACTCTGATAAACGCTGACGGCGAAGATGTTTCGGTTATTACCGTGCAGACTGCGGATACTCAATGGCATACTTGCTGCCCAGGACAGCAGCAAAATCAATTTTACACTGGATGGACCGGGAAAAATTATCGGTGTGGGCAACGGCGACCCTTCGTGCCATGAAGCCGACAGATTCTTTAATATCGTCAAGACTTCAAAAATTGAGAACCTCAAAGAGCGGGCTGTAGACAATCTCAAAGATCGTCCTGAAACTGCTGCCGGATTCAACGACTCGACATGGAAGCCGGCATTACGAAGTTTGCGAAGCGACGATTGGCGCACTTATGTCGACACGCTCCTTGTCATACGAGGAACGTTTGAAATAACCGATCTTACAGATGAAACCGAAGTCAATCTGTTTACAAAAAGCATCGTTGAGAACCAGTCGATTTATGTCAACGGGCATTTGCTCGCATCCAATATCAAACGCGATGCTCCGAACCAGGCCTACCGGCTCGATCATAAAATAATTAAATCAGGCAAAAATAAATATGCGGTCACGGGACAGCGGTTCAGGAAAAAGCAGCAATGGGATGAACCGAATACGGATCCGGGTTTAGTGCAGACAATTTCCCCTGCAGCCCAATGGAATCGAAGCGTTTTCAATGGTCTGGCTCAGGTGATAGTGCAATCGGCGAAGCAGCCGGGTGAACTGATATTAAAAGCTTCTGCAGCAGGACTGCAGCCGGCGGAAATAAAAATTAACACTCAACATGCTGCTCTACGCCCATCAGTCGTCACAGAGTAGGCACGAAGGAGTTGAATACTAAAATGCATAGATATATATTTAATTCTTCACGGACAAGGACATTCTTACCTCTTGTATTATGTTGCCTTCTATTGAACCTGCATGTCGTGATGCTTCAGGGTCAAACAATTAACATCGACGGAACTGCCGGCGGCAAGCGATTCGATGGAATCGGCGCTGTGAGCGGCGGTGGAGCTACATCGGTCTTATTAAAAGATTATCCGGAACCGCAGCGAAGCCAGGTTTTGGATTTATTGTTCAAACCGAATTTTGGCGCCTCAATATCGGCCTTGCTGGTGGAAGTTCCCGGCGACGGTAATTCCACACAAGGATCGGAACCGAGTCACATGCACTCACGAGACGACGAAAATTACCGCAGGGGTTACGAATGGTGGATCATGAGCGAGGCCAAAAAAAGAAATCCTTCGATCACATTGGACGCGAATGCCTGGGGATGTCCCAAATGGATAGGCGGCGGAAATTTCTGGTCTCAGGACATGTGCGATTATTATGCTAAATGGATCAACGGATTGAAAAATGTCTATGGAATCAAATTGGATGCCATCGGGTGCCGCAATGAAAAAGGCGTGAACGAAGATTTTGTCAAAAAATTCAGGGTAACGCTGAACAGCAACGGTATTTCCGATGTCAAAATTCAAGGTTTTGACAATTGGGGAAAAGAAAAATTCGACTGGTGCAAGGATATGAAAACCGATTCTGTCTTAAGGGCTGCCGTGAGCATTATGAGCGCTCATACGATGTATGAAATGCCTGCTTTAGCGGAAATTATAAAGTTAAGTGAAGACCTGAAAAAACCAATTTGGAATTCCGAAGAGCATATTTATAAAAAAGGCTTTGACTGCGAAATCAGCATGGTGGAGTCGTTCAACAAAAATTTTATTGAAAGCGGCGTCACCATGATTGTGAATTGGTATCTTGTTGCTTCCACATACGGTATAGAGCCGTTTCCGGAAGATCCGGCAATTATGGTTGCACGGGAACCATGGAGCGGAAATTATTATACGCGGCCGGTGCTGTGGGGCTACGCTCATTACGGTCAGTTCAGCAAGGTCGGGTGGCAGTATGTAAGCGGGGCATGCGGAAAATTTTCCAATGGAGGAACGTATGTTACATTGAAATCACCGGGGTCTGATTACAGTATTATTGCCGAAACAAAAAATGCTAAAGGAAGTCAGAAAATTTCATTTAAAGTCAGCGGAGGTCTATCCGCAGGCAAACTCTGCGTATGGCGAAGCAACGCACAGGAGCAGTTCGTCAGGCTGAACAATATCACTCCGGTCAACGGCGCCTTTAATATCACTTTGGAACCCGAATCTATATACTCCATTTCCACAACTGAAGGGCAGCAGAAGGGTTCATTTGCGGATGTACCAGTTTCCAAACCATTTCCATTTCCCTATTATGAAACATTCGAAGAATATAAAAACCCGGCAGACTGGGGATATTTGCCGCATTACACTGCGGACATTGCCGGAATATTTGAAATTGCAGAACGCCCTGACAATAAAGGTAAATGTTTACGCCAGGTTATTGAAGCAGGATGTCAAAGCTGGGCTCCCGAGTGGATGCCCTATACAATAATAGGAGATCGGAACTGGAAAGATTATGAAATCGCAGCCGATGTATGCGTGAGCAACGGCGGCTGGGCCGGTGTTATGGGCCGTGTGAACGGCACAGGAACCGGCTATGGATGCAAACCGAATTGTTATTATATGACACTCTCTTCTGATGGAACATGCTCTTTGTACGTTTCTCAACAGAATGATAAAAATGAATTGGGCGCTCTCCTGGCATCAGGAAAAATTTCCAATATTGCGGCGGATCAATGGCACACTCTTATGCTTAGTTTTTCAGGTTCTGCTATAGAAGGTTTTGTAGACAAAATTCAGGTTCTCTCTGCCGTTGACTCCACGTTTTCAGAAGGTATGGCGGGGCTTGTGACTGGCAGCAAAGATAAGACGAAAAATATTGTATGGTTCGATAATCTTCTTATAAAATCACCCAAAGGTGAAATCCCGAGTCCCGCTGATTTTTCGGAAAAAGTCATCCCCATGTATAAATTGAATGTAAAATAACAGCACATTTACCTACTGGTACCCCATGAAAAAAATTAAATTATTGACGACAACAAAACAACTTGCACTTTTCATAGCACTTCTTCCCTGCGCGGCCGCACCGATCATTGCGGGAAATGCATATAAAAACTTTGAAGTTGCCGTCTATGCCCGCGCTTATGAAGTACAAAAAATGGACAGCCTGCAATGGCTGGAACCGATATGGGCTGAAATGTCTCAACAGCTCAAAATCGATAAAATCTATCTCGAAACGCACCGCGACCGGATACTCGTTGACGAGAAAACGATTGAATCGGCCAAAAAATATTTTAAAGCACAGGGCATCAAAGTCGCGGGTGGAATAACATTTACGATAAACGAAGGCAACCGCTACGAGACATTTTGCTACACAAATCCAGAGCACCGGAAAAGAGTAAAGGAAATCGCAGAATATACGGCAAAGCATTTTGATGAAATAATTCTTGACGATTTTTTCTTCACAAATTGCAAATGCGAATTATGCATCAAGGCCAAAGGCAATTTATCCTGGACTCAATACCGTCTGAAACTCATGAAAGAAGCTGCGGAAGAATTGGTGATCAAACCCGCCAGGGCAATAAATCCCAAAGTTAAAATAGTTATTAAATTCCCGAACTGGTACGAGCATTTTCAGGGATTGGGATTTAATCTGGAGGCAGAGCCGAAATTGTTCGACGGAATTTATACGGGAACGGAAACACGCGACCCTGTCCACAGCGGACAGCATCTTCAGCAGTATGAAAGTTATCTCATCTATCGTTATTTCGAGAACATCAAACCGGGCGGCAACGGCGGCGGATGGGTGGATCCCGGCGGTGTGTCATATATGGATCGTTATGCGGAACAGCTCTGGATGACGCTTTTTGCCAAAGCTCCAGAAATTACACTTTTCGATTTCCGTCAGTTGCAGCGGCCTCTCGGTTCGGCTGACCGTGCCCAATGGCAGGGAACACAAACGAGCTTTGACTTCGATGAAATGATGAAGCCTGTCCGGCTTGAAAACGGTAAAATGATCACGCCGACGACAATCGCGCGCGCCGCGGGATATACTTTCGAACACGTTGACTCCGTAATCGGAAAATTGGGGAACCCGATAGGTGTGAAAAGCTATAAACCGTACCAATCGCTGGGCGAAGATTTTCTTCAGAATTATCTCGGTATGGCAGGAATTCCGATGGATATCGTGCCCGTATTTCCTGCCGATGAAAAAATGATTCTCCTGACGGAAGAGGCAAAGTTCGATCCTCTTCTTGTCAATAAAATTAAAGATCAGTTAATCACCGGCAAAAACGTCATGATAACATCGGGCTTGCTCAAAGCATTACAGGGCAAAGGTATCGAAGATATTGTAGAACTCGAGTACACTGATAAAAAGGTATTGACCAAAGAATTTGTCGTCGGCTGGCAAAAGAGCTGTCTGTCGAATGAAGAAATATTGTTTCCTCAGATAAAGTATCTCACGAACGATTCATGGGAAGATATATCCTGCCAGGCATCGGGAAGCGGCTATCCGCTTCTCCATCAGGCGCGCTATGCAAACGGGTCACTTTTTGTGCTTACCATTCCGGATAATTTCGGCGACCTGTACAACCTGCCGCCCGAAGTTTTGAACAGGATTAGAACTGTGCTATCCCAGGACATCAAAGTCCGTATTGAAGGTCCGGCGCAGGTTGCACTGTATGTCTATGATAATAATACGTTCATAGTGGAATCTTTCCTGCCGGAGAACGTCGGCATCAAAATATTGACCGATAAAGGAACCGGCAAACTCAAGAATATTCTGACCGGTGAGGAAGTCGCAGGAAAAGTTTCACAAGATGCCCGGATATGGGGCAGGGAAAAAGAAGAAATAAAGTCGTTCGACATTGCGATCAAACCGCATTCCTACATCGTGTTTCAGTGTAAATAGTTTTTAATAGTACTTACTAAAAAACATTTCATGAGAAAAATATGTCACACGTAAAACATGCAAATTTTGGTAGAAGAATCAGATTCTCTGTCTTAGCTGTTATGATCCTTACACAGCTCGTTATATTCGCTAACGCGCAAGAAAAAACGGAAGCAAAAGGTGATACAACTGGTTATCAGAACTTCAATGTCCAGATATTTTGCTGTATTCAGGACGAGCAAAAAATGATAGCCGATCCTCAATGGCTTGAAGAGAGCTGGAATTTAATTACCCGTTCCATCAAGGTTGAAAAAGTGTACGTTGAGACGTACAGGGATAATGAGATACTGCCGGAAGCAAATGTAAAGAAGCTCAAAAATTTCTTCGCCGCCAAAGGCGTCAAGGTGTCAGGCGGTATTATGGCGTCTGTCGCCGGTCCTCCCGGCGACCGTCTCAACGGGTTCTGCTACTCGAATCCCGCTGACAGGGAAAAATTCCGGAAAATTGTGGCGTATACTGCATCCCTTTTCGATGAAATTATTTTCGACGACCTGTTCATTTTCAACTGCCGGTGCGATTTATGTCAAAAGGCAAAAGGAAACTTAACCTGGGAAGAATATCGCCTGAAGGTTATGAAGGAGGTCGGTGAGAATCTTGTCGTCAAGAATGCCCGGAGTGTCAATCCGAAAATCCATCTCATTTTCAAACCGCCTAATTGGTATGAGCAATATCAGTTCTCAGGATACAACCTTGAATCGCAGCCCAAAGTTTTTGATGAAATCTGGGCGGGCACTGAAACAAGGGATCCGGAAAATACCGTTCAGTACCTTCAACAATATCAAAGCTATGGCATCATGCGTTACTTTGAACACATTAAGCCCGGTAAGTTTGGCGGCGGCTGGGTTGATGTCGGAGCCCGTCAAACGCTGAACCGGTATACTGAACAACTTGAGAATACGTTGTTTGCCAAACCTAAGGCAATCATCCATTGGAGCTACGGAAGTTTGGTCGAGACAATAAATTCCACCGATGGGAAAACAAAAATGCTTAGTCCCATTGCTGAGGTCGCCGGCTATACATTTGATAAATTAGACGCTTTTCTTGGAAAACTCGGGGAGCCGTACGGCGTGGCTGCATACAAACCCTATCATTCTTCGGGCGAAATGTATCTTCACAACTACGTCGGAATGGTCGGTGTGCCGATGGATTTATACCCGGAATTTCCTGATGACCGCGGGACAGTATTTCTTACCGAACATGCGAAGTTCGATACTGAAATCGTCGCGAAGATTGTTAAACATCTGAACGAAGACAAAACGGTCATCATAACATCGGGACTTCTTAAGGCGTTACAAGGAAAGGGGATCGAGAAAATTTTGGATGTAGAGTACACAGGCCGGAAAGCATTGGTAAACCAGTTCACGTATCGGCGGTTCATGGATGAAGAGCCTGCAAATATATATTTTTCCGACACTGAAATTCTTATTCCTGAATTGGCTTATGGACTGGTGACTACGGAGGAAATTATTCAGGCAATTTATAAAGGCAATAACCGCTATTCCATGCTTATGCAAGTCAGAGGATTGAAAAAAGGCAAATTATATGTTCTAACAATCCCTGAAAATTTCGACGATCTGTACCATCTCCCCAAGGAAGTACTTTCCCAGATCAGAAGAGTTATGATGGAGGAAATTCCGGTTTATCTTGACAGTCCAAGTCAAATATGTCTGTTCGTATACGACAATAACACATTTATTGCCCAGTCATATCAGCCCTATCCGGCAAGATACAACATTGTGATTAAAAAAGCGGGTGCAAAATTATTCGATATTATATCAGGCCGGGAATTGAACGGCTCTGTGAACGGAGAGACGACGGTTTTCGAAGTGCTGCAGCAGCCTCGGACATATAATGTGTACAGGTTTGAATGATCAAGAGCAGACCGGCAAGCCAGATAATATTCTGACCAGTGACGAAGTCACCATGAAAGTTTCTCTCAATGCCCGGATTTGGAGCAGGGAAAAAGAAAAAAAAGACATTCGATGCTATTATTTTTTTAAGAGGAATGAATCATGAAAAAATATACGATCATCCTTCATCTTATCATTATCCAGATGCTTGTCATAAACGTTTGGTCTGCTCGGGGCCAGGACGGCAATGGTTCGATGCCGCAGATCATTGAGAAAAATGGACGTCATGCCCTTCTGGTAGACGGGCGGCCGTTCTTCATGCTGGGAGGGCAGGCGCATAACTCCAGCGGATGGCCCGGCATGCTGCCGCAAGTATGGTCGGCGGTTAAAACAATTCATGCCAACACTCTCGAAATTCCGATTTACTGGGAACAAATCGAGGCGCAGCCGGGGAAGTTCGATTTTTCACTTGTCGATACACTGTTAAAACAAGGACGCGAGCATAAGGTACATCTTGTTCTTCTGTGGTTTGCCACCTGGAAAAACGGCAGCAATCATTATATGCCCGAATGGATGAAGCGCGATGCCGCGAAGTATCCAAATATTACAGGCCGGGACGGTCGACCTGTCGATTCTCCTTCGCCGCATACACAAGCCGCGATGGAAGCCGATGCAAAGGCGTTTGCAGCGGTCATGGGGTATCTGAAGCAGGCCGACCCGCAGCATACGGTTCTGATGGTTCAGGTGGAAAACGAATCCGGATCATGGAACAGTGTGCGGGATTATTCCGCAGCGGCTCAGAAACTTTTTGAGGGCAATGTGCCGGAAGAACTTCTCAAGCCGGAGATTCTCAAGGAGTTAAAAAGGCCTTTAAATTCAAGGGGAACCTGGCAGGAAGTATTCGGAAAAGATGCGGATGAATATTTTCATGCATGGTCGGTTGCCCGCTACGTAGGATATGTTGCTGCAGCGGGCAAAGCGGTGAATCCATTGCCTTTGTATGTCAATGCAGCGTTACGCGATCCGCTCACTAATCCCCCGGCATCGACCTACGAAAGCGGCGGTCCTACGGATAATGTAATCCCGATCTGGAAAGCAGCTGCACCCGCTATAGATGTGCTGGCTCCGGACATCTATCTATCGGAAAGTGAGCAAGCGCTGAAGGTGATTGAATTGTACGATCGCCCCGATAACCCTTTATTCGTGCCGGAGACAGGATCGAACGGGGAATATGCGCGATACATGTATGAGGTGCTCGCACGCGGCGGTATTGGATTTTCACCATTTGGCATAGATGACAATGGACGGGGTGAGGGAGAAGCAGAAACCATGGCCCGACTTGCACCATTAGCACAGGAATACGCCATGGCCGGTCCCATGATGAGGGAACTGGCGAATTGGAGTTTTGATGGAAATGTCAAAGCAGTTGTGGAACGTGAGGATCACGCCGAACAGACCATTGACCTTGGTATGTGGCAAGCCGTAATATCATTCAGCGCCACAGGCGGACGCACAGTGCAAGCTAATGCTAAGCCGATCGGTAAAGCGATGGTGGTGCAGCTGGGTGAGAACGAATTTATACTTATTGGTAATCTCTGCCGCTTCACTTTTCGGCCTGCCGGCGCCAATGCCGGTAAAGCATGGCAATACCTGAAAGTTGAAGAGGGACAGTACGAGAACGGCACGTTCAAACTTTTACGCATTCGCAATGGCGACGAGACGGATTGGGGCGGACCGAGTTTCGGCGCCATACCGGCAGTATTGCATACCACGCTGGTTGCGCGATAAATGCGTATCTGATATAGCAGAATGAAAATGTGAAAGCTTAAATAGGCAGGAGCGATAATTTATCAAAATACTTTTTTCCTCGGAGTTGAAATGAATTGATATAGTTTGGAGCGATTTATGAATCATACGTTCATTCAAATTAATGCACAGATAATCTCATCGGAGGTCAATATGGCAAATTCCCAAAACGCATATCGGGCAATTCGTATTTTCAATATGCCGAAAAATATTCTGGCCGGACTCATTGTTGTATTTCTTCTGGGCTCATCAATACTTGCCGCAAAGAATAAAGACTTCGAGGTGAAGTCGCCGGACGGCGCTGTGATATTAAAGGTTGAAGCGGGCGCGAAACTCGAATGGTCTGTACAGCTCAATGGGCAGCAGATTATTGCGCCTTCCGCACTTTCTATGATTTTGGAAGGTGGTGAAGTACTCGGTGATAATGCAATCATCAAATCCACCAGCACGGAAAATATAAATACTAAGTTCGATGCCATAAATTATATAAAAGCAGTCATTCCCGACAATTACAATCAGTTGACAATCAATTGCAAAGGCGGTTACGGCCTCATCTTCAGGGTGTATAATGACGCGGTGGCGTACCGGTTTTTTACAAAGAAAGACGGAGAGATCATCGTCAAGAACGAAGAAGCTAACTTCAATTTCACAGACGACGATAAAGCCTTTCTTCCATATATGTGGGATTATAGAGGAGGGAAAATATTCAATTCTTCTTTTGAAGCCCTCTACAGAGAAATCAATATTTCCCAATTTTTAAAAGATTCATTAGCATTCCTTCCGGCCCTGGTCGATGTCGGCAATAATAAAAAGGTCGTCATTCTGGAAGCGGATCTGGAAGATTATCCGGGAATGTATCTGAATATCAATCAGACAGGCAAAGGATTTATGGGTGTGTATGCGCCGTATCCGCTGGAAGCGGAGTTGGGTGGATTTGGAGGCATTAATTATATTCCGACGAAAAGAGCGGACTACATTGCTAAGACCAGCGGCACGCGGAATTTCCCATGGTGTGCAATTGCTATCAGTCAAAGCGACAAGGAATTGCTCAATAACGATATAGTGCAAAAGCTGGCCTCACCGCCGAGAATAACCGATGTGTCGTGGATAGCCCCGGGTCAGGTTGCATGGGATTATTGGAATGAGCGGAATATTTCACACGTTGATTTTAAAGCCGGTCTTAACATGCCGACCTGCAAGTATTATATCGATTTTGCCGCCGCCAATAAAATGAAATATGCTATCATTGAAGGCGCTTTGGAAATGGACCTGACCAAAATGTCTCCCAAAATTAATCTTCCGGAACTTATAGATTATGCTCGTCAAAAAGGTGTAGGCATTATCACGTGGGCATCATGGTATCAGGCGACGTTACAAATGGATACGGTTTTCCCCCTGTATGCTAAAATGGGTCTGAAAGGATTTAAGATCGATTTTATTGACCGCGACGATCAGGTAGCAGTGGAGTCTCTCTATAAAATTGCTCAGAAAGCAGCAGAATACCATTTGCTTGTCGATTTCCATGGAGCATTTAAGCCCACGGGCTTGCAGCGGACGTATCCGAATGTCGTGGGCTATGAAGGCGTGAAAGGATTGGAAAATTATAAATGGGCTGTTGAAGATCAGCCGCGCTACATCGTGAGCATTCCGTATATACGCATGATGGCCGGTCCGATGGATTATACTCCCGGTGCAATGAGAAATGCCAATAAGGCGAATTTCCGGCCGATCAACGATAATCCGATGAGTCAGGGAACCCGGTGCAGTCAATTGGCCATGTATGTTATGTTTGAGGCTCCGCTTCAAATGCTGGCGGATAATCCGACCGCATATTTGAGAGAGCAGGAGTGCACGGATTTTATCGTCAAAGTTCCGACGACATTCGACGAAACCGTTCCGTTAGATGGAAAAGTAGGAGAGTATGCAGCGGTTGCCCGCAAAAAGGGAGATACATGGTATGTGGGAGCCATGACCGATTGGGATGCACGAAATTTTACGCTTGATTTTTCGTTTCTGAGGAGCAGGAATATATCAAGCAACGATTTTTAAAGACGGCGTCAATGCAGACCGCGACGGCACGGATTACAAAAAGGAAGTGATCAACATTTCATCGGGAGACAAGTTAAATATTCAACTTGCGCCCGGCGGCGGATGGGCTGCCAGATTGGAAAAAATAAAATAATCGAGAGATTATGTCGGAAGACAAATAGAATTAATATAATGGTATAGAGAGATCAGGAGAACGTAACTCAGCGGCCGTGTTTTCCTCAATTTCGACATTGCAGGAATTCATTGTTGCGGGCATGCGCGCTCACTGCTGCAACGCAGCCGACTTTAGAACGGACGACGAAACTTCTGTAAAATGCGAATAATTATTCCGTCACAATGCTTAATTCGGCACTCTGCAAATGGGAGATATAACACGTATTCCGATCTTACCGGTTTTATTTGATGAACGAACTGTTGCAAGCAATTTACCGTGAAACGCCTTGCGAACATTTGTTTTAAACAAACCCGTGTAGTCTGTTTCGCCGTTGTCAAGTCCTGCAAATTCTCCTTCGCCGGAGACATTTACTGTTATATCGTTATCGGCATCAAATACATGGTTCCCATCTTTATCCAGGATCGAAATTTCGATAAGACCAAGATCCTCACCGTTTGCTTTTAATTTAGTCTTGAGAGGTTTTGCCGATATTTGGAATGCATCGCCAGCAGTTTTAAGAACATGTTCGGCAACTTTCTTATTCTTTCTATAACCAATAGCTTTTATAGTACCGGGTTGGAATTGAATTTTCCAGAGTGATTTATAGAGATTCATGTCGACGCTCTTTTTGCCGAGCGATTTTCCGTTGAGCAGTAATTCCACCTCATCGCAATTTGTGTATACATATACTGAAAGCGTGTCTTTCGTTTCCCAATTCCATTTGGAAAGAGCCGCTGAACGACGATACCACGGCAGGTGCCTTATTGTCTGCCGTATCAATGGCTATATGAACGGTCGGTTCATCGCTATAACAGCTTTTGCGCAGGTAGTATTCGCTTTTTTCATTCCCTGAAAGATCAAGCCATCCGGCACCGGCGGCGCGTGTAGGATATCGTGCTTCACCAAGATAATCGACGCCAGTCCAGGGGAACTCGCCAATCACATAATCCAAATCTCTTACGCCAATCCAGTACCAAATTTGGTTGCTTGTTTCGCTGCCGACGAATAATTTGTTCGGCCATACCTCTTTTTCTGGTGCATAAGTTTTTTCTTTATTCTTACGGTCAACATAATTGAAACCGCCGATATCCAGCACATCTAAAAAACCATTTTCAGGATGCCAATAAGCTTGATCACAGGCGGATGTTACCGGCCTGGTGGGATCTTCCTGATGACAGACTTCGACAAGCTTCTTTGCAAGCTGCGCGCCGTCGGGGCTCAATTGGTTCGGTATCTCGTTTCCAATGGAATACAGAACAACCGACGGATGATTGCGATCCCGATGAATCATCGCTTTAAGATCGGTTTCCCACCACTGGTTGAAATATAAATGATAACCGTTCATAGATTTCCCGGTGGTGTTTTCAGTAAAGTTCCATTCCCATCCGCGCGTCCATTCGTCAAACGCTTCATCCATAATAAAAAAACCGAGCGAATCGCACAGGTCATAAAATTTCGGATTGAACGGGTGATGGCTCGGACGGATTGCATTGCATCCCATCTTTTTCAGTTTGAGCAGCCTGTAACGCCATATTTCCATAGGTGAAGCAGAACCGAAGGAAGCCCCGTCTTCATGAACACAGGCGCCTTTTAATTTTGTCGGAACACCATTGACAAACATTCCTTTGTTTAGAATAAACTCGAGTTTCCTCAGGCCGAATGGAGTCACTTGATCGTCGAGAATTCTTCCATCGCATTCTAATTGGCTTTTGAGATAATACAAAAGCGGAGAATAGGGCGACCACCGGTTTGGCTTATTGATGGTAAGTTTGTGTGTCGCTTTAAAGTCGGGATTAAAGTTTGTATAATTATTTTGAGATTCCGTTCTTGAAATCTCGGTTCCATCTTTATCGTAAACGATGGAACGAATTGTAATCGCTTTTGTGACCGGTTTTGAATTCCAAACATCCTTCTGCCACTCTTCCTTATCTTCAGAGGAATAGAAACTCACTAGAAAATCATAGTCAACGTTTATAGAAGCTTTGTCTTTCTCTACGACGGGTGTGGTTATAGAAATGCCGTTATAATTATGAAAATGGACAAAGTTGGTTATAATGAGATAAACATTGCGGTAAATGCCCGAGCCGCTGTACCATCTTGTTGAATTGGCTTGCGAATTATCCACGCGAACTGCTATAACGTTTTTTTTCTTCTCTCCGAATTTTAGAAAATCGGTCATATCATATTGAAATGTCGAATAACCGTACGGATATCTCCCCAGAAAATGATTGTTTATCCATACTTCACTATTCATGTAAACGCCGTCAAAATTGACGACAACCTCTTTCCCTTTTAACGAATCGCCAAGCGTAAATGTTTTTCTATACCATCCGATTCCGACAGGAAAGAAGCCGTTCGATTCGCCGCCGGCCATATCGAATGCGCCTTCGATGCTCCAATCGTGCGGAAGATTCAATCGACGCCACGCGCTGTCGTCATAACTGGAATCCCTGGACTCCGGTTTATCTCCGAGTATAAATCTCCAGTCGTTATTGAATTTTATTTTATGTCTGACTGACGTCTGGAGCTGATTTGATTGTGCGGCCGATATGGTCGTTAGAATGAAGAAGAGACTTACAAACGCGCGAATGCTGAATAATGTTCTCATGAATTAAATTCCTTATTGTAAAACGACTTTCCATAGAGCAAAGGGATGAATTATTTTTTTGTGAAAAAACAATCTATCCAATTAACAAAAATAGACTACAAATGTCTATAAACGGCTTCACAATAATAGAGAAGAACCGTAAAAAGGATGAAATATTCTTTCCAATGGACATCGTTCAATAGCATCTTAGAAGAAGACTTTCCATTCTACATCCTTCCCTGTCGAAGACTTGCAATCCACTGTGAGAAGGTGACCATCCATATTTAGTTCAGCCGTAAGGCCGTCGGCTAACTCAACGCGCTTTACGCTGAAACCATCCGGGACATAGATGCGCAACTGGTACGGATCCCCGGCGACCATGCGGGAAGTTCCGTTCGAGTATCCGCTCTTGGACATCATATGAGAGATTCTTGATATCAACTGCCATCTGCCGGATGTGCCTGCTGGTTGAAATCAGCACGGGCCGGTCCTGTTTCTCGACGATGCTGTAGATGTCGCAATCGTAAGGGTTCAGCGGTCGTGTTGTGAATGTTCCTTTAAAGGTTCCGATAAGTTTCTTCGTCCAGAATTCATAAACAATATATTCTTTGGCGGAATCTAAACGGAGATCCTTTGCCGCATCCAACTGGGTGGTGAACGTAGAAGGTCCCTGACCGGATTTCTTTGTATAATTGAAAACTCCGAGAACCGACCACTTTCCAAACGGTCGTTCTATAGGCATGTTCCAGACCTGAGCCGGCCTGCGAACGAATAAGTCCACGGGATAGGACACATCCATGGTCGGAGGGCTGATCCGTTTCAGGAGTTCAATCCGGTCGGCCGGGTAAGGTGCATTAAAAGCTTCCGATACGAAAAGCGTATTCCCGGCCATCGCGTGGAAATTTGCATCGACTTTTCCCTGGCTCGATGTGAAGTCCTGTTTATCCGGCGCCTTGAACTTATAGATATGAAAACCGTCGCCGTCGTTCCAGAATACGCGGCCGTTGTAAAAAAACCGGTTCGCGGAGCCCAGCACGGTTTCTGTGAATAGTCCCGTGAATTCCTTTCCTTCTAAGGATGAACCCGGCTCTTCATAGCCCTGATCGGCATCCTCTGAAACACGCAGGATGTCGACAATCCCGTAGGAATGATCGACGGGCTGCATATTGGAGCGAATGACCATCCGCGGCGCTTTCTGGTCGATTGCATCACGCCATGGAAGTCCTGCCGCTCGATAGGTTTCCAGTGCACTCATAAAAGTGTCGAACTGTCCCGGCCACACGTCCCACCAGTCCGCAAAATCCATCTCCGCACGGCCTGTGTTTTTTTCCTGACCGGCTAGCCATTTGAGAATGCGTTCGCGCTCAAGTTTAACAGTTAAAGGATTGGAAAAATCGATGACTCTTTCGCCGTCGTACTTAACGGTGTGAATCGGAAGAAAGCATTCGGCCGGATAATTGACACGGGACGGGCGTCCTTGCGTACCTCCGCCCATGCCGTATATTCCAAAACCGCCCTGCGGGCCGGGTCCGCCAAGTCCCCAGTAAAAATCCGTTAATCCGTTATCCGCGAAAAACTTCTTTGCATAATCGTTTGATCCGCCCGACATCCAGCCATGAAAGCGGCTGTAATTGTTTGCGACTAATTCCCTGTCGTTGAGATCGATGGGGCGCCGCTGTTTAAGACGTACGTCATGCGCAATTGCAATCAGATCCGCCTGGTGTTCCATAGCCCGGAGTGCATCGGTATTAAAGTCAATGAGCAGTTTTTCTCCGGCAAAGCTCTTTCCCGGAGGCACGGTAACTTTGTAGCTGCAGTACCCCCGGACCTGCATCCGGTCGGGAATTTTCCCTTTCCAGCCGGACCTTACATCGAATCTCGATGCTCCCTTCAGCGCCGTTACATGTCCCATCAACAAACTGCTGCCGGTTTCCGAATTTCTAATCACATGATTCACTGCATACGTTTTTGGAGTAATCAAATTAATCACTGCCCAAAGTTCGTAAAGGTCGCGGTTGCGGGACTGGGTTCCCAGCGTAATCCATTTGTCGGTCGTGCCGCCGAGGCGCGCATCAGCCGATACAAAATAGTCCATGTCCCCGATATCGATCGCTTTGTCTGTGTTGTTCGAGCGGCTCAGGCAGACAAGAATATCGTTCTCGGTTTTGCTTGCGGAGATTTGATAGTCAAAATCGAGTTGTCCGGGCTTCGTACCGTGCAGGGACACAGTCACGAACGATCCGAAGCTGCTTGAGTCATCTATTATTGACGGAACAGATCACCGTCCAGCCGGCAGGGTCGTCACCAGGAAGAAAGTATACATCATTCAACCGCATCTCTGTTCCTTTGACTTCTGCAGACCAGCGGCAGGTATTTGCATCGACAGAAATCAGTATATTTTTAGTATCGATTTTTATCGGAGCTTGCGGTCCCTGACTTCTTTCTTGAGCATAGATCGCTGCGGAGGCAAAGAAAAAAGCAAACAATGCCGTTCTTTTTCCCGCTCCGGCTAATTGTTTATTCATCAAACAGAATTTCATAGCTCATTCCTTTTGTTTGTACTCAATCATTTTTCAGAATCTTAACAAACGTCCCGTACTTTTCTATGACCGCTGTTTAAGCAAAAATTGATTATTAATCGCCTAAAAACCAAATGAATACTCCCCCTTTTTTATGGATTGAATAATCAATACATTACCCTATAATGAATTTTGTATGTGCGGCAGGCATTTCAATTGAAAAAAGAGCAAATATTCGCTTCACCGGCAAATCTCAAAGAGAGTGTCAAACAGCGATCCTTTGTACCGGCAATGTGCAAAGTTTTTGAATACTGTCATCTGTATTCGGTTGGACAATATCCGCGAACACGTTTAACTTTATGCAGAACTCGCATCCATGACAACGAACAATTCAAATCATCATCTTAAGAAAATAATCGAGGCAATCAGTATGAAATATTTCTCTTCTTTTTTCGTCACGGCTCTTTTATTTTTAGGAGCAGTTGCCAACCGTTCATTCGGGCAGGCTGAATTAACTGCACGGGGCAATCTGCAGGGAATACGGATAGACGGCCAGCTCATGAAATTTACTTCGAGCATATGTTTAATCGGTGCATCAATGGCCGATGTGAAAGAAACGGGCAGAGACGATCAGAGGCAGACGTACAAACGCGAAGGCGATAAACAGGTCGTTGTCAATGAGCTTTCAAAATTTGAATTGACAGAAACGGTTCAAAACATGGGCAGCGGAACGGCAAAGATTGAAATAAAAATAAAAGCTGCGGCCGACACGACGCTGACCGGCGCTTTTTTGTGTTTTGATCTGCCGGCAGAAGAATATTCCGGTTCTCAAATCCAGTTTATCGATTCAGCAGCATCGACAATCGATACAGTCTTTCTTTTTCCGGGGAGCCGGGGAAGAATGCCGGGTGCATTCCGGCTGAGAAATTTTCTTATGCAGGCCTCCGCAAAGGGTTTTCACATTCAGTCGGCAGCACGAAAGATCGAAGTTAAGACGGAAAAGCGGGCTGAAATAATTATACAGAAGGGGAATCCTCGTTTCGGGAATGCGGATGACAGAATTTATATCGGTATTATGACCGGACATACAAAAGACGGACAGACCGCCGATGCGGCATTTATGATCAAAGTCTCGGGAGAAATAGACAGATCACCTGTCCAAATTACACTTGATGCGCAAAAACCGGGACGTGAATTTGATGGTATCGGCGGAAACTTCCGTCTTCAAAACGAAGAACTTGACCCGAAGGTGATTGACTATTGTCTGGATAACTTGAATGTAAGATGGGCGCGTGTTGAATTGCCATGGCGCAATTGGCATCCGATAGAAAGCGTTAATCCGCTTGAAGCGGCACGAGCCGGAAAAATCGATGAAGGTGTTCGCAGTGCTATGGAGATGGCGCAGACACTAGCCAAGAAGCATATTCCAGTCATCCTCAGTGCATGGAGTACACCGCCATGGTCGATATTGGGCGAACCAAATTACAGAAGTGATAACGGCGTATGGGGAAACCCGCTCAATCCTAAGAAGATAAGAAGCATCATCAAATCGCTCGGCGATTATTTCGTCTACCTCAAGGAAGCTTTCGGCGTTGAGCCGGAATTGTTCTCGTTCAACGAATCCGATCTTGGCATCAATGTCCGGATGACCGGACAGGAACATGATGATTTTATTAAAAAACTCGGCGCCTATCTCGCATCAAAAGAATTGACGACAAAAATGCTTCTTGGTGATAATTCAAATGCAACCACGATAGATTTTATCGAACCCGCTCTCGAAGATCCCGCAGCACACAAATATATCGGTGCGATTTCTTTCCATGCATGGATGGGCTGCGATAACTGGACGCTGTCGAATTGGGCGGATGCATCGCGTGAACTGAATGTTCCGTTGATTGTAGCTGAAGGAGGCATAGATCCTTCGGCTTGGGGGTATCCTGATATTCTTCAAGAACCTTCTTTCGCACAGGATGAAATCGACACCTATGTGCGTACGATCAATACGGCTCATGTCAGAACCATTCTGCAATGGCAGCTTACCTCGGATTATTCATTGCTGACCGGGGGAGGAATATATAAAACCGAAGGGCGTCTCCATCCGACACAGAGATTTTGGAACCTGAAACAATTAGGCATGGTTTCGCCCGGTTCATTCATCCTCCCGATCGCATGCGATAAAGAAGGAATTGACTGCGCGGCATTCGGTGATATTGCCGGCGGAAATTAAATGATTCATCTGGTCAATAACGGGGCATCGCGGCCTGTCATTTTGACCGGCCTTCCGGCGAGCGTTAAGGAACTTCGCGTTTACATTACAGACAGCAAGCGCGGGATGGAGGAAGGCAAACGCGTTCACGTATCTGGACGGCGAAGCTAAATTTACAATCGACGGTTTTGCTTTCATAAGCATGGTAAGCACACGATAACCTATAATTCCGGACTTTATAAAAGGACATAAAATATTTCCGGCAAACAGTAAAATGAAAAAGGCAAAGCACTCTCTCATCTGCAATATATTGCTGGTCTTGTTTTTTTTCAACTCCGCCACGGCACAAATAAGCTGGGCTGGAGACGCCGGCATACATTCCTTTGTTCGGATTACACTCAAGGAATAGTCTGCATCATATCGGATAGAGGAAAATTATTATGGCAGTATCCGGCGGAACGCTGCAACGATGTCTGGGCTTTGCCCAATGGAAATATTTTATTCAATACCGGCAACGGCGTGAAAGAAGTTACGCGGGACAAGAAAGTTGTTTTTTCATACGAATCAAAAAGCGAGATTTATGCATGCCAGCGGCTTCCGAACGGGAATACGTTTATCGGTGAATGCAATGCAGGACGTCTGCTGGAAGTTCGTCCGGACGGGATAATCGCGAAAGAAATCAAACTGCTGCCCGACAGCGTCGACGGGGGGCATTCGTTTATGAGAAATGCCCGAAAACTCGAGAACGGAAATTACCTTGTTGCGCATTACGGTCTCGATAAAGTATGCGAATACGATTCAACCGGCAGAATTGTTATGGAAATACCGATCAAAGGAGGACCCCACTCCGCTATCCGCCTGCCGCAAGGGAATACATTCATTGCATGCTCTGACCATAACGGCGAACCCCGGGTTGTTGAAGTGAATAAAAGCGGAACGATTGTATGGCAGTTGTCCCAAAATGAACTTCCCGGCATCGGGCTTAAATTTATGACCGGGATGCAATGCCTCCCGAATGGAAACCTGATTTTGACAAATTGGCTGGGACATAACCAATTCGGGAAAGCCCCGCATGCATTTGAAATTACACGCGGCAAAAAAGTTCTGTGGATCTATAACGATACGACATACCTAAAAACAATGTCGAGCATTCAGATGCTGGATTCGAATGCACAGGCGCCGAATGGCGCTCTATTGCACTGATCGACCATTGTAGCCGCGACGGGTCGTCGCGGGCGCTGCATAACGAGGATTGAAACACTGAGAAAATGAATATTTCTGTAACTGCTTCGCTTTAGTTCTCCCCTGTAGAGTCCTCCATAGGAGTTTGCCATAGGCATCACTATGTGACCTACGGAACGACTCGCAGCCGGACAACTCTTTGAAGGGGAAATTTTGATCATTACATTACATGTTGTGTCATTACATATTTCTTTAATACATTCCAAACTAAAATGAAGAAAAAAATAATTTATTTGTGCATAGTCCTTGGATTATTATTAGCGCTGCAGAGTAAGACACAAAGCCAAGACAACGTCATTTCTCTCAACAGTTCCAATTCTTCTATCAGCTGGAAAGTGAAGCCGCAATCCGATATTCAGATGATAGTGCTAAAATATTTACGGCGGAATACAATACGGATCATTGGGTTCAAGCTGTCGTCCCGGGTACTGTTTTTGCATCTTATGTCGAAGCCGGTCTGGAGGCGGATCCAAGCTATGCGGACAATATTTATAAAGTCGATAAGGCGAAATATGACCGTAATTTTTGGTATAGAACCGAATTCGTCGTTCCGGCAGGTTTCGTCAAAGAAAAATTATGGCTGAATTTTAACGGCGTGAACAGGGATGCAGATGTTTTTGTCAATGGAATAAATGCAGGCAGCATCAAAGGCATTATGCAGCGGGGCAAATTCGATATAACAAATGTTGTAAAAAAAGACGGGAAAAATGTACTTGCAGTCTTGGTTTACCTTCCGCAAAATCCTATCTCAAACGGCGCCAGTCCGACATACGGATCGAGTGCGGGCTGGGATTGGATGCCTTACGTTCCGGGATTGAACTCTGGAATTCAGGATAATGTATATTTGAGCAGCACGGGATATGTGTCGATATGCGATCCCTGGATAAAATCGGACTTGCCGGATCTTTCATCAGCCAATCTTTGGATAAGAACTGAATTGGTGAATCATTCTTCGCTGGAACAAAAAGGCGAGCTGCAAGGCACCATTCAGCCGGGCAATATTCATTTCTCTCTCGATGTATCCATCCCTCCGAACGATACAAAAATAGTTACTTTTGATCACAACGGTTTTCCCGAATTAACTATCCCCAATCCGCAATTATGGTGGCCGAATGGATACGGTTCGCAAAATTTATATACTTGTGACCTGCAATTTGTCGCCGGCGGTTCAGAATCGGATGCAGCGCATATTAAATTTGGAATCAGAAAATTGGCGATTGACACTTCGAATAACGTGATGAAGATATTTATCAATAATAAAAAAATATTTGCAAAAGGCGGGAACTGGGGAATGCCGGAGTATATGCTCCGCAGCAGAGGAAAAGATTATGATACCCGTATAAAGCTTCATAAAGATATGAATTTTAATATTATCCGGAACTGGATGGGTTCGACGACCGATGAGGCCTTTTATGAAGCGTGCGATAAATACGGAATCATGGTCTGGGACGATTTCTGGCTCAACTCGAGCGGCGGTCTGCCCAAAGACATCAATGTATTTAATGCCAACGCAGTTGAAAAAATAAAACGCCTTCGCAATCATCCCAGTATCATTCTCTGGTGCGGAGACAATGAAGGTGATCCTGCGCCTCCCATCGATGATTGGCTGCGGGCGGATGTCAGCGCATTTGACGGACGCCATTATCATTCCAATTCGCATTCGTGCGCCCTTTCCGGAAGCGGTCCGTGGCGGCCGCTGGAACCGAACGACTATTTTATGAATGCTGCGCCGGGACATTGGGGCGGTACTGAGGGCTGGGGAATGAGAAGTGAAATGGGAACAGCAGTTTTTGTCAATTTTGAAAGTATGAAAAAATTCATACCGCAGGATAAATGGTGGCCGCAAAATGAAATGTGGGACAAACATTTTTTCGGAAACTCGGCAATCTATGCCGGTCCTGACGACTATGTAAAATTCATAAACAATAGGTACGGCGCCCCGGCGGGAATCGAAGACTTTTGCAAAAAGGCGCAGCTTCTTAATATTGAAACCAATAAAGCGATGTTCGAGGGATGGCTGGATAATTTATGGAATGACGCATCCGGTTTGATCGTCTGGATGAGTCAGAGCGCTTTTCCTTCGATGGTGTGGCAGACTTATGATTATTATTTCGATGCTACCGGCGCATATTGGGGTGCTAAAAAAGCCTGTGAACCGGTGCATATCCAATGGAATCCGGCAACAAATTCCGTAAAGGTCATTAATACGACTTTGCGCGATTTACAGGACATGACTGCAGAGGCGAAGGTCTATTCACTCGATGGAACGGAAGTTCCCGAATTGGGAAAAGCGGGGAAAATAAATGTAAAGAAAG
>CAVZWL010000002.1:0-17341 GCA_963778945.1 Ignavibacteriota bacterium
ATAAAAATAATACTCACACCAGACGCGGCAAAGCTCAAAGCTAACAATCAGGATATTACTATTATTGAAGTTCAACTGCGTGATAAAAATAACAACAGGTCGCTATTAGCAAATAACCCGATTAATTTTTATATAAGCGGCGAAGGCAGGATTATCGGTGTTGATAATGGCGATGCCTCAAGTCTGGAAAATTACAAGTTGCCAAAACGTGAAGCATGTTTCGGCCGCTGCATAGTAATTATACAAACAACCGGAAAGAGCGGTAAGATCATATTGACAGCTAAGTCGCAGGGACTGCCGGATGCATCGGTAGAAATAGAAAGCGAGTAGTTTTTTTAGCCTTGGTCGCCGGACCCGGTTGTTCAATGGAAAAGGATTTCAATGGGTTATTTTATCTTCGAAACGATGATACTACCGGCTCATGGAGAGTGAAATGATTGTGACCCTTTAAGAATATTTTAAATACTATTTTTAATAAGACCTGTTATATAAACATTTGCATCATCTAAAATATTGCGAAAAATGAAAAAATCAATAAAGTCAATGCTCTTTTTATTAGTATTGGTCATTCCGTCAATGCTTTGTACGGCAAATGATGCCGCTCCATTTTATAATGTAAAAAATTTTGGAGCAATCGGCGATGGAAAAAACCTCGACAGCAAAGCCGTCAATGCAGCTATCGATGCTGCATCAGAAGCCGGAGGCGGCACCGTTTACCTGCCCGCAGGAAATTATTTGAGCGGGTCCATTCGCTTGAAAAGCAATATCACTTTGTATCTTGAGCAGGGTGCAACGATCGTTGCTGCTCCGGTGAACGCCGAAAATGGCTACGATGCAGAGGAAGAAAGCATCAGCACTCAATATCAGGATCTAGGTCATAGTCACTGGAAAAATAGCCTTATCTGGGGCTGCGACATTCAGAATGTTTCTATAATAGGCGCCGGCTGGATAAACGGGAAAAACCTCTATAAAGACTGGGTCCCGGGTTCCAAGCAGGATGCGAACAAAGCGATTAGTCTGTACCGCTGCCGCAATGTCATTTTGCGGGATGTTACAATTATTCATGGAGGCTGGTTTGCTATTCTGGCCACGGGTGTCGATAATCTGACGGTCGATAATCTTAAAATAGATACCAACAGAGACGGCATCGATATCGATTGCTGCCGGAACGTACGTGTGTCTAATTTATTTGTCAACTCGCCTTATGATGACGGAATTTGCTTGAAAAGTACATTCGCATTGGGTTATGCACGGGCGACGGAAAATGTTACGGTTACAAATTGCCAGCTCAGCGGTTATGACGAAGGAACGCTGCTGGACGGAACGTATCAGCGTTCGAAAAATCCCCAATACGGTTACCATCCGACCGGACGGATTAAATTCGGCACGGAATCCAACGGGGGTTTTAAAAATATAACAATCTCAAATTGCGTGTTTGATTACTGCAGAGGAATAGCGCTGGAAACGGTCGACGGAGGAATTCTGGAGGATGTAACCATCACCAACATCACGATGCGGGACATCGTGAACGATCCGATTTTTCTCAGGCTTGGTGCAAGAATGCGCGGACCGCAGGGAGTTCCTATCGGGAAGCTGCGGCGGATCAAATTAAGCGGCATTCTCATCGATAATGCAGATCCGGCTTACGCATGCACAATTTCCGGATTACCCGGCAATCCGATTGAAGACATTCATTTAAGCAATATCCGGATTTATTATAAAGGAGGAGGAACGAAAGAACAGGCGGAAAGGGATGTCCCTGAAAATGCAGATCATTATCCCGAACCCGGAATGTTCGGTACAGCTCCTGCTTATGGTTTGTTCGTTCGCCATGCAAAAGATATTAAAATCAGCGATGTTGAATTCAATACTTCAGAACCGGATGCGCGTCCGGGTTATTTGTTCGATGACGTCGACGGTATCGATATGCGCAACGTCACGGTTCAGCGGACTGAAAGCTCAAATGCCGTTGTTCTGAAAAATGTTGCGAACTTCAGCATCATACAGAGCAATGGTATTGAAGATCAAAAAATTAAAAAAGTAAAAGAGAAGGAACTCAAATAATCTGTTTTGATTCTCTATAAACGAACCGCAGCACATGGCGTTCGAAACACGCCGGCAAAACTTGATCGTGACATTCAAATGAGACCGCAACATTTACAGCGACATATAAGGAAAATGTCTTCGGAGGAAGAGATGAATAATTTTAAAAACGAATTAAACACGCAGCCGGTTCTTTCTCAAATAAGGAATAAAGTATCCGGTTTATTCCGTTTGTGCTTTCTGTGTTCATCAATACTCGCCGCGCAGACGAAAAATGACTTCGAAGTAAAGTCGCCGGACGGCGCTGTGATTTTGAAGGTTGAAGCGGGCGCGAAACTCGAATGGTCTGTACAGCATAATGGGCAGCAGATTATTGCGGCTTCGGCAATTTCGATGATTTTGGAAGGAGGCGAAGTGCTCGGTGATAATGCAGTAATCAAATCCTCCAGCACGGAAAAAATAAATACGGTTTTTACCGCTTTGAATTATATCAAGTCGAAGATTCCGGACAATTGTAACCAACTGACAATCAATTGCAAAGGCGGTTATGGTCTCATTTTCAGGGTGTATAATGACGCCGTGGCATACCGGTTTTTTACAAAGAAAGACGGAGAGATCATCGTCAAGAACGAAGAAGCCAACTTCAATTTTACAGGCGACGATAAAGCCTTTCTTCCTTATATGTGGGATTATAGAGGCGGAAAAATATTCAACTCATCTTTTGAAGCCCTCTACAGGGAAATTAATATTTCCCAGTTTTTGAAAGATTCCTTAGCATTCCTTCCGGCGCTGGTCGATGTCGGCAATAATAAAAAAGTCGTTATTCTGGAAGCAGATCTGGAAGATTATCCGGGTATGTATTTGAATATAAATCAGACCGGCAAAGGATTTATGGGCGTGTATGCGCCGTATCCGCTGGAATCGGAGTTAGGCGGATTTGGAGGCATTAATTATATCCCGACGAAAAGAGCGGACTACATTGCGAAGACCAGCGGCACGCGAAGTTTTCCATGGCGTGCAATTGCCATCAGTCAAAGCGACAAGGAACTGCTCAATAACGATATCGTGCAAAAGCTGGCCTCGCCGCCAAGAATTGAGGACATCTCGTGGATAGAGCCGGGTCAGGTTGCATGGGATTGGTGGAACGACCGGAATATTTCTCACGTCGATTTTAAGGCCGGCATGAACACGCCGACCTATAAATATTATATCGATTTTGCCGCTGCCAATAAAATTAAGTACATCATTATCGACGGCGGCTGGTCCCCGTCGTTGGACCTTACCAAAATAATACCCGAAATTAATCTTCAGGAAATCATAGATTATGGCCGTCAAAAAGACGTAGGTGTGATTATTTGGGCTTCATGGTACGCTGTAACGCAGCAGATGGATACGGTTTTTCCCCTGTACGCTAAAATGGGCGTGAAAGGATTTAAGATTGATTTTATAGACCGCGACGATCAGGCAGCAGTAGCCTCACTTTATAAAATTGCAAAGAAAGCATCCGAGTATCGTTTGCTTGTCGATTACCATGGAGCCTTTAAGCCCACGGGTTTGCAGCGGACGTATCCAAATGTTATCGGGTTCGAGGGCGTTAAAGGATTAGAAAACTATAAATGGGCTGTTGAAGATCAGCCGCGCTACGTTACGAGCATCCCTTACATTCGAATGCTTGCCGGCCCGATGGATTATACTCCCGGTGCGATGAGAAATGCCAATAAGGCGAATTTCAGGCCGATCAACGATAATCCGATGAGTCAGGGCACACGGTGCAGTCAATTAGCGATGTATGTTGTTTTTAATGCGCCGCTTCAAATGCTGGCGGATAATCCCACTATTTATATGAGAGAGCAGGAGTGTACGGATTTCATCGTCAAAGTTCCGACGGCGTTCGACGAGACCGTGCCGTTGGATGGAAAAGTAGGAGAGTACGCAGCGGTTGCGCGCAAAAAAGGGGATACCTGGTATGTAGGAGCCATGACCAATTGGGATGCACGAAATCTGACTCTTGATTTTTCATTTTTAGGCCATGGCGTCTATCAAGCAACGATTTTTAAAGACGGCGTCAATGCAGACCGCGACGGCACCGATTACAAAAAGGAAGTAATAAACATTTCAGCGGGAGACACATTAAACATTCAACTTGCACCGGGAGGGGGCTGGGCTGCCAGAATAGAAAAATTGAAATAATTTTTAAGGAAATCTATCAGATAAAAACTTTGATTATTTGCAAAAACAAATATCCAAAGAAGTGGAATGTTCCTGTTCATTGAGACTTATAAACGCAATTGCTCGACAATCATCACAATTCATTTCCATAAAAAGGAAACGATCGATGAAAAAAACGACTCTTCTGTTCGTACTTTTATTTTCGAGTTCAATCTATGCGCAGAAATTTGAAGGGCTTGCGCTGACACCTCCCATGGGATGGAACAGCTGGAATACTTTTGCTGTGAATATTCATGAAGATATGGTTAAGCAAATAGCCGATATTATGGTCAGCAGCGGCATGAAAGACGCCGGTTATGAATATGTTGTGGTCGATGACGGCTGGGAAGCTTTGAGCCGCGACAGTTCCGGTAATTTAGTCCCCGATCCGAAAAAATTTCCGTATGGTATGAAAGCATTAGCGGACTATATTCATTCCAAAGGGTTGAAATTTGGGATTCACAACTGTGCAGGGAACACAACATGCAACGGTTTTCCCGGAGGCAGGGGACATGAATATCAGGATGCACGGCTGTATGCTTCATGGGGAGTCGATTACCTGAAATACGACTGGTGCGATCATGGCACTGCCGATGCGCATGAAACATACAAAACCATGGGCGATGCTCTCTATGCCGCCAAAAGGCCTGTTGTATACAGTCTGTGCGAATGGGGAGGCACGAAGCCATGGGAGTGGGGCAAAGATATTGCCCATTTGTGGCGCACGACCGGCGATATTACGGACTGCTACAACTGCCAGGGTGAATACGATCTGGGAATGCGGTTTGTCTTGAAACTTCAGGACGGCCTCGAAAAATATGCCGGACCGGATCACTGGAACGATCCGGATATGCTGGAAGTGGGCAATCCCGGACTCTCGCTCACCGAATCGCGGTCTCATTTTAGTTTATGGTGCATGCTCGCTGCCCCATTGATGGCGGGAAATGATCTTCGGAAAATGTCTCCGGAAGTACTGAAGATCCTGACGAACAAAGATGCCATTTCTGTCGATCAGGATAAACTCGGCAAGCAGGCATATCTTTATATGGATCATCTGAGCAAACTCATTTATGTCAAAGAACTTTCGGACGGTTGTTGGGCCGTTTGCTGGCATAATACAGGCGACCAGCCGTATACGCAGCGAATCAACTGGAAACATTTTACATTTCTTAAAGGCGAGTTCGAAATCAAGGACATCTGGAAGAATCAAATCATCGGAACCACTTCCAAAAACTTAGATGTAAATATCGACAGTCATGATGTGCTCTTTTATAAATTGACTCCCAGGAAATAGCATGGATCATTATGAGCGTACAATTATTTTATTGAATTGTTGACAATAAGCTTGAATTGAAACTTCGCAGAATCGACAGAATGAAATTACGGATTGCAATATGCTGCAAAGGAATAAAAACTTGATGAGGATTAAAACAATGAAACCGTTTATGAAGTTTTCGATGCTGCTGCTGATGTTTTTAACGGTCCGTTCAATGCAGGCACAAACTCCTGCACAGTCTCCGGTGCGGGAAAAGTTACTGATGGATTTCGGCTGGCGTTTTGCTCTCGGACATGCTTACGATACAAAAAAGGATTTCGACAACGGCAGCGGTTACTTTTCATACTTTGCAAAAACGGGATATGGCGATGGTGCAGCAGCGAAAGATTTTGACGACCGCGGCTGGCGGAAACTCGACTTGCCGCACGATTGGTGCGTTGAACTTCCATTCGATAGCCGGGGCGGCTACAGCCATGGATATAAAGCAATAGGACCGCAATTTTCCTGAAAATAGTGTCGGATGGTACCGCAAGAATTTTTCCATCCCGGAATCCGATCTGGGCAGGCGTATCTATGTGGAATTCGACGGAGTATTCCGCAATTCAATCGTTTGGGTCAATGGTTTTTATCTTGGTACCGAACACAGCGGCTACAATGGTTTCAGTTATGACATTTCCGATTATCTCAATTACGGAGGCGATAATGTCATAGCCGTGCGTGTCGACGCTACGATGGAAGAGGGCTGGTTTTATGAGGGAGCCGGCATCTACAGACACGTCTGGCTTACAAAAGTCTCTCCTCTGCATGTTGTCAAAGACGGCACTTTTGTTACGGCCGAACTGGAAAAGAATGCGGCAGTTCTTAAAACAAGGACAACCGTAAAAAATGATTCGAGAGTAAATTTGATTTTCAATATCGAAGAATCTATTGCCGATTCAACGGGCAAAACTGATAGCATCCGGTCTCTAAGAAGAGCCTGTCTCTCAAAGCAGGCGATCAGGAAGAATATATCAGTCAATTCAAAGTTGTTCATCCAAAACTATGGTCGACAGAGACGCCGTACCTTCACAGACTTAAAACGGTCATTCGTTCCGGCGGAAAAATCGTGGATACGTACGAAACCACTTTCGGGATTCGTACAGTTCGTTTCGATCCGAACGAAGGTTTCTTCCTGAACGGAAAACATCTGAAAATAAAAGGCACGGCTGATCATCAGGATCATGCCGGTGTCGGTATTGCGATCCCTGATGCATTGCAGGAATTTCGCGTTAGGTGCTTGAAGGAGATGGGCAGCAACGGCATACGGACTGCGCATAACCCGCCGGCGCCGGAATTGTTGGATGCTTGCGACCGCCTGGGTATGTTTGTTCTTGATGAAAACCGGCTGATGGGTATTAATCAGGAACATTTCGACTGTCTGGAACGATTTATGAAGCGCGACCGGAATCATCCGAGCGTAGTTCTATGGTCGCTCGGAAATGAAGAATGGGGGATAGAAAGCCACATAAAAGGTGCGCGTGTAGGAACCACGATGCAGGCTTTTGCGCAGCGTCTCGATTCATCGCGCGCAATCACGGCTGCAATAAGCGGCGGATGGGATAATGGTACCGGAATGGTTTTGCAGGTAATGGGATATAATTACATCCTTCAGGGCGACATCGACGAACATCATAAAAAATTTCCATGGCAGTCAGGAATCGGTTCGGAAGAAGGTAATACCGGCGGCACGCGGGGCATTTACGTGTCTGACGATTCAAAGGCTCATATGGCTCCTATAAATCGCGAAAACGACGGTACCGAAGTCGGCTGGAAATTCTATTCTGCCCGTCCATTCTTATGCGGACTTTTCTACTGGACGGGTTTCGATTATCGCGGGGAAATGAATCCGTACGATTGGCCTGCTATCAGTTCGCAGTATGGAATTCTCGATTTGTGCGGTTTTCCCAAAGATATTTTTTATTACTTGAAATCCTGGTGGGGTAAAGACCCCGTACTGCATATTGTTCCCGACTGGAATTGGATAGGTCATAAAGGTCAGGAAACTAAAGTAACTGTCTACAGCAATTGCGATGAGGTCGAACTGTTCCTCAATAATACAAGTCTAGGCAAAAAAGAGATGCCGGAAAACGGTCATTTGGAATGGATGGTTCAGTACCAGCCCGGTGTTTTGTCCGCCCGCGGCTCGAAGACAAATAAAGAAATTCTGGAAACTAAAGCCGATTCGTCCGGAAATGCAGCCGCCATTCAATTGATTCCCGACCGCACTCTGATAAACGCTGACGGCGAAGATGTTTCGGTAATTACCGTGCAGACTGCGGATCGCAATGGCGTACTTTCTGCTCACGACAACAGCAAAATCAATTTTACGCTGGATGGACCGGGAAAAATTATCGGTGTGGGCAACGGCGACCCTTCGTGCCATGAAGCCGACAGATTCTTTAATATCGTCAAGACTTCAAAAATTGAGAATCTCAAAGAGCGGGCTGTAGACAATCTCAAAGATCGTCCTGAAACTGCTGCCGGATTCAACGACTCGACATGGAAGCCGGCATTACGAAGTTTGCGAAGCGACGATTGGCGCACTTATGTCGACACGCTCCTTGTCATACGGGGAACGTTTGAAATAACAGATCTTACAGATGAAACCGAAGTCAATCTGTTTACAAAAAGCATCGTTGAGAACCAGTCGATTTATGTCAACGGGCATTTGCTCGCATCCAATATCAAGCGCGATGCCCCGAATCAGGCCTACCGGCTCGATCATAAAATAATTAAATCAGGCAAAAATGAATATGCGGTCACGGGACAGCGGTTCAGGAAAAAACAGCAATGGGATGAACCGAATACGGACCCGGGTTTAGTGCAGACAATTTCCCCTGCAGCCCAATGGAATCGCAGCGTCTTCAATGGTCTGGCTCAGGTGATAGTACAATCGGCGAAGCAGCCGGGTGAACTGATATTAAAAGCTTCGGCAGCAGGACTGCAGCCGGCGGAAATAAAAATTAACACTCAACATGCTGCTCTACGCCTATCAGTAGTCACAGAGTAGTCACGAAGGAGTTCAATACTAAAATGCATAGATATATATTTGATTCTTCACGGACAAGGATATTCTTACCTCTTGTATTATGCTGCCTTCTATTAAACCTGCATGTCGTGATGCTTCAGGGTCAAACAATTAACATCGACGGAACTGCCGGCGGCAAGCGATTCGATGGAATAGGCGCCGTGAGCGGCGGTGGAGCTACATCGGTCTTATTAAAAGACTATCCGGAACCGCAGCGAAGCCAGGTTTTGGATTTATTGTTCAAACCGAATTTTGGCGCCTCGATATCGGCCTTGCTGGTGGAAGTTCCCGGCGACGGTAATTCGACACAGGGATCGGAACCGAGCCACATGCACTCACGAGACGATGAAAATTACAGCAGGGGTTATGAATGGTGGCTCATGAGCGAGGCAAAAAAAAGAAACCCCTCCATCACATTGGAGGCGAATGCATGGGGTTGTCCCAAATGGGTAGGCGGCGGCAATTTCTGGTCTCAGGACATGTGCGATTATTACGCCAAATGGATAAACGGCTTGAAAAATGTCTATGGAATCAAATTGGATGCCATCGGGTGCCGCAACGAAAAAGGCGTGAACGAAGATTTTGTCAAGAAATTCCGGACAACGCTCAATAAAAACGGTCTGCCTGATGTCAAAATTCAGGGCTTTGACAATTGGGGAAAAGAAAAATTCGACTGGTGCAAGGATATGAAAACCGATCCTGTCTTAAGGGCTGCCGTGAGTATCATGAGCGCTCATACGATGTATGAAATGCCCGCTTCGGCGGAAATTATAAAATTGAGTGAAGACCTGGAAAAACCGATTTGGAATTCCGAAGAACATATCTACAAAAAAGGGTACGACTGCGAAATCAGCATGGTGGAATCGTTTAATAAAAATTTCATTGAAAGCGGCGTCACCATGATTGTAAATTGGTATCTTGTTGCTTCCACATACGGCATAGAACCGTTTCCGGAAGATCCGGCGATTATGGTTGCGCGGGAACCCTGGGGAGGAAATTATTATACGCGGCCCGTGCTGTGGGGCTACGCTCATTACGGTCAGTTCAGCAAGGCCGGTTGGCAATATGTTAACGGAGCATGCGGAAAATTTTCCAATGGGGGAACGTATGTTACGCTGAAATCACCGGGGACTGATTACAGTGTTATTGCCGAAACAAAAAATGCCAAAGGGAATCAGAAAATTTCATTTAAAATCAACGGAGGTCTATCCACCGGCAAGCTATGCGTATGGCGAAGCAACGCAGAGGAGCAGTTTGTCAGGTTGAACGATATCACTCCGGTCAACGGCGCCTTTGATATCACATTGGAACCTGAATCTATATACTCTATCTCCACAACTGAAGGGCAGCAGAAAGGTTCGTTTTCCGATATCCCTGTTTCCAAACCATTTCCGTTTCCCTATTGCGAAACATTCGAAGAATATACAAACCCGGCAGACTGGGGGTATTTGCCGCATTACATTGCGGATATTGCCGGAATATTTGAAATTGCGGAACGCCCCGATCATAAAGGGAAATGTCTGAGCCAGGTTATCGGCGAAGGTTCTCAAAGCTGGGCTCCTGAATGGCTGCCCTATACCATCATAGGAGATCGGAACTGGAAAGATTATGAAATCACAGCCGATGTATGCTTGAGCAACGGCGGCTGGGCCGGCGTTATGGGACGTGTGAACGGCACGGGAACCGGCTATGGATGCAAGCCGAATGGTTATTATATGACACTCTCTTCCGATGGAACATGCTCTTTGTACGTTTCTCAACAGGATGATAAAAATGAAATAGGCGCTCTCCTGGCAGCAGGAAAAATATCTAATATTGCGGCGGATCAATGGCACACTCTTATGCTTAGCTTTTCCGGTTCTGCTATAGAAGGTTTTGTAGACAAAATTCAGGTTCTCTCTGCCGTTGACTCCACGTTTTCAGAAGGTATGGCGGGACTTGTGACGGGCAGCAAAGATAAGACGAAAAATATTGCATGGTTCGATAATCTTGTGATAAAATCACCCAAAGGTGAAATTCCGAGTCCCGCTGATTTTTCAGAAAAAGTTGTCCCTATGTATAAATCGAATGCAAAATAACGGCACATTTACTAACTGGTACCCTATGAAAAAAAATAATTTATTGATGACAATAAAAAAACTTGCACTCTTCACAGTGCTTCTTCCCTGCGCGGCCGCACCGATTATTGCGGGAAATGCATATAAAAACTTTGAGGTTGCCGTCTATGCCCGCGCTTATGAAGTCCAAAAAATGGACAGTCTGCAATGGCTGGAACCGATATGGACTGAAATGTCTCAACAGCTCAAAATCGATAAAATCTATCTCGAAACCCACCGCGACCGGATACTCGTCGATGAGAAAACGATTGAATCGGCCAAAAAATATTTTAAAGCACGTGGCATCAAAGTCGCAGGCGGAATAACATTTACGATAAACGAAGGCAACCGCTACGAGACATTTTGCTACACAAATCCCGAGCACCGGAAAAGAGTAAAGGAAATCGCAGAATTCACGGCAAAACATTTCGATGAAATTATTTTAGACGATTTTTTCTTCACAAATTGCAAATGCGAATTATGCATCAAGGCCAAAGGAAATTTATCCTGGACCCAATACCGCCTGAAGCTCATGAAGGAAGCTGCGGAGGAATTGGTGATCAAACCCGCTAAAGCGGTAAATCCTAAAGTCAAAATAGTTATAAAATTTCCGAACTGGTACGAGCATTTTCAGGGATTGGGTTTTAACCTGGAGGCAGAGCCGAAATTGTTCGACGGAATTTATACGGGAACGGAAACACGCGATCCTGTTCACAGCGGGCAGCATCTTCAGCAATATGAAAGTTATCTTATCTATCGTTATTTCGAGAACGTCAAACCGGGCGGCAACGGCGGCGGATGGGTTGATCCCGGAGGTGCTTCGTACATGGATCGTTATGCTGAACAGCTCTGGATGACGCTTTTTTCCAAAGCTCCAGAAATTACACTTTTCGATTTCCGGCAGTTGCAGCGGCCTCTCGGTTCAGCTGACCGTGCCCAATGGCAGGGAACACAAACGAGCTTTGACTTCGATGAAATGATGAAGCCGGTCCGGCTTGAAAACGGTAAAATGATCACGCCGACGACAATCGCTCGTGCTGCAGGATATACTTTCGAACATGTCGATTCGGTAATCGGAAAATTGGGGAACCCGATTGGTGTGAAAAGCTATAAACCGTTTCAATCGCTGGGGGAAGATTTTCTTCAGAATTATCTCGGTATGGCCGGAATTCCGATGGATATCGTGCCGGTCTTTCCTGCCGATGAGAAAATGATTCTTTTGACGGAAGAGGCAAAGTTCGATCCTCTTCTTGTAAATAAAATTAAAGATCAGTTAATCGCCGGCAAAAATGTCATGATAACATCGGGATTGCTCAAAGCATTACAGGGCAAAGGGATCGAAGATATTGTGGAACTCGATCACACCGATAAAAAAGTATTGACCAAAGAATTTGTTGTCGGCTGGCAAAAGAGTTGTCTGTCCAAAGAAGAAATCTTGTTTCCCCAGATAAAGTACCTTACGAACGATTCATGGGAAGATATATCCTGCCAGGCATCGGGAAGCGGGTATCCGCTTCTCCATCAGGCACGCTATGCAAACGGGTCACTTTTTGTGCTTACAATTCCGGATAATTTCGGCGACCTGTATAACCTGCCGCCCGTAGTTTTGAACAGAATCAGAACTGTGTTATCCCAGGACATCAAAGTCCGCATTGAAGGTCCGGCACAGGTCGCACTGTATGTCTATGATAATAATACGTTTATAGTGGAATCTTTCCTGCCGGAGAACGTCAGCATCAAAATATTAACCGATAAAGGAACCGGCAAACTCAAGAATATTCTGACCGATGAGGAGGTCGCCGGAAAAGTTTCACAAGATGCCCGGATATGGGGCAGGGAAAAAGGAGAAATAAAGTCGTTCGACATTACGATTAAACCGCATTCCTACATCGTGTTTCAGTGTAACTAGTTTTTAAAGGAATGAATTCTAAAGTTATTGAATCATGGGAAAAAAGTTTTTAATAGTACATTAAAAAAAACATTTCATAAGAAAAATATGCCACATGTAAAACATGCAAATTTTGGCAGAAGAATCAGATTCTTTGTCTTAGCTGGTATGATCCTTACACGGCTCATTATATTCGCTTCCGCGCAAGAAAAAACGGAAACGAAAGGGAATACGACAGGTTATCAGAACTTCAATGTCCAGATATTCTGCTGTATTCAGGACGAGCAAAAAATGATAGCCGATCCTCAATGGCTTGAAGAAAGCTGGAATTTAATTACCCGTTCCATCAAGGTTGAAAAAGTGTATGTTGAGACGTACAGGGATAATGAGATACTGCCGGAAGCTAATGTTAAGAAGCTTATAAATTTCTTCGCCGCCAAAGGCGTTAAAGTATCGGGCGGTATTATGGCGTCTGTCGCCGGTCCTCCCGGCGACCGTCTCAACGGGTTCTGCTACTCGAATCCTGTAGACCGGGAAAAGTTCAGAAAAATTGTGGCGTATACTGCTTCCCTTTTCGATGAAATTATTTTCGACGACCTGTTCATTTTCAACTGCCGGTGCGATCTATGTCAAAAGGCAAAAGGAAACTTAACCTGGGAAGAATATCGCCTGAAGGTTATGAAGGAGGTCGGTGAGAACCTTGTCATCAAGAATGCCCGGAGTGTCAATCCGAAAATCCATCTCATTTTCAAACCGCCTAATTGGTATGAGCAATATCAGTTCTCAGGATACAACCTTGAATCGCAGCCCAAAGTTTTTGATGAAATCTGGGCCGGCACTGAAACAAGGGATCCGGAAAATACCGTTCAGTACCTTCAACAGTATCAGAGCTACGGCATCATGCGTTATTTTGAACACATTAAGCCCGGTAAGTTTGGCGGCGGCTGGGTCGATGTCGGAGCGCGTCAAACGCTGAACCGGTATACCGAACAACTTGAGAATACTTTGTTCGCCAAACCAAAGGCAATCATCCATTGGAGCTACGGAAGTTTGGTCGAGACAATAAATTCCCCCGATGGAAAAACAAAAATTCTCAGCCCAATTGCTGAGGTCGCCGGCTATACATTCGATAAACTGGATTCTTTTCTTGGAAAACTCGGGGAACCTTACGGCGTGGCTGCATACAAACCCTATCATTCTTCGGGCGAAATGTATCTTCATAACTATGTCGGAATGGTCGGTGTGCCGATGGATTTATACCCGGAATTTCCTGATGACCGCGGGACAGTATTTCTCACCGAACATGCGAAGTTCGATACTGAAATCGTAAGCAAGATTATTAAGCATCTGAATGAAGACAAAACGGTCATCATAACTTCCGGACTCCTCAAGGCGTTACAAGGAAAGGGGATCGATAAAATTTTGGAGGTAGAGTACACAGGACGGAAAGCATTGGTAAACCAATTCACGTATCGGCGGTTCATGGATGAAGAACCTGCTAATATATATTTTTCCGATACTGAAATTCTTATTCCTGAGTTGGCTTATGGACTGGTGACTTCGGAGGAAATTATTCAGGCAATTTATAAAGGCAATAACCGCTATTCGATGCTTATACAAGTCAGAGGATTGAAAAGAGGCAAATTATATGTTCTAACAATCCCTGAGAATTTCGACGATCTGTACCATCTCCCCAGGGAAGTACTTTCTCAGATCAGAAGAGTTATGATGGAGGAAATTCCTGTTTATCTTGACAGCCCAAGCCAGATATGTCTGTTCGTATATAACAATAACACATTTATCGCCCAGTCATATCAGCCCTACCCGGCAAGATACAACATTGTGATTAAAAAAGCGGGTGCAAAGCTCTTCGATATTATATCAGGCCGGGAATTGAGCGGCTCTGTGAACGGAGAGACGACGGTTTTTGAAGTGTTGCAGCAGCCTCGGACTTACAATGTATACAGGTTTGAATAATCAATAATTGAATTGGTCAACCCGATATTATTCTGACCGGTAAGGAAGCCGTCGGAAAAGTTTCTCAAAATGCCCGGATACGGGGCAGGGAAAAAGAAGAAACAAAGTTATTCGATGTTGCTATTAAGCCCCATTCCAACATTGTGTTTCAGTGTAATTATTGCCGGCATGAAACCAAAATCAAAATCAAGAATGCTTAAATCGTGGAAATTCCATGCGACCTTCACATAAAGAAAAGAATTTGAAAAGGAATTGGTAATGAAAAAATATACGATCATCCTTCATCTTATCATTTTCCAGCTGCTTGTCATAAACCTTTGGTCTGCTCGAGGCCAGGACGGCAGCGGAACGATGCCGCAGATCATCGAAAAAAATGGACGCCATGCCCTTCTGCGTGGACGGACAGCCGTTCTTCATGCTGGGCGGGCAAACACATAACTCCAGCGCATGGCCCGGCATGCTGCCGCAGGTATGGTCGGCGGTTAAAACAATTCATGCTAATACTCTCGAAATTCCGATTTATTGGGAGCAGATCGAGGCGCAGCAAGGGAAGTTCGATTTTTCACTTGTGGATACACTGTTAAAACAAGGACGCGAGCATAATGTACATCTTGTTCTTCTGTGGTTTGCCACATGGAAAAACGGCAGCAACCATTATATGCCCGAATGGATGAAGCACGATGCCGCGAAGTATCCCAATATTACAGGCCGGGACGGTCGACCTGTCGATTCTCCTTCGCCGCATACACAAGCCGCGATGGAAGCCGATGCGAAAGCGTTTGCAGCGGTCATGGGGTATCTGAAGCAGGCCGACCCGCAGCATACGGTTCTGATGGTTCAGGTGGAAAACGAATCCGGATCATGGAACAGTGTGCGGGATTATTCCGCAGCAGCTCAGAAACTTTTTGAGGGTAACGTGCCGGAAGAACTTCTCAAGCCGGAAATTCTCAAGGAGTTAAAAAGGCCAGTGAATTCAAAGGGAACCTGGCAGGAGGTATTCGGAAATGATGCGGATGAATATTTTCATGCCTGGTCGGTTGCCCGCTACGTCGGCTATGTTGCTGCGGCGGGCAAAGAGGTGAATCCATTGCCTTTGTATGTCAATGCGGCGTTACGCGATCCGCTCACAAATCCACCCGCATCGACTTACGAAAGCGGCGGTCCTACCGATAATGTAATCCCAATTTGGAAAGCGGCTGCACCCGCTATAGACGTTCTGGCTCCGGACATCTATCTGTCGGACAATGAGCAAGAGTTGAAGGTGATAGAATTATACGATCGTCCCGATAACCCGTTGTTCGTGCCGGAAACAGGATCGAACGGGGAATTTGCACGATACTTGTATACGGTGCTCGCACGAGGGGGTATAGGATTTTCTCCGTTTGGCATAGATGACAATGGACGGGGCGAGGGAGATGCAGAGACCGCGGCTCGTCTTGCGCCGATAGCACAGGAATATGCCATGGCCGGTCCCATAATGAGACAGCTGGCAAAATGGGGTTTTGATGGAAAAATTAAAGCAGTCGTGGAACGTGAGGATCACTCCGAACAGACAATTGACCTTGGTGTATGGCAGGCAGTCGTGTCATTCAGTGCCACCGGCGGACGCACAGTGCAAGCAAACGCAAAACCAATCGGTAAAGCGATGGTGGTGCAGCTGGGTGAGAATGAATTTATACTTATTGGTAATCTCTGCCGCTTCACCTTTCGGCCTGCCGGCGCCAATGCCGGCAAAGCCTGGCAATACCTGAAAGTTGAAGAGGGACAGTCCGAGAACGGCACGTTCAAACTTTTACGCATTCGCAATGGCGACGAGACGGATTGGGGCGGACCCAGTTTCGGCGCCATACCGGCCGTATTGCATACCACGCTCATTCTGCGGTAAATAAGCATTCCTATCTTGATTTTTTAATGCTCATATTATTGGCGTACATGCGATAAGATAAAAGAGGATCTCAACTTCCGGTTGGGGATCCCTATCAATTTCTCGCGGCAAAATAATAAAACGCGGGAAGTCGATATGACCAAAATAATTCGTATCCGGCGGGGGTGTGTACGGAAAAACATTCCACCCGATATGCTTGCCGCTTGAATATTTTTCCTCCAGTAGTTGACGATAGCTATTCCGCCGCAATGCTTAATTCGGAACTCTGCAAATTGGGAGATATAACGCGTATTCCGATCTTACCGGTTTTGTTGGATGAACGAACTGTTGCAAGCAATTTACCGTGAAAGGCCTTGCGAACATTTGTTTTAAACAAACCCGTGTAGTCTGTTTCACCGTTGTCAAGTCCTGCAAATTCTCCTTCGCCGGAAACAGTTACCGTTACCTCGTTATCGGCATCGAATACATAATTCCCATCTTTATCCAGGATCGAAATTTCGATAAGACCAAGATCCTCACCGTTTGCTTTTAATTTAGTCTTGAGCGGTTTTGCCGATATTTGGAATGCATCGCCGGCAGTTTTTAGAACGTGTTCGGCAGCTTTCTTATTCTTTCGATAACCGACGGCTTTTATCGTACCGGGTTGGAATTGAATTTTCCAAAGTGATTTATAAAGATTCATGTCGACGCTTTTTTTGCCGAGCGATTTTCCATTGAGCAGTAATTCCACCTCGTCGCAATTTGTGTATACATAGACGGGAAGCGTGTCTTTCGTTTCCCAATTCCATTTGGAAAGAGCCGCTGAACGACGATACCACGGCAGTGCCTTATTGTCTGCCGTATCAACAGCTATATGAACGGTCGGTTCATCGCTGTAACAGCTTTTGCGTAAGTAGTACCC
>CAVZWL010000003.1:0-57607 GCA_963778945.1 Ignavibacteriota bacterium
CCCGCTAATGGCGGGCAAATAAGCTGCCGCGCGGTTCTTTCAATAAGTAACAAATTCTTTCTTCTTTCTGCCTCTCTTAATTATTATAAATCTATCTTTGCATCTATTTTTTCGCTCCTGCTGCCTTTAGTAATGCCACCACTTTAGTGTACCTATGTGCAGACGCTTGCCCAAGGGCAGTCGCCGGGAAATCCGTGATCGTTACGCCAGTTTGTACCCCCTGAATTGTCTGCTTTGCATTTACATCTGCCTTTGCTGTTATCAGCAGCCTCACTATTTCCACGCAGCCTTTCGCGGAGGCCTCAATAAGGGGCGTATTACCGTCCGCGACGACGATGCCTCCACTCTTTGTCTGGAACACGTCGATTGAGCGGGCGTTTACATCTGCCCCGGCAGCTAGTAGCAACATGACCACTTTAGTGTGACCATCACATGCCCACAAAAGAGCGGTTAGCCCGTTCAGGTTCTTTATGTTCACATCCGCCTTCGCAGCGAGCAGCATTCTTACAACCTCAGTGTGACCATTCTTGGAGGCGAGCATAAGAGCGGTCATTCCGTCCTCTGACATCTCGTTCACATCAATATTAGAAGCCAGCAGCGCCTTAACTCTTGCAGTATCCCCTTTACCAGAAGCATCTCTCAAGTCGGTAGTCGTTTGGCCAACTGCCATGTTTACGGTCAGGAGGGCTACTATTGAAGCAAAAACTAATAATTGTTTCTTCATAGGATTCAATTTCCCTTTCGTTTGGTTAGCGCTCCCATCACGCCTTTTCACCCGTCCTGCTCCACCTTTTGGTGGGTTTACCCGCCGTCTTTACTGGCGGGCTCTTTTAGAATGCTTGACATTTTAGCTGCTTATATGTTATGGAAAATACCATCGCAGAAAGAAAAGCGCACCTGTATACAAAGTGTGTTGATTTCGCTCTGACGTATTAGTTGACGGTGATGCTGGTACCGGATAATTATCATTTGTGACGTTAGGATTTCCAAATGACACATAATTCAGACTGATTTCTCCGCCAATACTAAATTTATGAATCGGAAAATACTCCGCTCCTATGACTCCTCCAAATGTTATATCGGTTTCCGTCGTAATCGTTTTGTAATCATAGTTCGAGTTTGCATTTGGATAATTGTTCGAATACACATCCTCATAAGTCGAAGAAATAAATTCAAATTCAAGTCGAGGGCCATAATAAATGACCAATGAATTGGACAGAGAAGAATTGAATTCTCCGCGAATCCCTATATTGATTAGAGACGACTTATTCGTTGTTGTCTCGGAATAACCAGTTCCTGAGGTTATAGAACCGGTTGTAGTACTGCTGCTGGTAGAGAGAAATACCGACTGAGGGTTCAAGGCGGAATCCATTTGTCACATTTATTGGCATATAAAACACAATTGCAGATGTGACAGTGGGAACCTGTTGTATACTTCCATTGAAAGTGTTAACGTAAACAAGCTCCGACAATTTTGTCGGATCGATGCTAATGCCAAGACCCATAGGACTAAGAGTGTCTGCCTGTCCGATGAGGGGGTTTGACATGATAAAGATAAAAATAATAAGTATAATTATAGATGTATACCGCATTGAAAGGTTCCTTTCAAAATATTATGTAAAAGTCTGGCCTGGCTTTGAAGTCTTTCTTCGGCGATCTTGGAAACATAAAAAGACCGCAATGAAGAGTTCTGCTGTCCTAAAATAAATATTCTCAACAACACTTCTCTCTCATTCCGTTTTCTTCTTTTCTCTGAGTATTTGTTACTCAAGAGGCGGCGTCAAGATAACTATCTAAATATTTAATATTTCTTTTCCACGTGAGAACATGGCAATTGTTTGCTCTAAATTTCCGATAAGGCGATCTAATTGAAAAACGGCAATATCTTTTGCTTGATTGTATGAACGTTCAACAGAGGGCGATATACGAAGCGCCTCACACATTTCTGAAGTAGAATGTTTAGCGTTACAAATAATCTCGTAGGAAAATAAAAATGCTTTTGCAAAGTCCTGATATTCCTTATCATTCTTATCATAGTTTGCAAATTGAGTTTTGAACATCCATTCAAATGAATTCCGAGTTCGTTCGATAGCTATCGCGTATTCGTCGTTCATCATTGCTAGAAAAGTTGCATATTTTGTAAGTTCTCCTGCCAAAGAAGTAAATAGATTCTTCATACGGTGTGCTGTAGATGGATTTTGATTATGTTTTAAAAGATTTAAATCAATGGTTGTGCGATCTACTGTCTTTGTTAGGCGAGTCGTTTGATCGGAATATTCAGTAAGAATTCTACCCATTTCAGTAAAGCCATCAATCATACTTGTTAAGTAGTCAAAAAAGCCATACTCAGTACCTAATTTTTGAGAATGATCCACTTGAAAATAGATTGTGCTCTGGTAAGAAGTCCGATATTGGATTGCCAAATGGAATTTTCCCATTTAGCAATCCTTGGGCAGTCTCTAATAATATTCCACGGGCCGTCTTCATTTCAGCAAAATGTGTTCCATAAGGTATGATTCGATAAGGTCGAAGATCAAATGGTATTTCATTAATGTTTTGTGTTAGTAGGATTACAGGTTTTCCAAGAGTATGTGCTAGACCAAGCTCATAGTAAACATTTGGATTTGAATCGCTAAGATCAGCCACAATAAGATCACCATATGCAATACCATGTATAATATCTTTCAAAATATTTTGACACGTCTTCATATCGTCTGCTCTTGTCACATTATAGCCAGCTAAGACCAAAGTTTCATGAATGAAGAGGGCGTAAATTTCATCGTATCCCTTTTCAAAAGGCATTATGACGAAAGCTTTTGACTTTTCCTCAATAGTTTGCATAATCATCTCCAATTGCCGCTGCCTAATGAATTTTAATTTGGATAAAATATTGGTGGAATATTCCAAGAATAAGATCGCCGCTCCCTCCAAAGGCGGACAAGCCCGCCAGTATTCCTCCCGCAAGCCTCTCTCACGGCGTCGTTTCACACGCGGAACGCATCGGGAGAGATCTATTTACTTAATTTTGTCCTTTTAAAATTGTTATACCGCCTGCACATTTTTATTTCTACAGCCTTTACAAATTCCAGAATATCTTTTTTGGCACTAACAGTAAGTATACAAGAACCATGATTACGATTTGCGACATGGTAAATGTCTGCAATAGAAACGTCCAGAGAATATGAGACAGTGAAGTAGAAGGAATGAATAAAGATCAAATAAAGGAACCTCGCTTCAAAGCCGCATCTGGATTATACCAAACAGCATCGATAAACCTTTGAATTTCTTGAACAAATTTCCAGACTATCTTAGAGTCAATTGGAAATTGTTGATGTTGCGTTTTTACTTCTTGAAAGCTTGCTCTCTTTTCAAATGGCAAGCGTTTTGTTCTACGGAGAAGAAAAACATTGTCAATTTCTGTGAGTCGACTATCCTCTGGCGTCATATCAAGATACTCGACTAAAAGATAGTACCTTCGAGATTGGACATCCTTGCTTCAGTCTTGCAGCAGTTCCTGCACTTTCCTGAAACATGGTTTTATCAAGATTAAACTTACACTCTGCAGCTAAAACGGCAAGATATAGGCTACCCTGATTGGTTTTGGTCTTAGTGAACTCTGAATCAGAAGAAAACTTGTAATGAATTGTCTTACCAATAGTAAAATCTTGATCCTTTAGTTTCAATACAACTTCTGGCTTACCGTCAAGGCTTGACAAACTCGACGGTGTAAAAGATAAAGACATAAATGCCGTTTGTGGACCTACCTCTAAATCAAAAGAAGGGAGTCCTTTTTGAATATTTGGATCAACCAAATGAATAAGGAATTCTTCAAGAACAGAATTATCAAGCTTGAGCTGACCTTTTTGTCGTTTGATAAATTCAGTGCCTTTTTTGGCGATAAGTTCGACTTCAAGATAATCCTTGTAATCATTCAGAAGCTGGGTCATCTCAACAACTCTATCTTTCTTTTTCGATTTCAAGGATTTTGTTTTTTTAATCCAGTTATCATAAGCAGATAATGCCTCTTTAAGAATGTCGGCATCATCTGAACATTTTGAGTTTGTCATTGCGGCCAGTAACTTTTCTTTATGGGGTGTGCTAGACATTCTGAACAACTCCGTCTAATGAAAACAAAGGTGATTCTTCAGTTAATTGAACAGATTCTATTGCGTCTTCTATTTCTAATTGAACCTCTTGAGGTGATCGATGCATAGCTGCTTTTAAATGTTTTCTGGCAACATCTTTCGCCTTTGAATAATTTGGGACTGAGGTAGATTTTCTTGCTAAAACAATGTCTTCCTTAATTTTAACGCCATATCTATTGATAAATGTCCTCTCATAATTTGTTAAAGAACCAAAACCTTCCGAGGATCGAATCAAGTCTTTTACGATAAGACTATTATAGAAAGGAACACGACGAATATTGGATTCTCTACCAATGATAAGCACGAGCATGCCATCGGGTTTTAATGCCTTCCAAAAGCTTACTAATGCTTTAGACATGTCAAGACAATACTGAGTAACTGTCTTAAATCTGTTTCCTCTATTCTTTCGATTTGAACCAAATTCACTAACGGCAACTTTTAACAAATTCCAACCAAGTCTCTCTAGGATAGCCCGATGATTCTGGTGATAGTTGAAAACATTAATATAAGGCGGGCTGGTAATAATAAGATCAGCTATTGAAAGACAAAATCTATCGACGGATCGAGCATCCGCAAGATGTGCGGTTATTTCACAATCTGTGTAGGGCAATGCCAAAGTTGATTGTTTAATATATTCAAAAGAACTTGTGACAGTTTTTACAAGACCATTCTTTTGTCCACTCTCTGCCACAAAAATAGTATTAAGAGCAAGAATCCGTTCACGCTTGTCACTTATTTCGGAAAAGAGAAGCTCTGTAAAGTCTAACAAATTCTTATAACTTTCGCGATAATCAACAGAGCGCTTGAAGAGTGGAAGGTCTTGGAATGGTTCTGTAAGATGCTTGATCTTATATTCGAGTGGTGAAAGTATTTGAAGTCTTTCTATTTCTGAGCAGTTAGCAAAACTGAAAAACTTCGACATTGCATAAGCGGCAGGATTAATTTCGAATCCATGACAGCTTAAATCTTTAGCAGAACATTCTTGGAGTACTGTTCCACTTCCTGCAAAAGGGTCAATGACAATTTGACCTTCTTGAGCAATATTATCAAGAATATAGTCGACAAATTGTGGTGTGAACTGTGCTCGCCAGCTGAATAGGTTCGATCTGGACTTATCTGTCACATCAAGCTTGTGTTGTAATAATCTCATTAATATGTAATTTAGGGAATAATATATTCATTATGAAATGTGAGATTAACTCTATGTTTTTCACCGCATATTCTGATTTATTCTATTAGCACAAGCGGTATAACGAATTCTATATTACGAATAAATAACGGCGGAGTATTCCTCCAATGAGATAGACGATTCCGCCTATTTACGCAACTGCCAAAGGCGGGCATCGCGTACCTTTGATCGAGCTTAGTCATCAACAAATGTTGTCAATGAGCTCAGCATTCCACTATCGTGGGACCTCCCTGCTTGCCTGCACTGCTTTTCCTTTTGGCTGGTTTACCCGCCGTCTTTGTGGCGGGCTTTTTTAAAATGGTTAGAACATACATAGTAGAATATTAAATTGATAAATTTAAATAAAATAATAGTATATGAATAATCTAATTGCACCGCTATGAAATCGGCCAATTGCTGCAATTTTACAATACTTGCAGTAGCATATTTTTTGTCCCTGAACCTAATATTTCCTCTGCTATAATTGAACATAAAACAGGTTTCTTATTTTCAACGTCGTATTTAATTAAATTGTAAGTAAGGAAGGTTTTTCCTTCTTCAACATGTTTGACTTTGCCTGTTGATGAACCTGATGCAATTATTGTAATGTCATTATGCTTTTGAATATTGGGAATATGTTTATGACCATGTAAAATTAGCTTAATTCCCCTGTTTTCTATCCATCGTAAGAAAATATCAGCATCTACCAATTTCATGGTTTTTTCAAGCGCATTCTTTCCTAAGAATGCCTCATACCAGTCCTTTGCATACCATTTTGGATTTTCAATTTCCTTTGGATGATGATGTAATAATGCTATAAAATTTAATTCTTCTTTATTAGGAATTGAATCTATTTCGTTTCCAATATTCATAAGTTGGTCTGAACCTATTTCGCCTTGCGCAAGATTTCCACCTGTGTTGGAATTAAATCTTATAAAAGCCAAATTAATGTCATTATAAACTTCAATGCTCTTTGAACCTGACAATGATGATATAACAGATTTTTGATTGGAAAGAATTTTGAATATACCACCTGTATCTACATCATGGTTGCCAAGAATCTGTATTGGGTTTTCAAACCCTTTTGATTTGATAAGCTCGCAGAATTCTAAATAAGTATTTTTATTTGAATCATTTGGTGAGTCCATCAAATCGCCTGTGATTATTGGGATGGCGGTTGATTTGTCATTCAGCTTGGAAAGATGCGTTTCTAATATTTTCGTAAGTCGTAGTTTACGTCTATTAGATTCTTGATTACCGAAATGTAAATCACTCAAATGAAAAAAGTAAGCATGTTTCTTTGCTTCTTGTTTCCACTCAAAATGAGTTCTTAAATAATTGAAAGAACCTCTTTCATACCTTAGGACTTCATAAATATCATAAAGTTCTCTTTCGCTATCTACTTTTAAAAATAATGAATCCTCATCGTTCCAAAGTAAAACACCTGGCCACAAATCAATATGGTTGTATGCCGTTTCAAACTTTGAAAAGGTGTTGAGAATGGAAGTGTTCTTTTGACTAAGTCGTTCTTTCATTTGCAGTATAAGTGCAGAATCATCAGGATGAATTCGAACTAAATCATGAAGGACAAATCTTTCAGTCATTAACCTATTAAGTCTTGAATCATTAAAGCCGGGAAGTAGAAGTGTTTTGATTTTGCAACGAGATAATATCCTTGAAAGAGCATCTAAAAAACCGAGTAATCTGCTATGCCTTAAGAACCCTTTTTCTTGTATATTACCATTTGATAAGCTTTCAAACTCACCTTTTACATCTTTCCATGTATTTCGTAACCAATCAATATCTGGTGAAAGTTTTTCCCAAAATAATTCAGAAGTATAGAAATCTTCATGTGTTCGGGTAACTAACCTATCAATAAATTCAATGTTTGGTCGTAACATTTCTACTGATCTTGAACTCTCATCAAGAAATGTAATTACATTACCTTCTACGAGGTGCCCAACGGCGTTTGCGTTTTTTAGAGAGAAGCTATATCCCATGTCTGGTCTCGTTTAAAATTGTTTGTCTGTTATGTTGATATACCGACGCCATAAATTGTTGCCATTTTATCCAACTACTCCATAAGTAATTAATGTATTCTAACGAATTCTATATTGGATAAAATAGCAACGGCGTATTCCTACAATGAAATCGGCGTTGCCACTATGTGGCGCACTCGCCTATTTACGCAACCGCCAAAGGCAGCATCGTGTGCCCTCCGGTCGAGTTTAGTCGTTAACAAATGTAAACGAACTCAGCATTCCGCTATCGTGGAACGCAATGGGACAATATTATTTATTTCTAATTTGTATTGCACAATCCAAAGACTTGGATTTTATACCTTACCACAAATTTGATTTTCCGCTCTTGCGGAAAGAACATTCTCAGGCCCGTCTGCGTGACTGCGTCAGCAGTCGGGCAGGCTTCCAGCTAATAACATCTCAATGTTCCCTGTTTACCCGCCATCTTTGTAGCGGGCTTTTTTAAAATGGTTAGGCGCCAATGAATATATTTCATGATTTTCCTTCTTTTTGACGAGCGATTGAACGTTCTTCATTAGTAAGCATTCGTATTGTTGAATCGGGTTGATCAAGTGATCCTTTTATTTCAATCATACTATCTTTCACTAATATATGTAAAGCTTCCTCAATGAGTGCTCGAGGGAAACGATTGCGAAGTAGTGGATGAGTTAATATTCTTCTGACTGGTATTTTTTCATCACCTCTAATGTAACGTAAGACACCATTTAATACATCTGCCATGGATATTTTTTCTTGAGTTTCCATTTCAACTTTTCGTGTTTGATGAATTGCCTTTTCAATGATATCTGATACTGAAGATTCCACCTGTGATATTTTTCTATCTGTCTTACCAAGTTGATGAATAACGCTTGAGAGTTCAGAGGTAAGTTGATTCTTCATCGTTTCAATTTTTTTATCAGCTTGAGCCTCGATTTTAGATATTGCTTCATCCGTTGTATCCTTTTCTGGCCAAATATGCTTACGCATATCTGAAACAGTTTCTCGCATCATTGAAAAAGTATCCGAATATAACCTATCAAATAGACTTTCAAGCCTATCAACACTAGCAGAAATGCCTTTTGCTGCTTCTTTTGTATCCTCCGTAATTTTATTTGATAATCGATAAAATGTAACTGACAACCAAATTGCAACAAATCCTAAAATAACGGATACTATAGAAGCGATGATGGAAACTGTTTCCAAAGATGAACTTTGTGGTTGGATTTGCATAGATATCTCCAATTAGAAATCATTAGTTCTTTTAATATATACTATTGGCGCCCTAACTTATAATTATACCTCAAGGCACACCTGCTATGAGCACACATATATCATCCATCGTCCATGCAGTCTTACGGACACTTTATCGCCGCATGTCGGCTGAGCACGCAGTAGCTGTAATCCAGGTCGATGGGAAAATACGATTCGATGAAACGTTGTGTCTTTATCCAACATAAATGCCGCCCGGTTTTATTTGGAAAAATACAGACGTAAAGATTGAGCGAAGTTGGTGTGTGATAGTGCCTTACGTTTTCCGCCCGGAAGAAATATGCGATTTCTTGAAATTAAAAGCAAGAGGAGGGGGAGGAATTGCGAATCGCCAATTGTCAATTGCCAATCGTCAAATACAAATCACAAATAGCAAAAGAAAGCAATTGTAACCGGAGAGATGAAATAATTGGAAATTGTGAGAAGAAATTGCCAATTGCAGCCGGAGGCCTGAGAATGTTGTCACGCGCAAGCGTGATTCAATGTTGTAGCCGACATCGGCATTGCCCCTATGGGGTGATGTCGGAATTCCCCCGCGGTCACCGCCCGCGGCTACAATGAATGCTGGAATCCCCCGCGACGATCCTCTGTAGCCGAGACTGGTGGTCTCGGACATTCCCCGCGGTCACCGCCCGCGGCTACAATAGAATAATCGGAATATCCCTGCGACGATCCTCTGTAGCCGAGACCGGTGGTCTCGGACATTCCCCGCGGTCATCGCCCGCGGCTACAATGAATGCTGTAATCCCCCGCGACGATCCTCTGTAGCCGAGACCGGTGGTCTCGGACATTCCCCGCGGTCATCGCCCGCAGCTACAATGAATGCTGGAATCCCCCGCGACGATCCTCTGTAGCCGAGACCGGTGGTCTCGGACATTCCCCGCGGTCATCGCCCGCGGCTACAATGAATGCTGGAATCCCCCGCGGCTACAAAATCATTTTACAGCAGCACGGCAGCACGTTGAACCGCAGCACATTAAACTACGAACCGCAAACTTAGCACTACAAACTAAGAACAACGAACTAAGAACTACGAACTAAGAACTACGAACCGATCTATCCCTCTAATAATATTCTTCCCCATACGCTTTCCCAATCGACTTTCGGATAAAGTTTGTCGATATCCGGCATGAGTTCTCCCCCGTCAGCCAGCGTGCTGCCTACATGGGCCATCGCAAACATTTTTTCCAATCTCTCGGCTTCATGCATGATCCACGGCGCTATTTCTTCCCCGCGCAGTAAATGTCCCAGACGAAGCGGCGCTTCGTCTATCCGCACTTTTAAAAGCCATCCCTTTTCTATCGATCCCTGTTCAATAACCACACAATCGATCGGTGCAAGCACCCGCAGACGGCTCCGCTTCTTTTTCATCATCCATCCTGTTCCGTTTGCATGTAAATGCGTGCCCGGTACGGGAAGATCTATTCGATCCGGATTCCCTATCAATCGTTGGATAAAATCGTCCAGACCGATAGTATATGTTCCATCTTCTTCCCGTCGTACCCACGTGTGCCCTCTATGATAAAGCCGGTCTTGCGGAAGCGATGCACCAAGAATTCCTTTATCGTACATCGGCATCGATCCGATTTCTCCTTCACTCCTGACCGCTGTAGGGTGATAATCGCATGACCCGCAATCAAATTGATTACCGCAAATCCTGCGTTTTGCTTCGCCTGTAAATGTATGACGACATAATTTTGCAGTCTCCGGAAGATCGTTAAAATCCGCGTGCCATAAAATTCCATCATCTCTGTCCGACTGAAAATCGTTCCGCATGCGAACGACCGCTCTGAAGACCGTCACGGCAATCACTCCCGCTGCAATAAAAAAAGCACTCAAAAAAACCACCTGATAAACAGTCCAATGAAATCCATAAACCCATGGAAACATATCAATCTCCTTTACAGTTTTTCCAATTCTCTCTCTTGAGGGAAGAGGACGGAATATCTGAACGTAAACGAATAGAGCAGAACGCCGTATGCAACCACGCAGAGGAACGCAGCCGCTTCCTCCCAGCTCGGAGTATACGACAAACGCTCGTCGAACGGCAATGTCGGCAGGGATAATGTCTGAATGGTCATGACAAATCTGTTCAGCATGACCCCGCAGCATACCATAAATGCAGAAAGTACAAGCCAGATTTTGTTTTCCCGCACTTTAGGGGAAACCAGCAGAAGCGCCGGTAAAAGCCCGAGCACAACAATTTCAACAAATAAAATCCAGCTTCCGAACGTTCCCCCGCCGTAAAATTGATATGCAGAAACTCCGGCCGCCGGAGCGGTCTTGTTGATCCATATTAGCGAATCTATGGACTTTACCATTATGTACAGAAGCAGCAAATAACCCGATATTTTCCCGAGATACTGAAGCACTCTCTGCTTGACCAATCGTTTTCGCGTAATCTTTTGCACGAGCCATGTTGTGAGCAAAATAAAACTCGGTCCTGCCGCTGCTGCCGATAATATAAACAGGAAAAAGGTCGAAGGCCAAATGCCGAATGCTTCCCGGAATGCAAACGGACGACCATGCAGAACGCCGAACAATCCGCCGAGCGAGCCTTGATGGAAAAACGATAAAAACGTTCCAACCCCTGCAAGCACGGGCATGAGCTTATGAAGCTCAAATTCAAAGACTAAAAGCCGTGGCACCTGACGAAGCTGTCTGTTCTTCAGAATGATCGGAACGTATTCGATCAACAGCACCAGAAGATAACAGGTTAAGCAGTATGTCACCTCCGTCAGCATGGAATGAACATTCGGATGATAAAATGTAAACCACGAACGCAGCGGCTGGCCGACATCGACCATAAGAATTCCCACAGCGCCGGAATAGCAAATCAGGCCGAGAACAACTGCGCTGTTGATCACTGCGCTTAATTCTTTTTGGCGTAAAATGTATAATAAAAATCCCGTAAAAAACGCTCCGGCTCCGAGCGCAATAACAGTCAGGTCGAGATAAATCCACAAACCGAATGCAAACCGGTTGTCCATGTTCGTGTGATTTAATCCCTCTGCCAAACAGAGATAAATCGCATACAGTCCGAACAGAAAGAGAACGAACCATGGCAGCATCCATGCCGAAAATTTTGCGAATGAAGCACGGCGCACACCTCTTTGAATGAGCACTTTATCCATGGCGTTCCTCCTGAACAGTGCCTACGCTGTTCTCTGCCATAGCCAGAACCCACGAGCGTTCTGAATGGAAACGGACTTTGGGTTCCGTTCCCAGTTTTTCCAGGAACCGAAAAGTATTTTTGCTGCGAGCAAGTTTTGAGACCTTGCTTTCCTGATCGTTTAAATCACCGAAGACTATCGCCTCCACCGGACACGACTCAACGCACGCAGGAATATAATCCGCACTCGTAATATTCATACTGCCGGAGACGGCGGCCTTCGCTTTTGCTGCATGCATACGTCCATGGCAGAAATTGCATTTTTCTACGACGCCTCTCATTCGCGGCGCGGCATCGGGATTCAATTGTTTTTCCAATCCTGCGGGCCATTCGGGATCCCACCAGTTAAAGTACCGGGCGTGATAGGGACAGGCAGTCATGCAATACCGGCATCCGAGACAGCGCTGCGGAATTTGAGCCACGATGCCGGTTGCCGGATCCAGTTCGACCGCGTTCTGCGGACAAACCGTTACGCATGGAGTCTCATGTTCGCATTGCTGGCACATCATCGGAATGAAAACCGTTTCGTTGTCGGGATATTGACCGCCGTTCGGGACCTCGAAAACGCGCAGCCATGTAACGCCCGTGCGCTCGTTCATGCGGCTGTTTGGAGCGGGTGTAATATTGTTTTCTATCGCACAGGCCATGGTGCAATTTCCGCAGCCGTTGCACCGATCGAGATCGATGACCATTCCAAATCTATATTTTTTTTCAGATTCCATATTTACAATCGTACAATCTCAGCTTTCGTCGTTCTCCAAGTCCCGTCGCTCCGCACATTGCAAAGATCGAGAATATTCGTGTCGAGTTTAGATTGAACATTCAGTGAGCCATTGGGATGCGGGCCTGCCGATGCTTCGACAACTCCGGGACGAACCGTCTGACTCAATCTGACCGACACCTTCATGGAACCTTGCTGCGTGCGCAGTAAGACTTCCTGACGGTTTTCGATTCCCTTTTCTGCCGCCGTTTTTGGATTGATCCGGATAGTTGCAGCATTTTCTCGCAGATTCGATTCCTGATACAACTTGCTCATCATGACGGGTGCCTGTGCAGCGGAAGTCTCTCCGCGGACTCCGGCGGGAATGAGAATCAGCGATTCTTCATCCTGCGGCACAGTGACTTGATTCTGATCCAAATCTTTTCCCAATGTAAAAGCGAAAGTGCGGCTTTTTGCTGCCGCGTCGTCAATCCACATCATACCGGTTTTTATTTTAGTCCATAAATCGTCTGCAGATGTTACGGCGGACACCTTAGTTATGGTTGCGTCCTCCGAGGAAACAAGCGTCCCCCGTTTGCTCTTGAATATTTCTTTAACTTTTTGTTTCCATAATTCTTCGAGCGGTTGAATTTGAACATCGGATCCGGAGGCCTTTACTATTCCCGTAAGAAATTCATTCTTATCTATTCCGCTTTTTTTCGGAAGTAATGCCGGAGCAAGTGCAAAGATTTCGACTGCGCTGCCGGTAGGCGTGGAAACCTCTTGAGGTTCTTCAAACGGCGCCGGAACAGGAATGACATAATCTGCATGAGCCGCAAGATGATCCAGAATGGTAGTTAAGTGCAATAACTACAGAACCATTCTGGATTAATTTTCGACGCAGAACTTCCCATGGCATTGCATATCCATTATCTTCGCTGTCCAGAAAAAGAATCTGCACAGATGCGTCGGGAATTTCATTCCATTGAATCGCCTGTTTTTGTTCAGTGCTGCCGATTGCTTTGCGCTCGACTATTCCGCCCGGTCTGCCGATTGTTCCGAGCAAAACATTAAGCCCTGCAATGGCTTTTTCCGTATCGGCGCTTTTTGAGCCGGAAGCCGGATCGGCTCCGCCTATGACAATGCACGCCGGCGACGAGGCCATCTCACGAGCGAGAGCAATAATTTGATCCGCGGAAATTCCGATCTGAGTCGCAGTTTTTTCCGGCTCATATGATGAAATGAATTCTTTATAATTTTCAAAATCACTAATGCCGGATATTGTTTTTTTCGAAATATGATTTTCTTTAATCAAGACAGAAGCTAGCGACAGAGCAAGAGCTTTTTCACTTTCCGGTGCGATGGGCAGCCATCGATCGGCTTGCAATGCAGTTCGTGTCTGCATGGTTCCTACTTGAATAAATTTTAGTCCCGTTTCTTTCCGCTTATTCATGACCGCGTGCATGCGACCCGGCGTTCCCCAGCCCTCCAGAAGCGGAGCGTCGAAATTCACAACCATCGCAGTATGTTCAAAGTCGTAACCGAACGATACGTCGCATTTGTTTATCATCTGCCGCAGATGAAAGAGCGTTGCATCTTCCGCCGAATCCGCAGAGCAATAAAATGCATTGGGAATTTTATGAGAAAATTGACGGTAGAGAGTGGACTGAATCCTTCCAGGCCGCCGGTCGAAAAAGACAACGGAGCCCTTACGATTCTGAAGATGAGCCGATATTTCCGCCAGCGTCTGTTCGATTGTAACGGAATCAATTTCGGCGTCTTTACCATTGTGCCGGAATTTAAACGGCCTCTCGATTCTTAGTGGATGATATGCTGAATGATGTGCAACAATACCGCGCGGGCAAAGTATGCCGTTTGAAATCGGATGATTCACGCCATGTAGTGCAAACGGAAGTCCGTCAACGCATTGTGCCCGGACTGCGCAGCCGCCGGAACAGAGCGTGCAAAACGAAAATTTTGTGCTGACCGGTCCCCGTGAAAGCTTTGGAATCAAACCCCAATTCTGCGACCAGACGGAAGTATCGTCCAGCAGTTTCCACGGGAGCGGAGACAGTAAAAGTCCCAGCGCCGAGCCGCCTGTTATTTTTAAAATATCTCTTCTTGTCAGTTTCATAGAGAAAATTTACTTATGACATTGAATGCAGCCATCCCGGCGTCCCCGATCGGCATGACAATGAATGCATCGATCCATATTCATCCCTTCCCACGGATGCTCACGAATTCCCGGAATATTCGATCCCCATATATCCCTGCTGTATCCTGAAATGCGATTGATGGAAAAAGTTCTGAGCGAGTCGGAAAATCCGATCCGGCCATGACAGTCCTCGCATTTCATTTTCCCGACGATCACATGGGATGCGTGGGAGAAATATGCATTATCCGGCTGACGCATATATCCAAGCCATGGAATTTCCCGATTCTGTGTAATGTAAGTATCGACTAATATTTTTTCGTTTGGATTTTGTCCGATTTGCGAAGCATGGCATTCTGCGCATTTGGAGATCGGCGGGAGTGCAAGGAACCGGCCGTCGGTACCGATTTTATGACAATCATCGCATGCTATACCCAGTTGTTCGCCTGCATGAATCTTATGGCTAAAATTAAACGGCTGGGGTTCTGTTTTGTAGAGAGCGAGGGGAAAAACAATCCAGCCGATGGCGAGCATGCAGACAAACCCGCTACCGAAAAAGAGCCACCCGCGGCTGCGACCGAGTATCGATTTTATATTCATGTTGTGAATATTCTTTTATTCGTCGTCTGCTTTTTGGATCGGTTTCTTTTCTTCCAACCGGGTATTTTCGGACTTTTTCTCTCCGATCTTCTTGCCGCCGTCTGCCATGGTCAAACCGAGACCGTCGACAACGAATGCATGATCATCGTTCCTTAAATCTAAAATCTTTTTCCGTAACGAAGCAGCAAAATAATTTTTTGAAGAGCGGACAAGCACAGTCAGACTAATAAGCACAACAAGGCCGAGCACGCAATTTGTGAGTATAAGCCATAATTTTTCAGGATCGCCATATATTGACATACATTCTCCAGTTTTTCAGGTCCCGATTCTTCGGGCCTTCCGATATATTTTAGCAATATATATGCCGTCGAAAGTGATGTAAATATATCGGAAAATAGAGGAAAATCCATCTTTGGGAAAGGAAAGATTCCCTATTGTGGCATTTCTCCACACCGGAGATTGAGAATTGCTACAACTCTTTAAAAGAGGGAATAATACTGCTGGATTTATTATGAGAAAAGAATGCGTTTGACTTGCAGAGGAGGGACTCGCCTGTCCCTTCGGGAAACCCTCACACGGGGGTTACTCCTGGCGATAGCGGAAGATTGCAGGTATAAAAAAAAGTGCCGAAGGATGGGATCGCCTGTCCCTTCGGGAAACCCTCACACGGGGGTTACCTGGCGATAGCGGAAGATTGCAGGTAAAAAAAAAGTGCCGAAGGATGGGCTCGCCTGTCCCTTCGGGAAACCCTCACACGGGGGATACTCTGGCGACAGCAGAAGATTGCAGGTACAAAAAAAAGTGCCGAAGGAGGGACTCGAACCCTCACACGGGGTTAAGCCGGTACTGGATTTTGAGTCCAGCGCGTCTACCAATTCCGCCACTTCGGCAACATTTAATTTCTGAAGAATGGAATGTACTTCCATCCTTACTTTTCCAGTTTTAAAGAACTTTTCGCGCTCCTTCTAACAATTAAATGTATTGAAGTTTCTCTTATAAGGCAACTTTTTGCGTTGCTAAAATGTAAGCCGTACAACGTTCGTAAGATAAGTGACGATTGAATTGATCCTGCATAAGCATCGGCAAGCAGTCCATAATATTTGGGTATCCGCTACCCTTATATCTCCCACTGCTCGCAGAGATGAAAACATTTTCATCTCTTTACACTCATAAATCTTCAGAAACCGCATGGTTCTGAGACAAAGTATCATTATATTAACCTTATCGTTAAGGTAAAGGTATGAATGTTTAAAATCGGTGAAATTGCAAAACAGGCGGGCGTCACAACACGTACACTCCGGTACTACGAACAATTGGGACTGTTCATTCCTTCCAGCGTTAATATCAAAGGGTATCGCTATTACAATGATGACACGCTTGCCGTCATTACACGTATCCGTGATTTACAGCGGGTAGGCCTTTCCCTTGAAGAAATCAAGGAAGTCATTGGGTTATATTTTAAACAGAAGAAACGGGTCGAGGCAAAGGAAATAACGCTCAAATATTTGCAAACGCATTTGCGCACTATTGACGGCAAAATTAATCTCCTCAACAACGTAAAAAAAGAGATAAAAGAACAAATACAATCCACGCAGAGTCGTTTAGCGCGATTAAAAGAGAAAGGCCGAAGAAACGGTGGATCTCAAAACTAAGGATATAGCACAATTGCTGGTCCTGCCTGAAAAAGAAGTCATCAAACTCGTGAAGGCAAAGGATATTCCTCATCAATTTATTCAGGACAGGGTTGTCTTTAATAAAGATAAAATCATCGAATGGGCATTGGGAAAAAACATGCCTCTGAATATTTCCGGGAATGCACATTTCGAAGAATACCAGATCAAGAGTTTGCTTCCCCTGCTTACCAAACAATCTTTTTTTTATGGCTGCTCATTTACGGAAGAACAGTATATCGAACAAATGACACAGCTTGCATTGTTCGACAAATCCGTCGACCGCAGCGTTGTCGTACAGTTGCTGAAGAGCCGCGAACAGTTAATGTCCACAGCTATCGGACATGGCATCAGTCTGCCCCATCCGCGCATACCGCTGGTGATCGGACGGGATAAGCCGCTCATTCATTTTTTCTTTCCCGATCCGTTCCTGGATCTCCATGCATTGGACGGCAAGCCGGTGCATACGCTGATTCTCATTATTTCCCAGACGATCAAGCAGCATCTCAGCCTGCTGGCGCATCTGAGCTATCTTCTTTCTCAAAAAGAGATCCGGCATGCGCTGAAAACAAGACAGCAGTACATGGAAATTCTTGCTCTTATAAAATCATCGGAGAAACCCGTAGAACGATGATCGAATTTATTGGTTTTATTCGAATACTCCCGAACATCTTTTCCGATAAACATTTTATAAGCAGGTAAATAGAGTGACGCAATATTTATTTCTCATAGGATGCAGTCTGGCTTTCATCGGAGCAATCGCTGCGTTCTTGATCCGCCCGGTCAAACGAGCGCTTGCTTTTGTCGTTTTTATAAATGTTCTTGCGCTGGCAGTCAACCTTGTCTTTGCGCTTATGCGATTGGCTGCATTGCCGGCGGTCACAGATCTCTTTCCGGTTTTTCCGGAGTATGCCCCGTTTTTCCGTGCCGACGGTCTCGCTCTTTTTTTTCTTCTGGTCATTACCGCCGCCGCCATCCCAACAGTCATTTCTACATACTCATCGATGCAGCATTATCTTGACAAGGAGGCGCCCGTCCGTTCGTTCCTTGTCTCCTTTTCACTCCTTCTGCTTTCGACTCAATTGGTTGTTTTTGCAAATCACGCCGTCCTCTTCCTGATTTTATGGGAAATGATGACGATGACGGCATATCTCGGCATGCTGCTGGAGAAGGAAAAGGAGGAAGTGCAAAAAGGAAGTTTTATTTATTTCACGGCCATGCACATTGCAACATTTATCCTCTACATTTTTTTCTTTCTTCTTCACGATCATTTTGGAAGCTGGTCGTTCAGCGATTATCATCTTTCATACGCCGCCGGAACAATATTTTATCTCGTGTGCGGATTCGGATTTTTTGGATTCGGAATAAAAGCGGGATTTATGCCCGTGCACTTCTGGCTCCCCCGTGCGCATCCTATTGCACCGACTCCGCTCAGCGCATTTCTTTCCGGCGTCATTCTTAAGACGGGAATTTACGGAATCTTCCGGCTCGTCGAATTCTGCTCCCCGCTTCCCGTATGGATGTGCATCGTCATTTTAGCAGTGAGCATTTTCAGCGCAATATTCGGCGTATGGTATGCGCTTGCACAGCACGATATAAAAAAATTGCTCGCCTACCATTCCGTCGAAAATATCGGGATTATCGGCATAGGAATCGGATTAGGCGTACTTGGCGTTGCCTGTTCCATTGAACCCCTCGTGTGGCTGGGATTCGGAGGTGCGTTATTCCACACCTTCAATCATGCCGTTTTTAAATCGCTTATTATTTATCGGTTCGGGAATTATCTGTCATAACTGTCATACGCGGGACATCGAAAAAATGGGCGGCATCGTCCATCACGCTTCGTGGTTCGTCGGACTCTTTCTCATCGGTTCGATTGCGATCAGCGGCATTCCGCCCTTGAACGGTTTCATGTCTGAATTTTTAATTTTTAAGGGCTTTTTTAACGCTGCTGCAGCATTGGGGAATTACTTTCCTCTCCTGATGCTCCTTCTGACAGTCGGATTGGCGTTTGTAGGCGGACTCGCATTGGTATGCTTTACAAAAATCAACAGCATCATGTTCCTCGGCACGGAACGGAGCAGTCTTCCATCATTGAGGGTCTCCCGTTCGGAATATACCGCATTAGGAATATTGGCATTCCTCTGCATACTGTTCGGTGTCTATCCGCAAGGCCCGCTGGGAATAATTTCTTCCGTCATTCCATTCAACCATACCGGAATGATGATTCGACCGTACGCTGATGTTTACACACTGGGAATTTCTTACTGCAATATGTGCCGGCGTGCTGTTGACAATTATCTTCGTGATTTTGTGGAATAAATTCAACGCGCGTCAGCGTGTTGTTCAAGCATGGGGATGCGGCTATACTCCGGTCACGCCGCGGATGCAATATACCGCTTCTTCTTATGCAGATGAGATAAACAGCATTTCTTCCCATATGATGCATCTTGAAAAACATATAACAGCGCCGAAAACGTTGTTTCCGCAGCCGTCCCGGTTTGTTTCCCATTCGGACGATTTTTCGGAAAAGAAATTTATCGAGCCGGTGTACAGATACATTATTGAACAAAATCGATGCGTTTGAATTTTTAAGCAGGACCGATATCCGTTTTTATATTACATTTATGCTCATCATTGCAATTATTTACGGCGGGATCGCAATTCTATGGCCGCATTGATAGTACAAGGACTCCTTCCGTTCCTCTTCATTCTCGGCATATCGCCGCTGCTTGTTGGACTTATCAACAAACAGAAGGCGCTGCTGACCGGACGGCTCGGCGCACCGATTTGGCAGCCGTATTATGATCTGTTCCGGTCTGAGCCGCAAGGAGACGATTTATGCATCCACAGCATCGTTTATAAGCCGGCTTGCACCTGTCGTTTCATTCTCTGCAATCCTCATTGCAGGGTTTATGCTGCCCTATCGGATATACTGAGGCCGCTGCTCAGTTTCAGCGGCGATATCATCGTGTTCGCATACTTGCTCGGGCTTGCCCGATTTTTCCAAATTCTCGGCGCAATGGATATCGGAAGTTCCTTTGAAGGAATGGGAGCGGCACGTGAGGCGGCGTTTGCAGTATTTGCAGAGCCGATTTATTTTTTCACCATCGGCAGTCTGGCATTTGTCAGCGGGTATACGTCTCTGTACGAGGTGTACCTGTCCATTCATTTGGATAACCCTTCATCGCTCGTCTTTATTATCGTCAGTTCCATCTCCGCTTTCTTTTTAATGGTCACCGAATGTTCGCGTATGCCCATCGACGATCCGGCGACGCATCTGGAATTGACGATGATTCACGAAGTGATGATTCTCGATAACTCCGGGATCGATTTATTCCTCTATCAATATTCGAGTTATATAAAAATCATGATTTATGGAATTTTTGAAGTGCTTTTTTTCAATCCGTTCAGCATGCACAATCAATGGCTCGGATTTTCTTTGTTCGTCATTCTCCTCCTGCTGCTCACGACTGTCATTGCATGGGTAGAGACAATGACTGCCCGGTTGAAAATGAAAAGCATTCCGCAGTATTTATTGTTTGCAACGGCAATCGGGATTTTAAATTTGCTCATTTACACGTTCGTCCGGTAATTATTCAGAGAACCCTATGGAAAATGTATTAAGTATTTTATTTTGCCTTACGCTGCTGTATTTGGTCATCACATCCCGGCTGAAAACATACGTGAGTATTTTAAGGACACAGGGAGTACTGCTGTCGGCAATTATGGTGTTTCCGTTTTTGCGCCATCTATCCGTGCATATCCTCATTATTCCCCTGATGTCGCTTATCATCAAAGCGATTGTCATTCCCCGCTTTATCAATAAAATCATTATCGATCTCGATGTAAAACGTATCGTGGAACCGAGCATACAGCCGTTTAATTTTCTCCTGCTCAGTGTCGCTTCGATGTCGGCCATATTCGTCGCATCGCATGTTCTCTCGGGATATACAGCCATCGAACCGATTCCGTTTGCATCTGCGTTTTCCGCAATCGTTATGGGAATATTTCTCATTATTTTCAGGAATAAACTCATTATCCATGTTGTCGGATTTCTCATTCTGGAAAACGGTATTTTTCTTTTCGGAACATCCATTGCCGCTGAAATGCCGACCCTCGTCGAGCTGGGATCGATGCTCGATGTCTTTGTTGTCGTCTTTCTGATGGGCATTGCAATCAATAAAATCAGTTCCACGTTTGCAAAGCAGGACGTGACCGTTCTCGGGAGGATGAAGGACTGATGGGCGTGCTTCTTATATTGACCCTCCTCCCGGTCATCAGCGCCGGCTTTTGTTATTTCGTTCCTGTCCGGAAAATGCAGTACGCCGTTTCGCTCCTTGCTGCGGCTGCGCATCTCGCATGTTCGTATCTTCTTTTTTCAGGAATGTACATTCCGGCTGAAAATGATTTTTTCCGTTTCGATGCATTGAGCAGGCTGTTCCTCCTCATTCTTTCCCATGTGTATTTCTGGGTAGTCCTCGTTTCCTCTTCATACCTGAACCGCCCTCTCATCGTCAATGAAGAGAATGGCAAGAAATTGTATTTTACCATGCTGAATGTCTATCTCTTTGCCAACACGCTTGCACTGATCAGCAATCATCTGGGAGTGTTCTGGGTCGCGGTGGAAATGACGACGCTGAGCGTCGCCCCGCTGATTTATTATTACCGCGACAAGGAATCTCTTGAAGCGATGTGGAAATATCTTTTTCTCGTTTCCGTCGGCATCGCTTTTGCGTTTATCGGTTTTTTATTCCTTGTGCTCTCAGCCGGGGGAACAGCGCTGGAAGGACAGCAATTATTGATAACGAGCTTTATTCGGTCTGCGGCGCAGCTGAATCCCATATGGCTGAAAGCAAGCTTCATTTTCGTGTTCGTCGGCCTGAGCACAAAAATCGGCATTGCACCGATGCATCCCGGCGATATCGACGCCACCAGCAACGCTCCGAGTCCGGTAGCAGCGCTGATGTCCGGATCGCTCCGGGGAACCGCTCTCATGGGTGTCTTGCGATTATATCAAATTATGGCGCCGACCGTAACTGCGGACTTTGCACGCACCATTATGATTATCGGCGGATTATTTTCTCTCTTTGTCGCTTGCGTGTTTATGTTCAAAGTGACCAACTATAAACGGATGCTGGCATATTCAAGCGTCGAGCATCTGGGACTGATTACGCTCGGCATCGGCACCGGCGGCATTGCCTTTGCCGGCGCAATGCTTCATACGCTCTTTAATTCGCTCGCAAAAGTCGTTCTCTTCTTCAATGCGGGGAATATTCACAGAGCGTACCGTTCGCGCGAAGTGAACTCGGTATGGAACGTCCTAGGGGCTATGCCCTGGACCGGATGGCTTTTTCTTTTCGGGTTCTTCGCAATCATCGCTATGCCGCCATTCGGCATTTTCTTCAGCGAGTTGATGATTTTTCGAGGACTGCTGACAAAACCGTTCCTGCTGGCCGCCGTGCTGTTTTTTCTGTTTTTTATTTTTGTCGGGATGAGCAAAACGGTTTTTCACATGCTTTACACGGCGCCTTCCGCTGAACAGACCGACGGTCGTGAGCGAGAACATTCGAAATTTCACATTTTGCTTCCCTGATATTGCTTGTTTTATTGATAGCGCTCGGTCTCTGTATGCCGTCGCAGTTATATACGATTGTGGCACAAATCTCAAAAGATTTTGGAATACTCTTATGATTTCCCTGACCGTTCAGAACCAACAGCCGTTTGCTGCCGGCGATATTCCGATTCTTTCCGTAAAAGAATTCGAAGATTCAGTTCGGGAAATTTTACAGACACAGTCGCGAATGATCGGATTATTCGGACTGGAAACCACGGAGTCCGGCACAACGGTCATTGCTGTTCTCGGTGATTCGTCAAACTCCGCTCTTCATCTTCTTGGAACGGTATTTTCTCCCGCCCATAACCGGTATCTCAGTTTTGCGAACATCTATCCGCAAACCAACTATTTCGAATGCGAACTCGCAGAAGATCACGGGATTATTCCGGAAGGCCATCCCTGGCTCCGCCCTGTCCGCAAACAAACCATTATTCTTGATCAAGAGCCGTATACATTGTATAAGATGGAAGGCGAAGAGGTTCACGAAGTTGCCGTCGGACCCATCCACGCCGGCGTTATCGAGCCGGGACATTTTCGTTTCCAGTGCCACGGCGAATTGGTGTACCACCTCGAAATCGTTCTCGGCTATCAGCATCGCGGAATTGAAAAATTATTGATTGGCGCTTCTCCGTTGCAGCAGAGTATTCTCTGCGAATCCATTGCCGGCGATACCGTCATAGGTCATTCCATGGCGCACGTGCTCGCCGTCGAGTCATTATCGAATGTTTCCGTCAGTTTGCGGACCCAGATTCTTCGTTCGATTGCTGAAGAACTCGAACGTATTGCCATGCATCTTGCCGGACTCGGCGGCATTGCCAACGATGTCGGATTTGCTATCGGTTCCGCATCATACGGAAGACTGCGGACACTCGTCAATCAACAGCACCGCGCTTCTTTGCGGTTCGCGTTTCGGAAGAGGATTTATTGCGCCGGGCGGGCTTCAATTCGATCCCGCTGATGATGCGATAGAATCGCTCCGGGAAAATTTACACATCGTACAGAACGATATACAGATGATCAATGAAGTCATGTTCGGTTCGACAAGCGTTTTGGGACGGCTGGATCACACCGGAATCGTGGAGAAGGATTGGGCGCAATCCATCGGAATGGCCGGACCCGCTGCGCGTGCGAGCGGGATCGATGTGGATACGCGAAGTCAATTTCCCTACGGCGCGTATAAATACATACATCTTCCGCTTATTACGCTTTCTTCCTGCGATGTCTTTGCGCGAGCACGCATGCGTTCCCTGGAAATCGACGAATCTCTTCGTTTTATTTTCGACCAGTTGGAAAATCTTCCATCCGGTCCGGTAAAAAGCGAGGTCCATGCCATCCGACCGAACAGCGGAGTTGTCTCGCTGACCGAGGGATGGAGAGGCGAAATTGCGCATTGTGCGTTCACCGATTCTAAGGGAGCATGGAAGCGGTATAAAATTAAAGACCCGTCGTTCCATAACTGGTACGGGCTGGGCCTGGCTTTGCGAAATGAAGCCATTTCCGATTTTCCATTATGCAATAAAAGTTTCGATTTATCTTATTCGGGACACGATCTTTAAAAAGGAGTTGTAACGATTTATGATTGAGGGCATTCAATTACGAATATTGCAGGGCGAACCGGTTATTCATGATGTTCATCATGCAGCGCTTCCGCCGCTCTTCCGCGGGATGCCGGAGCTTCATCCGGAGAAATGTCCTGAAGGATGCAGGGAATGTTTAAGCAGTTTGTCCGACCGGAGCCATTCAGATAAACCCGCTGCGCATCGATCTCGGATTATGTGTATTTTGTCCGGCCTGCGAACAATCCTGCCCCGAAAAGGCCGATCCATTTTACAAATGAATACCACATTGCATGCCAGCTCGCGCAGCGGGCTCAATGTCGCCGGGACACAAAACAGAATAACGCCGGAATTGGCATCAAAAAAGATCAGAAGCCACTTCGGCAGGTCGCTCAAACTGCGGCAAATTTCTGCAGGCGGGTGCAACGGGTGCGAATTAGAATTAAATGCAACAAGCAATGTGAATTTCGATATGGGCCGTTTCGGCATCGAGTTCGTCGCTTCGCCCCGGCACGCCGATGGAGTGGTCATCAGCGGTCCCTTAACAAAGGCAATGGCAGAAGCCATAGAACTTTGCTTTGATGCGGTTCCGGCCCCAAAGATCATCATTCTGACAGGCGCTTGTGCAATCAGCGGCGGAATATTCAAAAACTCTCAGGAGATCGACAGAAGCTTCCTCAAGGCGCACGAAATCGATTTGTTCATACCCGGCTGCCCGCCGCATCCTCTCACCTTTATAGCGGGAATTCTCGATTGGCTTGGCCGGAAAGTTTAGTCGATTATTCTTTACCGGCAATCTTTCTCTAACGTACGGCCTACTTTTTCGCTTCAGAAGTCCTTATATACTCGATCGTCTTTTCAGGCGAAGCCATTGATGGCAGATTCATCCATTCTTTATATTTATCTGTGAGTTGATTTTCTTGACCCGGATCCGCAGCAGCAGTCGTCATATCGATAAAATATTGACGCATGGATTCGACTATATCCTTACCGCCCGCCTGTCCGTGCCCGGGAACATATCGACAGTCCGGCCATCGGGTCAAAATGAGATCCAATACTTTGATCCACTGAGAAACATTTGCCCCGCTTTCTTTCTTGAGCACAGGATTGATTTTATTGAAAACCAAATCTCCCGTGAACAGGATACGGCGGTTTGACAAATAGACCACGAGATCATTCGTCGTATGAGCCAAACCAAGATTATAAAGGCGCACTTTCTCCGTGCCAAGATCGAGCAGCAAGCTGTCCTTTACAAAATCTGTGGGCTGATTTTCTGCGGCGACATTCTTCTGAAGAAAATCTTTTCCATAATTCCCGATATAGATTCTGCTTCCCTTATAGAATTTATTCCCGCCCACATGGTCGGGATGATAATGCGTGTTGACAACGATGATCGGCTTTTGACCCGCCTTTTCTTTTGCAAGCTTATAAAGATCTTCTGAATTGCTCATCATTTTTGTATCGATAACGACCACAGCGCTGTCTCCCATGAGAATGCCGCTGTTGCCGCCGCCGCCCAGAACCACCGTCAGGCCCGGGTCGATCCGTATAATTTCTTTCTGTGTCATAAAGCGGATGGCCGGATAAAATATGATAATTGCTCCTGCGAGCAGGACAAGCAATGCTATGACGATGCCGATGATTATTTTCTTTTTCATGGATTTTCCTTTCCTATCATACAATCACTCAATCTTTTTCGCCCTGCTGCCTCAAATTTATAGAATTATGTACAGGACAGTTGAGAGCAAAATATCACGCAATGAATTTCTGTAAGTCCAAAGTGTCAAATCGAGCACGGCTGCAGCAATACCACAAAATCCGTTTCTTTTTATTATGCAACGGTAATAATATTTTTTACCGTATGCAATAATGATTCGTTTGAACGTTTTTTGACTTTCCATCGTTATTTGGATAGATTATGATATACACGAGAGGTAATTCGCTATCCATGGAAAACTGCATTTTTTGTAAAATCATCGAAAAACAGGTCTTGGCTGAGATCCTTTTTGAAGACGATCATATCATAGCCATTCTGGATATCAATCCGATTAATTACGGCCATACGCTCATCATTCCAAAGGTCCATTGCAGGGATTTTCTTGACCTGCCGGAAGAATCCTACCGTTCCGTCTTACACGCGGCAAAAATCATCACGAAGGCGCTTGTGATTCATTTTAACCTCGAAGGTTATAATCTTTTCTCCAATAACGGATCGATTGCCGGCCAGTCAGTGTTTCATTTTCATCTGCACATTACTCCCCGCTATCAGGAAGATAACATTCGATTTGTTCTTAATCTTAAACATTATCAGGACGGAGAGGTAAAAGTTTTTGGAGATGCAATCAGAAAAACCATCCAATCGTCTCTTAAGGAGATTTAATCGATGTCGAAATATGTAAAATTGACACCGCCGGTGAACGGCCAAAAAATTATTATCAGCAACGGAAAACTTGAGGTGCCGGATGACCCCATACTTCCCTTTATCGAGGGAGACGGAACCGGACCCGATATCTGGCGCGCATCGAAGCGTGTCTTCGACGCTGCGGTAAAAAAAGCGTACAACGGAAAAAAAGAAATCGTCTGGTTCGAAGTGTTTGCAGGCGAGAAGGCCAATGTCGTATACGGCCCCAATACCTGGCTTCACGACGACACCATCGAGGCATTTAAAGAATATCTGGTCGGCATTAAAGGTCCCCTTACCACTCCTATCGGCGGCGGTATTCGCTCTCTCAATGTGGCCCTTCGGCAAACTCTGGATCTGTACGTCTGCCTGCGCCCCGTGCAATGGTTCAACGGAGTCCCTTCGCCCGTCAAACATCCGGAAAAAGTGAACATGATTATCTTTCGTGAAAATACGGAAGATATTTATGCAGGGATCGAATGGAAAGCCGGAACACCGGAAGCAAAAAAGATCGTCGAGTTCCTCCAAAAGGAAATGGGCGTAAAGAAAATCCGTTTCCCGGAGAGTTCAAGCATCGGCATCAAGCCGGTTTCGGAAGAAGGATCGAAGCGTCTCATCCGTGTCAGCAATTCAATATGCAATCGACAATAACCGGAAATCCGTGACCATCGTGCACAAAGGCAACATTCAAAAATTCACAGAAGGCGGATTCCGGGATTGGGGATATCAATTGGCTAAGGATGAATTCGGCGGCGTAGAAATCGACGGCGGTCCATGGCAAAAACTTCCAGGCGGAATAGTTATCAAAGATGCGATTGCAGATATTACACTGCAGCAGGTTCTGACGCGTCCCGAAGATTTCGATGTCATAGCAACATTGAATTTAAACGGCGACTATCTCTCCGACGCCCTTGCGGCTCAAGTAGGCGGCATCGGCATTGCACCGGGAGGGAATATCAATTATATCACAGGCCATGCGATTTTCGAAGCAACACACGGCACAGCGCCAAAGTATGCCAATCTGGACAAGGTCAATCCGGGCTCTGTTATTCTTTCCGGAGAAATGATGCTCCGCTATATGGGCTGGACGGAAGCGGCGGATTTGATCTTCAAAGGTCTGAACAACGCCATCCAATCCAGAACCGTGACTTACGATTTCGCCCGTATGATGGAAGGCGCAAAAGAAGTTAAATGTTCTGAGTTCGCCGATGCAATAATAAAAAACATGTAACAATGGACAGTAAATGGTAGCAGGAGGTTTGATGATGTTATTCCACGCCAGTGGGATTCAATTTGGAGAATAGTAAAGAATGAACTGCAAACGGTGAATAGTAGCTTGCAAACTGAAAACAGTGAACTGTAAATAGTTAATAATGAAAGATGAATAGATAACCAAGAACCTTGCAGCACCGCAACACAGCAACACCGCAACACAGCAGCACGCCGCTTGTCTGCCATGTATGATTTCCTTGAGGGTACTGGACTTATGAATAGAATTGCGCATCAAACCTCTTCTTCGTATCTTTTGAACCACACGTGAGAATCAATTTATTTAAAGATAAGGAGATGTATGCGACTGCCGAAAGAACAGGTTTTGGAAATTTTTCGAGAGACCAGGGCGCTCCTGGACGGCCATTTTCAATTGACTTCCGGACTGCACAGCGCTCATTACTTTCAGTGCGCCCGTGTTCTTCAGTTTCCTAAATACCTCCACCTCTTTGCAGGTGAAATAGCCCGCCACTTCGAATACAGCGACGTCGAAGTCGTCATATCCCCGGCTATCGGCGGCATTGTCGTCGGAACGGAAGTCGGCAGAATGCTGGGTGCACGGACGATTTTTGCAGAACGGTTAATGGAGTCATGGAATTGCGCCGCGGTTTCGAGATTAAATCCGGAGAACGCGTCCTCGTCGTCGAAGATGTCGTCACAACCGGCGGCTCGACCAACGAAGTCGCCGCCCTGGTCGGCCAATCAAAAGGAACACTTGTCGGCGTCAGTTGTATCGTAGACCGCAGCGGCGGAAAAGCACGCTTCGATACAAAAAGTTTTTCGGTCCTGCAGATGGATGCCGTGACGCATCACGCCGGAAGAGTGCCCTATGTGCAAGGAGGGCGGAACCGCCGTTAAACCGGGCAGCAGAGGAAATTCCTAAGTCATGGGCAAATGGCTCTATCAATATTTCGGAATCGAATTCGCTTCGCATTTCATGAACGCTTCGTTCATGATTGCCGCAGTTGCAATAATCGGTTTTCTCCTGAGATATTTCCTCAATACCATCGGGCGCAAACTTGTTAGCGAGAACCAACACACAGCTCGACGATCAATTGTTCGATATCTTTGTCCCCCGCATAAAATGGCTGACGATCATTGCCGCCTTGTTCCTCTCAACCGAAGAACTGGCAAAAGGAATTCATCCTGCAGACAGAACAAGTCAGGAAATTATCCGTTATTCGGAAAGCATCATTTACATTGCATTCGTTATTTTCATTACCAGCCTTCTGATCCGCATTATCGATACGGTGCTGAAATATGCCATGGAACGCCATGCGCATAACACTGCATCGACGTTAAATTCAGCCGTCCTCCCGATTCTCAACCGTGTCATCACGATGATCCTGGTCATGATTGCCTCGGTGACGATGCTGGGGCACTTTGGCGTAGATGTCAGCAGTATGCTCGTCTTTCTCGGCGGCGGGTCCGTCGCTATTGCTCTTGCCGCTCAGGAAACTCTGGCCAATATGATCGCCGGTTTCGTTATCATGTTCGATCAGCCGTTCCGCATCGGCAATCGGATTAAGCTGCCGACCGGAGAAACGGGAGACGTCTTCGGAATCGGTTTGCGAAGCACAAAGATTCTCGACAGCGACAACAATGTCATCGTGGTTCCGAACGCAGAACTCACAAAGTCGCGTGTCATCAATTTCTCCTATCCGACTTCTGAAATCAAAATTCTAATCGATATTTCAGCCGCTTATGGAACGGATATCAGCCGTGCAAAATCGATTATGCTTTTTGCAGCAGCAGAAAGTCCGGAAATCCTAAAAACCCCGGCGCCGGAAGCAGTTCTGCTGGAACTGAAAGAATCTTCATGTCATCTCCAGCTCGCCGCACACGTGTCTCGAATGGAAAAACAAAACATCGGCGGAGAACAATCTGCGCGAACGAATCTATGCCCTTTTTCAGGCGGAAAAAATTCTTCCCGGATTTTCGCAGCATATCGTCCATATCGTTCCGGATAAAAACGATGGCCATTCCAAAAACTCTTAAATCCGAACTCCGTTTTCACGGCCGGGTTTTCGATTTGATTGTGGAAGAGATCGAATATCCATCAGGCCGCACTTCAGTGCGCGAAATCGCCATGCATAACGGCGGCAGTGTCGTGGTTCCGCTTATGGATAACGGCAGTATCCTCTTTGTCCGCCAGTACCGCCATCCGCTGAAACAGTATATACTCGAACTTCCTGCGGGTAAACTCGAACCGAATGAAGATCCGCTGGCTTGTGCGGTTCGCGAACTTCAGGAAGAAACCGGATATGAAGCTTCATCCATTGAAAAACTGACGGACATTTGCACCACACCCGGATTTTGTTCAGAGATCCTCCACATCTATCTCGCTGCAGGACTGCACCGTTCACCGAAGGGACAGGCATTGGAAGAGGGCGAAGCGACGCTGACGCTGGAACCATATTCGCTTGCCGAAGCTGTCGCTCATGATTGAACGCGGCGAGATTTCCGACAGCAAAACAATCTGCGGCATACTGCTCGCAGAAAAGAAAATTCAACAAAAAACAGCGCGACAAAAAATAAAGCCGATATGAATATTGCCGAATTGATTCGAAAGAAACGGGAAGGCAGCTCCCTGAATGAAGAGGAGATGCGCAAACTCATGACGCGGCTACGTGCAGGATAAACTTCCCGACTATCAGATGTCCGCATTCCTGATGGCAGTATTCTTTAAGCGGGATGAGCCCGGAAGAGACACTCACTTTTACGCGCCTCATGCTTCATTCGGGAGAAGTTATCGACCTCTCGGCAATTCCGGGCGTCAAAGTAGACAAACATTCAACCGGCGGCGTCGGTGATAAAGTCTCTCTCATCCTCGCACCGCTGGTCGCATGCATGCGGCGTCCCCGTGCCCATGATTTCCGGACGCGGACTCGGCCATACCGGCGGCACACTCGACAAACTGGAATCCATTCCCGGTTTCCGTACCGATCTCTCGATCCCCGAGTTTAAGAACGTCCTTCGGGAAATCGGATGCGTCATGATCGGACAAACGAAGGAAATAGCTCCTGCCGATAAAAAAATGTACGCCCTGCGCGACGTTACAGCGACTGTCGAATGTATTCCGCTCATTGCCGGGAGCATTATGAGCAAAAAACTTGCGGAAGGAATCGACGCGCTTGTGCTGGATATTAAAACCGGACGCGGTGCGTTTATGCAGACGTACGAACGCTCGCTTGAGCTCGCCCGGATATTGGTCGATATCGGCAATGGATTCGGAAAAGAAACTGTCGGATTCATTACGGACATGAATCAACCTCTTGGAACTGCAATCGGCAACTGGCTTGAAGTCGTAGAGTCTGTCCAATGTCTGCGAGGCGCCGGCAATGCCGGTACATAACGATACAAGCTCGGACTTGATGGAGGTCGCCTACGTCCTCTCCGGTGCCATGGTTTATCTCGGGAAAAAAGCGCGTTCCATCGAGGAGGGAGTCGAAAAATGCCGCAGGGCAATCGAAGACGGTTCTGCTTATAGGAAATTTATCGATCTTGTCCGTGCGCAGGGCGGCGATGTAAACGCAATAGAAAATCTCGAAAGCTATCCCTTGTCGAATTATTTGCTGGAAATTAAATCGAGCGAAAAAGGATTTATTCAAGCGCATCGACTCCCTATGAATTAGGCATGGCCGGCATTGCATTGGGGCTGGAAGAGAAAAAATCGGCGATTCAATCGACAAGAAAGCCGGAATTTTGCTTAAAAAAAAGGTCGGCGATGCGGTCGAACCGGGAGAACCGATAGCTTTGCTCTATACCGACCGCGAAAACGCTGTCTCTCAGGCACGGAAGCGCATATCAGACGCTTTTTCCATCTCCCCCACCAAGCCCCGAACACCAAGTCTTATCTTATCGACATGAGTTGATAAAAATGGCGTAAAAAAGTGGAAAAAAATCAATTAAATGCGTATTTTGGATACGCCTTATCGCGTAAGGAAATCTCATTATGACATATTATAAAGTACTGGGAATAGAACCTACCAGCAGCAAAGAAGCAATCCGGATGGCATATTTTAACCGCGTTCTGACATTACAAAAAGCTCAGAAGGATCCTATCCTTTTCGAACAGCAATTTATGCAGGCACGCCGCGCCTTCGAACTTCTCACCGACGATATCAGACGGAAAAAATACGATGATGATTTTGCGCGCGGGCTTCCAGGAACTGCTGTGGAAGAATCGACAGACACATTCAATTTACTTCTTCGGTCTTATTCGTTTTCATGGGAGGACTTTTCGACATTCCCGCAGGAATTCAAAACAAAAAAAATTACGGCGGAAATTATTATGTGGCTCCTGCTTTTTGTTGTCGGCGCATCCATCGGTTTCTTTTTCATTCTCGGCGGCGATTTCGATTATACGGCTCCCGGCGATATCGTGACCATTGTGATATTCGGCGCCGTCTTCGCTGCGATTAAAGAAATCTCGTTATTCTTTTTCACAAAGCAATTTTAAAAATTAAAGAAAAATAGATTCCTCGTCCCTTACTTGATGCTCCTTTTTAAGACATCCATCATCGGCGTATGGATAAGTCCGTTCGTTGCAAGCAGCTGCGGATTGTAGACTGTCGCCTGGTTGCCGGAATAATCGGTCCAGCGTCCGCCGGCTTCGATCACCAATAGAATTCCCGCCGCCATATCCCACGCATGAAGCGACCCTTCCCAGAATCCGTCGAACCTTCCGCATGCAACGTACGAAAGATCGAGGGCGGCAGAGCCGAGACGGCGCACAGCCTGCGCTTCTATAAGAAATTCTTTAAATGAGCTGAGATGCAGAGAAAGTTTGTCGGCAATATTAAACGGGAAACCGGTCACAATCATGCTTTGAATCAGCTCTGAAGTTTTTGAAACAGAGATCCTTGACCCGTTCAAAAAAGCTCCCTTTCCTTTTTCCGCCGTAAAGAGTTCGTTCGCGCTCGGATCATAGACAACACCGGCAATAATTTCTCCTCTATATTCCAGCCCGATCGATACGCAGTAAATCGGAAGCGCATGCGTATAATTGACCGTTCCATCGAGCGGATCGATGATCCATCGGTAGTCGGATTCCACTGCACGGCTTCCCGATTCTTCTCCGAGAAAATCATGATCGGGAAAGTGACGGCTGAGTTTTCCTATAATCAGCTTTTCTGAATTTTTATCGATCTCCGTTACGAGATTCGTCACCTGTCCTTCCTTCTGTTCGATCTGATGTATCTTTCCGACATTGTCCTTTAAATATGCACCCGCTTCCAGTGCAGCTTCGACAGCTATCTTTATCATGCAGGTTCTCCTTTTTCCTCATTTATGCGTCTGTTCAGTCTCTTCCCTATATGCGGACTTCTTTCTCTGATCCCGAAGCGCAGCCGGTCAGCGATCATCTGGATCTGCAAAAAAAATGATTCTTCCGAATACGCTGAGAAATTACATGAATAAGATACAAAATATCTGGCGGCTATTCACCTTGAGAGGGTCATCTCTTTGCATCAGACCGGGAAAACGGGAAAGGAAAAAGAAACGCCCTCTCTGCAGCACTGGAAAGGATTCGAATAAACCTCCATCCGGGAGAATATTGCGGCCCGATGAAAATCTGAAGGCGGATTTTCGCCGGTCCTCCCGGATGGATTTGAACCATTCTCCGACTCATTCTTCGGAGTCACTGCCAGTCGATTGTATTATCCGATACATACTTGTTCCTGCTGTACATCGCGCTGCGGATATATCGTCCGGCTGCCTTGTTCATTAGACATCGGTTTTTACTTATGGTTTATAGCAATGACAATATTTTTCGATACCTATTGAGACTGCAGAATATATGCCTGATCTTGCCGGTTTTTCCTTTTGACTTTATGTTGATATTTGATTACGCTTGAACGCTGACAATATTTCTCGATGAGCTGAGAAGAGCATCAGCTTCACAGGAACATCCGACGTGCCATGGTTTGTTCTTGATCGATCATGTTTTATTACGAGGATTTTATGACAAATCGATTTTTCTTTTTTATGACATTCTTTTTCAGTTTTCAATGTATAGCTTTTTCCCAGCCGCAAGAGGCCGGTCTTTCGTTTATACTAAACAATGAAGGATATTACGAAGCGCCTGGAGTCAATGTCATGGTGTTCAGCGATTTTTATCCGGAAGGACATCAAAGCGGTGTAACTATCGTCCAATGCGGTTCGCGTGTAGCCGCCAACGGAGATGTTCGCCTTGAACCGACCCCGGGACAATGGTCTCCGACCCCCGTCATGGGGACAGCGGAATATCGATCAGAAACGGGGAATCGTAAGCGTCGATCTCTGGTACCCCGATTCGAGCAAAGATAGAAAAGGATTCAATCCGATCGACTATCCCGATTTTAAATTCCGCTATACCGTAAAAACAGAAGCCGTGGGCGGCAGTATACGGCTCACCGTCAATTTTGAACGATCCAGTGCCGGCGGATCATGGGCAAAGAGCATAGGATTCAATCTGGAGTTATTTCCAGGCCAGCTCTTCGGCGAACATTATATCATGGACGGCAAGTCGGGAATTTTTCCGAGGCAGGCAAACGGACCGATGAAGAATGCCGAGGATGGAACACTTCAAATCGTCCCCATGGCCGCAGGAAAACATCTCGTGATTGCTCCCGGCCATCAAGAAAAGGAAATTTCTATCACAAGCATCAAAAACGACATCCAGCTTATCGACGGCCGCGGATTGCATAATAACGGATGGTATGTCCTGCGATCTATTGTTCAACCCGGAGCGACCGGCAATGCAGTCGAATGGATCATTACTCCGAAGATGTCAAAGGATGGCGTTCTTCTCCGGTCGTTCAGGTTTCCCAGATCGGCTACCACCCGAAACAGGATAAGATTGCGGTCATTGAATTGGATAAACATACAAATACGTTTGAGCCGATTCAGCTTCATAAAGATATCCATCCGACTCTGAAATCATCGTTCGGACGGAACCGGCTCCGGTTCCCTGGGGCCGCTTTTTGCGATTATCACTACCTGCGTTTCGACTTCAGTTCCGTTCAAGAAGAAGGATTGTACAAAGTGCGGTACGGCAAACAGGAATCGAACGAATTTGAAATCAAGAAGGACATTTATACGCGTCATGTCTGGCAGCCGACACTTGAATATTTTTTGCCTATTCAGATGTGTCATATGAAGGTAAGAGACAGATACAGAGTATGGCATGGACTTTGTCATATGGATGATGCGCTGATGGCGCCGTTGAATTTCAATCATATCGACGGTTACTACCAGCATGAATCGACTTTGACGAAATTCAGTCCCGGCGAACATGTGCCCGGATTGAACATCGGAGGATGGCATGATGCCGGCGATGACGATATTCGCTTAGAATCTCAGGCTGAAACCGTTTACAAGCTTTCCCTTGCATATGAAATTTTCGATGTAGAATACGATGCGACATCCATCGATCAGAAAACACGGATCGGTAGAATTGCACAAACCGGATGGAAAGCCCGATATACTTCAGCAAATCGAACACGGCCTCCTGTCCCTAACCGGCTCATACGATTCGCTGGGAAGATTCTACAGAGGAATCATCAGCCCCACGCATCAGACAATATGCCCAGGTCGGAGACCTTACGAACGGAGACCGATAATCTTATTTATCGGGAAAATGAAAAAGATCCGGTGCTTCATTTGCCTCTGCCGAAAGACGACCGGCTGGTTTTCACTGAAAAAAATCCGAAACGGGAATTGTACATAGCCCGGACATTGGCCGCAGCTTCAAGAGTTATGGAGCGATTTAATCCCGCACTGGCGCAAAAATGTCTGAAAATTTCACGGGAGGTGTTTGAGAAAAACTCTTCAGCAAGACTGAACGACCGCATCGACGCTGCGGCAGAACTCTACCTTTCGACTTCCGAAGAACAATACAGAAACGATTTTGCTGGCAGCGAGAGATACCATCGCCGCTCATATCCTTAGGCATTGCGAAGTGGCTGGAAGGATTACGGCAAAATTGAACGACGCACAATTCACGGCAGCAATGGAGCAAGCGGTAAAAGAAGCTGCCCGTCGAGTTTCCGAACAGCAAAAAAAGACTCCTTACGGAGTTTTGTATGAACCGTATATCTGGGGCGCGGGATGGGATATTCAATCCGATGGAGTCGATCATCTTTTTCTGCATATCGGCTTCCCGAAACTTTTTCCGTCCGTCTTATGCTTTCAATGCGCTGAATTTTATTCTCGGATGTCACCCCGGTGAGAACACATCATCATTTGTTTCGGGCGTCGGCGTTCGTTCCCTTACCACGGCATACGGTTTCAATAGAGACGACTGGTCGTACATCCCGGGAGGCATCTCGAGCGGAACGGCTTTGATTTATCCCGACCTGCCCGAATTGAAAACATGGCCGTATTTCTGGCAGCAGACCGAATACGTTCTCGGAGGCGGAACAACGGATTTTATGATCCTTGCTTTGGCGGCCGATTATCTTCTGAATAAATAATATCTCATGAGAATTGAATCGATGCTGCATCGAAACGATCAATATCAAAGAATATACTTGAAGGACGCCATGAAATATCGACGGGGTATTTCTTTTTCTTCTTGCATTTTTTTGCGCATGTTCATGCTTTACTCTCCGGTTTCGAGAAACAGCGCGACGGCGTATTGTTCGAAGTCAAAAAGCAGAATGTGACGGACGCACGATGGCTGAAGATACAGATCTGCACAGAAAATATTATTCGCGTGATTGCAGCGTTGGATACTCCTTTTTCTCATCGTCCGAGCCTTATGGTAGACCGGACACAATGGGCGGCCGTGCACATGGTCGGTGAAAGAGAATACGGACGATGTCGAAATATCTACTGCAAAAGTTACATACATGTGAACTCTTTGAGCGGTGCGGTTGCATTTTATTCCCCGCAGGGGAATCTGCTGTTACAAGAGAAAGACGGAGGAGGAAAAATAATAACACGCGGCTGAAGTCATGGGCGAACAAACTTTTCATATCCGGCAGCTCTTCGATTCGCCTGACGATGAGGCATTCTACGGTCTGGGCGGGCATCAGAATTCCATCATGAACTACAAGGGGCATGATGTGGATCTCTGGCAGTATAATATCGTCAAATCGATTCCATTCCTGGTTTCAAATAGGAATTACGGAATTCTCTGGGACAACAATTCTCGTACAAAATTTGGGGATATCAGAGAGTATCAATCCTTGTCCGGGCTTTTACTCTACGGAAAGGACGGCAGCCCCGGAGGACTTACGGCAGAATATTTTAAAGATTCCGCTATGACTTCTCTCTTCACCTCACGACTCGGAGCCGAGAATTGAGCACGAGTTTATCGACGTCAACGATCCGTATCCGGCCGGATTTGAAAAAAATGCCGCCGCAATCCGATGGAGCGGAGAAATAGAAAGCCGGGAATCGGGACTGCATAAATTCAGACTGTACTGCTGCGGCTATACAAAAATGTGGCTCGACGACAGCTCTGGTCGTCGATTCCTGGCGGCAGAACTGGCTGCCATGGACGCATTTCCCATGCCTCTCCATGCGGGCAGGCGAACGGCATCGCATACGAATTGAATGGATACATACGGGCGGCTATATCGGGCTAAAATACCTTCCGCCGGAACAAGATTCCAAGAAACAGGAAATCTCTTTCTTTTCCGAAGTTGCCGATCAGATCGATTATTATTTCATTGCGGGAAACAACGCAGACGATATCGTTCATGGTTACCGCGAAATTACCGGCAAGGCGCCGATGATGCCCAAATGGGCGATGGGTTTATGGCAATCGCGTGAACATTATAACACTCAGGATGAAATACTTTCCGTCGTCAAAGAATTTCGCAATCTCCGCATTCCGCTCGACAACATCGTTCAGGATTGGTTCTACTGGAAAGAGGATCGCTGGGGAGATCACGAATTCGATCCTGCCCGCTATGCCGATCCCGGAAGCATGATCCGGACTCTGCATGACAGTCTCCATACGAATATCATGATTTCCGTCTGGGCAAAATTTTATATCGGCACGAAGAATTATGAGGAGTTCAAAAATCACGGCTGGCTGTATATGCGGAACGTGGAGAAAGGACAAAAAGACTGGGTCGGACCGGGTTATGTTTCCACATACTACGACCCGTATCAGCCGCAGGCAAGAGATTTGTTCTGGAAACAAATCGATGAAAAACTTTTCAGCAAAGGAATCGATGCATGGTGGCTCGATTGTTCCGAGCCGGATATCCAATCAAATCTTTCCCGGCCGGAGACAATTTTGCAGGCAGGGACCGACGGCGCTCGGTTCTTCGGCGCGTTACCTCAACTCTTTCTCCCTGATGAATGCCAAAGGAGTGTATGAGGGACAACTCCGGACGGACAGTTCCCGCCGCGTTTTTATTCTGACTCGTTCCGCATTTGCCGGACTACAGCGTTACTCCGCTGCAGTATGGAGCGGCGATGTCGCTGCACGATGGTACGATCTTCGCACGCAAATTTCCTCCGGATTGAATTTCTGCCTGTCCGGCGTTCCTTACTGGACGACGGATATCGGAGGTTTTGCAGTGGAGTCCCGTTATGAACATCCTTCGGACAGCGATAGAGACGAGTGGCGTGAACTTATGACACGATGGTTCCAGTTCGGAACGTTTTGCCCCCTGCTCCGCGTCCACGGCCAATTTCCTTACCGCGAAATGTTTAATGTCGCGCCGGAGAATCATCCGGCATTTCAGTCGATGCTGATGTATGATAAGCTCCGCTATCGGCTTCTGCCGTACATTTATTCCCTGGCAGGCATGGTAACGCGCGAAGATTATACAATCATGCGTCCTTTGGTCATGGACTTCGGAGGCGATTCGAAGGTTTTTAATATCGGCGATCAGTACATGTTCGGCCCGGCTCTGCTCGTCAATCCGGTAACGGAATACAAAGCGAGAACAAGATCGGTTTATCTTCCTGCCGGAGCCGGATGGTATGATTTTCGAACCGGACAATATTTTGAGGGAGGACAAACAATCCGGGCCGACGCTCCATATTCCGTCATTCCTCTTTTTGTAAAAGCCGGATCTCTCCTTCCTTGCGGACCCGAAATTCAATACACAACGGAAAAACAAGCCGACACACTTCGTCTGTTTGTCTATACCGGCGCCGACGGAAATTTTAAGCTTTATGAAGATGAGAACATTAATAATAATTATAAAAAAGGAGCTTTCTCAATCATTCCATTTCACTATGATGAAAAAGAACGCACTCTTACAATCGGGAAACGGCAAGGTTCGTTCCCGGGAATGCTCGATGCAAGAACGATTGAAATTATATGGATTGGCAAGGGAAAACCTGTCCATTTGGAATTTGAATCAAAACCCGATATTATTTTTCATTATGACGGTCATCAGGGCATTTTTAAATTCGAGTAAAGCCGATAAGGCGGTATATCTTCGAACAATCTGCCGGCTCAATCGATAAAGCTGCAAATCGGAAAGATGAGTGCTCCAGGAAAATTTTTGCTGTCGGAGCGGCGGCACGATAAATTCCGTCCGATATTTTCAAATCCCGAAGAAGAGAAATTTATGAATGTTCGAAATTTTATTCTGACCGCTTTTTTTATTTTTAATTTAACCGGCTGCGGAGGTTTCTTTTTCCGTGAACAGGAAGATTTCGTAAAGGTCAAAGGAACGCATTTTATGATCGGTGATAAACCGTACTGTTATGCCGGTGCCAATCTTTGGTACGGATGCTATCTCGGTTCCCGGGAAGAACGGGAGACCGGAAGAGACTCCAGCGTGAACTTGATACGCTGCATGCACACGGCATAACAAATCTGCGAATACTTGCAGCATCGGAGGAATCGTATCTTAAGCGGGCAATCGTTCCCGGAATACAGCGTACACCTGGAGTTGTTGACGACTCGCTGGTAGAGGGTCTCGATTTTCTTCTTGCAGAGATGCAAAAACGCCGAATGCGTGCAGTTCTCTTTTTGACCAACTACTGGGAATGGTCGGGCGGTATGGCTCAGTATATGGCATGGGCTACGGATACGACCGGCGCTGATCCTGAGGATCCGAAAAAAGGATACCTGGCATTTATGGATTATTCAGCTAAATTTTATTCGACGCCTAAGGCCGTCCGTTTCTATCTGGATTATGTCCGCAGAATCGTCACACGGAAAAATTCCATCAATGGCCGTATGTATGCGGAAGATCCTACGATTATGGCATGGCAATTGTCGAATGAGCCGCGTCCCGGGTCTCAATGGCCGGGAGATTTTGCTAAGACCAACCTTCCGGCGTACTACGCCTGGATCGATCAATCGGCGCGATACATTCATGCTCTCGATACGAAACATCTCGTTTCCACAGGGAACGAAGGATTGGCCGGTTCGCTGCAGCTGGATGATTGTTATCTCGATGCCCATAGAACACCGGCGATCGATTACCTGACGGTACATATCTGGCCATTCAACTGGCTTTGGTTTAATCCGAATAAAATCGACGAGACGCTCCCCTCTTCGGAAGCTAAAACAATCGAATGCATTGCACAGCATATATCTTTTGCACGAACGCTGCAGAAACCGATAGTTCTCGAAGAGTTCGGTCTGGACCGGGACAGCGCGAGTTTTAAAGAGGCCTCGACTACAAAAGCCCGCGATCATTTTTTTCTTCATATTTTCGGAGCCATAGAGGATTCTGCAAGAGCCGGCTCTCCGATAGCCGGATCGAATTTCTGGGCATGGAGCGGTGAAGGCAGAGCCCAGCATGCGGATGGGATATGGAGAAAAGGCGATATGTTCGTCGGCGATCCTCCGCAGGAAGTGCAAGGGCACAATTCAATTTTTACGACCGACACTTCAACACTCAGGATTATTACCGAGCATGCTCTCAAAATGCAGAGACTCGGCTCCACCGATTCGATAGCAGGATTGCGATAGATTTAACCCGCCCGGCAAAAGGCCCAAAACGACTTGCCACCTTGCGAATGTGGAGACCTTCGCAAGATCCCCACATTCGCAAGGTCACTTTTAAAGAACCGAATAACCAAATAACAAATTAACCGAAGAACTAATGAATCAAATAAGCCGGCACTTCCATACCGCGGCTTATTAAACTTGAGGAACAGCATTGAACGTTATCTGTTATACACCTTGATTGCCAACTGCAGCTTCGTATCTTTCAAAAAGAATGGAATATACGCAGAAACAGTAGTCAAGCATCCGACATAGACAAGCGGCGAAACATAGTGAGTTTGGTAATTCGATGAAGACAATCCAATCAAGGTCACTGCTGTTCCGCCGGCTAACAGGCCCCATTGAAGTATTTCCATCGTGCGGTAATCGTTCATATATCTCATACTTTCCGGGTTATCCGAAAGTGCTTCGTAAAGATTATGAAAATTGACAGGAAGAAGATCGACGCCGTCCTTCGAGAAATAGTCGATGTTTTCGGAAGCAACGACAGCATGCCTCCGGTAAGGCCTGTACGGATCAAACGGAAAACCGTACCGTTCGTCGACCAAAGTTAAATGTGTCGAACTAAAAAAATCAATCTTTCCCTCGATGACGCGTCTAACAAACTCATAATTCCATGGTGTCGCCCGCAGTTTGACAAAGAAGCCGTTCTCGTCCTGATATGCCCGTACATTGCCGAAATCATGCCGCTCTGATCCATCCAGCAGTAAGTACGGCTGCCCCGCATAGGGAACAACTTTTTCCACTTTACCGTACAATTTATCGCCGTTCTCCAGCAAAATGAAACTGGCGTATTCATCTACGGCACTCGTATCTTCTCCCACAGTCGAACTGTCCGCAATCAATTGCTCCTGTTGCCTCTTTATATCGGTCGTATCCTGCTGAGCAAAAACCTGAACCGTTACGACAACCGGAAGGGCAATGCAGGCAAAAATTTTCATGATTCGCATAAATGACCCCATATTAATGAAACAAACTTTTTCTTCCACTTAGACAAGAAACGAATCATTTTGATTAATGTTACGCATTCGCCAAAATATAAAAGCATATCCAAATGGTCTCTTTTCTATTTTTTATAAGTTTTGCCTGCTCGACTGTCATCCGGGCTTTTTCCAAAGCATCAGCAAGAGAACCGAAGACGCTGTGCTCGCCGATCTTGTATAAAAATCCGGATTGCTCTATTGCAAACAACGGTTGTTTGTGTATTCCTGGCGCCGCTTCAATGAAGTATTATTTTGTATTGCCCTGCAGAAGTGCATTATTTCCGCGGCACGAGAATGAATAATTGCGTTCCTTCATGGGAAGTTCATCAACCGGCGTTTTTTCATCCTTCGAAATTTATTGGTCTGCTTTTCTCTCAATCCCTTCGCAAATGACCTTGCCCCTCTCTTCCAATCGAGCTCGATCTCCCTTTATCCAGAAGACCATTTGTCCATCCGTGTACCTTGAACCATCTGTGACTACGGCCACTAAAAGCGGAATGACTCGTCCATGGAAGAAGATCACAGCTTTTCCCTGTTCCACGATCGCATGCATCTCCCCTCCTCCCGGACACGCATATTCTATTGCCTTCAGAAAATTGCTGTCGGCAGCCTGCGGATTTTTTTTCAATATTTGCAGGTCGTTCCATGCCGGAAGATATTCGCCTATCATCATAGACGCATGTGCGCGCTTGAGCCGATACACTGCCGCCTGCGGATATCGATTCAGGACAAAAGAGTAATCATCTTTCGCTTCCCGATATTTGCGACATTCATAAAGAACATCGCCCCGAAGAATATACGCATCCAGAGAATTCGGATCGTGACTGATAATTTTTGAAAAATCCCGCAGCGCACTTTCCGGATTCCGCAGCTTGACGAAAAGCAATCCCCGGTTATACAGGTACTGCACGTTAACGGAATCGAGCGTAAGCGCTTTGTTTAAATGCTCAACTGCGGCCTCCGGTTTATTTTCTTCCGCTTCTGAAATTCCCAGATTGCTGTACCCCTCAGAGTAAGAAGGATAATCGTGCACGACCCTGCTCCAGAGCGTTGTGCTGCTTTGCCAGATACCGAGCTGCTGACGCGTAATGCCTGAAAGCAAAAGCATAACGCAGCAGGCGGCAGCCGGAAGCAGCCATTTGAAGATGCTGAGGTTTTTTAATCTATCCGAAAGTAAAACGTATCCGTAACCCGCCGCAAGCGACAAACCGATGGACGGAAAATAACTGAATCGATCGGCCATGATCATGCGTCCTACGGGAATGAACTGAAGCACGGGGATCAAAGTCACAATATACCACAGTGAAGAAAACGCCAGAATGCGGTCTTTTCTCGCAAAATAATATACGGCTGAACCTGTGACCACGGCGATCAATGGAGAGACCCAGAAAAGGAGCGGATACGGCTTACCGAGAATTTCCGGATAGGGATACAGAGGCGAAAGATTTGACGGGTCGACTGTTTTCCAAACGTAGGATACGATTCCGTAACAAACAAGAAAGAATGATTTTACAGCATGGAAAGAAGGATCGGATTCGATCCTGCCGCTCGAATACTGCGCCGCAGCCGCAATCAATCCAAAGAAAACCGAAAGAAGAAAAAACGGCGCTTTCTCGACGATGTCCTTGCGCGTCAGCCGGCCGCCTTCATAATAGTCGTATGCTGCAAACAACAAAGGCAGTGTAAGCGCCATAGCTTTTGAAAGCAAGGCTGCAAGAAAGCAAATCAATGCCAGGATGAATATTTTCATATTCTTCGTACTTCGGTACCGTATGTATGCAAGAAGCGAGAGAAGCGAAAAAAAAGAACACATGACATCTTTCCGTTCTGCGATCCATGCGACAGATTCGACGCGCATCGGATGAAGTGCGAATAATAAGCCCGCGACCAACGCCGCGGCATCGCTTTGAACAATGGTACCGAACGAGCCATACCACGAGCAGCGCATTGACAACATGGAAAACGATATTCGTCAGGTGAAAAACAGCCGGATTGAGTCCGGCGAAGGCGTACTCCAATGCATAGGAAATCATAACCAGCGGATGATAATGGCTGACAAAAAAGGAAGTGAACATCGCGGCGAGCGACGAGAACGACAATGTCCGAATCACCGGATTTTGAGTGACGAGGAGATTATCATCCCAGTTTGTGAAAGAAAAACGTACGGCAGGAGAGTAGAGAAAAGCCGTTGCAGCTGCGAGCGAAGCAAGGGAAAGAACCATCATCAGCCAATATTTTTGCCGGCTGTTCATCATGCGCTTACCGATGTTTGTTCCTTTCCGAATCCTTCCGGTATCTTGATAAGGGCTGCAACGATAAATCCGGGAATCGTGGAAAGAATGACCCAGAAGAAGAAATTTTGATAACCGAGAAGTTCCTGAATTTTTCCGCTGAACATGCCGGGCAGCATCATTCCGAGCGCCATAATACCTGTACATACTGCAAAATGCGCGGTTGCATATTCTCCGCGCGAAATATAGATCATATACATCGCATATGCTGTAAAACCGAATCCGTAACCGAATTGCTCCACAGCGACCGCCAGATTGATAAACAATAAATTTGTAGGGAGTGCGTGCGAGAGATACACAAAAGCCAGATCCGGCGCATGCATGATGACGACCATCGGCCAGAGCCACCACCGCAGTCCCTGCCTGGAAATGACATACCCGCCAAGCAGGCCCCCGGCAACGAGCGATAGAATACCGACTGTTCCGTACACGACGCCGACCTCGCCTGTACTCAGCCCGAGCCCTCCGCGCGCGCGCGTATCCAGCAAAAACAGCGGGACAAGCTTGACAAGCTGAGCTTCCGCAAATCTGTAGAGAAGAAGAAAACTCAGAACGATGCCGATATCTTTCCGCCGGAAAAAGAGCGCAAACACACGAATGAATTCTTTTTTAAAATTTTCGGATTGTGTGCGAAGCGACGGCCTATCGGATTCCGGGTACGGCAGGAACAGCCGGTGAAAAAGGGAAATGCCTGCCGAATAGAACCGCCGCTGCGATAAAGGTCGCAGACCATGCTGCAGTTATTCCCCAGTGCGATTGGAGGATTCCGGCCAGAACGACCAATCCACCCTGACCGGCGATCATCGCTATGCGAAAACAAACGCTGCGGACGCCTACGAATACGGATTGATCCGACTGGTTCAGCCCGAGTATATAAAATCCGTCTGCCGCTATATCATGCGTTGCAGAAGCGAACGCCATGAAAGCGAAAACGATGAACGTAAAAAAAAAGAATGCAGAGAACTGCAGCGCGAATGCAATGCAGCCGAACAAGAGCGGCAATGAGGGATTGCATTGCAAATATCCATCGCCGTTTCGTTCCGAACATATCCACGATGGGACTCCAGAGCGGTTTGACTGCCCATGGAAGATAGAGCCAGCTTGTATACAGAGCAATATCCGCATTGGAAATTCCGAGCTTCTTATATAAAATAGCCGAGACGGTATTGACCATGACATACGGCAGACCTTCGGCAAAATACAGCGATGGTATCCAGTTCCACGGCTTCCGGTATGTTCTCTTATCGGTCAAATTTTTGGTTTTCACTTTTTGAGATAGGGAGTCATTCTCATATCGGTCTTCACGATATGGTCAACGAACCAGGAAGTCAGGTATTCCAGCAATTCCGCTCCTTCAACGATTTCTTTCCTGTCCACCAAATCTTTCAGCCCGCCGATATTTTTTCTAAACTCTTCATGTCGGCAGATGTGATTTTCGGTCTCCGGATACTCCGATTGAAGAAACATATTTTCTTCTGCGCCAAAATGATAATTAGCATACGAACTTAATTCTTCCAGATATCTTCGGAACAACCGAAGCATCGGTTCCTTTAGAAAGACCCTTCTGTAAAGAATTCATCAACGAGATGATTTTTTTATGATGACTGTCAATCGACGGATGACCGACACTAAATGCTTTATTCCATTTGATCGGCATATAATAAACTCCAATGTTTTATTTCAACAGGCCGATATACGGCATATATTCCCTGTCGAATGTAATGAATATGATTTGTGAACCCAGCCGATGAGAAAATCCATAACTTCCAGCGGCGAAGACTCGTCTCCGCTTTCGAACATATCCTTGAGTATTTCAAGCTTTTCCTGAAATACTCTATGCTCGGCAATATGCCGTTCCGCTTGAGGGAAACCGGTTTTCCGAAACAGATTTTCTTCGGCTGCAAAATGAATTTCAACGTACTGCTGGAGTTCAAGAAGAATCAAACCTGTTATTGTGTTCTTTTGATTTTTCTCCATTGCCTGCTCCATGCGGCCGATTGCATCGACAATAGAGCGGTGATGCCTGTCCAGTTCCGGGTCACCCACGCTCAGATCATCAGACCACGTAAAAATTCCCAAATCTCCAGTCTCCTCTTTGATCAATAGAGCTTTTTAAGATGCGCGTTTTTAAAATAATGTGCAACAATCGCTTCTGCTTGAGCCCCGGCTGCCGCCATCGATGCCGCTCCGATCTGACATAAGCCGACGCCGTGCCCCCATCCTGCTCCATGAAAAATGAATCGCTTCGGAATATTCCGCTCATCGACCAAAGTATCGACTATGAAAGCACCCGATAGGAGATGTGAGGGAGAAAACCATTTCCGTATTTCCAGCTCTTTGCCGACAATCATCGTGTGCTTTGTTCCGACGATCTTCAACCGGAATATTCGTCCCGAAGGGCCCCGCTGCAGCGGGATGATTTCCAGAATCTCTCCGAAATCGATACCTGATTTTTCCCCGACAAGCACTGCAAACTCCCGGGCAGGATACTCCACCTTCCATCGGAAATAATCGGCAGTCTCCTGATCGAAATCGGGGAGAATTTTTTTCAGAAGTTTCCGGTCCGCTGAAGTCGTGTTCACAGGACAGCAATACGCGGTCTGACAATGTGTTTCTGGCGCACTCATAATCCAGCGGCGTGCATCTTCTTCGGTTCGAACAGGCAAAAGCGTTTCCGGCGAATCGGAAACGGACTGCAAGTACGGGAACCGGCGTATCATCCCAGTTGTTTTCGAATAATTCCGTCCTCCCTCCGCACGATTTGTGAAAACGGGCATCGCAAATTTCGCCGTTATGCATAAGAAATACGCCTCTTGTTTCTTCGACCGCTCGAAGAGCAGCAGAGGTATGAATTTTCGTTATTCCCTGATATCTCTGACAATGATCGTCTGCACAGACATCGAACACACCGTGATCTTCGCGGTCATACCATCGTACAATTTCTTCATCGTCCCATCTGCCCCGTACGGCACTTTCTTTCTCCGTTGAGATTTTTTTTTTCCTTTCGAGCATAGCTGCAAGCCAGCTTCGTGAAACGATGGCGTGCGCTTTAAGAAATTCTATCGGAGCTTCCGCGTTCATCTCGGAGGAAATCACACTCTCCAGGTACCGTTCCAGTCCGATCTCATTGAGAGCGGCAATCGATCCCTGGAGTGCGCATAATCTAAGGTTTCCTTCGAATTCCTCGTTCTCATTTCTTTGCCAGTGGAACTGATTGCCGATCGTCACATTGTTCAGGATGAACGATCCTCCCGGCTGCGCGCGCAGCAGGATCTGCCGTCCCTGCGTTATTTCGCGTTCATGACCGTCCCGCAGCACGACTCTTTCGCCTTCAGCAGCTGCTTTAAACGAACCGCTGAAATTTATTTCTTCGCCAAGAATAAAATTTCCTTTACACGTCCCGGCAACTATTTTTTCGTTCTGGATGATACCGACAGAGATATGCGGCTCTTGAGAAATCATATTCCCCTGCCCCGCATCAATCGTTCGACAAACCCATCGTCCTCTGCCACTTCGGCATAAATAGATTCCGCAAGAACAGCATCCATGCGCTCATAATCCGGCCGGCGCGGCACGATGAATAATCCAGCCATATCGACGGCTCCCGGACTGATGAGAATTTGTTTTTTTTCATTTTGCCCGTATGCTGCGGGGCGGTGTTTTTTGCGGGGAAAAACGATCAGCCTCCAAACCTGCTCCTGATACGAACAGAGGATATTCATCAACGGTTCATCGTGCAGGCCGGACATTGTCTTCCATGAATCGATCAATCCTAAAAAATATGCTTTCAGTTGTTCCTGGTCGGTCGACTCCAGAATAAGTACGGCACGGCCGTATTTTTTTAATGTGGTGGCCGAAACATGGTGTTTGTAATAAAGCAATACTCTTCTCCCTGCGTCGACGGCTTCCAGCTCTGAAGGCATCGCACGCCAGGGACTTGCTTGGAAATGGATATGATCGGGAGCCGAGGCGCCGCATTTCGGCCCGTTGTAAAAAACCGAATAGAACGGCGACAGAACCCGGGCAAGCTCCAGCATATCGGCTGCATGAAAGGCGATATCCTGCGGCGTATGCGCCTTGGAGACGATTGTAAAATGAGGACTGAAAATCGGAGCCGGATTGCATAAAATGAGAAAAGCATCCCGCCACAAAATACAGAGCTGTTCCGGCGGAAGCTGGCCGACGCACAGAAAACACGGACGTTGACCGATAGATATCGGATCAACGAGTGCACTCGCACTGGCAAGACGCTCCTGATTATATTGCACGCGAACATCGAAGCCGCGGCATTGAAGGGTTTTCGTTTGAACATCGTGCAGCGAACGGACGGCTTCGTCAAAACGTTTCCATAGCATCCGCTGCCGGGCATAAAGATCGCCGCATAAAGCTCCAAGCGATTTATCCGCATCAGCCGTAGAGACGGAAAATATTTTCTCCGCCGGTATATGCACCTCCGGACAAAATGAATGTTCCCGGCCGTCGTTCTGTAAATCGATAAAGCCGATATAATGATCGACAGTTGTCCGTCCCATGGTAAAAGGTTCGATTTTCTCAATACGATACCCAAGCGATCGATACCATTTCACAGAGGCGTCGTTTCGCACCATCACTCCGATCCACAGCCGGTCGAAGCCCGCATTGATCGCGTCATTCGCCGCTGTTTGCATTAATTTTTTTCCAATTCCAAGCTTTTGAAAATGAGGCAGGACGTATAACTGGCTGACAAAAAATTTTGATGATTCCGCCTCGATCTTCAATCGCATATATCCGGCGGGAACGCCGTCTGCTTCAGCCACGTATCCCTGAGTCCCGTGTTCAGCAATAATATTTTTGAGAACGCCGGGGCGATAATGCAATTCGAGATATTCCAGAAGATCGTTCTCCGGAATGAAGGATGAATACGCAGCAAGCCAGGTTTCGCGCAATATCCGGTACACGGCACCGGCATCATCCTGCGTCCAGCGGCGAATGACGATGTTCACATTCACGAACGCCCCCGATTCATTCGCTGACGTGCCCGGATTTCCAATGAACGGAGAGCATCTTTGTATGCATCGTTCCGATTCAATCTTTCTACGGGCAGCGCTGCATCCGTATTGCCCTCCCACCGGCGGCAGAGATAGATCGATTCGTATATTCTTCCGATCAGATAACGCCGCGAAATATTCAGGGCAGCAGCATAGTCCTCGCCGTAACTCACATTCGGAAAACCTCCTATGCTTCGCAGCACCGCCGTATCGAACGCGCGGGGAGCGCCGAGCCCGTTAATTCTCAATGCATTATTCCGGCCGTTTGCCGGAGTCCATTCCCGATGATCGATGATGCCCGGAGGAAGTTCTGTGAGACTCGAATTCACGAGCGTATACGAGCCGATCACCATTGCAAAATGAGCCCTGTGAAATTCATCGACGATTTTTTGCAGCACCTGTTCGTCTGCATAGAGGTCGTCCGAATCGAGCTGTACGGCGTACCTTCCGCAATGTTCTGAGAAAACCGCTTCGTTCCAGCATCCTCCGATACCAAGATCGTGCCGCGCAGGAATGATATGGCGTACGCGCGGATCTTTTTCTGCGATCCTTCGGAGTATGCCCGTTGTGCCGTCATCAGAAAAATTGTCTACAACAATGCAATTTACGGGAAAGTCCGTTTTTTGCGAAAGTGCGCTGTTCACTGCATCTTCAATGAAACGCACGCGGTTACGAACAGGAATAATAACGCTTGCTTCTGCCGGGAAAATTTCATTCGATTTCGGCACTTTTGAAAATATCGGCTTGAGATGCGCACCGATCCGCTTCAAGTGCTCGACCGCCGTTTTTTCCATTTCTCTCTGCACCCGACAATTCCGCTGATCGACATAATCGAACTGTTTTTCTCCGGAGCTGCGCGTATCCGATTCGGTTTTTATACTCAGCACTTCCGGAATATGAAACAACATATGATCGATGGAAAGTTTTAGCCGGAGGTCGTACCAGCCGGACCACTCGCCGTTCCGGATATCGCCGTGCCGTTTGAGCGATTTTCTTACTGCGGCGGCGGAGAAGATGCGGACAGGTCCGAAATCGAACGAATCGCGCAAACTTCCGATTTGATAATCGTTGACAGGATGCTCAATCCTTCTGCCGTTTTTCATTTCAGCATAATCTGCATAGAGCATGCCGGCGCCGCTTTGCTGTGCGACAGTGAAAAGTCTTCCGAATGCATTCACATCGATTTCAACATCTTGAGGGTCGGCAATAAAAACAAAATACTGTGTCTTGACGAGCCGAAGAATCTTCCGCAGGACTTTGCCTGCAAACAAAGAAGTGCATTGAATAAAAGTACATTTCGGAAATATCGCGAGGTCTTCTTCGCTCCTGCCGGCTCGAATGATATGCTTCACCAGCGGCGATTCAATACAGGAGCGCAGGAGCATCTTTACCCTTATTTCTTTCTCTTTTTGCAGCCCCGCCGAAGAGTGGGTTGGAACTTGGAGCACTGCACCACAACTCGTCGAACCGCACAATATGCCGCCGGAACCAGGGTTGAGCCACAACACACTCCGGCAAGTAGTTCGCGTTTCCCTCGGCGGAGACAGCGTGCGGATGCGATTCTCCAACGAATTCAGCACGAGTCCCGTAACACTGGTTGCTGTGCATATTGCCGTCTCGGCCGGGGGCAGCGCAATTGACCCGAATACTGATAGGACATTGAGATTCGATGGAGAGCCGCAGGTCACCATGAAGCCAGGTGCTGCAGTTACGTCAGATCCTTTCCGGTTCGAACTGAAACCACGAACTAATGTAACAATCACGATTTACTTCGGCGATACATCACCGGATGTGACCGGCCATCCAGGATCGCGAACTACCTCATACTTGCTTCCAGGGAATGAGGTTTCCGCAGCGGACTTCCCCGGTGCTGTCCAAACAGATCACTGGTACATCATCAACTGCATCGATGTAATGGCAACGGACTCCGCAGCTGCCGTTGTTGTGCTTGGCAACTCTATCACCGATGGGCGCGGTTCAGGCACCAACAAACAAAATCGCTGGCCGGATGAACTGGCGCGCCGCCTTCAGGAAAACCCCGACAGTCGGCACGTGGCTGTTCTGAACGAAGGGATTGGCGGGAATTGCGTCCTTCGTGATTGTCTCGGGCCTTCTGCCCTAAGCCGCTTTGGACACGACGTAATTAACCAAACCAAGGTCCGTTGGCTAATCGTTCTGGAGGGGATAAACGACATCGGCCAAGTGCAAGGTGCAAAAGCCGCAGACGCAGTAGTACATGATCTGATTGCCGCATACGAACAGATGATCGACAGCGCCCATGCTAAGAGTATCCATGTGTATGGAGCGACGTTGATTCCCTTTGGCGGCTCGTTTTACGATACGCCGGATCATGAATCAGCATGGAAGAGGGTCAACGAATGGATTCGGAGCAGCGGCCGCTTTGATGCCGTCATTGATCTCGATGCCGCCTTGCATGATCCGGCGAATCCGCTACAACTCTTGCCTGCAGCTGATTCGGGCGATCATCTCCATCCTAGTGAAACAGGCCACCGGATGATAGCGGAGGCGGTTGATCTGAGGCTTTTTAAATGATGCAGAAAATCCAAACTCAATAGTACGTCGCCGCTGGTTAATTCCAAGGTCATTAGGCGGCATTCAAAATGAACTATAAAAATAGAAATTCCGCACGGCGGGTAAGCCATCCGTTAGCCGGCAATCAGTTTGACATCAATTTCAATGAAGGTGCAATATGAATAAATTATATATAGTTCTATTGTTCCTCCCTTTTTATGCACACTCCCAAATTAACAATATTAGCAGCAATACGTCGAAGTCTGTAAATCCTTTCATAGTTTCAAATGGAAATACTTGTTATTTCTTTTGGGTAGATGGCGATAGCAGCAATTATGGCATCCGATATAGAATATATACAGGTTCAAACTGGTCAACTATAAAAGTGATAGTTGCTCCTCAGAATACTTATCTATCTTCTATCAATGCAAAAGATTCCGTCTCCATTCATTTTTTATGGATCGTGGGCTCTGGGAAAAATAATAAATTAATGTATGGTCGATTAGTAGATTCTACCTTAACAGATTCAATAGAAATCTTCAGGAATGATATCAAACATTATTTTTAGTTCGTGCCTATTCGATCAATCGACTAAAACCCTTCAGATTTCTTGGGATGTTTCTCTCGGTGATAGTGTCTATACGTATTATTCTTTCAAAACTAGCAATGGCATTTGGTCAAACAATCGGATTATTATCACAAACAACGCTCGGGGATTTCCTCGTGCTCAACTTGTGAATGACATGACGATGACGTTCTCTGTCTATGGTATTCGGCTGATTCGATGAGTATAAAGTCGATACGAAAATATAACAATTCTTGGATTGGAGGAACCAAATTGGCCTCCGTTTCAATGGGAATAGGTCTAGGTTTTGTTGCAGGTAACGATGATAGTCTCAATGTCCACATTGTTACTCCCTCTCCGCCGATGACTTGTCCATGAATATTCTCAGTTATTCAAAATGGGATGGATCCATTTGGAGCATACCAGAAACCGTACTTCGTAATGAAAGATATGCCTACTATACCGAGCAACTTTCTCCGAATATTTGTTTTTCAAAGGATAGTTATCAGTAGTTTCATGGGAACAACGCAGTTGGGATATTAATCTGATGTTGTATGCTACGTTTATTGGAACTGCAGTAAAAACAAATATGGGTTGGCATGTGAATACCGTCATTGCAGCACATCCTAATCTTGAAAACCCAAGCGTTGCAATTGATAACCAGAATTTCATCAATTATGTTTGGCAAGACTCTTCTGACGGTAATTATGATATCTACTTTTATAAGACTTTTCTGCTTACTTCGGTTCAATCGAACAGGACTCTTATTGTACCGATAAAGTAAATCTATATCAGAATTTCCCAAACCCGTTTAATCCCTCTACAAATATATCCTTTCATCTACCGTCAACGGCATAGTCTCGCTGAAGATTTACGACCTTTTGGGAAGAGAAATAACTGATCTTGTTTCTGAGAAGATGGAAGCAGGAGATCATTCCGTAGTTTGGGATGCTTTCGGAATATCTGGCGGTATATACTTCTATCGTCTCCAAGCAGGAAATTTTATTACGACTAAAATGCTTCTTTTCTTGAAATAGCTGTTTGAATTCAGTTACACTGCCGCCTAACTAGGCGCTTCCCGATGAACAAGTTTATCGGGACAGGCCTCGCCAGAAACTTGCAGGGTAAATTTTGCACTCATCCGTTAGAGGGTAACAAAAAAAAGAAAGGAGAATTGTCATGAAAACTATTGGGCGAGTATTACCGTTATTGATATGCGTGTGCAGTCTTATGGCTCAGGATCAACGCTCTCATTTACCCTTTGAATTGCTTGCAGCATTTCGTACGATAATTCGACAGTGGGCGTTGCATCATCGCCTACGTATGCTATGAGTCGAAACTTCAATACACAAAACCTTATGGTTCGGCCTTCACTTGGATGCTTTCTCACCGACGAAATAGAGTTCCTGTTTGATATTCAATATGTTTTGACTTATCTGCATGATGATAATGGATATGAACCCTATAAATGGTGGAGTCATCGTCTCGGATTTTCCATTGGCGCGTCCTTCAATTATCCGATTAATTCAGTAATCACACCTTTTCTCGGAACAAGAATCAGAACATCATGGTCGCGGATGCATTCTGAAGGTGGAGTTCCGGAGGATCAGGGCTGGGGAAAGCCTGAAATATCTTTTCCCGATTTATTTATAGGTACAAGATTCTTTGTTAGCAAGGATTGGGCGTTTGTAATTTCGATAGAGTATTCCTTGACAAAACCTTACGGCAATTTTCCGATATATTGGGATAAGAACGAATTGACTTCGGTAAACTTTGGTTTCTCCGTTTTTCTCTGATGGGCTGCCGGCTAAACAGGAGCTCCGAATCATTCTCCGAAAGCGATACTGCGTCCAGACAGACAGCGCAGGATTTTGCAAGCGTAACAAGTAAATAAAATTCTCCGGATGTGTCCCGCGAAGCAGAATGTCTATTAAGCAGTCTCTATTTGATGTACACCCTTCCTGATCCCCGGCATTTATAGAGCGCCGGGGATTTTTGTTGTATTTCGATTTGCTGTTCCCTACATTTTACTATTCCAAGTACGAGAGGCACATGGGGGCAGGTTTTTTTCCTGCCTTTATTTTTGTGTCTTAGAAAAATCGTTAGCCGGCCGCTCCGTATCACTGGCTGGTGACCATTTTAACAACCTTAACACAACCTCATATAGACCAGCCTGTATCATAGTTCATGCTGTACGACAGGCACCTGAAAAGATTGAACACCCGATCGTGAAAAGGAAGAACGTTATGAAAGACGAGGACCGAACTAAATTGGAGTTGATCCGTGAGTTGAAATCTCTTCGCAGACAAGTGAAAAGAAGTTCATTTACTGAGCACAAGAAAAAACAAACGGAAGAGGCGCTGGCGGCAGAGCACAACCTGCTGCACACACTGATTGACAGTCTGCCGGATCGTATCTACGTGAAGGACACTGAAAGCCGATTCTTGCTGAACAACTTTGCGCACATACGCTCTCTTGGTGCCAAATCACAGGAAGAGGTGAGAGGCAAAACCGATTTTGATTTTCGTCCACCGGAATTTGCGACTCGCTATTGGGCTGATGATCAAAACGTCATCAAGTCGGGCGAAGCGCTGATTAATCGCGAGGAACCGACAGTTATTTCATCGAGTAACATGGGCTGGCATTTAGCGACCAAGGTGCCCTTGCGCGACCCACAAAAGAAGATCATTGGTCTGGTAGGCATCAGCCGCGACATCACCGAGCGCAAGCAGGCTCAAGAAGCCCTGAAGGAATCGGTCTCACTTCTGCAGGCAACGCTGGAATCCACGGCCGACGGAATTCTTGTCGTTGACAAATCAGGAAAGATTACCAGCTACAATAAGCGGTTTGCAAAGATGTGGAGAATTCCGGACAATATTATAGCAAGCAAAAATGACGATCTCGTATTAAACCATGTACTGGAACAATTAAAAGACCCGGAAGCCTTCCTCTCGAAAGTACGGGAGCTCTATGCCCATCCGGATGAAAAAAGCTTCGACGTGCTGGAATTCAAGGATGGAAGAATTTTCGAGCGTTACTCCCGGGCACAAAAAATAGACGGCAATCCGGTCGGCCGGGTCTGGAGTTTCCGGGATGTAACAGAGCGCAAAAAAGCGGAACAAGAAATCAGATTGCTTGCACAAACATTAGCGTCGATACAGGATTGTGTTTCGATTACCGACCTGGAAGACAGGATCATATTCCTCAACGAAGCGTTCCTGAAAACATACGGGTATATCCGAGAAGAACTGCTGGGCCGGCCGGTTTCGATCGTCCGTTCGGCAAAGACTTCATTGGAGATGGGAAGCCGAATCCTGACGGGAACGTCTACAGGGGGCTGGAGCGGTGAGCTCTTCAACATTCGGAAAGACGGCAGTGAGTTTCCAATTGAGCTTTGGACATCAGCTGTGAAAGATGATACTGGTAAGGTCATCGCCATGGTAGGTGTCGCGCGTGATATCACCGAGCGCAAGCGTGCCGAGGAAGCGCTGCGTGAAAGCGAAGAACGGTTCCGTACTACTCTGTACAGCATCGGTGACGGCGTTATTACAACCGATACCAGCGGTACGATTCAGCAAATGAATCATGTCGCCGAGCTCTTGACCGGATGGAATGAAGCCGATGCATATGGAAAAAAGATCGATGAAATATTTAAGATTTGTAACGAACACACCAATGCACCGGCGCTCAACCCGTTGCCTTGTAATGAAAAAAGGAATTATTGTTGGATTGGCAAACCATACAGTCTTAATTGCACGGGACGGTACCCGTCGTCCTATCGCAGATAGCGGAGCACCGATACGAAACTCCAAAGGGGAAGTGACAGGTGTGGTGCTTGTCTTCAACGATCAAACAGAACGGCGGGGTTTGCAGGATCAATTGTTCCAGGCGCAAAAGATGGATGCCATCGGCCAGCTTGCCGGAGGCGTGGCGCATGATTTCAACAATATGATTAACGTTATTCTCGGCTATGGATCCATGATGGAGGAGGAATTTCCACCGGCGGATCCATCGTATCATAAGATCAAAGCGATCATTGGTACTGCAGAGCGGTCGGCAAATCTCACCAAACAGCTGCTGGCGTTTGCCAGAAAACAGATTATCTCACCCGTGCCCAAAAACTTGAATCAGGAATTGATCCCGCTTCAAAAAATGCTCGGGCGGCTGATCGGCGAGGATATTGCCCTCAACATATCGTTTACCAAAGATTTGTGGGATATTAAAATTGATCCCGTACAGCTTACTCAAATTCTGACCAACCTGGCAGCGAATGCACGGGATGCCATCGAGAATACCGGTTCTGTGAGAATTGAAACGGGCAATGTCCACATTGAGGAAACACTCGGGTATGGATCAAGAAAATACCGGCCGGAGAATATGTGCAATTGATATTTTCCGACACAGGAAAGGGAATGAATAAAGAGATCCTCAGCCGCATCTTTGAACCGTTTTTCACAACCAAACCGAAGGGGGAAGGGACCGGCCTGGGACTTTCCACGATCTTTGGCATTGTGAAACAGAATAACGGCTTCATCAATGTGTACAGCGAGCCGGATCAGGGGACAACCTTCAAAATTTATTTTCCGAGATATCAAGGTGCGACAGAAACTCCCGTTGAACATCTACAGGAAATACCTTTGACCGGAACAGAAACAGTGCTGATTGTCGAAGATGAAGCAGAAATACTCACTCTTGCCAAAATTGTTCTGGAAAGGCATGGGTATAAAGTGCTGAGCGCGCAATCCCCGTCCGATGCGCTTGCATCGTGTGAGAAATACAGGGGAAAAATTGATTTACTGATTACAGATGTTATTATGCCGGAAATGAACGGCAAAGAATTAAAGGAGCGGCTCGAAGTGAAGTATCCGGACATAAAAGTATTGTTCATGTCCGGGTATCCGGCGGATATAGTGGCGCATCGTGGAGTGCTGGAGGAGGGGTAGAGTTTTTACAAAAGCCCTTCACGCCGGTTATGCTTGCAAAAAAAATACGGGAAGTGTTGAACGGGTAATTGTTAAATGAACAAAGGGATTTTAAATACTATGGAAGAGTATTGCTGCCTCAACGGTAACATCGTACCAATACAAGAAGCAAAAATTCCCATCACTGATATTGGCCTGTTGCGCGGATACGCAATCTTCGATTCCATTGCGGCGATGAATGGCAGCATCATATTTTTCGACGAACACTATGAGAGATTTGTACGATCTGCGAGGATCATGCATCTTAAAATTCCGGTTTCAAAGCATAGGATTGAAGCGATGATCTATAAACTCCTGCGGAAGAATCACTACGACTCTTCACGTATCAAACTGGTGCTCACGGGAGGGAACCTCATTGGAGGATTGGAGTACGACCTCCGTTCCGCAAATTTATTCATCCTTGTTCAGAAAGGAAGTATTCCAAATAAAAAAGATTATCTCCGGGGGGTGAAACTTATCAGCTATGAACACCAGAGAGAACTATCTGCAGCGAAAAGCAACGATTATATAACGGCGGTCAATATTCAATCGCTGAGGCGGCGGGCAGGAGCAGCGGAGATCCTGTATA
>CAVZWL010000004.1:0-9700 GCA_963778945.1 Ignavibacteriota bacterium
GGCGCCATGCGCGTCATAGCGGCCATCTGCTGCTGCGAACCGAGAGCCGAGTCTGCCGCTGTATTCACTCCGGGCGACATGAAGAAAATTTCCACACGAGCCGGCAAGTTGTACACTTCCCTGCAGCAGCATATATGTGAAGCGGATAGTAACATGCCTTCCGTCGTCCAGGCATCATTTCCCATTTTTCCGATAGTCCAATCGGCAGCATTGACCCACACGATCATATCGTGTTCGGAAGAATGAAGATCCTTTGTCCGCAATTCGAGCCTGTGAAAAAGAACTCCATCCAGAGTATCGGGAATCATTTTCCCGACATCATATTTTTTCCGCAAGTCCCCTGGATTGAAAGAAAGTCCTTCGCGCGGCACCATCATGAATCCGTTTGATGTAAAATGCAGTTTATCCGGTTTTTTAAAATACATTGTCCCCTGCATTTTCGGAACATTCAGACGTTCCATCTTTACCGCAGCTTCGATGGAAACAATAAAATCGTGTACCGGTGCGAACACTCGTTCCGCATTCTCCAGAACAGCCGTTCCCGTAAGATGTTTCTGTGCAAAAAGCTTTCCGGGAATCTGGATAAGAAGAACAGGCAAAAGTACCGGCAGCAGCAATTTTCGGATATGTGCGTCAATACTCATTTGCAGCGGCCTCCTTTTTCGTAAAGACATTATACAATATCATCAGGACGGTCGCAAGGATGCCGACTCCGAAGAGAATAAACCATATGCTTCCGGGCGAATGCGCCTGCACAGCAACGCGGCCGTACATCCATGTACCCAAAATTCCCCCCAGTGCATAGGCAAGAGCAATGGGCAGAAAACCGTATCCCTGATATAATCCCTGCTGACCCGGAGGGGCCAGATTCGAGATATATTCATAATAACGCGGCGCCTGCGTCATTTCACCGATTGAAAAAACCACAATAGTTGCTATAATTGTGGATATGGCCGGATGCAGTGCAACCACTAACCACGAAAGACTGGAAACAGCAAACCCTGCAGCTATTGCACGGTCTGCAGGAAGGTTCCGGGTCAACCGATTGATCACTAACTGAAACACGATAATTCCCCATGCGCCTGCCGATGAGATGATTTCAAACGGAGCATCACGGGATATAAAGTCACGCACATAAAACGGGACGATAATAAATTCCTGCCAGAACATAATCCAGAAAAGGGAAAAAATAAGCAGGAACATCATAAAGCGGCCATTCCTCAGCACGACAACAAGGTTTTTCAGCTTTATCCTAAGAGATTCCACAGGAACATCTGAATCGGCCGCTATGTTTTTATAAAAAAGGGTATTGACGACAAACATCGACAGGCAGCTTACGGATGAAATAAGATATACGAATTCTATACCGAAATCGCTGCGAACCAGAAAGGCAAGGGCAGGACCGATGGCAGCTCCGATATTGACCAGCCAATAATAGATTGCATAACCGAGAGATTTATTTTCATTCACGGAGGCGGCGGCAACCGTTCCCAGAACGGAGGGTTTGATAAAACTTCCGCCGAATGCGGTAAAGATCAGGATAACGACAAGCGCCCAGAACACCGGAAGATGCGCATAGAGAGGGGCAAAGAGCTCCATACCGGTGGAACCGATAAGCAAATAGCCTGCAGCAAGAATTGCGAAGGCCGTTGAAAATGCCCGGCGAAATCCGAATTTATCGGCCAGCGTTCCTCCGAGAATCGGAAGCGAATAGATCAATCCGCCGAACAGCGATTGAAGTTTTCCTGCATCGGCAAGAGAGAGATGCAGATGGTCGCGCAGAAATACGCTGAAAATTGCCGCCTGACCATAGTAAGCAAGACGCTCGAACAACTCCATGCCGTTCGCAATCCAGAAATTCGGATGGAACCTGAAACGTATTTTTTTTATCGCCACAATAAAATCCACAAGTCATCCTTTGTATTGAATGTGCTGCGGTGCTGCCGTTCTGGCATTCTGCTTATTGGTAAATGATCTTTATTCATTCTTCTCTCTCTCCCCTTAGTATCCTGAATTCTATTTTCTTAATTCTATTTCCTGAATTCTAAATTCTTAATTCTTAATTCTATGAGAGGATATCCTTTCGAATAAAAATAAACCACGCGCCTGCAACCGATGCAAGCGAATATCCTCCGAGATAGAGTGCTCCGGTCCGGATTTTTTCCCAATGAATCGGGTCACTGAATACTCTCGACCAGAGATCAAGATAACTTGTAAATAAATGAGGCCGGATGGAATCGAACAGCTGAATCGGCATAAGCGTAATGATCGTGCAAATGATAATGACTCCCATCGTTCCGACAATTGGTCCGATTGCATTTTCCACAAACGACGAAAAGAAAAACGAAATCGATGCAACGGTCGTCATGGTCCAAAACGCGAACAGATATGCAACAAGAAAACGCCACGCTATATCCGTATCGGCTAATACCAATATTTCGGCCTTATAAACAAACAGATCCCCTCTTCCTGCCAGGAACAATGCAAGGCCGACGCTGAGGCCGCCCAGAAAAGCGACAAAAAGAATCGTGTAGATCAGCGAAGCGGCATACTTAGCAAAAAATATTTTTGTCCGCGAGACGGGACGAATCAGGATCAACCTGTATGTTCCGGCAGTTGCTTCGCCTGCAAGCTGGTCTCCAACAACGAATGAAATGAGAAGCGGAATATGAAGCCAGAGACTGTTCATAATCTGATATGCAATGAACCACCCGTTAAAGAGGCTGCCTGAAAAGAAGAAGTCCCGTGCCAGTGTGCGCGTCATGCCCGTTATAAAACGCGATCCTTCCAGATTCATCGCTATCTCAACCAGCGGAACAATCAGCAGAATAAGTCCGAATCCAATATAGGTGCGTTTTTTAAGAAAAGTTTTCAGCACTTCATCCTGAATGAGACGCAGCATAAAATTATTCCACCCCGCTTTCGGTGATCGAAAGAAAATAATCTTCCAGCGATCTTCGCGGAACGACCGCATGCAGATCTACTCCGGCGCGTATCAACGCCGAGGTTAAATCTGCGGTTTGATCAAAGCGAATATCGAGCGAGAACTCTCCGGAACTCTCATCGAAGCTCCGGATTCGTATCTTCTTTTTCTTAAGAATTTGCCGGACTTTTGCTTCCGGTCCGGCTTTAAGATTTACGTACTGTTCGCCGTGTTGGAGCAGTGCCTCGACTTCTCCCTGAGCTGCAAGTTCTCCCCGATTGATAATAGCCATACGATTGGAAACCAATTCGATTTCGGATAACATGTGTGAAGAAAGAAAGATCGTTTTTCCCCGGTCATGCGCCAGATGGACGATAAGATCCCGGATCTCCTTGATGCCTTGCGGATCGAGGCCGTTCATCGGTTCATCCAGAATAATCAGCTCCGGATCCGCCAAAAGCGCCTGCGCGATGCCAAGGCGCTGCTTCATACCGTGGGAATATGTTTTCACCCGGTCGTGCTCTCGTCCGCTTAAGCCGACCAATGCGATCGTTTCCTGAATACGGCTTCGATCAATGCCGTCCGACAATGTGGCAAGAATTTCGAGATTCTTCAGAGCGCTCAAGTAAAGATAAAAATCTGCTTTTTCAACGAGTCCGCTCGTGTGAGCGAGCGCTTTTCTTCGTGCGGAACTGAGAGGATAGCCGAAGAGTTCGACATCTCCTTCAGTCGGCCGAATGAGAGAAAGAATCATACGGATCGTTGTGCTTTTCCCGGCGCCATTCGGTCCGAGAAAACCGAATATATCGCCGCGGTGCACTTCAAGATTGAGATTCCTGACCGCCCACCGATGCCGGTAATGCTTGCCAAGATTTCTCGTTTTCAGAATGATTTCGGATTTCACGCTGTGCAGTATTCTTTTAAAATCATCATTCTCATTTCCATATTCTTTACTCTTCTCATTGACCGGAAGCTGCTTTGTATCACGCTGCGCATGGTAACATTTTCAGACCTCCGGCTATATTCTGTCTTCTTAATTCTTTATTCTTACTTCTTTTTATATTATACGAAAAGAGGAAATAGACATCAAGAAGCGAGAATAAGATTTCTTCATATTTATCGTTTGGAACGAACGCTCATTTTCATCAAATCTCCTGTACGCCGAAACACAGTTCCTACGATGAGGAGCGTCATAATACCTCCGAAAATCACCGATGGAACCGTTCCCATTATCTTTGCAGCAAGGCCCGATTCGAATGCACCAACCTCATTTGAGGAAGCGAGAAAAATGCCGTTCACCGCTTGAACACGGGCACGCATCTTATCGGGAGTCATTGTCTGCAAAATCGTGGCACGGATCACAACGCTGATGCTGTCCGAAGCCCCGCTCAAAAAGAGCGCTGTAACAGAGAGCAGCATCGATTTGGAAATTGCAAAGACGAGAATACAAATACCGAAACCGGTAACCGCAAGAAGCAGATTACGCCACGCATGCTTCATCGCTGAAAAACGGGCGAGGAGAAAGAGCATGAGAATCGCACCGATAGAGGGCGCTGCACGAAGAATGCCCAGTCCCTGCGGTCCTACGTTGAGAATATCCTGTGCATAGATTGGCAGAATCGCAACAACGCCCCCGAAAAGAACCGAAAATAAGTCGAGCGAGATGGAATAGAGAATGATTTTCGTACTGAAGACGAAGTGAATTCCCTCTTTGATGCTGGCCAGAATATTGCTGGCTTTTCCGGTTACGACTATTTGGCGGTCTTGAATTCTGGAAAATAGGATGAAAGAAAAAACTACGAAAAAGGTGACGAGCAGCAGCGTATTGGTAAAACCGATCCCGGCATAGAGAAAACCGGCTGCTGCGGGCCCGAGAATGGCGCCAAGCTGCCAGGATGTGCTGCCCCATGTCGATGCATTTTCGATCACTTCCGGCGTTACAAGAATTGCACGCAGCGAAGTCGTCGTTGGAGATTGGAATGCACGGCAAAGGCCGATCACGAATAACGATGCATAAATAGCAACAAGGAGCGATGACATGCTTAAAAGATACTGCATCCTCATGACCACTTGCAGTCCTATTGAACTGAGAGCAATGCCGCCGACACTCCACATGAGAACACTTCGCTTGCTGTGCACATCGGCAATATGGCCTCCGAATAAAGTAAACGACATAAACGGGACCGCCTCGACCAATCCGATCATGCCGAGCGCAAACGGATCGTGCGTCATGCGGTACACTTCATAACCGATGGCTACCTCTTGAATCATGCCAGCCATAGTCAGCAGAAAATTTGCGCTCACCAAAAACCGAAATTCCGGAAATCGAAAAGCCGCGTACGGATCGTGTTTTTGCGAAAACTTTGGCTGCATATTCTATAATACGGAATTTCGAACGTATCGGAAAATGAACAAATGGCTTTTTATTGATGCATCACTTTTTCTTCAACAGCCAGGCGTTCAAGAATTTGTCCTCCTCTTCCCTGCTGTTCAAGAGTTCCTTTTTCGGAAGCGATTTCAAGACATGCCGTGCTCGCGACCGAAAAGCTGCAGTCGAATACGGCAGCATCTGCTCTATGAGCGTTTGCAGCTCGCCAGCCAGCTCCTTCTTATGCTCTGCAATGCGAGCCAGAACCGTCATAGCAACAACACGCGGGGCTATAGAGATTTTCAGGTCTGCTATAGAGGAAAAGCAAATATTTGCGACGGCGCCTTGTAATGATGCGGGTATTTCCGAACATTGAAGAACAGACATGCCTGTTCGGCGGAGCGCTTCGTGGATGCCGGGTTCCCGCATTTTTTTTATGATCGATTTCGGCCATGGTACGGCAAGCTCCGGATGCTTTTCGGTACAATGTGCCACCACCCATGCGGCATGCCGGGAAATCTTTTCATCCTCGGCGGGATCCCCTTGGCGGGTTTGCCCGCCTTCACGGGAGAGATACAATTCCATTAATACTTCGAAGCGCCGCTTGTCTTTTCCGACCCAGCGGACAATCCTGTCCACCTGCTGCCGCGAACGGAGAGCCAGCACGTCCGATCGAATATCTTTGAGATTGCCAATTGTCAATTGTCGATTCCCAATTTCTGACTGCCAATCAATGATTTCTCAATGCCGATAACCAATTGTCAATTGTCGATTCGCATTATTCATCCCACATTCCTAAGAATCATAAATCCCGCAGCAATAATACACGCAGCGGCAATCAGCTTCGGCACTAGCCGCTTTTCATTGAACATTTTTCCGCCGACCAATGCCGCCCAAAATACCGAATGTCCGTTTTACGGCAAGCACCAAAGCAACAGAACCGAGTTTGACTGCCGCCAGCTGCGTATAACGATATCCCATTGTACATACCGCTACGCCAAGTATGAGAAACAGCGTCGATCTCATGCTGCGTTCGGTATAAAACTTGAACGCCCGGTTTTTTTTAAAATACAAGCCGCCGTAGAGTAAAAGAAAAACTGCATGCTGGTAGAACAGAACAACAAGAGGGGGCGTCTTAATGCCGCTGACAAGATATTTATCGAAAACGGAAGATATAGCAAAGAGCAGCAGAGCCGAAACGATGTACCAATGGGAAGAATCGAACCATTGTTTATCGTTTGATGCTGCAGATTCATTTCGCTCCAGCATGAAGACGCCTGCAATCATGAAAAGCAAACCGAGAATTTCATATCCGGAAATATTTTCCCCCAGAGCGCCGTACGCCAGCAATGCCGTAACTCCCGGGGTGAGTGCAAGAAGCGGAAGCGTAGAACTGATGCCACCCCGCTGGAGCGCCATCATGACGAATAAAAATGCCGCCGCATTAATAATGCTTTTGACGATAATAATGATGAGAGTGGCGGATGAAAGGTGCAATACATCCGTAAACAACATCGTGCCTATTGAAAATCCCATCAGGACGATCGAAAGCATGAACGAAAAAGCAACTGCATCGATGCGGAAGAGTATTTTCTTTTGAGCAACGGCAGCAGCAGCGGAAAAAAACGCTGAAGCAGATGCAAGCAGCAGCCACATAAGTTATTCTTTCAATTTACCAGTTTGTCGAAACAGAAAGATAGACATTTCTTCCCGGTTCATCATTCATATTGCCGCGCAGCGTCGATAGAAAATTCACATACGCGCGGTTAAAGATGTTTTGTATTCCTGCGGACAATTTAATATGCATGCCAAATTCATCAAATGCACTGCTTGTAAAACCGGCATGAAAAAGCGTATAGCCGCCTGTCGCCGTCTCCCCTGCTGCGAGATTGGTTTTGTCTGTGACAATTTCACAAGCGGCATGCAGAGTCCCTACTTTTTGAATCTGATAATCCGCTCCGAGACTGCCCTCCATCGGCATAATCTGTCCGAGATTCGAGGCATTTACAGAATCCTGTCCGCGCGTGTAATTGAACACAGAACGAATTTTTAATGCATTGAACGGTTCAATATCCAACGATATTTCATAGCCATAAATTCGCGCGTTGCCGATATTTGTTTTGACTTCTGCTGAATCTCCGTCAAATGTTCCCGGCACTTCAGCGACAAGATCATGATACGTAGTATAATATGCATCGGCGGTCAGCGAAACATTTTGAGCATGGATATGAATATTGCAATCATACGAGATGCTTTTCTCCGGCTGCAAATTCGGATTACCTACAACGGGAACCGCCGAATTGGTCAAATAAGCATATAATTCTTCGAGCGAAGGAGTTCGAAATGCCGTTGAGATTAAGAACGAAGCATCCATCCATTTTGCAATATTTTGTTGAATTCCCGAGTTGAAACTCCAGCTTCTTGTATATGAAGTGTTTTCCGGCCAGAGCACGGAACGATTCGCAGGCGTAACGGTTTGGCCTCTGTATTCTAGCCAAAGAGTGTCGTAGGTAATATCATTGTGCACGCGTATAGCATCGTACCTGCCGCCGATAACCATGGTCGTGAGATCGGGCACGATCTTCCATTCATCCTGAATGTATATTCCGGCACTTGTAAAAGAAGAATTGGGCAGCGGTACACTCTTCGAGTATAGTATCATTTCCGCGCTTATATGTTTCCCTGCCGCTTGTTATTGAAGTCTGCCAAATTTCAGCGCCAGCGGTCACATAATGTCCATCGAGCGGTGTGATCGTCGCTTCAGCCTGCACGTTTCCTGTGTTATGTTCTGCATGCGGTGTTTTTGTAATTTTTGATTTGCGATTAGGTTGACATCCCGCTCTATGTTTTGCTGTGATGCCCGAATGACTAATGAAGAAAAATACTCGCTGATAGACGGAATCGTATATTCAGCTTTGAACAATTCCCTCCGGGCCAGTGTATACTTTACCATTGCTGTCGGCGGGAACAGCGATGAACCGCCCGGAATTCCTGCATCGTCCGATTGTGAACGCTGATATGTGAAATCGAAAGAATGCGTGCCGAATATTTTTACACCGGCATCTGCAGAAACATCCCAATCGTTAAAGTACGAATTCGGGATAACGCCTTCCGGCGAAGCATAATTGTCCGCCCTGCGGAACATTCCGCTGGTTCGGAACCGATATACATCCGATCCGCTTTCCAGTGCGAGATACTCTGCATGAGAGTTATTGACCGATTCGTAGCGCACCATCGATTCTCCGCTCACATAGGGTTGATCGCTGAACGATGGACTTTTTGTAATAATATTTACGACACCGCCGAATGCACCCGTGCCCGCAAGCGCCGAACTTGCGCCTTTAATGACTTCTCACGATCGATATCGAACAGATCGATCAGAGAAAGCGCCGCCGCATGATCGTTTGCCGTTTCAATGCGTATATTGTCAATCATCATAACAATATTATATCTCGTCATTCCGCGTATGGAAACGAGACTTTCCCACAGTCCGTCGCGAACCAATGCAATGCCCGGTTCGCGGCTTAAGGCATCGGAAACTGTAGGCGCACTTGTTTCGATAAATGTCGAGCCGTCGACAACCGCCACCGGAATCGGCTGTGCCTGTGAATATGCATTTTCCCTTGTGCTCTGCACGATGACTTCAGCAGAATGAAAGAGGACCGGATCGAGAAGCAGATGCAGCGTATCGCCGGCATGAACTCGGACAATTCGTTCGATCCTTTTATAAGCAAGATGGTATACGGATAAAGTATAAGAACCGGATGGAATGGACAGAAATGTGAATTGTCCGTTTTCATTTGAAAGAGTTTCTTTTTTAATTTCACGCAGCATAATCCTGGCATTGCTGACAGGCAAACCTGAAATTTTATCGATGAGCGAACCATACACAGAGACGGGCTGCGATGGAGAAAAGCGGATGAAACGATAAGCGCGGCACTGCAAAAAATAATAATTTTCAATCTCATAACACAATACATCCTTTTTCTTTCGGTTTTTTAAATCATTGAGCAATTTCGGCTCTTCTGGCAGACGGAATAACCGCCGCGAGAAGGCATCAAGAACGAGCGTTCCTCTTCTTCATTTTTCTGCTCTGGAACAAAGAAAATATTAAAATTGGAGCTGGAATGATTCTCTTTTCAATAGCACAGGTTTCTTATGAAGAAAATCCCCATTGAAAGAATAGTTTGGCATGCGACATGCCGACGTTCAAAGTTTCATAATAATAGATATTCATTGTGTTGGTTCTATGATTTAACTTTTATGCTTACCGGTTGTTCGGTATATCAATATTGCTCAATGTCGATTGGCGTTTGATGCGGTTTTTTAGTGATCCCGGCGCGACTCGAACACGCAACCCACAGCTTAGAAGACTATGCTACTATCCACCTGAGCTACGGGACCATGCT
>CAVZWL010000005.1:0-157142 GCA_963778945.1 Ignavibacteriota bacterium
AAGATGTAAAAGAGGAGCTATTGAATTGTGCAATACATATTGCTCGCACCATCAATGATCGCCCAACACGGATAAAATCATTAACGGTAAGCGGCATTGCAAGAGCAATTTCAATAATTTAATAATTTAGTATAAGAGCATTGCATGGATTATCCTATTATTTATTTAATAAGCTTATTGCTAACTCTCATCTTATCATGGGCTGCATATCGGTACTCTTCCAATTATAAAACTTCACCGGATCAACTTCTTGATCAAATTGATTCTCTTTCAGATTTTATAAAATACTCTTTCGTTTTGCTGATTTCACTTTTTCTTGTATGGTATAGCAATCACAAAGTAGTGGGTGAGTCGATTGAAGTTCTGTTTAGCCATAAAAACAGACCGTATCAATACAGAGAAGAGTCGTTTAATTTTATGGGCATTATTCTTCCATTTGTATCCGTCTTTTTTGGATCAATATTATTCCAAAATGGTTTTCTTAAAATGTCGGAATTTCTGCTGGCTCGAAATATTCCTCGCTCAAAAATACGATCAGCCGCACTCGGTCTTGTTGAGATTCAAGGCGAGGTTATATCGGAACAAGTGTTAACGACGCCATATTCAAAGTCGCCGTGTATATATTATAGCTGTGAATTGCAGGAATATCGGCAACATTATTCCTCTGGCTCAGGAACGGAATACCGATGGGAGACAATTTCGACCGATACGCATAGAATGCCTTTCTGGGTAAAGGATGAAACAGGACAAATTCCTGTTTATCCGAATGATGCTGAATTTGAAATTCCTCAAAAACAATCCGGTTTTTTAGAAAATGCAGAAGAAGATACAAAGAGTCGATTTATGACTACGAGAGTCGGCGATAAACGATATAATGAATATTATTTATCTCCTCATGAAAATGTTTGTGTTATAGGCACGCTTGCTATGCGGAAAGATCCTTCTGCTCCAAAAGGGATTCACAAAGGAAGTAATAACTCCATATTCATTATCTCAGATAGCAGCAAAAACGGATTAAATGATGCTCTGCAATGGCAAATGCTGGCCGGTCTTTCTTTCGGAAGTCCGCTCATCATCGCTGGTGTTGTTAAAGTTCTTCAATTAGCTCATTTATTATTTTAAGAGCATTCATTATGATGATCGTCTGAATTGCCCCAATAAAGAGATAAAATCTAAAATACGGCATTGTTTCAGACGTGCCCATCCTCAACAGATTCTCCCATTTATTCAAGTCGGAAATTGCTGGAACATAAACAATATGCGACTCCTATGGGCGTTTGCATCTGACTATAGCAATAGATAAATTTGAATCATTGCTGTTTCACAATTAAGGCCGGATCGGGAGGATTTATGTTCTCATCATCCCATCCGATAAAATAAAAGGTTCAATGTAATGAAAAGCAGCACTTGGGCGCAAGGATTATTGTAACTTCAAGTTCTTTTTGGCCGAAGCACGGATAAAATCCTTAATGCTGGACGGTGCGTCGTTGATTTATAAGGAACTTTAAATGTATTCTTATTCTCATAAACCTGTGTTCATACTTTTTCTTTTCCTTATTTCTTGCCATCTTCGAACTGATGCAGATAAGAAGTTTTCTGAATTCTATCCTTCATTGCCGCTTATAAATTTGCCAGTTCAAATTGTTTGTGGTTGGCCTGAACCAAGTTTGCCTTATTATACTGACATTTTTGACGGCCTAAGGTATCCCGAAATTCAATCTGATTTGAATCATCGCATGGACAGTGCATTGATTGTTCAGCATCATATGGGTAGCGTAGTTTATGGAAGGCTCTTTGAACGTAAACCTTTTGTTACTCTTTTATGCGGTCAAGATGGCGCTGAATTTGGCGAACTGTCAATTCAAACTTTTTCCTTGACTGGGACTAAAATTGATTCGCTCTACGTCGGTGGAGGCTGTGGAGGAAACGATGAGATGTGGAGTAAGGAATCTGCTGCAATAGGAATAGATCAAGCCATTATTATGATTGATACTACATATAAATGGGCAGATGCAAAGAGAAGAGCTTTCGATCCGGACACAACCATCGTAAACACTCTACGATATCAGCTTATGGAATCTGGCAAATTTAACTGTGCGGAAAAGAAAAGACATGTGGTCAAACCATAAATATACTTACGCACTGCCTCCTAAGTAAATTCCTCAAGTTGTAGGAGCGAGCGTAATTGAAAGCGCTGGAATACAATCGAGGCCATTCGCGGCTTAGATGCAGGGTGAGGAGTAAAAGATTGGTGTTTGCAGCGACAATAAAATGAAAATCAGCAGTATCACATCCGTCAGGTCGTTGCCGGTTTGTTGTTTTTATCAGAATTTAGGTTATACTTACATTAAAAAAAAACAGAAGAAAGGATTGATAGATCGGACAATTTATATGAATTTCTAAATTATATGTCGAAAATTTTAAAATACAAAGGAGAAAATCATGACTGCTTCATTCTTTATCGTTGTGTTTGCCGCTTTAGGAATTGTTCTGCTGACTGTTAAATCACGGAATGTTTCTTATCCCTTTAATTTAAAAAAAATCGGGTATATAAGTCTAGGGTTAGCAGTATTATCCGTGCTTTCTGCATCCTTTACTATTATTGAGCCAGGATATGTTGGAGTTCCTGTTACATTTGGTAACGTTGGATCACAGTCTCTTCCAGCGGGCATTCATCCGATCTTTTTTTTAACGGATGTTTATAAAATGTCTATTCAAACAAAAGACTACACTATGACTTCAGTCCATAACGAAGGCAATAAAGTCGGTGATGATGCAGTTGCCACACTCTCCCGCGATCAACTTATCCTAAAATTTGATGTCAGCGTTTGGTATCATTTAGATCCATCGCAAGCAAATAATGTTTACAGCAATATCGGGTTAAACTATGAAGAGGTGATTGTAAGGCCGGCTATTAGAACTGCCCTGGTAAATGCTGCCACCAAGTTTGACGCCAGCGATGTTATGTCTCTCAAGAGAGACGCTTATACGAAGATGGTTACTGAATTATTGTTGCAGGAATTGAACGGAAAAGGCGTATTGCTCGATAATGTCCTTATTCGAAATGTGGAACCACCGACAACTGTCAGCGATGCCATTGCGGCAAAACTTAAAGCTTCTCAGGAAGCGCAGCAAATGGAGTATACTATTCAGTATGCTCAAAAGGAGGCGCAACGGAAAGCAATTGAGGCTCAGGGCATTTCAAATGCTCAAAAAATAATTGGCAATGGATTAACTCAGAATTATCTACAATGGTATTACATCTCTCAGCTTAAAGAGGTAGTAAGCAGTCCTAATAATTCAACAATTATTTTGCCCTACGACCAAAAATTGACACCACTTTTAAATATTCAGAACAAGAAGGAAATGAAGTAACGCGGTTTGACGTTGACGGAAAAAGAGTGCGTGTGGAAAGCGAATGATAGGCAATCACACGGCGACATTACAATTGGAAAGTTATCAGCAGCGCAGCTTAGACCCAATCGCTATGCGGTTAAATAAGAGGATAATCTATGAAGAAATATTTCAATAAATATTTGGCCCCTGTTCTAATTTCTCTTTTTGTCTTTGGAATTCCTCTATGGGACAAGTTGATGCCAATGGAGGGTTCAACGCAGGCAATTGAACAGCAATATGGTCATCAGTTTTCATGGTGCGTTGCTTTTAGTGGTTATTCAAGCTCCAAAGCATCAACATCATGGAGAATGTATATCCTGTTTCCTGCGGTCTTTTCTCATGGAGCGCTCATTGATGTAACCTCTAGTAATGGAAATTATCCGTCGCTCTCGATTATTGGTTCTGGAGCATTGTTCACTCTACTTATATATTTAAGTATGGTATATGGTTACTTTAAATCAAAGAGAAGGCAAACGAGTGCCAGTCCTAAAAAATGATATTGTATTCCATGAGGCATAGTGCCGCGGAAATAATGCACTTCTGCATAGCAAAACACAATATTATTTAATGGAAGCGGCACTAGCATTCACATATGTCGGTTATCTAAATTAGAAAATATCTATTCAAGATGTTTTCACGGAGAATAAATTAATATGGTAGCGCTTCTGTGCCGCCTAACCATCCTAAAAATAAAAGAGCCAAACAATCAATGACGGCCAAGCACCAATAAAATACTCAATGTCGATATGAAAACACTTGTTGCAGAAATACGTGGCTCACTTGCTTCCATGCCCAAGAAGAATGCACCATCCTTTCGTCTGGTGCGACGTGAGTGGTCTAAGCAACTTACGCATTCTTCTGCTACATCTGTTCTTGCATTGGCGAAACGGTTGGTGCCGCTTGGGTTCTGGGAACGTATCTTCTCCTACGAAATCATTGTTAATCACCAACCTGCTCTCGATGCACTAACCAAAAAGGATGTTATCTCCCTTGGGCAAGGTATCCAAAGCTGGGGAGAAGTCGACTGTTTCGCCTGTTATATTGCTGGTCCTGCTTGGCGTCAACGTAATATCCCAGACCAACTGATTATGTCTTGGGCTCAATCTCCTAATCGTTGGTGGAGAAGGGCTGCCTTAGTAAGCACAGTTCCACTCAATAATCGTGCACGTGGTGGTCAAGGAGATGTTAATCGCACACTCAAGATCTGTCGAATGCTCATCCGCGACCGTGATGATATGGTTATCAAAGCACTTTCATGGGCACTCAGGGAATTGAGCAAGCGATATCCGGCGCCAGTTAACTCATTCTTAGAACAGTATGATGAACAGCTAGCACCACGCGTCAAGCGGGAGGTAACCAACAAGTTGAGGACGGGGCTCAAGAATCCTCATCGAGTTTCAGACTCTTAGTTGGTGCGGCCTCCTCAGTAATAAATTTATGTAGAAGCGAGAACAGGAATATTAGTCGGAGTAAGTAAAAAGCCAAGATCATCGGCAGCGTTCACTTGGCCAAACGAGGATAAAATACTTTACGTTAGGTTGCGCATGAAAAACCACCCCAAAGATAAAATCGCAATGATACACACTTCGCTTTTATAGCTTATGATATGCTGAGTGTTACATGTATTCAATTCTTCGTCCACATCAAGCAATCAACTCAAGAGCACTTTTTCGTAACGGTCGATCAATGAATCGATCCACTTATTCGTCTCTTCCCTGACAACCATTCTTGCCGGATCCGATTCAAACCAATCGATCGTTCTTTTGATTCCTTCGCAGAATGGAATCGTTGCAACAAAGTCCGGTACAAATCGCTTGATCTTTGAATTGTCAAAGACGACGGATGTTGCCTTATCGCCGACCAGGCTTCCGAGCAATTCTTCATTATATTTTGCAAGCGTTTCAGAAGAAATATGGACGATCAGCGCTTTACAGCCGATGGCTTCCGCCAGCGCTTCGTGTATTTGATTCCATGTAAGCAGTTCATCCGACGTGATGTGAAACGACTGCCCGATCGCCTGCTGGTGACCCATTAATCCTGCGAAACCTTTTGCAAAATCCTCCGCATGTGTAATTGTCCAGAGAGATGAGCCGTCTCCATGTACGATGATTTGTTTTCCTTTTTTTATTCTGTCGACGACGGTATATTCGTTCCAGCCGCCGATGGGAACTGGAATGACGGTATCGTACGTAAGGGAAGGCCTTACAATCGTTACAGGGAAATGATCGTCTCTATAAAAAGCGTTTAATTTCATTTCACATGCGATTTTATTGCGGGAATACTGCCAATACGGATTTGCAAGCGGTGTCGACTCTATGACGATCGGATGGGAGAGAGGTCTCTGATATGCCGATGCGGAGCTGATAAAAATGTACTGTTTGGTTTTCTCTCGAAATAGTTTGTAATCCCTTTCGATATCTTCTTCCGTATAGGCAATCCAATTGACAACGACATCCCAGAGATGACCTTTTAACACGGAAGCAATGCCGGGATCCGTGATATCGCCGATAAGATGTTTTGCGCCGGCAATGCCTGAAGGTCTTTTACCGCGATTAAGGAGATACAATTCAATACCGCGGCTGACGGCGAGCTTGCTTACAGATGTGCTTATATTCCCTGTACCGCCGATGAATAATACTTTCATGACTACACTTTACCTTTCGCTAAATTATTATTTGTCAGATACGTATAGCTTCCTTGTATCCCGTCAAATATACTTCCGGCGTATTCATCAAACTCGACAATCATCCATTGAATATTTTCCCCTCCTGCTTTGACAATGGCGGGAAAATCCATCGCGCCGCTTCCGGCTGGAACCATGGCGTACATATGAGCATCCTTCGCTGCAGGACCATCTTTAATGTGGAGGAACGGAGCACGTTTTCCGAAATCTGCAATCACTTTTGCAGGATTTTGACCTGCAGTTTTAGCCCAATAAGTGTCGATTTCAAAAAATATATCGGGATCCAGGTGTTCTAAAAAATAATAGGAAGGATACACGCCGTCGGATTTTTCAAATTCCCACCAGTGATTATGAATTCCAAAATGCAGTCCTTTTTTCTTCAGCGCTGCGCCGATTTCGTTGTACATATCTGCACGCTGTTTTAATTTATCAATCGTTTTAAAAATTTCCGACGCATGCACAAAAAGATCGGGATCTTCTGTTGAAAGGCCCTTCGGCCAGCCGGGATAGACGACGGTGGGACATTGATACGCATCCGACATTTTCAATATGTTATCAACTTCGTCCCCGACAGGCAATTCTGTGTGCATACTGAAGACCGTCAACCCGTTGTCTTTAAAAATCTTAGCCGCTCGCTCAAGTGTAATGCTTAATGGAAGCGGATAGGTCTCAACGCCCAGATATCCCATGCCGGCAATTTTTTTGATAGAGCCCTCCAGGTCTTTTTCAATTTCCCTTCGAACGCTGTACAATTGAAATCCAATATTTGCTGCTGTGCCTTTTTCCTTAGCATAACCGAGCATGGGAAATGCCAGCGATGCTGCGGCTCCTGTTCCAATGAGCTTTAAAATATCTCTTCGTGTGTAGATAGTAGATTCCATATGCGTTCCTTTCCGTTGTTTACCATACTTTGTATGTTATGGCGCGACTAATCTATAACTTACAAAAGCGAATTGTTTACTGTCCGGAGACCAGGAATGGACATTCATGGTCCCCTGGCCGCCGAAGAGCCTGGCAATTACTTTTATCTCCCCGCCCGCTGCGGGCATGCTGCGTATCGTCACGTTTTTATTTGCCGGATGTCCTTCCACGCTTTTATCATACGAAACGAAAACAATCTGTTTATTGTCGGGAGAAATATGCGCAAACCAGTCGCCGAATTCATCGGCCGGCGTAAATTGGATTTGTTCGGTACCATCGGCGTTCATCCGCCAGATTTTCATTTGCCCGGTCCGGATGGAATTAAAGTAAATGTACTTTCCATCGGGTGAATATTCCGGGCCGTCGTTTAAACCGGGAGCCGAAGTAAGCTGCTTCTCTTCGCCGCCGTCGGCAGAAATGGTATACACGTTAAATTGACCGTTTCGTTCTGCGCAATATGCAAGGGTTTTATTGTCCGGCGACCATCCATGCCAATACGATGGTCCTTGTTTTGTAATAAGTTTCGGTGTTCCGCCTTGAACAGGTAAAAGGTAGATCAATGATTTTCCATCTTCAGCATGATTGCTGACAGCCAGTTGTTTTCCATCCCATGAAATTCCGTGGTCGTTGTTGCACTTTGCTGCAAAATCCGTGTTGATGAGCTGAGGCATTCCTCCGGTTGCAGGCAATGAATAGATTTTCCCGCCTGAATTATAGATAAACATTTTTCCATCACGGCTCCAGTTGGGCGCTTCAAAATGTTCTTTCGCCTGACGGATTATTGTACTGTACGCCGGTTTCAAAATCCATCGTTTCCAGAGTGCTTTCGATAACCCGCTTATTATCAGGTACAAGCCCTTTTAAGGAAAATTGAATATTGGAAAAGACTGCCGTTTCTTTTACTGTGGAATCGTGAGAGCACACGGCAAGTCCTGCATAGAGTGTCCCGCTCAATACAAGAGTTATGGTCCCAACCGGGTGAACGATTCCATCCCTGCCGGATACGTAAAATGTAAATTGATCGCCGGTTCTATCCAATTGCAGTTTCAGCGCTCCTTTAATGGGGAATTGGACTTCGTTCGTTATGTCGCCTTTCGTTTTACGGTACTGCATGGAAAGCAATCCGTCGCCGTGTAGAACGGCATCGATGTACGCATCGTCCGATTCCAAACCGGTACGGACCATCCAGCCGGCTTTGCGGTGGGGATTGACCCCTTTGCCTTCCCATGCAACGTCGGTCATACAGGAGAGATCGCCGTCGATTTTATTCCAGATAAAATAAAATGCATCATTGTTTCCCCAAATGTTTTCTCCGTTTCCGGTCATGCGTATCGTGCCGTTTACAGAATCGAGTTGCACCGAACCGGGGATAAGAATTCTGCCGACATCGGTTTTGCCGGAAAAGACCGGAACATTACTGAGCGTGTCGACCGAACCAATGCTTATGACAGCAAGCGCCATGATAGCAAGCCGGAATAAATGCACAAGTTCGCGTGAAAACTTTATCTGGTGCGAAAAAATATTCATTTCATTTTCCTTTCAGCAAAAGACATATTGTCTTACGGATAGAAGCTATTTTTAATAATGTTGATCAAATGCAAACATCCTATTTTCTAACATACAAATTATTAAACAATTATTCACGAGTTCCATCTCAAAAGAGATGTATTTTATGAGACTCCTTAAAATTACAGCGGCTTCGTAGAGTATCGAATCCTGCCGCCGCTTCAAATAAATAAAGTTGTATTGAAATAAATGAATCACATTTATGTGATACTAATTTCAAGGGGATTTAAAACTTAGCAAAAAAGCATTTATTTCAAAATACGCTGAGTAGTTACAAAAAAACGAACCAATCGAACTCATGCCGCTTATTTCCCCTTTTACAGATGAATTATGAACATTCGATAGCAGACCCAACGGCTGCGAACAATCATCAGCTCTTCATGAGCATAGTGCCGGTGGATAGGTCAATTGAAAAGAATCTCGAAAAATTTTCGGCAGGCAGTAAAATTTCAAACGATGAGTTCAAATTGCTTTTCGAGCTGTAATAGATTACATTGTTCGCAAAATTCGTTTCAAAATAAGGCACATTTCGAAGAAATCAAAGACACTCGTCGGTCTACGATTCATTCCCCAAAGAATATGATCGGAAGGTCAAAGATGCAGACTATGCGAAATATGCGATAAAGCAGGGGAAAAGGCGATCTGATAAAACAAACCGATAAAGCGATTCTTTTAAGATTTGCTCGGATGCGGGCTGTATTCAAGTCTTATCTGATTTCAACAGCTTTTATTCCGTTTCGGGAAATAGCCGCATCAATTCTTTCATTCAAAAGGAGGATCTATGATAACCCGTTTTTGTTTTCTATCCATGATGCTTACATATATCTGTTTTGCTCAGGAAAACCGGCCGACCGCCGCTCAGGTGATTGAGCGGATTAAGCAGAACATCGGCATATCCTGGTTTGAACCCACAGTCGACACGTTCAAGGCCGGTGATTCAAGCGATGTCGTTACGGGAATTGCTGTGACTATGATGGCTACGCTTGACGTTCTTCAACGTGCAGCTGCCGATGGAAATAATCTTATCATTACCCATGAACCTACTTTTTATGGTCACTTCGACGCAACCGCTACCCTGGAAGATATGCATGATCCTGTATTCGAAGCAAAGCGAGCATTTATCAAGCAGCATCATCTCATCATCTGGCGCTTTCATGACCACTGGCATGCAAGGAAGCCCGACGGTATCCGGACTGGAATGATCCGCGCTCTTGGCTGGGAGAAGTTCCAGGATGAGGGGAATGGAAGCATTTTCCACATTCCCCGAACGACACTGAAGGAATTAGCAAAAACATTGAAACGCCAGCTTGGAATATATGCCATGCGAGTAGTCGGTGATTCTGATGCTAACGTTTCGACATTAGGACTCTGCGAGGGCTTTCCCGGGTTTGAGGCGAACCGGTACGTTTTCCAACTCAATGGAGTTGAAGTGCTGGTTATCGGCGAAGCTCATGAGTGGGAAACCATAGAGTATGCCGCCGATGCAATCACTGAGGGCAACAAGAAAGGACTTATCATCTTCGGACACATTCCATCCGAGCAAGCCGGAATGGAAGAGTGTGTTCGTTGGTTCAAAACGTTTATCAAAGATATCCCGGTCAAGTTTGTTGCAACAAAGGAACCATTCTGGGTGCCCGAATAATCGAAACAGCCGGATATTTTTTCCATTTAAAAAAAACAAAAACTTCCGGCAATGGTGATCGGTTATAAAGGGGCCGGAAAAGCACGATTCAACATTGTTTTAACTTTGCCGCTTGAGAAATTCCGCTGCTTCGGTCTTAAGTATGCATTTATTGCTGCAAATACCAAGCAAATTACGCCATTACCCAATTTTTAGGGTACTTGACAAAAGCTTCATATTTAGATATATTCGCATTAGATCGCCGTTCATACAAGGGGTCATTTTTTAAAAACGAATGAATGTCGTGAATAATAAGAAAATACCTGTCATTTGAGGGTATGTTTCTTTGAGCAAGTGGAATAGTTCTTTGATTTAAATAAACGCCAGAATGTTTTCCATTATACCGAAAAGCAGTTAGTTTTGTGCCGGCTGTTCAGTTTATATTTTTCACTAAATCATATTTTCTAATGTAGGAGAAAGAAATGAATCACGCACAAATGATCTTAATGGTTATAGGCGAAATTGTCACACTGGTTTTATTTCTCTATGTTCTCTATCTCTTCGGCGGTATGTATCAGCGTGTGAAACATATGTGTGAAAAGGTCGAAATTCTTGAAAAGAAACTGGAGAAAAGCGTTTGAGAATATAGTAAAAATCGAGTAAATCCCTTTTTAGAAAACCCGCTAAAGGCGGTCAGGCGAGCGCTGTTGAATGGCTCTTCAGTAATTTATTTCTAAAAAGGGCTCTTCAATCCACTCGGGAATCGATGCCCTCATAAGAGGGCGTTGATAGGCGAGTGATTTATTCCAGATTATTCAGCTTGAATAATCCGCCGACCGGATTGAAGCATATATGCGGTCTGCTGCTCTCAAAAATCAGTTTTATTCTTTTTTGCACGTCATTCCATTGACTTTGCGTTGTTCTGCCCATTCAAATAATATTCAATCAGATTCTGGTCATCTCGTTCCATCAATTTGACAATATACTTTCCTGAACAGATTGTTTTCTGCAGCAGCTGTATTTTGTCGAAAAGACTTTTCAGTTATAAATACATTTGCTGAAATGTGCCGTGAAGTCGCATGAAAAGGTTTACCTAATCAGGTGATTGACAATTTCCGTCTGTCAAAATATCTTCCCGATGCGCGACTACTGATTTAATCTTGCCATGCGCTGATTTGCAGATATCCTCATGAAGAATGTTTACTCGAGCGTATCTGAGTCTCATCATGATATATGAGCGCCCCGGAAGAATGCATGTGCAGCGGATATCTGCAATCATAAGAGAATTTAGAAAAAGCCAAAGGGGAAGATGATACAAGCAAATGCGTGAATGTCACACTCACTTGCATCAAATGCTGAAGAGCAAAAATGCCTTGTGCGGCGAATTCCGGATAGATCGCATTTGTTGATTCGTTGAAAAAAATATTTCGCATCGGTCTAAATAATTACTTTTTATAAAGGGGAATGTCTATGCGATACTACACGCCTGTTTTAATTTTTTTATTTATTTTGGGTCATTTGAGCCCGCAAAAGTCGGTATGCCAGACAGCGAATCATATCGTTATTAGTGAGGTCTACGGCGGCGGGGGAAATGCAAAAGCGCCGTATAAAAATGATTTTATTGAATTGTATAATCCTGCCTCTTCTGCAGTGAATTTGACAGGATGGTCCGTTCAATATGCATCCGCCGCTGGTTCTAAATGGAACGTGACCGTATTGGACGGCTCTATTGCTGCCCACGGCTTCTATCTCATTCAAGAAGCTTCAGGCGGACATGACACCGCTTCTCTTCCTGTCCCCGATAAAGCGGACAGCATCAATTTAAGCGCAACGTCCGGGAAAATTGTTCTCTGTGCTGCGGCAATTGCCCTTACCGATACAAATCCGACCGGAGCAGCGATCATAGATAAAGTGGGTTATGGAACGGCCAACGGTTTTGAAGGCACAGCAGCAGCGCCAAGTCCGTCGAGCGGCAATACAAAATCGATCGAACGTAAAGCACAAGCGAACTCAACAGCATCTTCGCTTGCACCGGGCGGCGTCGATGCATCCAACGGCAATGGACAGGACACCGATAATAACTCGTCGGATTTTGTCGTTCAATCGAATATCAATCCGCAAAATTCCGCCTCCCCTCCTGAAAATCCGGCTGTTGATTTTATAGAAGGGCATTCCCAAAAAAAATCATCAGCCGCTTCTTATGCAACATTGAATAATTTCCCGAATCCGTTTAATCCGGCAACGTCTATAACATTTACCGTGGCGGAAAGAGGGCATACGACAGTGAAAGTGTTCGATCTTCTCGGCCGTGAAATTGCATTACTGTTCAACGGATTTGCAGAGCCAAACCGGACTTATATTCTTTCGTTCGATGCATCAAAATTGAGCAGCGGAATTTATATCTATCAAATGAATTGCGAGGATAAGGTCGAAACAAAAAAAATGCTTCTGATGAAATAGTATCAAGTGATCGGCAAGAAAAAGACCTCATTATCTCCGGATGACCTTCGCAAGGTGTTCTATGCAGATTATTCCGTTACTCAGGTCAAGGAACTTTTAAGGAATCCAGCCGTTCGTTCGAAGCCATACAATACATGCTGCAGGCCATCCCGATTCGGCGGTTTTTGGCCGGCCCAGACCAAATCCATGACCGCCTGTTTGATAGATATGGAGTTCCGCTCGGAATATGATGCTGGAGCAAAGCCAGATAATAGCTCAGGCTATTTGCTATTGGAACAGCCTGATCGTCGGAAGCATGAACGATAAACGCCGGAGGTGAATCATCCGAGACATGCAGTTCGTTTGAAAATTTTTCTACTAAAGATTCTTCCGGATGTGTACCGAGCAGCATCTCTCGCGTGCCGCCGTGGGAAATATTTTTATTCATCGAAATGACCGGATAGACCAAGACGGAAAAATCGGGACGAGCATCAATACGATCCGCTGACGTATAGACACTGTCCTTGAATCGTGTGCACAGAGTCGATGCAAGATGTCCTCCTGCAGAAAAGCCCATAATGCCGATTTTTTCCGGATCAAGAAACCATGAAGAAGCATGACGTCGAATAATGCGCATTGCTTCTTGGGCATCCTCCAAAGGACCGATACTTTTATCGATCATAATGCTGTCCGAAGGCAGCCGGTATTTGAGAATCACGGCCGTTATGCCGTTCTCGTTGAGCCAGCGGGCTATTTCGTATCCCTCATTGACGATCGATACATATCGATATCCGCCGCCAGGGCATATAAGAATAGCGGCTCCTGTAGATTTTTCTTTTGGAGCCTGATAAACAAGTATCTCGGGATCTGTGATTTTTTCAATGCAGTCTTTTCCCCATGGACGGGAAATATTTTCACAATATCCGGGACAAGGTATGGAACCCGGGATTCCATGAGGCCAGATCTTTAATGTCAATGTTTGGCCTATGACGTTGTGTGTCCATATGATGCCGCTCATGAATAAGAAAAAATAAATTTTTTTCATAGAGTGCCGATACGAAGTGAATGTGCAATATTCTAAACAAAATTTTCTTAAAAATACACAGGAAATCAATACAGATGGCGGAACACGATGCAAACATATGATCAAACACGGGAAACTATTGGATTATCACCGCCGAAGAGGGCACTCGTACCGTTTCAAATAAATAAAGTTGTATTTCATTGATAGAAATGTCAATGTATTTCGCCGTATATGTCTTATGGAATACAATGTCATTTTTTTGGAAGGCACGAGCATAAAAGAGGGCGATGGATAATCGAACAATGATCCGGCTTTTACTGTGAAACGTCGATATAAACAGTTCTTTTAAAGTCGGGATCCGTATTAAGAAATGAAAAGTCGATATTCAGGAGCTCCGCATATCGATAGTCCGAAGCCAGAGCTTTTTTTAAAAAAGCCAGCGCTTTCGTTTTATTCTTTTGAATACTGTACATATTTGCAGTGCGGAAAAGTATGTCTGCGTCCGTGCTGTCCGCCGTAATCGCTCTGTTTATTTCCGCCTCGCCGTCGGAAAATTCTCCGAGCCTTGAAAGGAAAAGTGCGGCATAGGCATGGGCTTGGGCATCAAGCGGATTTTTGTCCAGAATTTCTTTTGCAAGAGCATAACCATCTTTCAGCCATTGTCGAGCTGTATCAATTTGCGTTGCCCATTGATAGGCCTGCCCGATTTTATAATAGAGTCGGTAATCATTCGGATAACTATGGATTTGTTCCTTGTAATAATCGATGGATTTTCCGGCTTCGCCGCAGACTAATCGCGCCTGAGAAATCAAGTCTAGGGCAAGGGCTGAATCGGGATAGCCCAGGCGAATCGCTTTGCCGTAATAGTTCACCGCGTCGCTGTCCGAATGCTTAAACTCTGAAGTAAGGCCGAGGAGATAGTAGTGTCCTCGGATTTCGAGGGTCGAGGGCAGCCAAAATTTTTGCCTGCTGGAGAGCATCTTCTTCCTTTCCTTCCCGGAGGAGAATCAATGCGTTTTCTTCATGTGCAAGTGCAGACGAAGGCGCCAATCGAAGAGCATTGTCGATGGAGTTCTTCGCTCTTGGTATGCTGCCTTCGAAGCGCAGCGACCTTGCGCGTAAGAGAGAGGGCAAAGGGATCTTCTTCTTTTATCTGTCCGGGAGCATGCATGATCGCTGCTGCTTGCGTAAGATATTCTGTTCTTCTGCGTCAAATCGAAGAGTTGATAATAGCATAAAGCCGCCTGAAAATGCGCTTCGATGAATGCATGATCGTGCCGAAATGCAGATTCAAAAAGAGATGCACACGTCTGGAGCGTTTGCCGGTCTACGGAGGGCATCGATGCGACGGCCTGAATATAAAACTCGAAAGCCTCCGGCGAAGAAGTGGGACGTTCAAGAGCAGGAAGAGCCGGCCGGATATCGAGGTCCTTGATGAGCGATTCGGCCAGCATATTCTGTACCCGGTAGAACTCGGTTATTTCTGCACCTGTCTTGAAAGAACACACAATCGAATGATTTTCCTGATCGATAACCCAGCAGGAAATGAGAAATCCTGTTTGCGATTTTTCGATAGATCCGGTAACGATATATTGAGCCTGCATTGTCTGGGCAATGGATTTCATGTAAGCTGCAGAGGGCTCAAAGCCGACCGTTGAAGAAGGAGCGATAACGGTGATGTGTTCACAGCGGGCGATGTTGTCAGCAAGAAGTTTTGGAAATGCTTTTAAGAGAGCCTCATCTGTGCCGGAAAGAGAGTTGGATGTAAATCCTACGACAGCAATCGATGCGGTTTTCGGGAAATAATAATCGATCGCTTTTATTGCTGCGATAGCGAGGGCAAGAAGAGCTGCAAGTGAACAGGCCGATTTTTATAAGGCGATTTGAATATTGAGCCTTGTGTCCGTTCCTGCCGTGCAATCGTCTTCCTTTCCCGTTTTTCTTTCAGTTCTTTGCGTAAATGTTCAAGACGATACTGCCGATGTAATTCTTCGGTGTGTGCAGCTTCGTACCTGAGACGTTCTCTGTGTGCACGCTCGGCCTCGTGAAGTTCGACTTCAGTGAGACGTGCTTCTTGGTGATTGGGATTGATGAGATAGAGTTCCCGCAGCGTGAATAAAGCTTCTTGGAATTCTTCCCTCGTAATGTGTTCGCGTGCAATGTCGAGAAGATGCATGTGTTTTTCGTTCGTTTTCACTGATCGGTTTTTCTTTCAACTCGCTGACGGCTCTTTCGGCTTTTTCCTGTTTTTGCCGGAGATCCTCGATCTGCAGAAGCAGCTGCTGTGCCCCGAGATGAAGCGGAAAAACATGAAAGTATTTTCTTTACTTCCTCTTCGGCTTCTTGCAATGCGCCTTTTTCCAAGAATGACTTTGGCGTTTGTATAGAAATTCTGGGCTTCGAGCCTCTTTTGGATCATGGGTTTGCGCCTGGGATGCCGGATTGCGGAGTGTTCAGCTTCAGATGCTTCCTTGAGCGTTTGCTCTGCCTCGTCAAGATTTCCTTTTTGAACGCTCTTTTCAGCCTTTGCATAGAGATTTTCGATTTCCTTCTTTCGTTTCTTTTCGGATTGAATCTCTTCCTGCAAAGTTTTTTGACGTATTTGTTCGATATGCTGAGCTTCTTCCGTCTCCGGCTGAAGTCGCCGGATCGACCAGATGTTTCTCCTGCAAAAGCACAGCACTGCTCGATGGAACGGCTAATGCCGGTATATCATCAATCAATATTTCATGAACTTCTACATTCTCCGGTACGCCTTTAAAAGAAAGGGGACCCAAACTGAAAACCCTATGAAGGCAGCTTGTTCTTCATTTGCTGGTAGATATCATGAGAAATAAGAATTCTGTTCGGTTGAGCAAGAGCTTCTATCAGCGAGGCAAGCGTAACGCAATCTCCAACAATGTTATCGTCTTGAACCAGAACATCTCCCATGTGAATTCCGATTCGAATTTCAATCTTGGCTGACGGTGATTTATTATCATTGAATGTCCAGAATCGCTGCTGAGCTTCGACAGCACATCGTACGGCATTAACTGAACTTTTAAAGTCGAACATGAACAAGTCGCCGACGCATTTAAGAACTCGTCCGCCGAATCTCGTACTGAGGATGCGCATAAGGCCGTCGTACGACTTGAGAAGCGTCATAGCAGAGGTTTCATTTTCGGCAAGCTTTTGCGAAAATGACGAAATGTCTGCGAACATGATAGCGGCAAGTTTCCGGGAATATTGAAGTGAAGTTTCTGTCACGAGAAGCGGCTTTCCCTTTTGAATAAATTTCTCCTAATGTATAAAATACACCGATGAAGGAAGAATGTCAATAAAACAAACAATATTTTCTGTAATGTTCAGATGTATGTGCGTGCGAAAAATGCAATTTGTACGAAAATTCAAAGAATCAATAAAAAGAGCCGTTCTTAAGACGAGCGGCTCTTCATGCAATGTGAAGTTCTGTCGCGTTACTTTCGGCTGCGGCGCACTGAGAACGCAGCGAACTGTATCGCGCGCAATGAGCAGTTCTTCATTGGTCGGAATGACGAATACTTTCATGCGGCTGTCCTTTTTATTGATTTCGCCTTCCATGCCGCCGACTTTTTCGGAATTCAATTGTTCGTCGATTTCAATGCCGAGCCATTCAAGGTTGGCACAGATGCGCTGGCGAACGATGACGGAATTCTCGCCGATACCGCCGGTGAAAACAATGGCATCTGCTCCGTTCATTTCCGCAAGATAGGAACCGATATATTTTTTAACACGCTGGGCAAACATATTGATTGCAAGCGTAGCGCGGCGGTCTTGATGCTCCCGCGCTTCTTCCAGCAGGTCGCGCATATCGTTGGTCAATCCGGAAATGCCGAGCAAGCCTGATTGCTTGTTTAGCAGCGCGTCGATTTCATTCATCGACATGCCTTCTTTGTGGGAAAGAAATTCGAGGACAGCCGGATCAATATCGCCGCAGCGCGTCCCCATGACCAATCCCTCCAGCGGGGAAAGTCCCATGGACGTGTCGAACGAAGCGCCGCTTTTAATGGCGCAGGCAGAACATCCGTTGCCGAGATGTACTGTAATGATGTTTGTTTCTTCCCGCGACTTGCCGGTCAGCTGCCGGTAGCGGTAAGCAACATAGCGGTGCGAGGTTCCGTGGAATCCATAACGCCGTATTTTATGCCTGCGATAGAGCTGGTAAGGAATTGCATAGAGAAAGGAAGTTTCAGGCATGGTCGAGTGGAACGATGTATCGAACACAACTGCCTGGGGAATGCCGGTGCCGAAAACTTCACGCGATGCCGTTATGCCTTTGAGGTTCGCAGGGTTATGCAGCGGTGCAAGATCGATGCAGTCTTCTATCCCGTGAATGACATTGTCGTCGATTAACGTGGAATTCGTGAAACGTTCCGCACCATGAACAACACGATGTCCGACGGCATGAATATCGTTCAAAGATTGAATGCCCGGAATTTGTGCTTCCTCGGAAATAATCCATTTGATAATATGATCCAGAGCAGCTTTATGGTCGCGCAAGGGAGCAGCATGTTTCACAGGAGATTTGCCGGTTGCCTGCAGCGTCACAAGCGCCTGGCTGCCGATACGTTCGATCAATCCTTTGGCAAGTTGTTTGTCGCGTTTTTTTCGATTATTTGCAGATCGGTTTGAATGATCTGAAATTTGAGCGAGGAACTGCCGCAATTCAAGACGAGTACATTCATAAATTATCTTTTCTTCGATAAGTTGGTTTTGATTAAAAATGATATTTCTTCTATCGTTTTGTGTTAAAAAGCCGCTATAACGTACGGTTTTGTTGCTGAAAACACAACATACTGTTTTTGCATTATCGAGGCATATTTGATGTATTTTTTTTAACTTTAATGGAGAATTATGAAAAAATACACCCTCAAACCGCTTCCCGATGATCGCCTCCATCTCATCCAGCCCTCGAATCTCCGCATTCAATATAAAAAGGAATTGAATCCTGCACAGTACTGAGGCGGTCACTTCCGTCAATGGCCCTCACCTTATCATTGCAGGCGCCGGCACCGGTAAAACACGCACGATCGTGTATCGTGTCGCTTACCTTGTGGAACTCGGAGTGCGGCCCGATGCGATATTGCTGCTGACCTTTACACGCAAAGCAGCACAGGAAATGCTTCGTAAAGCGTCCATTGCGCTGGACAGCAGATGCGAGCAGGTTTCAGGCGGAACGTTTCATTCGTTTGCCAATAGTATTTTGCGCAAATATCCGGCTGAAGTCGGATTCGAGCGCAATTTTACAATACTCGATCAAACGGATGCGGAAGATGTTGTAAATCTTATCCGCACGAAAATGAAATTCGATACACGGGAAAAACGCTTTCCCCGGAAAGAAACACTGTACGATCTGTACAGCCGGTCGTTCAATACACTGACTCCTCTCAAAGAGATATTGGCGCTCGATTATCCGCAGTACATCGAGCAAGAAGCGGATATTACGGCGTTGCACGCCGCTTTTACAATGTATAAGCGGGAACATAATTTGATGGATTATGACGATTTGCTTTTTCATCTGGCGGAGCTGCTCCGGAAGAATAAACCGGTCAGGGAGATTTTATCGGACCGGTTCAAATACATTATGGTCGATGAATATCAGGATACCAATAAAGTGCAGGCGGAAATCGTAACGTCTGCTCGCGAACAAGCACAGGAATATTATGGTCGTCGGGGACGACGCGCAGTGTATTTATTCGTTTCGTGGATCGACTATCCGGAATATTCTCACATTCGGGGAAGAATATCCGGATTGCAGAATCATCAAACTTGAGGAAAATTACCGAAGCACACAGCCGATTCTAAATCTTGCAAATGAAATATTAAAACACGGAACTCCGGTCCAATAGTTTCCACGGAATGCGTATGTATACCAAAGAACTTTATACAAAGAAAACCGGCGGGGAATTGCCTCAGCTCGTTGCAGCGGAAAACGAAAACATGCAGTCCCGGTTTGTCGTTCAGAAAATACTGGAATTCCGCGAGATGGGCGTTCCGCTCGAAGAGATTGCGGTGCTGTTCCGGTCATCGTTCCATTCATTCGATCTGGAAATCGAACTCGCAAAGGCAAATCATTCCGTTTCTGAAATTCGGCGGATATAAATTTATCGAAACCTCTCATGTAAAAGACGTAATTGCATATTTGCGCGTCTTGGAGAACCCGCAGGATGTGGTTTCATGGAACCGTATTTTACTGCTTATCGACGGCGTGGGGCCTCGCACAGCGGAAAAAGTGGTCGATGACATCCTGAAACGGCGCGTAGGATTGGCAAAAGAATTCAGGGAAGCGGTTACGGCAACGACAAAATTCTGGATGGACTACGGGAATTATCCGGATCAGGTTAAAAAACTCTTTGAAGTTCTAAAAGAAGTCGTTTCGGTCAAAAATTCTCCGGCCGAGAAGACGGAATCATATTCTTGCGTTATTATGAGCCGATTCTTCGTGTCCGGTATGAAGATCATCAAAAACGGAAAAAGGACCTGGAGACTTTTCAAAATATTACCGAACGCTATACGTCGGTCGGTGAATTGCTGACCGATCTGGCTCTTGAACCGCCGAACGAAAGTGTTTCGGACATCGAGTCGCCGGGACGGGAAACTGAATTCTTGACGCTTTCCACCATTCATAGTGCAAAAGGATTGGAGTGGAATACGGTTATCATTATTTATGCGCTCGAGGGACGTTTTCCGGCAATGCGTGCCGCTGCCAGCGATGAAGAGATGGAAGAAGAACGCCGCCTTATGTACGTTGCATGCACACGGGCAAAAGAACACCTTATGATAACATACCCGATGAATATCTACGATCGTGAGAGCGGGCTGATTCTTACAAAACCGTCCCGTTTTCTGGCGGGAATAAATGAACAGCTTCTTGAACCGTGGGTTGTCGATTGAAGCCGCAGCGATGCGTCATACTTGCCGCTGGAATGGCGCGAAGGCTGCAGCCGTTGACCGATCATACTCCTCAATGTCTTTTAGATGTGCAGGGCAAACCGCTGCTCCAGCGCATACTTGAAAGACTATTCTCTGCCGGCATAGACGACGCAGCGCTGGTTGTGGGTTTTCAATCCGAACTTGTTCGTTCCTTCGTCAAAAGCACTTTCCCCAACAAACGGATTCGGTACATCTTCAACCCGAACTATCACACAACCAACAATGCGTACGGTGAATCCATCGGAATAGCATCGTTTTCCCCCGAACTGTACGGAACAATTATTTTCCATCTTGCATGAACGTGTACGCGCGGGTGCAGGCCGTACAGAATTTTATGAAGCATCGTTTCAAGCTCTGATTGAAAAAGGCGTCTGCGTAAGGGCGGCGGATGTCGGAACGCAACCCATGCTTGAAATCGATACTCAAGAAGATTATGACCGGGCGCTTCTTATGTGCCGCTGGGATGAGATCGAATGAGCTACGCATATCGAAACTCAATTAAATCCGAACTTTCAGACGAACTCATCAATACGTATGCAATTCGCCCGTTTGCCGGAATGATCGTCCGGATGCTGTATCGCACCTCGGTGAGTCCTAATCAACTGACGATGGCATCGATTGCGGCAGGGTTTGCCGCAGCGGTTGTCTATCTTCAGAATTCTGCTTCCGCTTTTATTTTAGCGGGACTTCTCGTTACCTGTAAAGACATCCTCGATTCTGCCGACGGCCAGCTTGCCCGCGCGAAAAATCAATTCAGCCGGAGCGGAAGATTTCTCGATTCGATCGGAGATTTTTTGGTCAATGCCGCTCTTTTCTCTGCCATCGGCAAAGTATTGTTCGAACAGAGCGGAATGAGCGTGATGTACGTTATAGCATCGGCTGGATTTGCCGGAACGACATTAAGGGTTTCATATCACGTTTACTACCAGACTCGATTTCTTCACCTGCATGAAAAATACGAGAATAATCGGATAACGGAAGATGTGCGGCTTGAAGATGTTGAACGCGGAGGGAGAGAATTACAACTGCAAAGGATATTTCAAATCATTTATGGTTGGCAGGACCGGCTGATGCTGCGGATCGATCTCTGGTGCCTTAAAGGGATCCGGCATTCCGGCAAGCAGCGGGAGAGATGGTACACTGACGTAAAAGCACTTCGTCTTTCGGGGCTGCTCGGTCTTGGGACGGAATTGTTTCTTCTGACGGTCTGCTCTCTTTTCAACCGGCTTTTTCTTTATTGCATTCTCAATATAATAATGATGAACGGTATTTTTCTGGCGTCGGTATTCTATCGAAAATTTATTCTCTCCAGAACTCTTTTCCTGGACAAAGAGAAAAATTAAACTGAAGCAGAAGCTGCAATAGTTTTTCGAAGCTGACGAAATCGCTTCAGTTTTCCGCGGATTGTGGAAAGCAGGGTTTTCTCTGAAATCGGTTTCATAAGATAATCATCCACTCCCAATTCTTTTCCCGTGCGCACCAGAGCTTCATCTGTAAGTCCCGTGAGGAAAATAAACGGGACATTTTGAATATCTTTCAATTCCTGTGTTTTCTCATAAAAGGTAAATCCGCCCATTGTCGAAGTTTCAAGATTAATATCGCACAGAATGAGGTCGGGGATGAATTTGCGCAGGAGCGAAAATGCTTCATCGGATGTTGTCAAAGCAATGACATCGTATCCCGAGTCTTCGAACGATGTGGCGAGTAATTCCAATAATCGCGCATCGTCGTCGATAACGAGAATTTGTTCTTTTTTCTTCCGGCTTTGTAAAGAAGGGATATGCGGCTCTCGAATATTTTTCTGCGGTTCAACTTTAAGAATTTTTTCCGGTTGTTCTTCAAGAACGGTTTCCTTCTCCGTGATGATCGGATTTGCCGGGTTATTTGCCGAATTTTCCTTCTGGATGTCCAGTCTGATCTGTTTTTCCAGGATGTAATGATCCATTTCTTGAATGCCGAGAACGGCACGCAGTTCACGGAGCTGAATTTCTCCGGCCGGATCGAGTACGCCTGTTTTCCATGCATCTCTTAATGCTGCCTGGTATATCGTTATTTCTTCAAGCGTGGGTATTGTTTTACGATCCTGTGTATCGGCAGTCTGTTCAACTTCGGCTAATACGGGTTCCGGCGGAACGGGAGGAGGCGTTATCTTTGGGCGGGAGATTTGTCTTCATCAAAAGAATCCGTTCTTCGAGAGCCAGCGTGTAGGCATTCCGCGGTTCTACTTCTTTAGCATGGGCTATTTCTGCCAGCGCTCTTTCAAGATCGCCTTTCTTAATAAGCTGATCGACCCTCTTTAAAATTTCACTGACAATGGTTTTATTGTCATCTCGTGATGTCAACTCAAGTCCTGAAATAGCTTCTTGACGAAACTTGACCAATCATATGTTCAACTCCTCCAGCTCAGTTAATTGCCGTATGAATCTTATTGTTTGTTTCTTCACTAAGCAGCAGAGCTGCGTTGAGACCTGCATTCAGGCCGGACGTGTAGCTTAATGCAGCTACGCGCAATGCCAGCTGTTTGAACGATTCGTCCGTGCCCAGGCTTTCCTCAAGTAACGCGTAAACCGTTTGAGTTATATAATCCGGGATATCGGGGTTTTTTTTATGTTTTATGTCCATGGTTTTCTCGCATTATTTATTTTATACTGAAAGGCTCAAGTTCTGTTCCCAAATTATTTTTCCGGAATGGAATTTGAAAAGTCCCCTTTTTACTCTAAAAAGAAGAGAGCATGTTTGCCATGAGCTGTTTTTCTTGTTTGAGCGGGGTAGATTGTAGAAATGAAAAAGAATGTCGCTCGATTAAAATATCGACATGAAATTATTCCGCTATTGCAGAAGAAACGACGATGATTCGAGCCGCACCGGCTTTCCTCAGTGCAGCGATACAAGCTTTGATGGTTGCGCCGGTTGTAATGATGTCGTCGACTAACAGGCAATTCTTGGATGTGACGCATTGTTCTTTTTTGGGCAGGATGATGAATGCGTTTTGCATGTTTTTCCGGCGATCTTCAACGGACAAAGTTGTTTGCGATGCGGTATTTTTTGTCCGCCGGAGACATCCCGCAGCAACCGGTTTATGCAAAAGAGATGAAATACCTTGAGCAATGAGTTCAGACTGGTTGTACCCGCGTTCTCTCAGTTTTACGCGATGCAGCGGAACCGGCACAATGATGTCGAATTCGGTATGCCGGTCAAGAAGAGAGGTTCCGATTATCTGACCGAGACGTATTCCGATGGATCTGAATTTTCGGTATTTTAGGGCATGGATGATATGCCGGAAAGCGCCCTTCCGAGTAAAGAGAAAGCATGAGATGAGTTCATGGGCCGATTTTTTCCGCACAATGAGTGCACACAATTCTTTATACTGCGGTGTGCTGAATGTGATGCGGGTAAGCGATTCCCAGCATTGAGCGCACACTTTCTCCGAACGCAGGATACGATCTGAATCGCATACGATACAGTGGGGAGGATAAAAGAAATCAATAATTGCAAAGACCAGAGATTTGATGACATTCATAAGGTAAACTCAAGCGCGGTATTGTCAAAAGCAATTAATCAAATGTATGTCCCTTCAGCGATAGGGGGACTTCGTTATTTTGATAGTTGAGCATGCTTCCGCAATAATTTTGAGAAGTGTCGAAGTATGCCGGCAGCAAGTCTTTTCCATCAAACAGAAACTCGCGATTTCCAATCCATTCGTTATAATCCGAATAGTTCCACAGTTCAGGGCTTGATACGAGTCCCGCTGCAACGGGATTAAAATGAATATAAAAAAGAAGACGGCAGATGTAATCGTCATTTTCGACTTGAATTCCTTTGGCGGTTCCTTGGAATATCGTTCCGTTGCGATGTTCGAGTCGATTGATTTTTTGAACATAAGCATTGAAAGTCGTTTGAATGAATTTGGAAATCGACCCTCCTTCCTGCTGTCGAAGCAGGAGGTGGTAGTGATTGGGCATAAAACAATATGCCATAATGCCGACATTATATTTCTTTTTATATTTTTGAAGCAGCGAAAGGCAATAAGAATAATGAAATTCTGATCGGAAAATATCCAGCCGATATGCTCCGCGGTTGTACACATGATAAAAGTAATTATCATTGTAGATCATGGTTTGTGCACCCCTTCCGTTTCTCTATACCTGGGGAAAAACGGGATTGAATATACCGATGTCCCTGACGGTATAAAGAAAGAATTTGATGAATGGAAAAATGCTCTAAAGACCCTGTTGTGCAATATTCGGAATAAGCAACGAAAGAGTCAATAACCTAATGCCATTCCCAAAAAAATGCTATTGTATTCCCTGAGACCTCGTGCCGCGAAAACCATGCGCTTCTCTACGGAAAAACACAATATTGCTTATTTTAAGCGGTACTAGAGGAGACCTTTCCAAGGTGGTTAAGAAAACACGTGAAAACCTTAGGAAATGTTGTATGTTTTAGGGACACCTTTCCAAGGTATGGCTGAGAATGGTTGCTGCTTCATAATCTATATCAACGGAAAAGCGGAGACTCAGGAGACCTTTCCAAGGTGGTTAAGAAAACACGTGAATATCTTAGGAAATACTGTATGTTTTAGGGACACCTTTCCAAGGTGGGGGTTGCTAAGGGGGATTTTCAATAGTGCGGGTTTCTGAACGGTGGACGAATTGGATATTTCCGTTGATGACACTCATGAGTTCTTCAAAAAATCCAAACTTAGTGCTTTGTTTCAAGTCCGGTTATTTCATCCCGTAATTCCGCGGCGCGTTCGAATTCCAAATCCTTGACCGACTGCTTCATTTGTTCCTTTAATTCCTCAATAAGATCTTTTTTCTGATCGCTTGATAGATAACGCGCAATATTCTCGGAAATGACTCTCGGCCGAACTTGCAAAGCGCGCTCATCCCGTTTCATCTTGATGTCTGCAATGGAAGTCGCAGCAAGAATCTCATCCGTAGTTTTATAAATCGTTTTAGGATTGATGTTATTATTTTTGTTATACTCGATCTGCTTCTTTCGCCGCCTTTCAGTTTCATCGATCATTCTTTGCATCGAGCCGGTGATGGTATCGGCGTAGAGAATGACCTTTCCGTTTGCATTACGTGCCGTTCGCCCGGCAGTCTGAATGAGAGATCGTTCGGATCGAAGAAAACCTTCTTTATCCGCATCGATTATAGCTACAAGCGATACTTCGGGCAAATCCAATCCCTCGCGCAGCAGGTTAACGCCTACAAGGACATCGAATTCCCCCAGCCGCAAATCGCGGAGTGTCTCGACGCGTTCCAGTGCGTCGACTTCCGAATGGACGTAGCGGACTTTCATTCCGATATTCAATAAATATTCCGTCAAATCTTCCGCCATGCGTTTTGTCAATGTCGTGATGAGCGTCCTTTCTTTTTGACCGGTTCTCGTGCGTATTTCAGCGATGAGATCGTCGATTTGAAACTTGCTCGGCCGCACTTCCACTACCGGATCGACAAGTCCCGTCGGCCGAATAACTTGTTCAACGATAACACCTTTGCTTTTTTCCAATTCATACGGTCCCGGCGTCGCACTGACAAAGATGATCTGATGAACAGTTGCTTCCCACTCCGCAAAGGTCAGAGGACGGTTGTCGAGGGCGGAGGGCAGGCGAAAGCCGTACTCGACAAGTGTCGTTTTTCGCGACCTGTCGCCCGCATACATGGCTCCAATCTGCGGAACGCTCACATGGGATTCATCGATTACAGTGAGAAAATCTTTCGGAAAATAGTCGAGAAGGCATGACGGACGGGAACCGGGAGGCCGGCCGGCAAGATGACGCGAATAGTTTTCAATGCCTGAACAGTAGCCGACTTCGCGCATCATTTCCATATCGAATCGTGTACGTTGTTCAATGACGCTGTGCTTCCACCAATTTGCCGAGAGAGCGGAGTTCCGTCTGTCCGATCTCGGAGCTCCGCCGCTATTCCTTTCATAGCTTTTTCGATAGTCTCGCGCGAAGTAATAAATTGTTTAGCAGGGTATATCATTTCATATTCTGTTTCACCCAGAACGTGTCCATCCAGCTTGTTAAAATAGCTTATGCGTTCGATTTCATCGCCGAAAAATTCCACACGAATTGCCTCTTCATTTTCGGATCCGGGGATAATATCGACGACATCACCGCGGACTCTAAATGTACCCCGGGCGAACTCATAGTCATTGCGGGCATAGAGCAAATCGATCAATCGCTTGAGAAATACCTGACGGCCGAGGCGGTCTCCTTTTTTTATCGTCACGGTTTGGCTGATCCATTCCTCCGGAGCGCCGATTCCGTAAATACTGCTGATGGATGCCACAACAATAACGCTTGGGATCTCCGCTCAAGAGAGCGCTCGTTGCTCGCAAACGAAGACGGTCGATTTCGTCATTAATAGATGAGTCTTTTGCGATGTACGTGTCGGACGAGGGAATATAGGCTTCCGGCTGATAATAATCGTAATAGCTGATAAAAAACTCGACTCTGTTTTTTGGGAAGAAATTTCTGAACTCTGCATAGAGCTGTGCCGCCAGTGTCTTATTATGTGACATGACCAGAACCGGCCTGTTGAGATCTTTGATGACATTGGAGATCGTAAAAGTCTTGCCGCTGCCGGTCACGCCGAGCAAGGTTTGATGCTATGTCCCCGCGCTGCAATCCTTCGGAAAGCTGGCGAATCGCTTCCGGCTGATCTCCGCAAGGAGTAAGACTGCTGATCAATTCAAAAGCCATCGTACGAATATCCCATGAGTGTCTTTTTCTATCTCATTTAATATACAATTTTGCCCCGTTCTCTACAATCTTTTTGAAAGAACATGGATCTGCCGAAGGACATTTCAAGAGCAATAATGTACAGGAGAGGAAGGGATCAGCACAATATCCGCAGTGATAGAATTATAACCTGTATCTGCCGGGATGGCTGCAAGAAAATTATTCGCGGGGCCTTAAAAGAAAGGGGCAATAAGCCGCCCCTTCATCAGTTTTCGTTTATCCATGGAGAACAGATTCAACCGGCGTATACGGCAAATCGAACGCATCCGCGACTCCTTTATATGTGATCAATCCGTCGACCATATTTAATCCGCGTTTGATTTCCATATTCGTGGCGGCTGCTTTTTCCCAGCCTTTGTTTGCAATTTCAACCGCGTACGGCAGTGTTGCATTTGTCAGTGCGATCGTCGATGTAAACGGCACAGCTCCGGGCATATTGGCAACGCAATAGTGCACGACGCCGTCCACAACATAAATCGGATCTTCGTGGGTTGTCGGTCTGCACGTTTCGATGCACCCGCCCTGATCGACGGCTACATCGACAATAACAGATCCCCGTTTCATCGTTTTCAGCATCGGTTTTGTAATCAGTTTCGGCGCTTTTGCGCCGGGAATTAAAACAGAACCGATGACGATATCGGCGGTCTTAATTTCTTTCCGAATCGTATGCACATTGCTTGCGATGCGTTACGACATTTTTCGGCATAATATCGTCAAGCTGGCGAAGCCGGAACAGGTTGCTGTCCAGGATAGAAACGCGTGCGCCGAGTCCTGCAGCAATTTTTGCCGCATTCGTTCCGACAATACCGCCGCCGAGAATGACAACATGGGCCGGTTCCACGCCGGGGACTCCGCCGAGCAAAATACCCCGCCCTCCCATCGTTCGCTCGAGATATTTTGCCCCTTCCTGGGGCGCCATGCGCCCTGCGACTTCACTCATAGGAATGAGCAGCGGAAGAGACCGGTCTTCTCTTTGAACCGTTTCATAGGCGATACACACGGCATGCGATTTCATCATCGCTTGCGTCAAGTCCTTGCTCGCAGCAAAATGGAAATATGTAAAAATAATTTGACCGGGGCGGATAAGCTTGTATTCCGATTTAATCGGCTCTTTTACCTTGACGATCATGTCGGATTGTGCATAGACATCTTTCGCTTTGCTTTGCAATTTTGGCTCCGGCAGAACGATATGCGTCATCGTCGAATCCGCTGCCGAGTCCGGCTTTTGTCTCGACAATCACAGTATGACCCTCGGCGCAAAACGTTTCAACACCGACAGGAACAAGACCGACGCGTTCTTCATTCGGCTTGATTTCTTTGGTTACTCCGATAATCATGGGAACACCTCGCAAAATATACATTGATAACTTTTTCGTCCCGCTGTTTTCGAAGCGTGAAAAGCTTGCAGCGAGGCATCTTTTTCGCGTGCATTATCGGTCTTTTTCGGGAAGGATGCAAGCACGAACTTTTCATTTTATCTCTTTATAAGAATAAATATTCTGTGTCAATTAGGGCAAAAGAACCAATGCCTTAAAAATATATGCCGGACATATCTTTTGCAAAATTTATTTCGGCAGGGGTGGGTTAACAGCAGAGTTATTGAAAACAAAAAATAGAACCCTGTCGCTACGACTTTAAAGTTCACCTCTGCAGCCCGCACCGAGGCGGGGCAGCGCGGCAACGGCTGCGGAAAAGAAATGCGGTCATATCGGCATGAAAAAATTTCGGCGATAAATTTACGTTTAAAGGACTGCGATGATTATCGACCATTTATTTGAATTATATTTATCGCCGGAGGAAGAACGATTATTCATTCTCAAGTAATCTGCCGTAATGTCAGACGAATCGACGGATCAACGATTATATCAAACTCCTATTCTTGCATTTTCTTTGATTTCTCAATACATTTTAATTGAGACTTAGTGAAAAAGAAATGAACAATTACGTATATCCCAAATTGGAGGAAAAATAATGGCAGTAAAGGTTGGAATTAACGGCTTTGGCCGTATCGGCAGGCAGATTATCAATGTGTTTGCCGATAAGGGCTATCTTGGCAAAACAGTCGAAGTTGTCGCTGTGGTCGATGTCAGCACCGATGCGAAATACTTTGCATATCAATTGAAATACGATTCGATTCACGGGAAATTCCGTGGAACGCTTTCGAGCGAAAAGAGCAGCCCGTCGGTTGAGGCCGATGACGTTCTCGTAGTCAACGGACATAAAATCAAATGCGTTCTTGCGCAGAAAGATCCGTCCCAGCTTCCGTGGAAAGAACTCGGCGTCGATATTGTCATCGAATCGACCGGCTTGTTTACCGATTCCGAAAAGGCAAAAGGACATCTTGCAGCGGGTGCGAAGAAAGTTCTCATTTCCGCTCCGGCAAAAGGAGATGTTAAAACAATCGTTATGGGCGTGAACGACAACGAATACGATCCTGCAAAGCACAATATCGTTTCGAACGCATCCTGCACCACGAATTGCCTGGCGCCGGTTGTCCATGTGCTTCTTAAGGAAGGCATCGGCATCGAAACAGGATTGATGACGACGATTCACTCGTATACCGCAACACAGAAGACCGTCGACGGCCCTTCCAAGAAGGACTGGAGAGGCGGACGTGCGGCGGCAATCAATATCATTCCCTCGACAACGGGCGCAGCAAAAGCTGTCGGCGAGGTTCTTCCGGCAACAAAAGGAAAATTGACCGGTATGTCGTTCCGTATCCCGACTCCGGATGTTTCGGTCATCGATTTGACGTTCCGTGCAACACGCGATACTTCCATCGAAGAAATCGATGCATTGATGAAGAAAGCTTCCGAGAGTTATCTTAAAGGTATTCTCGGCTACAGCAGCGAAGAGGTCGTTTCATCGGACTTCATTCATGACGATCGTTCATCCATCTACGATTCTCTGGCAACTGTTCAGAACAATCTGAAAGGCGAAAAGAGATTTTTCAAAATCGTTTCATGGTACGATAACGAATGGGGTTATTCGGTCCGTGCCGTCGACCTCACGAATTTGATCGCATCGAAGCTGTAAGAACTTTCGTTTCTTTTACTAGGGCAGGCGCATGGTCTGATGAATATCGGATCATGCGCCGCAGTTTTTCTAAAACGTAAAAAAGAGGCAGAGCTATGAACAAAAAAACCGTTCGTGATATCGATTTAAAAAATAAACGCGTCTTGATGCGTGTCGATTTCAATGTGCCGCTGAAAAACGGCGTCATTCAGGACGACATCCGCATCCGGGCTGCGTTGCCGACGATTCTGTATGTACTCGATCAAAAACCGAAATATCTGGTGCTCATGTCGCATCTCGGCGATCCCAAGAAAGATGTGCAGAAGGCAAAAGAAAAAGCGGAAAAAGACGGCAAACCATTCGATGAGGCAAAGTTCATCGAAGGGAAACATAAGATGAAACCGATTGTGGAGCATCTTTCCGAACTGCTCGGCAAACCGGTTCAGCTTGCTCCGGCAGCAATCGGAGCCGAAACAAAAGCGATGGTTGACGGCTTGAAGCAGGGCGATATTTTGATGCTTGAGAATACGCGTTTTCATAAAGAAGAAACCAGTAAAGATCCTGCAGAACGCGAAAAAATGGCAAAACAGCTTGCAGAGTATGCCGATGTTTATGTCAACGATGCATTCGGAACCGCGCATAGGGCGCACGCATCGACGGAAACCGTTGCGCATTTCCTGCCGGCTGTAGCAGGATTTTTAATGGAAAAAGAACTCGCATACTTGAGCAAAGCGACCGATAATCCGGTTAAACCGTATGTCGCGGTTATCGGCGGCGCCAAAATTTCCGGTAAAATCGACGTTATTCAAAACCTGATGACAAAAGTCGATGCGCTTCTTATCGGCGGCGGAATGATGTTTACATTTCTATAAAGCGCAGGGAATGGAAATCGGGAAATCGTTGTTGGAAGCAGATAAGGTTGAACTGGCAAAGCAGATTCTCGATACCGCGAAAGCTAAAAATGTGAAGCTGCTCCTGCCGGTCGACTGTCTTGTTGCCGATAAATTCGACAATGCAGCGGCAACAAAGATTGTCAAAGTCGATGCAATTCCTGCAGACTGGGCCGGCGTCGATATCGGTCCCGAAACCGTAAAATTGTTTGCGGGTGAAATTACAAAGGCGAAAGACCGTGGTTTGGAACGGTCCGATGGGCGTATTTGAAATGCCGAACTTTGCAAAAGGGACGACAGCCATTGCACAGGCTTTAGTCGAAGCGACGAAAAACGGCGCAACGACGATTGTCGGCGGCGGTGATTCCGCCTCTGCCATTGCACAAGCCGGACTCGACAAAGCAGTGTCGCATGTTTCAACCGGCGGCGGCGCTTCGCTCGAGTATCTGGAAGGAAAAATTCTTCCCGGCGTTGCTGCATTGAACGATAAGTAACATATATTTGCGATTGGGTGATTTTCGATTTGTTGATTTGCCGATGACTGGAAATTGTCCAATCATGGTTGGTTTCATTGTGATTGAATGCTTGAGAATAGTGCCGTGTAGACAGCGATGTTTATACGGCGCCAGTTCTTTTTCTTAGATAACGGAGATTGGGGGATGGACGCTGAGAGTCTGAAGCGGCGTACCAAGGATGTCGCTAAAGAAGTGATTGGGATAATCGATGGACTGCCAAAGAATAGCACTTCGGAGATTCTTGGGAAACAAATTATACGGTCTGCTGCATCAACTGCTGCAAACTACAGGGCTGCGTGTCGTGCAAAGTCGAGAGCAGATTTTATTTATAAATCGGGTATTGTGGAAGAAGAAGCGGATGAGACCTTGTTTTGGATGGAACTGCTGACAGAATGTGGAAAAGTATCGCGCGACCGCATTGCTTCAAAATGAAATGAACGAACTTGTTGCTATCTTTTCCTCTTCCCATAAAACAGCAAAAGAAAATTTTAAACAAAGGAAGAAGCAGTTGACAATCAACGAATCGAACGATGATATATCGGAAATCAATAAATTGAAAATCGGAAACCGAAAATACTAATGGCCTACAATAATAATTCAAATTATTACCGTCCTTCGATGTTCGGAGGGTTTCAGTTCTTTCCGCCGGTTATAAAAAGCTTGCTCATCATCAATGCAGGCATGTTCGCTTTCACTTATCTGGCCGGTTCATTCCATATGGGCAATGTGAGTCTGGGGGATATCCTCGTCCGATTCCTGGGACTCATGCCGCTTGGATACGGCTTCTATCCATGGCAGCTTATTACATATCAGTTTATGCATGCCGATTTCTGGCATATCTTTTTCAATATGGTATTCGGTTTGTGGATGTTCGGCATGGAAGTGGAGAATGTCTGGGGATCCAAGAAATTTCTCATTTACTATTTATCGTGCGGAGTTATAGCGGGAATCTCCCAGCTCGATTTTTGCACCGATTTTCGAACCGGCCCTTGGGCCGACGATTGGAGCATCCGGCGCCGTCTTCGGCGTCATGGTTGCTTTTGCCACGATGTTCCCTGACCGGTATATTTTTCTCTATTTCCTTATTCCGATCAAAGTCCGTTACTTTATCATTATCATGATTGTATGGGGAGTCTTCTCGATCGGCGGGCCGTCCAATGTCGCCAATCTGGCTCATCTCGGCGGCGCTCTCGGCGGGTATCTCTATATTCTTTACGAACGCCTGAGACGGGAACGTCCGGCAGGGCGCCGGGTGTTTCAATCATGGACGAAGCCTCCATCCTGGCAGCCGCCGACAAGCAGCGGCGGAGAAACAGTCGATGCCAAAGTATTTGAGATTAAGGAGTCAAAATCGTTCGATGCTCCGGCTGTTCAAAATGACAATCAAAAAAAAATCGATGAAATCCTGGATAAAATAAGCAACAGCGGTTACCAAAGTTTATCGGAAGAGGAAAAAAAGATACTTTTTGAAGCCAGCAAGCGCATGAATTGAAGAGGACTTCCATTCGAAATTCGCGCAGCAAGCGGTTGCTGAAAGAAAAAGGAAATTTGCGGCATGGAACAACACGAAACATATAAAGTCGGCGTCAGAAAAATGACACGCCAGGTCAATGTCGGGGGTATAAAGATCGGCGGCAATGCGCCGATTTCCGTTCAAACCATGACAAAGACAAAAACCGACGATATTGCCGGAACGGTCGCTCAGATTAAAGCGGCCGCCGAAGCGGGAGTCGATATAGTCCGTGTGACGGTTAACGATAAAGAGGCCGCCGCCGCTATGCCGGAAATTGTCCGGCAATCACCAGTTCCTATCGTCGCAGATATCCATTTTAATCATATCTTCGCACTCAAGGCGATCGAAGCGGGAGTTGCAAAAGTTCGCCTGAATCCGGGCAACATCGGATCGAAAGACCGCATTCATCAAGTTCTGACTGCGGCAAAAGACCGGGGTATTCCGATTCGCATCGGCGTCAACTCCGGATCTCTCGAAGAAGACATTTTAATGAAATACGGATACCCGACAGCGGAAGCGCTTTATGAAAGCGCTATGCGCCATGTGGCGATCTGCGATGAGTTTAATTTCAAAGATGTCGTCATCTCCGTCAAATCGACCGATACAAAACTCATGATTGAAGCATACCGCCTCGTTTCGAATCGTACGGATATTCCGCTGCACCTTGGAGTTACAGAAGCGGGTCCGACTCGCTCCGGAACGATCAAATCGTCGGTTGGCATCGGCGCCTTGCTTGCCGAAGGCATCGGCGATACGATACGTGTTTCTCTGACAGACGAACCCGTAAAAGAAGTCGAAGTCGGAAAAGAAATTCTTCGTTCGCTGAACCTTGCATCGCGAAACGTCGAATTGATCGCATGTCCCACGTGCGGACGTATCGAAGTAGACCTTTTTAAAATTATTGGAGAACTTGAAGCAAAGCTGGGCCATATCAAGAAGCCTGTTTCTATTGCCGTGCTCGGCTGCGTTGTGAACGGTCCCGGAGAAGCAAGCTCGGCCGATATAGGCATTGCAGCCGGAAAAGGAGTCGGCCTTTTGTACCGCAAAGGGAAAATGATCAGGCGTATAAAAGAGGAAGAAATCGTTTCGACAATTCTCGATGAAGTCGAAAAGTTTCAGCCGGAATAAACCCGTGAACTGAATTCAGATTGTTGTTCTTGTATGCGGATGAGATGGTTCTTCTTTCGAGAAACGACCGAATTGAGGCAAGCATTTCTTTGATAAAACCTAATATTTCAAACTATTCATTTTTTCCTTTAAACTAATTTTCCTTTTCCTTCGTCTAAAGAGTAGAAGAGAAAGATGAAATATTTAGAAGAAAGGAATACTCATGAAACGATACAGTCTTCTTGTTGCCGTGGTCATTGCGCTTTTTTCCGTGTACGCATGGAGTCAACCGAACGATACGGAAGCAAAACCGGGCAGGGACAAGAAAGGGATGGAATTTCGAAAGCACTTCGGTGATGAGCTAAAGCTGACTGACGAACAAAAAAAGGAAGTCGACAAGCTTCGCAGCGAAACGGCGAAGGAAATGATCGATCAGCATGCGAAGATTGCAAAATCGGAAATTGAACTGCGGGATTTATTTAAAGCCGAGACACCCGATAAAGCTGCAATAGAAAAAAAGATGCGGGCAATTGCAGATCTCAGGGTAGAAGCGAAAATGATCCACATTAATAACTGGTTTGCCGTCAATAAATTGCTGACGCCGGAACAGCAAAAAGTATGGAAAAAATTCTTGAATGACCGAGGCCATAGAAAATTCGGGCATTTTCGCGGTGGTCGTCGAGGCAGTGACCGCGGCGGCGAGGGTATGCGGGGACCTCAAGAACATTCCGGATTCAAAGGTCAGGATGCTCCGCCCATGGGTCATCCGGACGAACAGTAACACTTAATTCTCGATTACGCGAATTGTTAAAGCCGGACATTGTTCCGGCTTTTTTTGTGCAGAATCGTTTTTCCAATTTCTGCATCATATCAAAAAGACACGGATCGCCCAGCGATCTTTTCCGGCAGCCGATTTCGTCGAAATAATGATCTTTTAAAAAAAAGGAAACACATGGAAACACAGCAAATTATTTTATTCGGAATTTTATTGATAGCTGCGGCGTTCTATTTTCAGCGATGGAGAAGGAATAAATTGATACCTCAGTATGAGCCCAAAGAAGTAGAGATCCTTATAAAACAGTCCATAAGGGCTGTTCTTCTCGATGTACGCACGAAAGAGGAGCGAAGCCGTCAGTCGATCCGCGGTTCGCTCCATATTCCGCTCGCCCACCTTTCCGCACGTCTGGCTGAACTAAACTCATTCAAGGAAAAAGAGATCATTTGTTATTGTCAATCCGGCAGAAGAAGTGCTTCGGCTGCTCAGATTTTGTACCGGAACGGATTCAAATCGGCTAATATGAAAGGCGGCATAGCCGCATGGAATTTAGATTCATTGGGGTGACTGAAGGATATTCCGATATAAGCGTCGTCCACACAGGACGATATCGGGAATCCTCCGCGGTCAACGCCCGCGGCTACAGAAAAGAAATAAATACGGGAATTGAAAAATATCGAATTATTTCGCATACCGCTGCTTTACAGCAGGAATAAGATATTGCGCAAAAGCATCTTCCAACGAATAGTTCGGTTTCCATTCCCAATCCTGACGGGCAGCGGAATCATCGACATCTGCCGGCCAGCTGTCCAGAATGGCCTGACGCTTCGGATCGGGAACAAAAGAAATTTCCGCTTGTGGAAAAGGTTTTCGTATGAGCGCTTGCACTTCTTCTGCAGACGGATTGAATGAACCGACATTATAGACCTGACGCGTCAATCTTTCTCTCGGGACTTTCTGCAGCAACCTGAGCGCGTTAATGGCATCGGGCATCGTCATGAACGGAATGCGAACATCCTCACGGACAAAACAATTGTATTTTTTATTTTGCGCCGCATAGTGCAGCATTTCCGGCGCGAAATCGCTCGTCCCGCCGTTGGGAAGCGTCACAGCGCTGATAAGGCCCGGAAAGCGGACACTGCGGAAATCCACTCGTCCCTTTAACGGTTCCGCGTCGAGCTGCCGGTAATAACTGCTGTAATAACCGCCCAGCAATTCCACATACAATTTATTGATTCCATACATCGTTCGTGGATGCAGCCATTCCGTCTCTTTGACTTTTCCCGCAGCATTCTTCTGCTGAACATCGGGGAGACCGTACACTGCAATCGAGCTCGGATAAATAAATTTAATTTCGCGGCCCTGGAGCCGGGACTGTGTGATGGCGATCTCCAGAAGGTTCAATGTGCCGTCGACATTCACGCGGTGTGCCAGATCCGGCTGCCGTTCCGCACGCGTCGAAAGCAAAGCTGCCAGATGATAAATGGTGTCGAAGTCGTGTTCGGTGGAAAGGGATTCGAGCAGATGGGAGTCGAGTATATCTCCGGTCACAATACGGTGACATTTTGATCTGATCGATTTATCGAGCGGGACAAGGTCCATGGCAATGATGTGGATACCGCCTTCTTCGGCGAGATAGTGAATCAGTCCATGTCCGATCTCACCGTTTGCGCCTGTAATGAAAATTGTCTTTACAGCCATAGAGTCTCCAAAAAATAATTCGAGTGTTTTTTTAAGAAACCGCATCCTGTAAAAGATCCCTGAGCCGTTCGATATGCCGCGCTGCGTGTTGCCGCATTGCCGATTGCGGCGCGGAGGAAATAGCGTCCTCTGATTTTTGTGCCGGCGATAAAAAATTCTCCGGAAGCATTGATGCGATTCATAATTCCGATATTGATATTCTCCAATTGGGCTTCGTCGTCGATATGTTCGGGGTGCCGGCGGAAGCAGACAACACTGAACAATACCGGCGCCATACGCTCATAGGCATCCGAAGCATCGATCCACGAAGCGAATTCTTTTGCCAGCCGGCAGTGTTCCCGCAGAATAGCGGCAATGCCGTCTACACCGTAGGAACGCAGAACGAACCAGAGCTTTAATGAGCGGAATCTGCGTCCGAGCTGGATTCCCCAATCCATGTAATTATTGACATCCGTGTCTGCCGTCTTGAGATATTCAGGAACAAGGCTGAACGCTTGTTTCAAGGTCCCGACATGGCGTGTAAAGAGCAGGCTGCAATCCATAGGTGTGAGCATCCATTTATGCGGATTGACGACAAATGAATCGGCATGCTGCACGCCGTTGAGAACATATCGCATTTCAGGTAAAATGGCTGCAGAGCCGCCGTACGCGCCGTCCACATGAAGCCAGATTTTTTTATTCTTACAAAGTGCGGCGATTTCTTCGACCGGATCGATGCTCGTTGTCGCCGTTGTGCCGACGGTTGCCGTAACTGCGAATGGAAGATATCCTTGTTCCTCATCTTCCCGGATAGAGGCCGCAAGAGCATGAACATCCATGCGGTATTCACTGTCGGAAGGAATATGAACGACATTCGATTGACCGATTCCCAAAACAATTCCGGCTTTCTCGACGGAGGAATGCGCCTGATCGGAGCAATACATACGCAGGAGCCGGAAGATGAGTGCGCCCGGCAAGCCCGTCTTCACGGATTCGCTTCTGAACGGATTCGCGCGCAGCGGTCAATGCAACCAATGTCGAAACGGATGCGCTATCCGTTATAACGCCAGAAAAAGAATCCGGCAGGCCGAGCATTTGCCGCACCCAATCGGTTACGACTTCTTCTAACTCTGTAGCGGAGGGGGAAGTGCGCCAGAGCATGCCGTTGACATTCAATGCAGAAATCAGCATTTCTCCCAGAATTCCCGGAGCCGATGCAGTATTTGCAAAATAGGCAAGAAAGCCGGGGTGATTCCAGTGTGTAATGCCGGGAAGTATGATGCGGTTAAAATCCGCGATGATAGCGTCCATGCTTTCCGGCTCGAACGGGGGAGTTTGTGGGAAGCTGTTTTTTGATATCGCCCGGCTTTACCTGAGCAAGCACCGGATATTTTTCGGTGTTTTGCAAAAAGTCGGCAATCCAATCGACTGCCTGTTTGCCGTAGATACGAAATTCTTCTGGATTCATTGTCATAGTTTGAATCGTTTTTCAGTTAGTATTGTTTAACTACAACTGCAGGCCCATCGGGGTTTCCCGTGTCGAGCACAATTTTCCAGGAACCATCGGGTTGCTTTTTCCATGTCGTTGAATATGTCCCCGACCACTTGATCAATTTGCCTTCTTTGTTTTTGCGGCATCCCTCATAACGTCCGACGGTATATCCTATAACTCCGGGTATCATCATTTCTGCCTTGATCGGATGCCAGCGAAGAGAAAATGTCGAATCCTGAAAAACAGATTCCATGTCTTTACGGATATTATCACGGCCAGTCACAGGCATGCTTGTATCACTGAGCATTGAACCATTCGGAGCAAAATACATCACCCATCCTTCGATGCCTTTGCCGGCAGTCGCTTTATCAAAATCGCGGTCAAGCTGCATTAAAGTATCTGCTTCGCGAGTATTTTGCTGTGCGTATAAAAAAGAAGAAAAGAGAAAAAAAACTCCCCAAAGATATACTCTCATAACAACTCCATTTTAACGGCGCGAAAACGAATTTTGTATTAGAATCTCTATAAAAAGGAGGGAAAGTGCAAGAAGGAAATGTGTAAATGGCAAACTGAAAACTGTGAACTGTGAATTGTAAACTGTGAACAAAATAACCAAAAAACCAAGTAACCAAGCAACCAATCAACTGCACTCAGGTTCCGCCGGTTGCAACCCTATAGCATTGTTTTAAGCTTGTCATAGCCGCTCCGGCTGATAAGCAATTTGGTCCCATCTTTCAATATTGCCATGCGGCTGTCTTTTGCATACAATTCTATACGGGCTATACGTTCGATGTTGAGTATATACGACCGATGCACTCTCACAAATTTTGTCTGATCAAGAGCATTTTCCAGTTCTGCCATACGCTGCTGTTTAAGGTAGGATTTTCCATCCGTTTTGATAGAGACATAATCGTCCTGAGCTTCCACATAGTCGATGCGATCGACGGGAATAACATGCACTTTGGAACCTTCTTTGATAAGAATGCGCTCAAGAGGAATTGAATTTGCACGAGCGGCAGCAATGATGGGCTGCAGAGGGAATTTATCGTGCTTTTTGATTCGTTCACGTACCCGGTCGAGCGCTTCTGCAAGCCGTTCTGCGCTGAAGGGCTTCAGCAGATAATCGGCAGCATGCACTTCGAAAGCACGGAGTGCGTACTGATCGTACGCCGTAGCAAAAATAACAGCGGGCTGCTGCTCGATCAATTCGAGCACTTCAAAGCCGTTGAGCTTGGGCATTTGAATATCCAGGAAAATCAGGTCGGGATTGAGTTCGCCGATCATTTTAACGGCGTCGAAGCCGTTGGAACATTCGGCAATAATTTTGATATCCGGAAATGCGGAAAGATACTCCCGCAATATGATGCGTGCGGGCTCTTCGTCGTCGATCAGGATTGTGCTTATAGTTTTCGGCTGCATAGTTTGTTATTACTGCTGCTTTAAGGGGAATAAGAGTTCGACACGAAAGTAATCATTTGTTTCTTCAACATCCACACGCGCATCGCTGTTGTAGAGCGTGTCGAGACGCGCACGAACATTTCGGAGTCCCACTCCGACTCCTTTTTTTCTTGAGCGGTCAGGATCGACAGGATTTTCAATAAGAATCCGCACGCTTTCGCCGATGCGGGCGGAAGAAAGACGAACCGTCCCTCCGTCAATCATCTGTGCCACGCCGTGGCGCACGGCATTTTCTACGAGAGGTTGAAGAATAAGCGGCGGCACTTCTGCATCGAGTGTTTCCGGGTCGATTTCCTGAAGAGCAGTAAGTCGTGATCCAAAGCGGATTTTTTCGATCTCAAGAAAATTAGTAATCAGGGATAATTCGTCCCGGAGCGATATAAAATCTTCCGCGCCCAGCTTCAATCCTTGCCGGAAAAACTCTGCAAGCTTCAGAGTCATCGTTCTTGCTTGAGCCGGATTGTTTCCGGTCAGTGCACTGATGGAGTTAAGGCTGTTAAAAAGAAAATGCGGATTGATCTGGGCCCGAAGTGCGCGCAGTTCCGCGTCCTGAGCGAACAATTTCATTTCGTAGCTCTGGCGTTCCGCTTCCCGTGTCTGTTCGAATGCGATAATGACGTAATGGATTGTTGCGACAAGAAGGAATAAAAGAACGAGGGTGCTGTAAATCCCGGCAAGCCATGGCACATAGAAGTGAAGCGACATCGGACGTGATTTTAAAAGAATCGATAAAGTGCACCCAGCCATAGCCGATTGCCATGGCAAATCCCGCTGCGCAGCAAGCCGCGAAAATAAATATCAGCACGAGCCGGTACCATTGTGTAGATCGAAGCGGGAAAAAACGGCAGAGATAATAGGAAGAAAGGCAGACAAGGGCATAGAATATTTCAAAAGGGATATCGACGAGCAGGCCTGCCGAATCACTGGTCTGTGTGAGCCAGGAGGTAAGGAAGTTCGATCAAAGACCCGACAACAAACCAAGTCGCAAGATAAAGGGCCAGTGTCTTTTTATCGGAAAGTATTGGATGCATGGACTGGGAGCGGCTTAATTATCGAATGTCATTATGGTGCCAGCGGTCTCTTTCAAAACGGCGTCTTTCATCCCACGTCGGTTCGGTCGTATTGCGGACCTCGACTCCGCCCATAATAACTGTGCCTTTGATAATTAGACGTTTTGCATGTTCGTCTTTCGGAGTACGGGCATGATTGACAAAACCGCCCATAAAAGGGAAGCCCTTCATCACAACGTGCCATTCTTCCGGAACTTTGATTTCAACTCCGCCCATAATGGCGGAAATATCGATCACCGCTTCCTCTTTGATTTCCGCTTCGCGCAGGTCGAGGTCGATGCCTCCCATGATTGCGGTCAATTCGCCTCCCCGAAAATCCTTGGAAGCAATGTTTCTCTTCACGCCCCCCATAATCGCGCTCGTCTTGATCGTTGAATCATCGTCGGGATTCGCTGCGATGGTCTCAATGCGGCGGCGGCTCATACTCTGCGTAATCATGGAAGCGCCCAGAAAAACCAGAATGACCGGCCAGAAACTCCAGAAGTTGAATTCGATATCATAGATCCGGTCCAGCAGCATACCGCCGCCGATAAAAATAAGAAAGAGCGACCATGTAGAGCCGGCAAGCGTTCTATGCTGAAAAAAATGTGCGGCTCCGACGATGATCAGCAAGGCAGGCCAATAATAGAGGTATGTTCGTGCCGAGGCAATATGAAAATTATCTAAAAGAAAAAGCACTCCAAGGGCAATAATACCAAGGCCTAAAATGAGGCGCGGGGTAAAGTAATAGCGGTCATTTGTTTTCATGGATTTGCTCCCTATAGCATCCATAAAATGGATGATAAAATGATTTCCAGATCATTGAAATACCGACACCGATAATAAGTATTGGCCATGCGTTGTGGTAGTTTAGTCCGTAAAGATTCATTTCACAAGCCAGAAACCATAAGCCGATAAAGATCAAGCTGACTGATTTTCGATATCGATCAGGGCGTGCTTCGATGAGCCGGCCGATACCCATAAAGATGAGAATGAGACGGCCATAATTTCCATGGATCGCCGAACGGCAGGGTCGTAAAATGTCCGGCCAACAGAGCCGCTCCGACGATTATAAAAAACATTCCCATGCCGATTCCGGCAGAATAACGTCCTCTTGAAGAATACATATTGTCTCCTTAATAATATCTGTATCTAACATACCTTTTTAAAAGAAAAGAGTTGCAAAGAATTCGGCGGACGGCAGTTCTGTATCGGCCAACGGTGATTCTCGGGTTAGCCTAGTGGAGCCGCCGGCAGTTATTTCTAAGGAACTTTTTCATCCTGCTTCGTAGTTGAAAAAGTAACGAGATGCATTATGTCTTTGATATATGGGATTTACATTGTAGCCGCGGGCGCTGACCGCGGGATGCTCCGACACCACCTGGCCCGCCGCAGGAGGGCGGTGTCGGCTCGCCCCTATGGGGCTACAGAAGGTTGTCGCGGAAAACAAAAATACTGGCAATTCCATGAAATGTTGAACAGTCAAAAAAAAGGAGAGTAAAAATGAAAATCGGAATATTGGGTACGGGGATGGTCGGCGAGACGTTAGGAACAAAATTGATCCAACTGGAACAATCGGTGACCATGGGATCGCGGACGCCAAACAATCCCAAAGCGCTGGCATGGGTTGAAAAAAACGGATCGAATGCTTTTGCAGGAACATTTGCGGACGCGGCAAAATTCGGGGAGATTCTATTTAATTGCACGAATGGTTCAGCATCGCTTGAAGCGCTCAAGCTTGCAGGAGCGGAGAATATGAGGAGTAAGATTCTGGTCGATGTCGCAAACCCGCTCGATTTTTCAAAGGGAATGCCTCCGACGCTGACGGTGAGCAATAACGATTCATTGGGAGAACAGATTCAGCGCGCCTATCCGGATGTGAAAGTAGTAAAAGCTCTCAACACGCTGACCTCATTGATTATGGTCAATCCGCAGTCGCTTGCCGGGGGCGATCACGATCTTTTCATCTGCGGCAATGATGCGGACGCGAAAAAAAGCGTGACTGCGATATTGATTTCATTCGGATGGAAGGCGGAGCATATCTACGATTTTGGCGATATCACAAATGCGAGGGGAACCGAAAGTCTTCTGCCGCTGTGGATACGACTGTTTTCAAAATTCCAGTCTCCCATGTTTCAATGGAAGGTGGTACGGTAAATGAACCGGGATAACTGGCGGCTGCTCAGCGAACAAACCTTGCCGATCTACAGTTGTTTAGTTATTTGGTTATTCGGTTATTTACAGTTTACCATTCGTATATACTGTTCTCTAAATTGAATCCCGCTTCCGCGGTATAACATTTTTAGGCCTCCGGCTACTATTTACCATTTACCGTTTATCTCGGCGCTTTCATTCCGAATTGTCCCCATTCTTCACGTGAGGGCCCGTAAACACCTGGTGACTTGCAATCCCGCCTGTCGCATGAGTACCGTCATTTGCGCGCGATGATGGGCTTCATGTTTTATGAAAGCGCTTAAGACGCCGTGACGCGGCCATTTTTCTCCGTACATATCGACTAAATCCATGAGCATTGAATCCGTCCATTGGGTTTGCACGCAGTCGAGTAAAGATTTTGCGGCAGATTCATATTCTTCGGCTATCTTCGATGCCAAAGATCGGGGGATCGGAATGTTCCGCAGGAGCTTTGACATTCAAGCCGGCTTTCGTTCCCATTTCACCGAGAGTAATGGCAATATGCCATGCAAGGAATCCGAGTGAACGTCCTTCCGGAGTTACTTTTTGCTGAAGCGAAGCGTCGGTGAGCGTCTTCATTATTTTCAACGTTGAAGCGCTTTCGGTTTTCCAGTCTGTGAGAAATTCCTGAATTGTTGTATACATGGGTTGCTCCTTTATTAAAGAAAAATGGTAATGAAATAAATTATTTTGTAGCCGATATCATCGGACATCACCGCGGTCACCGCCCGCGGCTACAGACAACATTGAACGTTTATAATACGCATAGTTAAAAAACCACATCGATTTTTTTCAATTCATTGACAATTTCCGGATGCATGGGAACACCGTTTCGCATGTTCTCTTCGAACGCTTTCCAGCTCCGGCTGCCGGGAAGTATGATGTCGATATCCGGTTCTACTTCTTTTATCCATTCAAGGAATTGGTCTGTCTTGTTTGATAATTGTTCTATCGAGCCGAATGCGCCGACATCGAGCGCAATAAAAAGTTTTGAAGTGCCCGGATTGAGAGCGCCTCTATCGATTTGCATGATTTCGTGCGAAAGCATTGTGCCGGCAAGTGCGCCGGTAAGAAGCTCGATCATGAACGAGAGTCCCGAACCTTTGTGTTCGCCAAAAGGAAGAAGTCTGCCGCTTTTCAATATCGAATGCGCATCCGTTGTTGCCTGCCCATTGAGATCCAGACCCCAGCCGCATGGAACTTCTTTCCCTTCCCGTGCATACGTACCGATTTTACCGTACGCTGCCTGACTCATTGCCATATCGAGCACGATCGGTTCTTTATCTTTTTGCGGAATTCCGATACCGAGCGGATTGTTGCCAAGCAATGACTGCCGGGATTGCCATGCAATCATATTGGGAATTGCATTGGTCATGCAAATTCCGATTGTGCCCCATTGTGCTGCACGGAAAGCATAAGCAAATGCACGTCCCCAGTGTGTTGCATTCGTTAAGAGGCATGCTCCGATACCGAATTTTTTTGATTTGTCCACTGCGTATTTCATTGCTTCGAGAGAGACATAACGTCCCGGGCCGTTGTCGCCGTCGATCATACAGGTTGCGTTGTAGTTCCTAAGAACGGTAATTGTGGGATTTGCTGTCGCACGTCCTTCCCGAATTCCTTTAAGAAGCGCCGGCAGCATGCGCACACCGTGCGACGGAACTCCCATCAGGTCGGACTCCGCCATGATTTCCGCTTCCATACGCGCAATGTCCGGAGGCACTCCGGCGGTTTCAAGGGCTGATTGAATCTTTAAAGTCAGTTGAGAATAGGGAATTAAAAGAAAGTCAGGCATACGCCGCCGGGTCTCTCCATTACTTGTGATAATTTCCGTTGGCTTTATAGATTAAAATATACAAAAAATCGATCAGTGAATTTCTCAAGAACGATTTTTCTACCTAATTTTTGGTTTTTTTCTGTAGCCCAAAAGGCAGACCTCGCTTGGACAAGCATCATAGGAAAGCCCCATTGAGGCAGGTCCCGTTGGTGTGAATCGGCTGCAGTTGTATGGAGTGATTTTAGATTGCCATCGAAGTGCTGCTTCAAATAAGTAATATTGTGTTTTGCTCTGCAGAAGCGCATTATTTTCGCGGCACTATGCCTCAGGGAATATAATGTCATTTTTTAGGAATGGCACCAGGTTGATTAATTCCTATGCTATTAAAAGAAAAACCCCGGTATATATTCAACAAACAAATTTTTCTCCTCTTCGAGCGGCCGGACACCAATGAACAAACGTGAGCGACAGCTCGCGAATTTATTCCTGGGATACCGACTTCTGTCCCTACGGTCAAACAGGGCTCATACGCAAGGATCTGATTTATCAGGCCTATGGGGCGAATTGTAATACACCTTTTAGGCCTACTTTCATCGTGGAATGAGCTTTCAGCCATTGCGGAAGAACAACAATTCATTTACATTGGTTAGAATAGAGTATAGAAGTAAGCATTGTACGTGAATTTTGTGAGGCATCTTTCGTGGAACGGCTTTTTGTCTCCTTCGTTTATTCTGCTTTTCCGCGACGACTTAATCTTGCTACAAACCGGGATTGAAAAGGTACATCCCTATGGAATTATCGAGAAGTAGTTTTCGCCGCTGGCCTATTTTTAGAATCGTTGGCACGTATGCGATTGCCGGCGGGCTATGGATTTATTTCTCCGATACCATTCTGCTCGCAGTCACTCATAATCCGGTTCTCATCGGACAAATCGCCGTCTTGAAGGGATTTGTCTACGTCGCTCTGACTTCGTTGCTGCTGTATGCTTTGATCACACGTTACATCTATCAAGTTGCAAAGACTGAAGATCTGCTGAAAAACAGCGAAGAAAAGTACCGAACACTTCATGAAAGTTTGCGGGATGGATACGTTTTTGTGGATATGAATGCAGTTATCAAAGATTCCAATGAAGCGTTTCAACAGATCACAGGATATGCGGGCGAAGAGCTTCTTCATCTCACGTATCTCGATATCACTCCATCCCGATGGCATAAATTCGAAAAAACTGTTATTGAAGAACAGGTCCGTTTAAAAGGATACTCCGATGTTTATGAAAAGGAATATTGGAGAAAGGACGGCGTGATTGTTCCTGTGGAACTTCGCGTGTTTCTGGTTAAGGATGAAAACGGCGAGAATCAGGGCATGTGGGCGCTCGTCCGGGATATCTCCGAACGCAAGCAGGCAGATACGATCTTAAAGGCAAGTGAAACTAAATTCCGGTCGATCTTCGAAAGTTCGCACGATGCCATCGGCGTCTCGAAAAACGGCATGCAGGTTATCGTGAACCCTGCTTACGTCAAAATGTTCGGGTACAGCAGCGAAAAAGAATTGCTGGAAAGTCCTCTTCTTAATCTTTTCGCCCCGTCACAGCGGGATACCGTCGCCCGCTCTATTCGCTCCAAAGCAAACAGAGAAGAGACGCCAAGCACTTATGTTACGCGCGCTTTGAGAAAAGACGGTTCCGAATTCGATGTAGAGATACAAATCTCGGCTTATTTTTTAAACAATGAACTCAACACGCTCGTTGTGATCCGAGATATCAGCGAGCGGCAGGAAATGGTCGATGCACTCCGAAAAAGCGAAGAAAATTACCGCCTTTTATTTCTCAATAATCCTTTGCCTCTCTGGGTCATTGACCGGCAGACACTTGCTTTCCTTGCCGTGAATGATGCTGCAGTACAGCACTACGGATATACGGAAAAAGAGTTTCTATCGATGACGCTGAAAGACATTCGTCCTGAAGAAGATATTAAGGTTTTTCTTGAAGACGTGAAAAAGGGAGATGGTCCTCTGCGCGAACCAGGGATATGGAGACACAGGAAAAAGAATGGAACAATTATAGACGCAGAAATTACAACGCACGACCTCCAGTTTGAAGGAAAATCCGCACGGCTCGTACTGGCAAATGACGTGACCAAGCGAAAAGAAGCCGAAGAAGAATTGACAAAAACGAAAATCTTGCTTGAACAGACATTCGAACAGTCTCCGACTCCTATGGTGCTCGTCAGTATGCCGGATATGATTATTCGGATTGCCAACCCGGCATGCATAGACTATCTGGGTATAAATGATGAGCCGTCGGTTATCGGCAAGCCTTTGATGAGTACCGATTTTTCTTTCAAAGATTATAATGCTCAGGGAAATCTCGATTCAGCGAAAGACCTTCCGCTTGCACGCGCACTTGCGGGTCAAAAGACCAGGCAGGAAGAACGAAAGATCGTGAGAAAGGATGGAACGATTCGCTGGGAGCTGGTCAGCGGCGTGCCTATTTATAATGATAGCGGAGAAATTATAGCCGGTTATCTTATCATGATGGACATTACCGACCGTAAAAGAATGGAAGAAGCATTGCGCGAAAGTGAAACGCGCTTCCGGCTTCTTTCGGAAAATGCGGCGGATGTTATCTGGATTTTAGATACTTCGACGAGGAAAATCACGTATGTCAGCCCTTCGGTTCAAAAACTCCGGGGATATACGCCCGAGGAAGTCATGGCGCAGTCCTTGAACGAAGTGTTGACTCCGGAATCGGCAGCAAAAGTCAGGATATTACTTGCAGAGAGAATAGCAGAGTTTGAACGGAGCGGCTCGCCGACTCTCTCTTATAGAGATGAAATCGATCAGCCGTGCAGGGACGGATCCGTCGTCAGGACCCGAGACGACAACGACATATCTCCGCAGAGGGGACGGACAAATAGAAATTGTGGGCGCTTCGCGCGATATCACCGAACGAAAACGTGCAGAAAATTTGCTGCGGCTGAGCGAGGAAAAATTTAGAATTGCCTTTATTACGAGTCCGGATTCGATCAATATCAACAGGATGGAAGATGGAATGTATATTTCCATCAATCAGGGCTTTACGCGTATTGTCGGCTATTCTGAAGCAGATTGTATCGGAAAAACTTCCCTTGAGTTGAGTATCTGGGTGCATTCGGCGGACAGAGATAAATTGGTAGCAGGATTGAAAGAGCATGGGAAAGTGGAGAATATCGAAACATTATTCCGTGCAAAGGACGGCACGATTCTCAACGGTTTGATGTCCGCTTCTATTATTCAATTGAATGGAGCGCCTCATATCATTTCAATCACGCGCGATATTACAGATCGTAAAAAAGCTGAAGAAGCGTTACGCATGTCTGAAGCCAAATACCGCGATTTGGTAGAACAGATTAACGAGGTTATTTTTTCGATCGATATGGAAGGGGTTTTTACGTACATCAGTCCAACGGCAGAAATGCTGAGCGGATATCGCGCCGAAGAAATAATCGGACGCTCCATCAGGGATTTTATTTATCCTGAATTTTTACAAAACATACAGGAGCAATTCAAGAAAGCATTATCAGGACATTTGGAACCGATGGAATACCGCATACAAATAAAATCAGGCGAGTCCCGCTGGATCCGATGCTCTATTAAACCCATGCGTGAGGTAAACCGGCCTGTCGGTTTCCGCGGCGTCCTGACGGATATTACACCGCGCAAACAAATAGAAGAATCGCTGAATCTTCTCAGTCATACGGTTAAAAGTATCAGCGAATGCGTCACCATTACCGACCTGCATAATAAAATTCTTTTTACGAATCAAGCATTCCAGGAAACATTCGGCCGTTCTGAAAAAGAGCTTATCGGCAAGTCCATCGATGAACTCGATATTCTTATGAATTATCAAGATCAGGCTATCATGACTGCCACATTAGCCGGCGGATGGCAGGGGGAAGTGCTGACCAGGAAACAAGACGGATCAATCTTCCCTATGTTCCTTTCAACCTCGGTCGTACGCAATGAAAAGGGAGAGCCCATCGCCTGCGTGGGCACAGCAACAGATATTACCGAACAAAAAAGGCTTCAGCAAGAGCTGCTCCAATCTCAAAAGATGGTAAGTATCGGCACGCTGGCAGGCGGCATCGCACATGATTTCAATAACATTCTCAATATCATTCTCGGCTATTCGGCGCTTTTAGAGAAAAGAAAATCGGATACGGAAAAATTTAGCGAATACGTGCAGGCTATTACTCATGCTGTTGAACGTGGAACATCGCTGGTTCGCCAGATTCTTACGTTTGCGCGTAAGACAGGAGCGGAATTTGAATCGGTCAGCATCTATGAACTGATCCGCGAACTCTTTTCTATGCTTCAGCAAACATTCCCGAAAACCGTTCTGTTCAGCGAACAACTTGAACCCGGCCTGCCGCTGCTCTATTCCGATCATTCGCAGTTGCATCAAGTTTTCCTGAATCTCTGCGTCAATGCGCGCGATGCTATGCCGAAAGGCGGCACCATTACTATAGGAGCATCAAAGATAACGCAGGAGTTGATGAAAGAGCGGTTCCCAAAATCCGAACGGGAAGAATATCTATGCCTGAGTGTCGAGGATACGGGCATAGGGATGGATGAGGCGACGCGTTCCAGAATTTTTGATCCGTTTTTTACGACGAAAGAAAAAGGAAAAGGAACCGGATTAGGACTTGCAGTGGTATACGGAATTATCCAATCACACCGCGGTTTTATCGAAGTCGAAAGTGAGGTCGGACAGGGGTACGATTTTCCGTATATATCTGCCCCTGCAGAAGCAGCCGCCCGAAACGGCGAATAAGGGATCTGAAAAAACGGAAAATTTGTCATGGAAATGAAAAGATCCTCATCGTAGAAGACGAGGAGATGCTTCTGGAATTGTGTGCACCACACTTGAAATAAACGGATATTCGGTCGTTAAAGCGGCGGGGCGGCCAAGAGGCAATCAAACTGTACGAACAAAACAGGGAAACAATAGCCGCCGTTATTACGGATTTGGGATTTCCGGAAATGCAGGGAAATGAAGAATTTTAAAAGCTGAGAGCGATAAATCCGGGAGTGAAAGTTATTATCGCAAGCGGATATTTCGATTCCAAGCTTAAAAACGAATTGATCACAGCCGGAGTCGATGGTTTTCTTCAGAAGCCGTATAGGCCGGATGAAATAACATCCCTGCTGGATGAGGTTCTGAAAAGATAGTGAATGGTTAATGGTAAATGGTAAATGGTAGCCGGAGGCCTAAAAATGTTATTCCGCGGAAGCGGGATTCAATATAGAGAACAGTATATGCTAATGGTAAATAGGTGAATGGTTAATGGAAAAGTAAATGGTAAATAGTGAATAGTAAATGGTGAATGATTAATTATATACTTCCAATTTTTTGCTTCTACTTACCGGGAGCAGAAAAATGTTCAACCTGGTGTTTTACAGGCGGAAGCGTTCTCAAATATGTATACATAGCTGCCAGATCTTCTTCTTTCATACCCGAAAATAAAATCCAGGGCATAATGGTTTGAGATTTCATTGAATCAGGAGAAAGTTGAGCCGTACCGGGTGCGGCAAAACTCTTGAACCGGGCAATAAAAGCTTCCTTAGACCAATTCCCGATTCCGGTTTCTTCGTCCGGTGTAATATTGGCCGAACGAATCATTCCTGCCGGCATGTTAAATTCCATTCCACCTGCAAACTCCAGTCCTTGAATCGGTTTGCCATTTGATTGAGGTGTATGGCAGTCGGCGCAGCCGGCGGCATTGACTAAGTATTTGCCGTATTCATAAGGATCATTCTGACGAGGTTCCGGCTGAGTTTGGTGCGGTGAAGGTACGGTTCTGATGATAAAATTCACAGGAAAATTGACATGTGAGAGCGGTACATTATTTTCTACGGGTGGAAGCGTGCGAATGTATGTGATGATAGAATAGATATCTTCATCGGTCATATTGTTATAACGGGTATAAGGCATGAGAGGGAAAAGAACCCTTCCATTCTTCGTGACTCCCGATGTTATCGTACGAAAAAGCTCTCCGTCCGTGTATGAGCCGATACCCGCCGGCGTTATGTTGGCAGAATATAAAGCCCCCGGTATTCCGATGTTCTCGTCGAATACTTCACCCCCTTTGCCTTCCGTTCCTTGAGTAATCGGGCCCGCATAATATTTCCAATTTCGAGTCGAATGACAATCGATGCATCCGGATACATTTTCGGCGAGATACTTTCCGCGTTCCAATCGCTGCGGGGTTCGTTCGATATGTAACGAGGGAGCCGGATCTATGTCCGGATACTTTAAAAAGAAATACGATAATCCGGAAATAAGAAAAACGACAATGACTGCACCGGCTGCCAAGAGATATCGCTTCACTTTTTTCACAGCTCCTCCTCAATGTATGATGATCGCAGATGAATATTTCTCTCTAAACTCATAAAAACGCGGAGAAGTTCCCATGGTTCATGGTAAATGGTAAATGGAGAATGGTGAATGGTGATTGGTAAATCGTGAATGGTAAATGGAGAAGAGAAGGAAAATTTAACTCCTGCGTAAAGCAGGAACTCAAGCGCCTGCGGCAGTATTCGATCGATGCCGGTCGATCCAATATCCCCAGGGAACAATCAGCCATTGCGTAAGAGAAAATAAAGCCATCGTATGTCCGTCAACAGGAGTTTTGCTGACAATGTCGCCTATGTACAGCAGGACTTCGAGTCCGATAAACGACCATAATGCAAATGATCCTATGGAATCTCGAGGCGCTGTAGCGCGAAGATACAAATATACTCCAAAAGCAAACATACACGATTCGAGAATAATCGTCCATCCGATAGAATTCCACAATCCCAATCCCACAAACCAATGCAGTCTCGGTGCAATCGGCATATCCGGACGATGAGAAATAAAGTCCAGCATCCAATGACTCAGTACAGGTACATCCAAGAATAATTGCACCGCTCCATTCTCTGCGCTTAAGAAAATAAATGCCGGCAAAAATGGATGCCCAAAGTATATTGGTAACAAGACTATGGGAAATCGGATAGTCATAAAAATCGTACGGCGTAAATGCAGTAATGCCGGGTGCAGGCATCACATGTTCCGCACCGAAAAGGATAAAGAGTGGAAAAATAAGATCGGCAAATTGTGCTGCAAGCAGCAGCGTGCCCAGCCGAATTTGGGGTGCGGCTTTCTTTGCTGCAAACGCTGCTGCTGTATGACCGATGAACATCGCGATGTCATTCTATCCGGTGAAAAGGGGGCATCTATTATTTCCCCATCTTCGTGAGAATTTTTTCCATCTCGTCCATGACGCGGTTCATTTTTTTCATTGTAAGTTCAAAGGGTTCGGAAGTTGTCATATCGACTCCCGCCTTCTTCAGCAGTTCAATCGGATAATCGGATCCGCCGGCGGAAAGGAATTCGATGTATTTTTTTGTCGAAGCTTTATCACCGGCCAGCGTCAGCTCGGACAAAGCGGCTGAAGCAGTAAAAGAAGTTGCGTACTGGAAGACATAGTAATTGTAATAAAAGTGAGGTATGAACATCCATTCCGCCTTTATCTCATCGTCAACGATACATGTGCCCTGGTCGTGACCGTAATATTTTCTTGTGATTTCGAGATATTCTTTGTTCAGAACATCTCCTGTCAATGGTTCTCCTTTTTCCGCCATTTCATGAATTTTCAATTCGAATTCTGCAAATTGAGTCTGACGGAACACCGTGCCCTTGATTCCTTCCAGATAGCTGCCGAGCAAGGACAGCCGTGCTGAATCGTCTTTGATATTTTTCAGCATATAATCGATCAGAAGCGCTTCATTGAATGTGGATGCCACCTCAGCGACAAAGATCGGATAATCCGAAGTCGGGTACGGCTGTGTTTTGTTCGAGAGATAACTTTGCATCGAATGACCGAGTTCGTGCGCCATGGTACTCATGTCGTCGTATTTGCCGTTGTAATTGAGAAGGATATACGGATGGACATCGTAAGCCGCACCTTGAGAATATGCGCCCGAACGTTTCCCTTCGGTCGGATACACATCGATCCAGCGGTCGGCGAATGCCTTCTTGATAACGGATACATAATCGTCTCCGAGCGGCTTTAAAGCGTCTAGGACGTGCTGCTGCGATTCTTCGACGGTGTACTTGAGATCGACATCCTTCAAAAGCGGTGCATACAGATCGTAGTAGTGCAGCTGGTCTACGCCGAGAATGCGTTTCCTTAATTTGAGGTATCGATGAAATGTAGCGAGGTTTTTATCTACGTTCTCGATAAGACTATAATACACCTGCACCGGAACATTATTGGCGTCCAGGGAGCTTTCGAGGCACGTGCGATATTTCCGTGCATTTTTATAGAATAAATCCTGACAGATTTCAGCATTAAGCTGCGTTCCGAAGGTTCTCCTGAATTCGTTAAGCTTCGCAAAAAATGTCTCGAATACTTTTTTACGATCCTCGCGGTTCGTCGATGCCCGGTGGAGACTGTAGCCGGCTTGATCGAGTTTTACGGTATCGCCGCTGCCAAGAGTGATCGAAGGATATGGAAAATCCGCATTTGAGAAAATGCTGTAAATGTTGCCCGCCGAGGAAGCCATGATCCCTGCGTCGGCGATTATTTTTTCTTCTCCTTCGGTTCCCGTATGCGCTTTGCGGCGGAGAAGGTCGTCTAAGTAGTGCTTGTAGATTTGCAGTCCCTTTTCTTCACGCATGAATTGAAGTATTTTAGCGGAATCGATCTTCAATATTTCCGGCTCGATAAACGAAGCAGCCGCTCCGAACTCGGTTCCTTTCTGACCGATTTCCTGCTGCATGCCGAGGTACTTCGACACGCGCGTATCTTGATCCGAATTCAGGCCGGCATATGCACTCAACCTGGAGTATTCTTTCGCTAAACGCGATCCGAGTTCCAGGCAGCCGAGGAGCTGCTGTGCGGAAGACCCGAGAGTTCCGGCATATTGTTTTAAAGAAGGGAAATCGGCTATAAATTTTTCCTTTGCCTGCTTCCATGCATCGTCTGATGGATAAAGGTCGGCAAGATTCCATTTATACTGATCCTGAATTTTACTCCGGTCACGTTCCTGCGCGAAGAAGAGGTTTGAAGATGCCAGAGAGATGCCGATCAACGGCAGAGCAAATTTTAAAAAGGAATGCATTTCATCACCTTTGATGATATGAGACATGAGTATGAACTACCTTTCAGTAAAACAGTATTTATTTCCGATGCATCGCCGCCGGAATGTTCTGCAGCTTATGTTTTAATGTACGGGATCAAAAATCCGGAGGCAAGAGTGAAACGAAAAACTCACACTTTGGATATTCCTGGATGGAAACACTTCCGAAATCATTGAAATCTCAGTATCTTGACCATTATAAATAAGGGATTGCCGATGAAGCGTTTTTTCTTAAAATATATTTCTGTATGGTTCCTGCTCCCAGCCGTATCCGCTTCTCTTCTCTCCGGACAGCCGCGAACGATCACCATATTGCATACGAACGATATGCATGCAGATTTTATTCCTCACCAAGCATTCTGGTCTCAAGAGACGCCGAAGCCGCTCGTGGGAGGGTTTAATGAATTGGATGAGGAGATCGACAGCGTACGGCATGTCAAACCGGATGTGCTTTTAATCGATGCCGGAGATGTCATGACCGGCAATCCAATCACCGAATATGCGTACGAAGGGGCTGAAGGAGGGGCATTATTCGCGATGATGCGCATGATCGGTTACGATGTATGGACTATCGGCAATCATGATTTCGATATTTCGCAGGCGAACCTCCGGAAACTTGTACACATAGCGGGATTTCCAGCGGTTTCTGCAAACATTGTCGATACGGCGGGGAAATTTCCGGTCGGCAACGAAGAATATATCGTTCTTGAAAAAGCAGGATTGCGCATCGGCATTTTTGGTTTGATGTCGAAGGATTTTTTCACTCTGGTCAGCAAGAAAAGCAGCAGCGGCATCGTTATTCTTCCGCCCATCGAAACCGCGCAGCGTATCATCGACAAGCTTCGATCCAGGACCGATCTCATCATTGCGGTTACACATGAAGGCGTGGAGGATGATTCTGTTCTTGCAGCAAATGTCGAGGGACTGGACGTCATCGTCGGTGGACATTCGCACACGCGCTTGAAAGTACCCGAAAAACGTAAAGGGCGTCGTTATCGTTCAGACCGGGTCGAATTGCGAGAATCTCGGTGAACTGACATTGACCGTTGAAAAGCACAAGATTTTAGCCTGCGAGGGCAAATTGCTGCCGTTGCGAGTACCATCCGGCCGGCCGAAAACCGCACTTTCGCATTTGATCGATTCGCTCAATGATAAAATCAACTCTGATTATGCAGAGGTCATTGGAACGTTGAAATCGGGATGGGTGATCGGCCGCGGCAGAGAAAGCAATGCAGGCAACTTTATCGCCGATGCCCAGCGAGAAGCGGCCGCAGCCGATATCGGATTCATGAATACGCATGGCATGCGCAAGAATCTCTCCGCTGGCTCGATTACCAAACGTGATTTGTTCGAAGTACTCCCGTTCCGGAACGAACTTGTGACGTTTACTATGCCGGGGGCTGCAATACGCCGGTTCCTTCGATATTATATTGAGAAACACCCGGCTGTGCAAACTTCCGGGCTGCGGGCGGAATGGAGAATGAAACCGGATAGTACAATTGAATTCATAAAAATTCTGGTGAACGGCCGGCCGCTGGATGACGCAAAAATCTATACCGCAGCCGCAAGCGACTATCTTGCAGGAGATGCGGAAATGTATCTGGGAATAGAAAAACCGGCTCCGGTGTTTGTCAATAAGACGGTTTATGCAGTGGTCGAGCAAAAAGTGCGTGCACTGAAAGAGGTCAATGCCGGCATCGAGCATCGTATTCAAGAAGTGAAATGAAATCGGAATCGTTATGAGCGGACATTTTCCTCTCCTTATCATGACCGGACATCCGGCTGCCGGGCAGCCGTTCGAAACCGGCGATCTTCGAACCAGACAGGGCAAATCGTTTTTATTGCGTGAGGAAAATACCGGTCGAGGATCAACATCTCTGGAATTTGTTTGTGGCCGTCTTGCAGTTGATTCGAGCAAGAAGCATTTTTAATGGGAATAGAAGGCAATGATAGGAATGCACGAACAAGAGCGTGACCAATTCGGGCTGAAGTTTCGGAACGCCAGTCCTCTCAGGAAACTGATGTATCTCTACCGGGGACAGCATTTCAAAATCGCCATTTCAATCGGCATCTTTGCAATTAAACATTCTCCTGTCTGGATACTTCCCGTCGTTCTTGCCCGCATGATTAACATTATCAGCGATCCGGTCAAATACACCATCCATGACTTGTGGTGGGTAGGAGCAATTTTTTTTATCATCATCATGCAAAATATTCCTATGCATACGCTGTATGTGAGAGTCTTCAGCAGCGCATTGAATACAATGCAGGTGCAGCTGCGATCATCCATTGTGCGGCGTTTGCAGGAACTGTCAATTTCCTTTCACGATACATACCAGTCCGGAAAACTTCAGACCAAAATACTGCGCGATGTAGAAACACTTGAAATACTCTCCCGTAATCTTATGAATTCCGTCTTTCCTGCTGTTCTCACCATCCTCGTCGCGTTTTCATTCACCATTATGAGCCAGCCGCTTGTTGCTCTGTTTTATCTGGTATCTGTTCCGGTTTCGTCGAGTCTTGTCTTCTTGTTTTCAAAAAAAATGACTGCGAGAAACAGGGAATATCGTACGGAAATAGAGTCTCTTTCAGCAAGCGTCGTTGAAATGATTCAGATGATTCCCATTACACGGGCGCATGGGGTAGAAGAACTGGAAGTCTCAAAAATGGATTCACGGCTTGAGAATGTAAAGCGCAAAGGCATCCGGCTCGAAGTGATCGGTGCTCTCTTCAGTGCATTTTCATGGACATCCTTCCAGATCGTCATGCTCATATGTTTGATGTTCACATCTATCCTTGCATTTAAAAAAATGATCAGTGTCGGAGACGTCGTTCTTTTTCAGAGCTTTTTTGCCATGATTGTCGGGGCTGTCAACATGATTCTGAATGCTTATCCTGAACTTTCCCGCGGTTTTGAATCGATCCGATCGATCGGAGAAATTCTTGAATCTCCGGACATCGAACAAAACGAAGGGAAGCGCAAAATCGAACGCGTCGACGGGCATTTCGTTTTCGATGCTGTCTGTTATGCATATGATAAAGCCCTGCAGCCGGCGGTTAAAGACTTTTCTCTCGAGATGAAAGCCGGCGAGTCGGTTGCTTTTGTAGGTGAATCGGGTTCGGGAAAATCGACGTTGATGAGTCTTGTCATTGGATTTCGGAGACCCACGGCCGGGAGGATACACCTGGATGGACAAGATATGCAGGATTTGGACCTGAGGCAGTACAGGCGATTTCTGGCCGTTGTTCCCCAGACGACACTGCTGTTCAGCGGATCGGTTTTGGAGAATATTGCTTACGGCTCCGATGCCGTCGATGCCAAAAAGGTCTGGGAAATTCTGGAAGCTGCCAATGCTGCCGAATTCGTTTCCAAAATGCCTCAAGGGCTCGATACAAAACTCGGCGAACGGGGAGCGCGGCTTTCTGGAGGGCAGCGTCAGCGCATTGCCATTGCGCGGGCGCTGATACGGGATCCGAAAATCATCGTGCTTGATGAAGCGACTTCGGCGCTCGATGTAGTTTCAGAATCTCTTATTCAGGAGGCGATTGGGCGGCTGGTGAAAGGCAGAACCACGTTCATCGTAGCGCACAGATTGTCGACTATTCGAAATGCGGACAGAATTGTCGTCATGAAGCACGGGATGTGTATAGAATCCGGGACTCATGAGCAGTTGATGAACGCAAAAGGAGAATTTTATAAATTCAAGAAACTTCAGCAATAAAAAAAGTTCGTAGTTCGTAGTGCTTGGTTCGGTGTTATAATATTATTAGTTCTTTGGTTTATCAGTTATTTTGTTTATCGTTTCCATATTGAATCATGCTATCGCATGATGACATTCTCAGGCCTCCGGCTGCCATTCACTATTCACCATTTGCTATTCACTGTCTTTTAATTAATTGGCGGCGGCTCGGAGAGGGAAACGCGGAATCGTGACTTCGAATGACGACCCATCGGTGCGTTCCATAAGGTAATAACCTTCCATCGACCCTTCCATCGATTCGAGTATGCAATAACTATTGTAACTCATGACGTTTATTTGGAAAGATTTGAGGTTGTTTTCCAATCACACCTTCGCCGTCGATGTTTTCCGTTTTACCTGTGGAGTGCTCGATATGCCAGTGCCGGCGCAGCAGCTTGACCGGTTCACGGGATAGATTATCAATCCGGACGAAATACGCGAAGACGAATTTCTTGACAAGAAAATCGGATTGTCCGTCCAGATAAATCGGCTGAACGGTGACGCGTATACCTTCTGTAATTTCTGAAAAAACCATACGTTTGACCATTGCTGAGCGAAGGGATTCCTAAGAATTCCTCCGCTCAGGTGAAATGATTTCTTATTTGGTTTTTGCGGTTCTTACTGTTTTGCCTGTTTTTCTTGGACGCGATTTACCGTGCGACTTCGCAAAAATCTTACCGCGCTTTGAACGTTTATCTCCTTTACCCATTGCATACCTCCTTCCCGTTATTCCATCGTAGCTGTATTTTCATACTCTAAAATACGGAGTCATAATCAGTCAATCAAGGTTTTTTGATGCTCTTTCTTCTTTCTTTTTGTACCTTTAAAAATCAAGAAAAAGAGGTCCATGGCAGATTTCGAAATCATTATCATCGGAGGCGGGGTCGTCGGGCTTGCAATTGCCCAGCGCCTCTCTGAAAGACATCCAAACCTTCTGCTTCTGGAGAAGCATGATCGCTGCGGTATGGAAACATCCAGCAGGAACAGCGAAGTTATTCATGCCGGAATATATTATCGACAGGGAAGCCTGAAGGCCGCACTTTGCGTTCAGGGACGCGAGGAGCTCTCCGTTCTCTGCAGAAATAAAAACATCCCATACCGAAATATAACGAAAATAATTTCAGCCTCTGCAGAAACTGAGCTGACACAACTCGAGAGGATTCAAAAAAATGCAGCTCTCAACGGCGTGCATCTCGAGTTTCTTGATAAGGCATCCACGCTGAAACTGGAACCCAACATCCGAACATTCGGATCTCTCTATTCTTCTCTCACAAGCGTAATCAGCGCCCACGATCTTATGTCGTATTATTATCATAGCGCTTTGGCGCTTGGTGCTACGGTCCAAATGCGCTGCGAAGTTGTCGGTATCGAAAAAGGGGAAAGCGCATATAAATTGACGATTGATGAAGGGGGAACGCGGTCTGCGGTTAGCGGAGAAATCGTTATCAACGCTGCAGGGCTCGGTTCAGACACGATTGCCGCAATGGCAGGTATCGATATCGATCAGGCAGGATACAGGTTGAATTATGTGAAGGGTTCATATTTTGCCGTCGCGCCGTCGAAATCAAAACTGCTATCCCGGCTTGTCTATCCGGTGCCGCAGAATGAGGGGCTCGGTGTTCATGCATTGCTCGACTGGAACGGCCGGCTTAAGTTCGGTCCCGATATTGAGTATCTCGGAAACCGTGTCCAGGATTATTCAGTTGCCGAAACGAAACGCAGGACGTTTGCCGATGCCATCCGGCGGATCCTGCCGATGATTGCTGACGACGATCTTACTCCCGATATGAGCGGCATACGGCCGAAGCTTCAGAGAAAAGGCGAGCCGGAAAAAGATTTCGTCATTGCGCATGAAAAAGAGCGCGGCTTGACCGGATTTATAAATCTAATCGGTATTGAATCTCCCGGGCTTACAGCGTCGCCTGCAATAGCCCGCTTTATAGAGAAGCTTCTGAATGAGGCGGCAGCGTAGGGGAGGATCGCCGTTCAATGTTCGTGAAGAGATTCCGGATTTTCCCCCTGCAAGGCACAGCGAATTGAAAGTCAATCTCCGCGGGTTCCTTCGATATCGAGATAAACCGCATTGAAAAAGGAGGTATCTCCTTCAACCGCGGCGGAGAGTTCCCGTCTTTGAATACTTTCAGCGTTACGCTGACTCAATGTTCAGCCGGGAATGGACGCTATGGGTCCGACTTTTCTATCTACATTTTCATATTCGTAATGTTCAGCTTCTGAAAATTTTTGCAGAGCGGAAGTTATTTGATTCGCTGCATTCGCAATAGATTCTATTTTCTTCAGGAGCGCCGGATCATGCTCCACTGCTCTTTTTGTTTGGTCGACGGAGAGTGAAATAATTGCCAAAGGATTGTTGACCTGGTGCTGAACGCCTTTAACGACTTCATGCATTGTCGTCAACTGGATGTTTTTCACTTGCAATTCTTTTTCCTGGTTGTGAAGTTTTGTCCGGAATTCGATAATTTTAACGAGCGAAACAGCCAGAAGCCACATAAATGGCAAGGCGCTGAAAATGTCATAGATATCTCCCGGTGTTGCGCCATGGACTTTTACTTTGATGAAAAGACGCACCATAGAGACAAATAAGTAGCTGTAGATAATGCAGCCCGACAGGACTGCCGGGTATTGCGCGACAAAATTTATTCCGTACCCGCGCAGCGTGTGAAAATATTTCATCTGAGGATTCCTCTTCATAGGGAAGCGTTTGACTGCATCACCTGTGTTTGCGTGTCCTTATGCAGTATATCTTCCGGTTTGAATATCTCCCGTCATTTCGGTTTATGATCTCTTCTCGCTGTGTTTCCGGCCGAGAAACCAGCAAACAGGGAGCATGTTCACCATTTGATAATTATTGAATTACTGTTTTATGTTTTTCCATTGCTGTTATCCCCGTATGGATCTTCTTTAGTTTCTTGCCGTATCGAACGGTAAGGGCAGATAGAGGAAGAATGTAGTTCCTTTGTTTTCTTCACTCTTCATATCGACAAATCCGTGGTGTGTTTGCATTACTCCATAAACTACCGACAAACCGAGCCCGACGCCTTTTCCATGTTCTTTTGTAGTAAAATACGGATCAAATATTCGATATTCGATTTTTGAGTCGATGCCCGTTCCTGTGTCGGACACTGAGATGCATACATATCGTTCATGACCTGCTGCAGGGAACCGTTCTTTGATAATTTTCCGGTCGACAGTTTCCGCTTTGATGCTGAGTATGCCGCCGTTCGGCATCGCATCGCGCGCATTCACACAGAGATTAAGCAATGCCTGATGTATCTGTGTTTGGTCGGCACTGATGAACGGAATATTCCTTTCAATGTTCCTTCGTATTTCTATCGCTTGAGGGAAAGTCTCTTCCAGCATTGAAACGACTTCGCGCATAAAATTGGAAACATTCAAGGGCTGAAATAAAACATCTGCCTGCCTTGCAAATGTGAGAATCTGTCTCACGAGAGATGCACCGCGGTCCACAGCTTTTGTGATGGCAGCGCTGCTGTCTTTGATTTTCTTCTTATCGTCAATACCTCTCTCCAAAAGGGATGAGTACGCAAGGATAATTCCAAGAATATTATTAAAGTCATGTGCAATACCGCCTGCCAGCATGCCGATACTCTGTATCTTCTGGGTTTGCAGGATTTGGCTCTGCAGATTTCGTGTTGATTCTTCATTTTTCAGTATTTCAAGCGCGAAGGAGATATCCTTTGCAAGTTTATCGTAGAGTTCTATCTCTTCTGTGCCAAAAAAGTCAATTTCATTTGTATAGAGGTTGATTGTTCCGATAACCTTCGCTGCAGCGTGAAGTGGAAAAACTGCCAGGGATTTAAATCCAAGCTTCAGCGTTTTTTCCCTGCTCTGAAGCGTTCGCTTGTCGTTCTCGATATCCCTGTAGATAATATTCCGGGCTTCTCGAACTGCGGCTACGGCCGGTTCAATGCATCCCGAAGCGTTTGAAAGGTCAAGCTGCAGGTGTTCAAGATATCCATCGACGGCGCCGGCATATGCGGCAGGCTTCATGATATTCGCCTTCTCTTGAACAAGCCCGATCCAGCACATGCTTATTTTACCAGCCTCGACTGCAATTCTGCATGATTCTTCAAGTATTCTTTGTTCACTGCGTTCCCGCAGGAGAAGCCGATTGATATTGCTTACAACGGCATGTGCGCGATTTAATCTGAGACTCTTCAACTCCGCATCGATGCGTTCGGTTTTCTCTCGATTGCTCATAGGCCTTCTGCGGGATTGATGATGCTCATCGAAGACCGGACTGCGCATCTTCGTCCGTTCTTATGGCTGCTCATGATGGATTTTCCTGTGTTCGGGAAACCGCATCCTTTCGATCATGATGCCCGTCCGTCAAAGAGCCGGAGCGCAGGAGGACAGGGGAAAGGATTATTCGAGAAGTTGAAAATATTTATAAACGCAGGAGGAAGGAGCAATGACATCAACCCGTTACATTCTCTTGCTGTGTTCATCTTTTTGCTCTTTACCTTTATGCTCTTAAAAGTTTCACGCCTAAACTAAAATGGTAACGAGTCTTTCGATGAAAATCAAATACCAACGTACAAATTTGCAGGCATCGCCGGAACAGCCGAATGCCGATAAGACACAAGGTAAAGCATATTCTTAAGTCCGTTTAAAATGAACGAAGAGAATAAAAAAAGATCCCGCTGCAAACGGGATCTTTTTGCAACATGCACAGAATAGTGTTACGCCTTATCGTTGCTGCCGAGGACGTTTAAGATTTTATGTTTGTATAATGCCTTTAATTGATCGCGTGCCGGACCCAGATATTTACGGGGATCGAATTCAGCGGGGCTGTCCACGAACGTTTTGCGAATTGCGGCCGTCATGGCCAATCGGCCGTCGGAATCGATATTGATCTTGCAAACTGCAGACGCTGCAGCCTTGCGGAGCTGATCTTCGGGGATGCCGACTGCATCTTTCAATTTACCGCCGTTACTGTTGATAATCTTGATCAGTTCGGCCGGAACCGAAGAAGCACCATGCAGAACGATCGGGAAACCTGGAATTCTTTTTTCCACGCCTTCAAGAATATCAAAGCGCAGCGGCGGGGGAAGAAGAACGCCGTCCGGAGTACGTGTGCATTGTTCCGGTTTGAATTTATTGGCGCCGTGGGAAGTGCCGATGGAGATAGCGAGAGAGTCGACGCCGGTTTTCTTGACAAAATCTTCGACTTCTTCCGGTTTTGTATAATGCGTGACTGCACTGGAAACTTCATCTTCGATTCCCGCAAGCACACCGAGTTCGCCTTCGACCGTTACATCAAAACGGTGAGCGTATTCCACGACTTTCTTGGTCAGTTCTACATTTTTATCGTACGGATGATGTGACCCATCGATCATCACGGAGGAAAAACCGGATTCGATGCATGACTGACATAACTCAAGAGTATCGCCGTGGTCGAGGTGCAGTACCGATAGGAATGGCACAACCCAATTCCTTTGCATATTCCACAGCTCCTTTTGCAAGGTGTTTGAGCAGGGTTTGATTGGCGTATTTTCGAGCGCCGCTCGAAACCTGGAGTATAACGGGAGATTTTGTCTCGACGCATGCGCCTATGATGGCCTGCATCTGCTCCAGGTTGTTAAAATTGAATGCCGGAATTGCGTATCCGCCCTTTACGGCTTTTGCAAATAATTCTTTCGAATTGACTAATCCTAATTCTTTATAATGCGTCATATGATTCGTTCAATTGTTATTGATGCCACATTCGTTGCTTAGGGAGAAGTTGCATCCGTGAACGGGTGGCGTTCCGTAACGGACTTCCATTAAAAGTACTCTATAGTGTGTAATAAAGCAAACAAAGTTTGGATTATTCCTGTCCCGGCGAAAAAAAATCCCCTCAGCATCGAGGGGATTTTTTTATAGAATTCGCGTTTTTTTGATATTTAATACAGGAACATCGGTTTGCCGAGCAGGTGGGCAACTTTCGGTCTATATTTATCGATATCGTACAGCTCTTCGACATCGACCCGCTTTTTCCCTTCGGTGATCATGCCCGCGGAGATAGTTGTATATTTCCCGTCGCGAAGCGCAACCATTCTTCCGGATCGCTTTTGCAGCATCAAGTCGGCAGCGAGATACCCGTATGTTGTCGATACCATTCTATCGAGAGCGTCAGGTGCTCCGCTGCGCATGAGGTAACCCAATTGCTGAAACATCACTCCGATCCCGGTTCGTTTTTCGATTGCCCGTGCAATGAATTCCCCGATGCCGCCGAGTTTCTTATGACCGTAGGCATCTGCTTCGCCGGAAAGGAACATGTCGGCGCCGGCTGGTTTAGCTCCTTCAGAGACTGTCATGATGGCGTAATTACTCGGATTTTTCTTTCTATCTTCGATGAGAAAGTCTACAAGTTTTTCTACATCGAAGTCGACTTCGGAAATAATCGCACGATCGACGCCCGCAAGATAAGCGGATATAAGAGAAGTCTCTCCCGAATAGCGACCGAACAATTCGATAACCGCGATACGTTCGTGCGATCCGCTCGGCGTACGCATGGCATGAATAAAATCGACACTGCGCGTTACAGCCGTTGAAAAGCCGATACAGTAATCAGTTCCGTAAACATCGTTATCCATTGTTTTCGGGATGCACACCATCGGAAACCCTTCTTTATGGAGCCGTACGGCGTAGCTCAGCGTATCGTCGCCGCCGATAGCGATAAGGCCGTCCAATTTCAAATGCTCCAGCACGCGAAGAGAATGTGCGGTGCAATCTGCCGGTTCGGTTCCGTTCGGATGCTCAAATTTTCCTTTGAGGAACGCCGGCATGTCTTTCGGTTTTACCTTCCCCGGATTTGTCCGTGAGGTATGGAGAAATGTACCGCCCGTTCGATCGATGGTGCGAACGACGTTTTTTTCCAAACTAACGATAAGATCTGAGTGCGTAGCAGGATCCTCCGGATTGTAATGAAGTAATCCGGCCCAGCCCCGGCGCAGACCGAACATTTCATGTCCTTCTTCCGTAATGCGTGTCGCTGCCGCTTTAATGCACGAATTGAGTCCGGGAACATCCCCGCCGCCCGTTAATATGCCCAAACGCATGTCTTTTAATCCTTTCCTTGTTATGAAAAAAATGATTTTTTTGGTCAGTATAACCGCAGAAGAAACATCAAAACTATCTTCTAATTAAATCAATGAATAGTTCAAAATCCAGCCTCTTGTGGAAAATTCGACGACCTGAGATGATGTTGCTGCATAAATATGCAATGAGTCCTCATTCTTGTCTTTTGTCATACGCTGAAGAAAAGGGAGCGAAATGAGGAGACCTTTCTCTCCGGGCCTGCCGTTACCTTGACAAACCAGCGATTTATGGTTAATTTTATTAAGATTTTGCAAAATATGATAGTTGAAAACGAACGCACATCAGAGGAATTGAACGAACGCGAGCAGAGTATTTTGCGGCATGTCGTTCATAATTATATCCGCACCGCTGTTCCGGTGGGCTCACGCTATATCTCTAAGCATATCGAATCCGGATTAAGTGCTGCATCGATCCGCAACGTCATGGCTGATCTGGAAGATCTCGGATTTCTTTCGCATCCGCATACATCCGCAGGGCGGATACCGACCGATTTCGGCTATCGTTTTTACATCAATTATCTGATGGAGGTTGAACAGCTGTCGGATGAGGAGAAAATGCGGATTCAGGTATATCTGGATCAAGCGAACGACGCTGAAGAAATGCTCAAGGAAACCTCAAAGCTGCTGGGACAAATATCCCGCCAGTTGAGTATCGTTACGGCTCCTCATTTGAACAGCGGCATATTTGAAAAAATCGAATTGATTCCGATTGCAAGTTCGAAACTGCTTGTGATCATATCCATCCGCACGGGCATAGTGAGAACCGTCATGATGGAAATCGGCGGGGAGGTGAGGCGCGAATTGCTCGACCGGATCGGACGGCTCATCAACGAACGCCTGTCCGGGCTGACATTAAAGGAAATTCGCGATACCTTTACGGACCGTGTCCGCGGCATGAATGACGAGAAGACCGGTCTTGTACGGTTATTTATCGACTCCGTGGATCAATTGTTTACCGATATGAAGGAAAAAGACAGGATCCATATCGGAGGTACAAAAAAATATTATCGAACAGCCGGAATTCTTCGATCCTAAAAATTTTCGCAGTGTCATCGAATTGATCGAAAACGAAGATATCATCGTCCATTTGCTGGAAAAACATGACGAGCGGCAGGAAGGATATGTTGTAACGATCGGATCCGAAAACAACGAACATTCGGCAAAAGATTACAGCTTTGTAACCGCAACATACGATGCAGTTGGTGTGACAGGGAGAGTCGGCGTCATCGGCCCGACGAGGATGAATTATTCGAAAGTGATTCCGCTCGTCGATTATGTCGCACATGCAATTGCGCGAATGTTGAGTGTTTCATGAAAGTCTTTCCGCTGAACTTTAAAAAGGAAGATCTCGTAAGGAAAACTATGAGTGAAAGCAATACAGAAAATAAACTGGACGCAGCAGAACAAAAAGAAAATGAGACCGTCCCGGAATTGAAGGAAACTGCTCCGGAGCTCGAGGAAGCCAGGAAACAAATAGATTATTATAAAGATTTAATGCTTCGCAAGGCGGCGGAATTTGAAAATTACAAACGGCGCACGGAAAATGAAGCGGCTTCCGTGTTCAAATACGCCAATGAAGACCTTCTGGAAGAATTGCTCCCTGTTATGGACGACTTCGAACGGTCGCTCAAGCAGAGCAGGGAAAACACCGACTACGATGCGCTGCTGAAGGGCATCGAGCTGATTTATCAAAAATTTTCAAAAGTGCTGGAAGGACGCGGTGTAAAAGCGTTCCTCACGGAAGGGAAAGAATTCAGCGTCGATTTTCACGATGCCGTGATGCAGTTCCCCCGTGCAGACGTTCCGCCGCACACGGTTATTCAGGAAGTGGAAAAAGGGTATATGATCAATGACAGGGTCCTCCGGCATGCGAAAGTGGTTGTTTCAACGGCTCCCGCTGAAGAGCCGGTACATGCTCCGAACAGGAAAAAGACATGATCAAGAAAGATTTTTATGAAGTGCTCGGTGTTCAGCGCACTTCATCGCAGGATGAAATTAAAAAAGCGTACCGGCAGATGGCAATGAAGTATCACCCCGACCGCAATCAAGGAAATAAGGAAGCCGAAGAAAAATTTAAAGAAGCCGCTGAGGCGTACGAAGTACTCAGTGATCAGGAAAAAAGACAGCGGTACGATCAGTTCGGCCATGACGGGCTGCGCGGAACAAACTATCACGATTTTACAAATACGAACGATATTTTCAGCGCCTTTAACGATATTTTTTCCGGCGGGTTCGGCGGCGGTTCTATTTTCGATGAAATGTTCGGTTCATCCGGGCGCGGGAGAAGACGGTCTTCCGGCCAGTCTCACGGACAGCCCGGTTCGGATTTGCGGGTTCATCTCAAACTGACAATGGAAGAAATTGCCGAAGGGACCGAAAAAAAATTGAAGGTCAAGCGGCAGAAAAAATGCGATGTCTGCAGCGGTTCAGGGGCGAAAACCTCCGGAGGAAAGTCTTCCTGTCCGCAATGCGGCGGGACCGGCGAATTGCGGCAGGTCTCGCGTTCGATGTTCGGACAGTTTGTCAATATAACGGCATGTCTCAATTGCGGCGGGGAAGGGACCGTCATCAAGGACCCGTGTTCCGCCTGCGACGGTGAAGGACGCGTACATGGCGAGTCGACGATTAAGGTGACAGTTCCTCCAGGTGTGCAGGAAGGGAATTATATTCCCCTTCGCGGCCAAGGCAACGCGGGTCGGCGGAACGGTCCCGCAGGAGATCTCATGGTCGTCATCGAAGAGGAACCGCATGAATTTTTCAAGCGAAACGGCGACGATATTATTTTCGATCTCTGGATCAGTTTCCCGACGGCGGTTGTCGGCGGTGAAGTCGAGATTCCGACATTGTCCGGTAAGGCAAAACTCGTGATCGATTCCGGCACGCCTGCCGGAAGGATGCTGCGCATGAGAGAACGGGGCATTCCGCATTTGAATAATTACGGACGCGGCGATCAGCTTGTCAGGGTGAATATCTGGGTTCCATCGAAATTGAATTCAAAAGAAAAGGAATTGTTGAGAGAGCTTGCAAAGGGCGAGCATATCTCCCCGACGGAAGAGGAAAGGCGGAGCAGCGAACGTTCGTTTTTCGGCAAAGTCAAGGATGTCTTTTCCTGAAATGTATGCTGAAACGCATAGCAGACTGGCTTGCATTAACAAAGACGGAAAGAAAAGTCATTCTCTTTCTGAGCGTGACGCTGCTGTGCGGCATGGGAATCCGGTTCTATCAAAAGATTATTCCATCGGGCCCCCAATTCGAATATCGTGCGCAGGACAGCACATTTGCCTCGCTCAACGAACGGACCGATGAGCAGGCAGAAAAAAGAGAGGATGCGAGCGAAGCGGGGAAGGCGGACTCTCTGGAAAAACTCGATATTAATACGGCAACAAAAGAACAATTGATCGATCTGCCGGGAATCGGTGAAATACTTGCCGGGCGGATTCTTGAACGCCGCGCGACGGAGGGAAGGTTTACTTCGATCGACGAGTTGTTGGAGGTAAAAGGCATAACCCCTAAACGATTAGAAAAGATTAGGGCACTCATCTCAATTCATTAAGGCAGGCGCGAAGATGAAAACTATTCGCTATCTCGGAATATCGTTTCTCCACGGCAGGATGCAGTTCGCGGAAATCGAACACGGCCGAAAAGTTATCGTGACACAGCTTTTGGAATCGGAAACGAAAATCGATTTCCTTCATCCCGGCGCCGGTCTCCATGTAAACCCGTCACATGCAGCGGCGCTTGCCGGAGAAATCCGGAATATCATCCGGATAAATAAAATTTCGGCAGAAAACGTCTCGTTTGCACTTCCTCCTTCATCGGTTTTTATCAATATCATTCCCGTCGACACTTCTCTGGATGATGCGGGATTAAAAAAATATCTGCGCTGGGAGACAGAACAGTACCTTCCCGATGCAAACAGCAAGGATTATGTCATCGATACTCACCGGCTGCCTTCGCTTCAAAGTTCTTCGCAGCAAGCATTCATGGTTGCCGTCCATCGGTCGCTGGCTGTTTTTCTTCAAAGTGTCTGCAAGGGAGCGAAATTGAAACTGAATATTATCGATATCGATCATTTCAGTGCGGAAAAAACCCTGCTGGTAAACTATCCGGAAATTCTGGAACACGATATTGCTTACATCGGCGTACGTGAACATTCACTCGATGCGAGCGTCATTCATAACGGAGAAATGGCCGACTATCGTTCGTTCCAGTACGGCGATGATGCTGCCCCTGCAAAATATATAAAAGAATATTTACGTTATTGGAAGCAGAGAGAGAACAGCGTTCCGGCCGCTCTGCTGCTGCACGGCACTGAAGTGAGCCAGAATCTTGTAGTATCCCTGCGCAAGGAAACCGGTATTGAGCAGACGCTCGCACTCAACGCCCTCCGCAATCTGAAAGCAAACGAGAAACTTCGGGAGTCGTTCGGGAAAAAGAACTGTCAATTTGCATCAGTGATCGGATTAGCGCTGCGAACAGCATGAGGATTATTGCCGGAACCTACCGCGGACGGACGCTGCTCACAATGCCCGATCTCTCCATACGCCCGACAACCGATCGTGTGAAGCAAACAGTGTTCGATATATTATCCAACCGCATCGATTTAAACGGCATCGACGTTCTCGACCTTTTTTCAGGAAGCGGGAGCCTCGGATTGGAAGCTGTCAGCCGCGGTGCGGCGTCGGTCACCTTTATAGAAAAATCTCCCAAATCGCTGGCCATACTTCAAAAAAACGTCGATAATTTGGGATGCGGCGACCGATGCACATGGTATCAAGCCGATGTATTCTGGTATCTTAAAAATGCGCACCGCCCATACGACCTTGTATTTGCGGATCCGCCGTATAAACTGGAATCGATAGGCGCTCTTCCGAAAGCCATTTTTCAATCGGGTGTTCTCAGAAACGGAACTTATGTCTTTATGGAACATAGCAGGGAATCGGCGATTGATCTTGACGAGACAATGTACGATATTTTGAAAAAACCGTTCGGACAAACCATCGTTTTAATTTTACAGGCAAAAGTACCGTTTGCCGCAACTGGAGAAATGCCATGAAAACAGCAATTTATCCCGGCTCGTTCGATCCCGTTACCAATGGACATATCGATATTTTAGAACGTGCACTATCGCTGTTCGACAAGGTTATTATTACCGTGGCCAATAATTCGACTAAAAATCCGCTCTTTACGGAAGAAGAACGAGTAGCGCTGCTGCGTGAATCGACAAAAAAATTCAAGAATGTGGAAGTCGACGCATTCCACGGCTTACTGGTCGATTATGTGCGGAAACGCGGAGCGGTTGCGATCGTCCGCGGCTTGCGCGCGGTGACCGATTTCGAATACGAACTGCAGATGGCGCTGATGAATAGAAAGCTGAATCAAAGGGTCGAAACAATTTTTCTTATGCCGAATGAAAAGTATACCTATCTCAGTTCCAACTTCGTCCGCGAAATTGCACGGCTTGGCGGCGATGTCGATTCTTTTGTCCCTCCCTGCGTTCGCAAAGCTTTGAAGACAAAGCTGAAATAAGCCGGCATCCTCTTTGGCTTCGTCCGCATCCCTCTTCGAGTCGCGGCGGATGCTTTTGCTCGTATCCCTGCGGAAACAAATATCTTTTATCGAGTGTTATACTCTCAACGGTGTTTTTACATTGGGGAAATATACAAAGGAATAAAGACATGGAATTCAGCAGAGTCGGCGACTCGGATTTAAGACTTTCAGCCGTGATATTCGGCGCATGGGCGGCGGGCGGGTGGATGTGGGGCGGTACGGATATACGTGCATCGATAGAGGCAGTCCGGGCATCGATCGATTTAGGCGCGACGTCGGTCGATACGGCGCCGATTTACGGACAGGGAGCGAGCGAAGAAATTGTAGGCGAGGCAATTCAAGGGATTCCGCGCGACCGCATTCAGATCTTGACCAAATACGGTTTGCGCTGGGACGACACCAGAGGAACATTTTACTTCAAGAGCAGGAATAATGCAGGCAAGGAAATCGATATCTATAAATATGCCGGGAAAGAAAGCGTCATCGATGAATGCGAGAACAGCCTTCGCCGTTTAAAGACCGATTATATCGACCTCTACCAGATTCACTGGCATGATTCAACGACGCCCATTGAAGAAACTATGGAAGCCGTACAGCGGCTGATCGATCAAGGGAAAGTCCGCTCTGCGGGAGTCTGTAATTATACCGTTGAATGGATCAAAACAGCAGAGAAAGTCGTGCATTGTGTTTCCAACCAAGTGCCCTACAGTATGCTTACACGGGGTATTGAAAAAGATATTATTCCATATTGTATCGAAACGCGAAAAGGTGTTCTGGCCTATAGTCCGATGGAACGCGGCCTGCTGACGGGAAAAATAAAACCGGGCTATTTTTTCGCAAAAGGAGATCACCGGGCATCACATAAATATTTTACGGCTGAAAATATCAAACGCACGAACATAGTTCTGGAAAAAATTCTGCCGGTTGCAAAAAGCAAAAATGCGTCTCTCGGACAAGTGGCTCTGCGGTGGGTTCTCGATCAGCCCGGCATTACTGCAGTTCTGGCCGGCGCGAGGAATAAAGAACAAGCGATTCAGAATGTGCGTGCAGCCGATCTTAAGCTGTCACCGGACGAGCATTCCGCCATCGACGCCTATCTTGCAGAATTAAAGCTCGTATAGAAAAGTACATAAAAAAGCCGCTTTTTCGAACCATGGTTCCATGATTTCGAAGGGCGGCATTTTTGTAAATGTTTGCGGCAGTTATCAACCCGCCTTGCGTGCGGACAATTGACGATCGACCATCATAACGCTGACTGGAGCATTTCCTGCTAATTCCAATGTCTGAATAATACTCGCTGCATTTTTCTCTTCTTCAACCTGCTCATTGATAAACCATTGCAGAGCGGACTGCGTTGGGTAATCTTTTTCTTTCAACGCCAGTTCGTATAACTTGTTGATCGAGTCGGTCACTTCTTTTTCGTGTTCGAGGACTTGTTTAAAAACATCAAGGGGAGTTTTAAATTTTACAGGCGGCTGAGCGATTGCTTTTAAGATGACAGTGCCGCCGCGGTCATGAAGATAGGCAAAGAATTTCATAGCATGTGCCGTCTCTTCCTGATATTGTATTTTCATCCAATTCGAAAAACCGCCGAAGTTCTGCCCCTCAAAATAAGCCGCCATTGAAAGATAGAGATAAGCCGAATACAGTTCCTTGTTGATTTGCTCGTTGATTGCTTCCTGTATAGATTTTGTGAACATAGTACCTCCTTTTTTAGGTTTGATGAATACAACGGAAAGGAAAGAGAAAGGGTTCCCGGGCCACAATGTCCGGTGTGCTGCAATTGTTCCGTGCTGCCGCGCCGATATCTCGTTCGGGTCAGTTCTTTGGTCCTTTTGTTTATAGTCTTTGATACGCCATTATTTGAAGTGTCTCAAATTTTAATCATAACTTAAGCGTGTTAATATTGTATGCATCCGGCTCATTTATCGCCTTATATTGAATTCTTAGCAAAACGGCTGTATATTGGATATGCGAAAGGATTAAAGACAAAATGCCGACATACGAATATCGATGCAGGTCTTGCGGTCATGAGTTCGAGGAACTTCAATCCATGAAAGATAAGCCCTTATCGGTTTGCCCGAAATGCGCTAAACCTGCATTAAAACGTTTGCTTTCCAGCGGAGCAGGACTGGTTTTTAAGGGAAACGGGTTTTATCAGACGGATTACAAAAAATCGAATTCTTCCCCCTCTGCAAGTTCAAAAGGAACGGAAACGAAAAAACAAGAAAAGAAAAGCGAAACAAAAACAGAAACAAAACCGGAAACAAAATCTTCTCCGGATACAGCCGCAAATCAATAAATTTGTGAAGAATGACCGGAAAGCCTCGATTCTTTAATCGGGGCTTTTGTGTTTAGAGTCCGCCTGTCTCGAATTTTGCCTTGCGTAATATGGCTTGAGCTTTCTTAGCTGCCGATCTGTTTTCGAATGAAAGCAAAAAAGTTCCTCCGCGCCCTTCGCGTACTTTCAAGAGCTCCAGATCTTTGACGTTCAAGCCGGCCTTTGCAAGAAGTGTGGTAAGCCGTGCAAGCTGTCCAGGCCGGTCATCGACAAACACAGGCAGGCCGACCAGCGGAGAAAGGAAACCCTTCATGGAGGGCGGGATGCGAGAGCGCAGCAGACGTGAAGATTTAAAATCGTTTTTCAGCCTTCGCGGATCCCTCCGTACATCGCGTGCGATGCGGCGAAGCAATGAGATATACAAATCCAATGCTTCGGCAATATCGTGTTTGTTCGCCTGAAGAATATCCCGCCACATCTCGAATCGGCTCGATGCAATACGGGTCATATCGCGGAATCCGCCGGCAGCTAATCCGAGGTGCCGCGGATGCCTGCGCCCGGCCATGTTCATCAAAGCCACAGCTGCGAGCTGCGGTACATGACTGACCGCCGCAACAACTTTATCGTGGACATTCGGATCGAGAACAACGACGCGTGCATCGAGCGCCGAAAAAAATTGCGCAAGTTTCTTTGTATTCTGTCCGGTTGCTTCCGCAGAGGGCGTGATGAGATAGATGGCATTTTGAAAAAGAAGCGGGTGTGCGGCATCGATGCCTGAAAATTCCGCGCCCGTCATCGGGTGTCCGCCGATAAAATTGCCCCCAGGGAAGAACGTCCGGGCTTTTTCCGTAATGGCGCCTTTTACGCTGCCGGTATCGGTCACGATCGTCCGTGGTGTACAGTATTTTGCAATCATGGGGAGCAATCGCAGTATTTGATCGACGGGAGCTGCCGCAATGACAAGATCGGCGCCGGAAACGGCGCGCTGGAGAGATTGTTCCGGAATATCGATTGCTTTTCGCTGTACGGCGCGGCGGAGAACCTTGATAGTATCGACCCCCGTGATGCGGGCGGAAGGAAAACGCTGCTTGACTGCGAGAGCAAGCGATCCGCCGATAAGCCCGACACCGATAACGGTGATATTTCGGAACGGAATCTGTTGTGAGCGTCGGCGCGGCATGAGCTTCGTTATGCTATGCTTCGTCCGATTGCTGCAGCGATCAAACGAATTTCTTTCATCATCTGTGCGAATTGATCGGGGAACAGCGATTGTGCGCCGTCCGATAATGCGTGATCCGGATCCTGATGGACCTCCACCATAATGCCGTCCGCTCCGGCAGCGACAGCAGCGCGCGCCATCGGTATAACCTTGTCCCGAATTCCAATTCCATGCGATGGATCTGCGAATATGGGCAGGTGGCTTTTTTTCTTGATGACAGGAATTGCGCTGATGTCCATTGTATTTCGCGTCGCTGTTTCGAACGTGCGTATGCCGCGCTCGCAGAGAATAACCTGTTGATTGCCGCCGGACAAAATATATTCCGCAGCCATCAGCCATTCTTCTATAGTTGCTGCAAGGCCGCGCTTGAGCATGACAGGTTTCGATGCCTTTCCGAGGTCTTTGAGAAATGTATAGTTCTGCATGTTCCGGGCGCCGATCTGCAAAATATCGCAGTATTTTTCCACCTCGTCGATCTGGCTTCGGTCCATGACTTCCGTAACGACTTTCAGTCCGTATTCATCTGCGGCAGCGCGGAGAAGTTTAAGTCCCTCCACGCCCATTCCTTGAAAGGAATACGGCGACGTGCGCGGTTTGTATGCGCCTCCGCGCAGAATTTTTGCGCCTGCAGCGGATACTTTCTGTGCAACTGTAAAAATTTGTTTTTCGCTCTCAACGGAGCACGGTCCCGCCATAACGACGACGGCATCTCCGCCGATCACGACTCCTCCGATTGAGTAAACCGATCCTTCCCGTTTAAAAGCGCGGCTCGCAAGCTTGAACGGCTCCGTAATGCGGATGACCTCTGCAACTCCCGGAAGGACTTCTATCTGCCGGTGATCGTATTCCGGATGGACGCCGATAGCGCCGAGCACGGTATGCTCAATGCCTGTGGAGCGGTGAATATCGAATCCATGTTCTTGAAGGACGCGGATGATATCTTCGATTTGTTTTTCTGTTACGTTATTTTCGAGAACGATGACCATAAGATTTATAGGCGATTGTATAATTGATGAGTATGTGATTTTCAATTCAATTGATGCGTTTGCCGGTCCGTGATATTCCGGAACTTGCCTATGCTTCAGTTTTTTTATTCGTACCGGTCGAGTTTAAAATTCTCTCCAAGATATAATTTACGAGCTTCCGGGTCATTTGCAAGGTATTCGGCTGTTCCGGACTTTAATATTTTTCCTTCGAACAGGAGATAGGACCGGTCGGTAATCGACAAGGTTTCATGAACGTTATGATCCGTAATAAGAATGCCGATGTTTTTCTCCTTCAATTTTAGTACAATATGCATAATATCTTCAACGGCGATCGGATCGATGCCTGCAAATGGTTCGTCCAGGAGCATGAATTTCGGATCCAAAGCCAGCGAACGGGCGATCTCGGTCCTCCGGCGTTCTCCGCCGGAAAGTACGTAGCCGGGGCTCTTTTGAACTTGAAGAAGCCCGAATTCGTCCAAAAGGCCGCATGCATTTTTCTTCCTGTTCCTTTTTGGAGAGAGAAGTTGTTTGAAGAACGGCAAGAACATTGTCATGAACCGAAAGCCTGCGGAAGACAGAAGCTTCCTGCGGCAAATAACCGATGCCGAGCCGTGCTCTCTTGTACATCGGCAATGTCGTGATTTCCCTTTCTTCAAGGAACGCTTTTCCGCCGTTCGGGCGAATCATTCCGACGATCATATAGAACGTCGTCGTTTTGCCGGCTCCGTTCGGTCCCGAGCAGGCCCACGATTTCTCCCTGCCGTACATCGATGCTGACATCGTTCACGACAACGCGTTTTTTGTACCGCTTCACGAGTGATTCGGAACACAGCACTCTTCGCACTGCCGTGTCTGCGGGAGGAATATGTTCGGACGATGATTTTTCTTCTTTTCTTGTCATGAATGTCATTGGCTCACAATTGTAATCCCGGTGCGTTTCGGTTTATTATCCAGCAGCCGGAAACCGTCCAGGTTATATTCCGATTCCCGCTTGTTCAGCATTTTTTCGGGAAAATATTGGCCTTCCACGTCTCTGACGACTTTAATACGGTCGATTTCCCCTTTGTTAAAATAGATATGAATTTTGTCGCCGCTGGATTTATTGGCGCCGTTCGGATCTTTCTTATCATAGATATAATAAAAACTCGTCGCATTTTGAAACACATCGATCTGCTGCACTTTATTTGCTGAGAAGTGCATCATCAATTGACGGCCGGTCAATTGATTGAACCTCGCAGGACGCAGGGAGTCTGCCGGCGAAACTGCCATCGCGTGCCCGTGGACATAAAGACGCTTTAATTTTTTATTCTGCAGACGGATAAAAATTGAGTCGCCGGTAATTTGATTGTCGCTGCTCCAGATGACCGGCCGTTGGCGGAGAATAATGCTGTCTTTTTTGACCAGAAACGTCGCTTCCCCGCATCGGGAAGCCATATCGGCCCGAATCATCTGAACATTGTCGTAGGCAAGGACGCGTTCGAGTGAATCTTTATAAGAGTGAATCAGAACAGCAGTGATAACCGTCGTATCGATAATGCCGCTCTCAGATGTATCGAATTGTACGAGGCGCGGATGTTTGGCGGCAGATGTAAACTGCGTCATCTCTGAATGCAAGAGCGAATCCCCGTAAATATTTGTCCCGTTCGTTCGATCGATGACATGTGCTGAATCGAGAGCAATTGATTGGCGGGATTCTTCGAAGTACTGCAGATCGCGGCAGGTAATGATGGAGTTTGAATCGACGAGGACAACATTTTCTATAAACTCGGAATGTTTTGCATCCACATAGTATTTGCCGATTTTTGATGTCAAGATTGTGGAGCCGCGTTCAAGTCGTACGCCGCTGAATGTCTCCATGTAGCGGCGGTTGCCGTAATACACGCCCTCGTCCGAGTAACAGCGTTGAACTGTCGCGGACGACTTTGACGCGGCCGAAAAGCTCTATTTTATTTTGAACAACGTACCGGAGCGCCCTGTCGCACCATACATGAACCAATCCGCCGGATTCCATCGGCTGAACAAAATAGACATGGCCGGTCAGTTCGCGAACCTCTTCTCCGTTGATAACTTTTCCCTCGAGGCGGTCTGCGGAGCGGAGATCGATCATTTTGCCGTTCTGCGCCGGAAGAGCCGCCGGTAAAACACAAAGCAGCAGAATGGAGAGCAGCCATAAGGAAATATCGTTCTGCTTTACGGGTTCCATTGTGATTGCGCCTTGCCTGAAACTTGAAATATACGATAATGTTTCAAGTTTTGGTCCGATTCAAAACCGTGTCCTTGAAGTTTTTCTTTGGGAGTTGTAATGGAAACGAAATCCGGCGTAAAAATAAGCTGGCGCCTGTCGCTCCAGAAGAGATGTTCCGAACGCAGGTGCGACGAATCGCTCGACACAACGAGAACATTTTTCTTAGCTTCCAGATCGTTCGTATTTTCATCGACGGTGCCTTCATCGCTTGTCAAATGCGATGTCTCCTGTCCAGTTGCTCCGAAGAACCGGACATAAACGCCGCTGCGAAGTTCCGTTTGCTGTGTTGAATCGTACATGCGGATATTCCCGGCTCGAATGATGGCGCGGATCCGTCCCGAATCGGAAACTGTGATTGTGCTATTCCAGCTTTCCTGCTGGGGCAGGGAGCGGCTGTCGCCTGCGGCGAGTACGGACGGTTTGATTTTTTCTTCGCACGATGGAAAGAGAAGAAGAAAAGAAAAAAAGGCCAAAACTTTGCTGGAGCGCCCGCTGATCATACGGTTGAATCTCCATGGAGTCCGGCTTCTACCAGATCATGAAGATGCAGAATGCCTGCGGGCTTGCGATCAGCGTCGACTACCACGAACTGTGTAATCTTGTACGTCTCCATCATTGCAAGCGCGCGCGCTGCGAGGAGGGAAGGCTGAATCGTTTTCGGATTCTTTGTCATGACCTGGCCTGCGGTAAGGTTTGCGATGTTCGTTGTATGCTGCAGCAAGCGCCGCAAATCGCCGTCCGTGATAATGCCTGCGAGTAATCCTTTGTCGTCCACAACGCACGTGGCGCCTAACCGTTTGGATGAAATTTCGACGATTGCATCGGAAAGTGAAACCGACTCTCTGACAATCGGAATGTCTTTACCGGATATCATCAGTGATTCGACTTTGAGGAACAGCTGCTTTCCGAGATTGCCTCCCGGATGGAAAAAAGCAAAATCTTCCTTGGTAAAATCGCGTTTTTGCAGCAGTGCAATTGCCAGTGCATCTCCCATGACGAGCGCTGCGGTTGTGGACGAGGTCGGTGCAAGGTCGTGCGGGCAGGCTTCTTCTTTAACTCCCGTATCGAGAACGATATCGCACTGACGTGCAAGAATGGAATTTGCATTGCCGAGAAGAGCGATGATTCGGACGCCGATTTGTTTAAGCATGGGCAGTAATTTATTCACTTCTTCCGTATCCCCGCTTTTGGAAATGCAAATAACGACATCTTCCGGCGTCACAACGCCGAGGTCGCCGTGAAGGGCATCCGAGGGGTGGAGAAACAACGACGGGGTTCCCGTCGAATTCATCGTTGCAGAAATTTTTCGCGCAATAATGCCGGATTTTCCCATGCCGGTGATGACAACCCTGCCTCTTGAATTGAAAATCATTTCAACGGCTTTCGAGAAGTTATCGTCGATGTGATGTTCGAGAGCGGCAATCGCTTCTGCTTCGATGCGAACAACAAGTTTTCCGTTTTCTATTGAAGAAGCCATTTTAGTTATCATTTATCAGTTATCAGTTGTCAGTTCCATTTACCATTTACCATTCACCATTTACTCTTCATACCTTACCCTTTACTGCTTTTAAAATCATATCGATGACTTCACGCACGGCTCCGTCGCCACCGCGATGGCTGCAGACGTAATGAACCTTTTTTTTCACCTGATTCATTCCGTTTGCGGGAGCCGCGGAAAATCCGGCACGCTGAAGAACCGGCAGATCGAACTCATCGTCTCCAATATAAGCTATTTCCCTATCCTGCAAAGAGTATTTCGTCTTGATTGCTTCATACACGCTCAACTTGTCTTCAAGATTCTGATGTACTTCGGTTATGCCGAGATCCTGCGCGCGGCGTTCGACGATTTTTGAAATACGGCCTGTTATAATTCCTGCTTGAAGTCCGGCGCGATGCAGCTTGACGATTCCGTACCCGTCCTGGATATTGAATTTTTTGCATTCATCGCCGCTGTTCGAATAATAAATTCCGCCGTCGGTCATGACGCCGTCGACATCGAGAAGAAGAAACTTGATCGGGCGGAGCCGTCTATTCAAAGATGAAATTTTCGGCACAAGAGTCTACCATGTTCGTACGAGTTCGTCGATTGCTTTTACCTGCGCCAGGAGTTCCTCTACACGATCCAGCTTGAGCTGACTGGCGGCGTCGCTGAACGCTTTTGACGGGTCGGGATGAGTTTCGATGAAGAGCGCATCGCACCCTGCAGCTACACCGGCGCGGGCAATCGGAAAAATAAATTCGGGCTGTCCGCCGCTTTGTGTTACAGCTCCTCCGGGCAGCTGCACGGAATGTGTGGCATCAAGGACAACCGGGTACCCCGATGCGCGCATAATCGGCAGCGAGCGTATATCGACAACCAGATTGTGATAGCCGAAGGTTGTTCCGCGCTCGGTCAGGAGAATGGCGTCATTGCCGGTTCCGGAAACTTTTTTTGCGGCAAGGTACATATCTTCCGGCGCTACGAATTGTCCTTTTTTAATATTGACGGCTTTTCCCGTTTTTCCGGCTGCCTCCAGCAATTCGGTTTGCCGGCAGAGGAATGCAGGAATCTGAAGTACATCGACCGTTTGAGCGGCCATGGCAGCCTCTTCCGGGGAATGAATATCGGTCAGGAGGGGAATCTGAAATTCGCGCTTGACGTCCGCCAGAATGGCGAGCGCTTTTTCTTCACCGAGCGTGGTAAAAGAATCGCCGCTTGTACGGTTCGCTTTCTTATACGAAGCCTTAAAAATAAATGGAATTTGCAGCCGGTCCGTAACTGTCTTGAGTGTTTCGGCAGTCTGAAAAACGATATCCCGGTTTTCGACCACGCAAGGGCCGGCTATAAGGACAAGTGGATTCCCGCCGCCGACGAAAAATGAACCGATTTGAATACTTTTTGTTTGATGGTTTTTCATATACGCTGACAAAAAATACGAAAAAATGGGGGAACAATCAAAGTTGAATCGACAAGCCGTTTACACCAGTAAAATGACCGTAATAACTTCTTCATGAGCGTTTTAGTCACTCAAGAAACGACCTTTTGACGCTGAAGCATCTTTATATCGAGCAAAACACTATGATAGGGAAAAATTTCCTGCCGGGTCCTTTGGTCGTTCCCTGAAATGCTCCGCTGGTTGTTCATGCGGAAGAGTGCTATTCCTTTTCATCGGTCTGTCTTATTTTTTATTGCTTCGAGTTTCAGAATTCTATCTTTCAAATATTCAGGCATCCAGTACTGCGACTGTATATCAAGCGCTTTTGCTGCGTACCTGGCTGCGGCGTCCTTTTCTCCAAGGGAATAATAGATCAGAGCAAGGTGTTCATCCGTCTCAGCCAAATAATATTCGCATTGAATCCTGCTGTCAAGAGCGAACATATATTCTGCAGCAGCTTCGCGGAGTTTGTTTTCTGCTTCAAGCGCCCGGCCTTTATTAAAATAACCGGTAATGACATCCGGGTATTTTTCAATTTCCTTGTCGGCATAGATCATCGATTCGACCGGAAGTTTATAATAATCGCGATATCTCCAAGCTAAAAAATCGAGACAAAAGTAATTTTCAATCTTAGACTTTACTACCGAATTGACTAAAGACCTGACATTGACACTGTCCCGCCAGTCGCAAGATTCGATCTTTCCGTATAGTTCATTTAATCTTGCAAGAAAGGGGTCGTTTAATCTCGGATCTGCTTCTCTATACAAACTCACTTTATGAGTAATGTAATTATACTTCAGCCATCTATTCCATGCGGCAAAGTGAGCATAAAATGTAAAATAAATAGTCGAATCGGCCAGATCGAAAATGACGGATTGGTCCGTTTCGTAATTATGGAGCGATTCGAGGTAGACGGGCAAACTATCGGTGTAATGATAAAAATCGGTATTGCTGAGAATGCTGATGGCTTCATCTACGATATTTGGTTTGGCAGTATCTATCAACTCGGCAAATTTGATTTCTCTGCATGTATCATGGAATTGACCGGAATAAATTGTTTCGCTTTTTTTGCCTAAATCTTTTGAGATCGTTCGGTTCGCGACAAATTGATAATTGTGAACGGGGGTTGACGCCTTCGTTGAGCCGAGGAAATCATACACCACGGCCTGCTCCTCTTTGCTGCTTGATATCGTATAGATTAAGCCCAATGGAAATTTGAGGGTTTGAGCAATCGAATCGACTTCTTTAAGGTTGTGCGTTTCGGTAATTAATTTACTTTTTTCCGAGTAGAGACTGCAGTTATTCTTGTCGAATTCAAGCGGATTATTATTGCCGTTTTCCGATAGCGATATTCCAGATTCATTACATGCAGTAGTAATCATCAGGCATGCAGCAAAACCAAAATCCGTATATTTTTGTTTTCCTTTTATATCGTAATTTACGACAACCGGATATTTTGATATCAGGCTTACAGGTAATGGCTGATCGAGATTATGACAATGATATGTATGATTGCCTTTTTTTATCACAATTGCCTCGCAGCGGTTCGAATACAAATCGGCGACCACCTGAATTTCCCTGAAGAAGGATTCCGGCAGGCCTGAACCCTCCGATGCTCCGCGTATTTGGTCTTCGATATTTGGAGAAAGTTTGCCGGCATATGTATTTATCTTGTGTTTCCATATCATTCCGCCAAAGAGATTGGCGATTATTCTTTTATACCAGGGCAGATAGCGTATCTCGTTTTCCATCATCTGTTCTTTGAATTTCTCAAAATCCTCGTGCATTGCATAAAGCTCGACTTTTAAAAGAGTTCCGTATTGCAGTCCGGTTTCGTAATCGGTTCCTTTCAGATACAAGAATGGAATTCCATAATGATACTCTTTGTATCCATTTTTGAAATGGATCGCTTTTGTGGAGTCTTCATGCGCGCAGGCGCTGAAGGTGAGAAAAACGCCCAGGAACAGAGTCCAAACATAATATCGCTGTGTCGTGATTTTCGGCATGTAAACTCCATCGGTGTGGAATCTTGTTTTAGTTTGTTATACGCTCTTTCGTCGAATGAGGTTTCAAAAGTACATAACGATACGTACATGAACCTGAACTCAGGAGCGGCAAAAAGGACCGACGAATCCACCTAAAATGGAATATGAATTTTCTCAAAAGACGCGTATTCCACCGGGAATGAACGTCTCAATAATAAATTCAAGCACTGCATTTTAGCGGCACGCTTCTTTGCGAATATCGGATGAACGAACACCGGGGAACTCCGCAACTGTCTATCAGGATTTTTTTTTAGTCCCGAACGATGGAAAATGGAAGCCGAGCACGGCCATTGCGTATTCAAATTGTTCGGGGTTATCCCAATGCGGACCGCGGCATACCCCCAGACCTTCGATATAGACGCGTCCGCTGTTCAGCGGGTCTGCAAGATAATATGTGATGAAGTTTCTGATCTCATCCGAGTCTGTGTCGATCGTAACCAGTCCGGTCTGATTATCGGCGGCTGATTGCCCGAAAGAAACACGGGCGTATATTTGATCCGGATTTTCAGAATCGACGATATGCCATGTGATCATGCGCTCATTCCAATTGTGATGAAGATGCCTGTATCAAAATCCGGATATTGAAAATCCACAACTCTTTTCGCTGCCAACGTCATTCAATAGTCTTTCGTTCTATGCACCAAGTATCTCCGGTTCAAAAAGCGATGACAGAGTTAAAAAGGGACTACAGTGTATAACGCATATCGGGAACATTCCGGGTTATTATATCGAATACATGTATATTGTTATAGTTTACTTTATCCTGCCTTCTATGTAACGATACGCCTCGCCGACCGTTGTGATATTATCCGCGTCTTGATCGGGGATTTGAATATCGAATGTTTCCTCGAATTTCAAAATCAATTCGACAATATCAAGGTCGTCGGCGCCGAGATCTTTTTTGAACGAGGTTTCCGGCGTCACCAGGGTTCTATCGACACTTAATTTATTTACAACGATGTCGACTATTTTATTCCATAATACATCATTCGATATTCCCTTTTGATGTAAGCTCGAGCCGGCGTTTTCTTGCGCGCTGGAATGATAGCTGCAAGCAGCGAATGCTATCATAACAAAAAAAAGGAAATTCAATCTTATTCTCATATTTACTCCTCTTCATAATCTAATTCTCTTAGTATATCCTGCATCATTTCAGGAATCAATAAATTAAATTCCAATGTGCAGCATTAGGGTAAAAGGACTGTACACTTGCTTCTCTTGTACAGCCCTTTTAGCGTTCGTGTCTCTGCAATTACACAGATGCTTTCTTTGCCAGAGGATAATTCAGTATGACAGCAACGAGTATAATGAGCTGAACAACTATATCGAGTGCAAATTGGCTGAACTGCATTTCACCGGCGCCCCATGCAATTGACCAGCAAATAATTGTCAAAATGCTCAGCAATCCCATCAAAGGGAGGAGTATCGGATATTTGTTCGGATTTTTGGCAATCAAAGCAGAGATAACACCGCCCAAAATTATATTGAATCCCAAGGCTTCTGAAAGCGGCTCGGAGTATCGCAAGATGCTGCTCTTCCGGAGTGCCTTGATAAATTTCTATGATTATTGCAGGCAAAATCAGTGCCATGAGACCGACAATTATCTGATAGAGTGTATTAAATCCGAAAACAATACGTGTGAAGAGCTTCATAGTTATTCCTTCATGTGTTTGTAATAGTGCTTGTGAGTGGTTTTGTTTTTTAAGGTGGATTATTCGTTATCTCATCTCATGGAACATAATTTTATGCAGGATGACTCCTGACCTGTGAATTGACCTGCCTCTTCTTAATCGGAATCAGAAACAGCCCGCTCGTTATTCTACAGCGTTCATCCAGCATAGATGCCGGTTTTAAAATTCAACTATCCTTTAACGGTTTATTTTATAAAATGCTGATTTCCCCTTGCAAAAAACCGGAAATTCGTTTTATTCTGCGTTTACGGGTTTCTTCCGTTTTTGCGTCGAAGTAATAAGCTGCAATAAGCCGTTTCAATCTCTTGCTTTTCTGTTCGAATAGTTTGCACAACTTTGCATCGCTCTTAATAATGCCGAGGAACATCTCGGTCATTTTGTCTTTCCGGCCGGGTGATAACTCTTTTTTCTGGTTGTGCCAAGTTCCGTTGATTTTTGCAGATTCAACTTTCTCAATTCCGGATTTGGTCATTCTTCTTTCCGCCGTTAATTTCGCGACGAGGGCTTTGTTGACCTTCGACCATTTGCTCTTGTTGTTCCGTAGAGAAAATCTTCTGAGATAAATCCGTTCATCGACTTTTTTGATGAGAGAGTCGATCCAGCCGAAGCAGAGCGCTTCTTCTAAGGATTCAACGTAATTGATTCCTTTGCTCCCGTCTTTATAATATTCTATCCAGATCGGTTCTTCGCTCGAATGATTTTCGGATAACCAACTTCTGAAATCTTCTCGTGATCTAAAAGAGAGTCGTTTCATAAACTTTCATTTGAGATTTGACTTCAGGCAGCTTTTGTCCGGCCGTAATGTCCGCTGCGAACATCGCTTGCGGTTTGCTTCGTTGATGATTGCTCCGTTTTTTAAGTGGAAACATTTCCGAATTGCTCGATGAGACCGAACTGCTGCAGATGGTGGTAAGAATGCTTAAACTGAGCCCGATGCCATTCTTCCGCTCCAAGCGGACCGAATATAGGATGGACATGAACCGCATCCGGTTCTTTGAGAAAGTGATCGATAAAGCGAGCGATCTCGATAAACAAAGCGGCCTTTGCTTCGGTCATGGCGGAGAACCGGTAAGGAGGCGGGTTCTCGCCAAGCAAGGGATTCTTAAAATCATGAGGCATTGGCCGTTGGTCATAGAGGATCCTCTTTACCCGATCAATCAGGTTCTCCGGTGTACGGCAGAGAAGCTGTAGTCTGCCGGCTGAGCACTCGAAAGCCCAGACAAGATGCTCGATCATATGCTGCGGAGTCATTTTGCCCCAGAGGGGACGAGCATTCTCAGGGAGGCCGGCAATGCAATCGGCAATGAGCCGGTCGAAAAATGTCTTCCTGAGTTTTTCGTCGTTGACGTCAAAGGGTATTGCTGTCATGTTCATGAATTGTGTTTCCTGCGTGCAGCCTCAATTGTTATATAAAAGCGCCGTTCTCGAGTGCATGTTTTTTCGTTCATATTGAAATCTTTTTCCGAAGGAGGATCACACTCTGATGTGCGTTCTGCTGAAAGACAGTTTAAAAGAATGCATTAAAAATTTACCGATTATTTGATTATTTCTTTGAGTTCTATCAATTCCCTTAAAATTTTCAAATCGGATTTTTTCTTAACAATAATAGTTATAGGCCTGATTTTTAATTTTCCTCCGTAATTTAAAAATTGGGCTTTCAATTTTTCATCCAGCGCACTCTTCTTTATTGTTTCCCCGGCTTTAGCGCTGAAATAGAAAGTAACTCTAAAGAATTTATCCCATACGGATGTCCAGCAAATCGTTTTTGTTTTTTGGGTCGTTTTGAACAACCATCTCTTCCCGTCATTATAATATCTCCACTCAGTCGAAAAGAGGGGATAGTCGGTTTTCAGCAAATCCATAAAAGAATCCCATGCATTTTTCGTTCTGCCGAGATATCGAGTCAATACTTCGTCATCCGGATATATATTTTTATCGTTCAAACATGGAGTGTCCATAACGTCTTCTTTCGATAAAGCGAGGACAGGCCAAGCGCACCTGCCGCCCTTCGATACGGATAATATGCAATGCTTGTTAAAAAAAAATACGTCCGGATCCAGTGGATTAGTAAAGTGAATAGATGCACTGGATCCGGAAAATAAAACTATAAGATAAGAAAATATTTTGACATCACTTGATACTATTTCAACAGGAGCAGTCTTTTCGTTTCAATAAACGTGGTTGCATCCCCTTTTTCCATTTGGATTGCATTTGCCGTAAGCCGGTAAAAATATACGCCGCTCGGCAAATTGACAGCGCTGAAAGTCACAGTGTAAGTGCCGGCAGGCTTTACTCCATCGACCAGCGCTGCGACTTCTCTTCCCAGCAGATCGAAAACCTTCAAACTGATCCTGCTGTTTTTTGCGAGCTGATAATGAATGACTGTCGAAGGGTTGAAAGGATTCGGATAATTTTGAGCAAGTCCGAAATGGCGGGGCGTTTCTGTTGTTTGTGCAACGCCGGTTGCAGTGCTGTTGAAGACCAGCACGCGGTTGCCGTCGAAATCGGCGACAAAGAGTTGATTCAGTGCATTGCTGTAGACAATATCGCGCATATCTCCGGGAAAACTGCTTTGTGTTGTTGCCTTATTGATCGTGTTCAAGTCCGGTTGTCCGAGTACTTTATCGGCGGAACTGAAATTTGCAATGGAAACTGCATTCTCAAAAATGGAAATGCGCGGCAGATTTTGGCACACCAACAGCTCGCCATTCGTTGTTCCTGCGAGGCCTGCTGGATATCCCGTTGCTTTTTCTGCATTATTGATGAGCCACGTAACATCGGTTCCGTTCCAGGCCGTTGTAAAATCAGCAGAGCCAAGCACGCCGTCTGCAGCTGCGCCGTTTGCAGCCGATGCTGCATTGCTGAATTTAAGGACGCGATGGTTGCTGTAATCTGCCACAAAAAGCGCCGTTCCGATAAATGTGCCGTCGTACGGATTGTTCATTGTCGATGCTGTTGTCCCCGCCGATGTGGCTGTAAAATCGGGCTGGCCCAATACACCGTCTGCATTCGCGCCGCTTGCTTTCGCCGATGGATTATTGAATCGAAGAATACGATTCGCATTGACATCGATTACATAAAGGCTGCCGTTATTGTCCACAAAGAGGCCGCCCGGATAAAAACCGGATTGGCCTGTGCCGATACCGTATCCGGTCAATGCAGAGGCGCCTCCCAATGCGCCGCTGGCGTTGGCTCCATTCGTAGTGATTGCATGCGCATTATCAAACCGCAGAACACGTTCGCTGCTGTAATCACAGACCCAGAGCGTATCATGGTACACAGCAATGCCCTTTGGATAGTTCAATGTATTGGCGGCGACACTGCCAGTGCCGCGATTGCCGCTGCCGTGCGTGAAATCTGCCTGTCCGAGTACGAATTCTGCTGACGGTTGATTTTGTGTGATGGGAAGAGCGTAGCGCAGCACGCGGTGATTTCCCCAATCTACGACATAGAGCTTTTGATTGACATCATCGACAGCAAGACCCCATGGCTTGTTCAAGCCGGCCGCCGTTGTTGCAGCAGTGCTGGCAGTAAAGTTTGCTTGTCCGATAACGTAGGATGCATTCTGTCCATTCGTCCATTGCGCGTTCAGCTGTATGGACAGTATGCAAAGGAGAACAACAGAGAAGAGTGGTTTCATGATAGAACCCTTTGTATAAGTGGTGGATAATAAAAGGCGGAATAATCTATGCAATCCGCCTGGTGGTTAGAAGATTACATCTTTTATTTCCTTCGAATTCTATGAGATTTTTTTGTTCATATGCAAAGATAATTTAAATCAATAGACTCCAAGAAGATAGATTGTTAACTTTTTTGCCTGCCGTGGCCGCCTTGTATATTCAGGTCCGATTTTCACCTCCCCGGATGATATGCTCTTTAAAAAAGCATAATCCCATTGGCTATATCTCATACGATGGCGATAAAAAAACCTTCTTTGTATAAAAGTATTGGAATGAGAAAATGAAACTCGGAAGGATTCCCGCAACATATCCTGCCGAATTAAAGCTGCGCAGCAACTGAATATTATAATACCATTATTCTATAATATTGTCAAATAGGGCGGAGAAGTCGGTGCAATCTGCCGGGCTATATCTGTGTTCACCTTCAAGGGAATTGCCGTATAGCTTCACAAGCTGGGCATAGTCGATGTCAATTCCGAAAGTTTGATCGACCGCCTCTAAATATGCCTTTAAACCGTCTGTAGTCATTTGGACGCGGTTCTTTAAGCGAGATGCAACATCTTCCATGAACACTTTTGCATACGCTGCATCCCTGTTGCCGACAAGGTAGGAAATCATAAGTTTTGAATCTGCATCGATTGCCGTCCAAGTCCAGACGCTTCCAAGTCCGTATTTGCCTTGCATTTTTTCGGGAAGGTTTTTGTCTTTGGCATAAACGAAACTCCATATTTCATCGCATTGCACACGCTTTGAAGCTACATTTCGGACATGTTCATCGTGATACTTTTGGCAGGCCGTTCCTAAGTCAACGAGAAGCTTTGTAATGGTATTAATGGAAACATTCGCAAGACGGGAAATAGAGCGGAGACTATTTCCTTCTACAAGCATTCCGATTATCTGAGTCTGTTTTTCTATTGGAAGTCTATTCATTGCTTTATCTCTCTCTTTGTTCACTTACAATATAATACATTATGCTTGACTTGTCAAGCATAAAATGCAGTTTAATTAATTTTTAATGTTTGGATTTTATTCAGGAAATACCTAATTTAGAGGCGGAATAGGCCGCTTTGGGGCGGCCAGATTATAGTAGTTTTCGCACGTTACACATACACCGTTCCATTTCTCGAAGTGCTGATACACTTCGTTTAAGTTTTTGAATGAGCCCCTCTTATTGAGGGGTTTTTTATGTCTAAATCTGGATTAATATAACAGGACGGAATTTTTAAAGAAATGGGCGTCTGATTTAACCGATTATGTAAAATCGGCCTTACTGCAAAGGTAAAATCGATTTTACTTTTTAAGTAATTTCGATTTTACGTGTATATTGTATCGGTATTGTTTAAAACTATTACTCCAATTCAAGAATTCTTCGGTATCTTCATACCCTCCCTTTGCGATTTTTCGACTCTTTAGCTCTGCAAGAAGACAACGGCCATAATGCTTATCGTAACCTTTTGCGCAAATAAAGCGAGCTACAGCCTTGCTGAAAATATCATTGATCATATTTTTTTCTGGAAAATATTTGACCATGTTTAATAATTGTTAGAAGTTCTTCCAAAACGTTGCGTGTAGGTTGTGTATAATCGGCCTCATCATTATTCTTCCCCATTGCTAAGAGTAATTTATTTTCCAAATCTTTCATTTCAAAACGTAAATTGGCTACTTCAAGAAGAAGTGAAATTGTTATTCTTTTGTAGCAATAAGACGAGTTTTTCTAAGGGAACTTCCTTTAACAGATCGTCTATTACTCGTTCAGCAAGTTTCCGATTCTCTGGAGTCATCTTTAGTGGTTTGTTTGTTTCATTATTCATAATAAAAAATCCCTCTCGTGCCTTAGAACAGACCGAAGGTCTGCCCTCGCTGATGTGCAGCGAACGAGAAGGATTTTTAAAATTCTTAGTTCACACGTCTAAGGCGGCGTATGACTTGTTGAATATTTAGACTTTTTTAGACTTGTTTTTCCACCTTGCTTTTGCGGCATTTTGTGCTATTTTTGATCTCTTGGACTTGGAAAGAGATTTAGCACGGGCAACGCCGCCTTTTAGTCCCCCCAGCCGTCCTAACGCAACGGCGGCGGGGTTTCGTGTATCTTCAATGACGGGTTCAGTGGTTTGCCCGGTCGCAAGGTCAACGATGGACTTTGCAAGCTGGTTTGCATCTCTTGGTCTTTTTGGCTTTTCCATGCCTCAAATATACAAAGGGTTTCTTATCCGGTCAAGCATAATTGGGAAGGTTAAATTTCAAACTGAGACACTACCGGAGAGTCCGGGAAAATCGGCCAACACAGGCATGACTTTTAACTGCTTGTCAAGTTCGCTCATTTCTTCCACTCTCTACAGGCCGCTCTCAAGAAAGCGATATTCGTGTCGATTCGTCTTTTGCGTACCTCTCCCGATCAGTCTTGACTTCTGTGTTAGACATCGCTGCTTTTTCCCTTTGCAGTCTGAATGAACTCTATAGGTGCGCCGTTTTCTTCTATAAAAGCAACAAGATTACCTTCTGATGGACTATTGGGCGATATGATTACTTTTTTACCCTTGATTGCTTCATACACATCTTCAACTTCGAAGGCGACATGTGGTATCGTTTTTACAATTTCAGGTAATGGACAATCTTCTTCATATCTCATCCATTCAATTCCATATTCGCTGTCAGTCATAACCAAAATGGTAAATCTTATAATCCTTTAAATATACTTCACCCGGTATCGGTTTATTCGTAGGTATGCCGATATGGTGATATTTTGTTTTTATGTTTTGGTTCACCCGGGTTATCTCCTTTTTGCAAACGGTAGGTGCGGTTTTATTTTTCAACTTTACAATGTGTAAACAATATCCGCTCTTCGCGGTATTGCTCTCGATTTCTTCTGCGGGCGTATTTTTAATAGATCATCGGAATGAATCTCTTCGTTCGGTTTTTATAATTCAAATAATCTTCTCCCATCTGCTCGAGCATAAATCTTTCTTCGACCTTTATTCTATATCCGTACCCGACAGCAATCGGAATCATCATGAGTACGATGGATAACCAATTCGACATGGAAGCTGAAATTCCAATAAAAATAATGATTTGTCCCAAATATCCCGGATGTCTTATGCTTTTATACATTCCTGTTTCAATTAATTTATGATTTTCAACTTTTGTCACCGAATATGTAAAGTATTGCCTGAGAGCGAATATCGATCGTATTCTGATTATGAGCCCGATGATAACCAGTGCCCCGCCAATTGCAAAAAAGGTATCCCAATAATAAACCCTGCCAATTTTTGTCGCACCAATTGAAAATGAGAATAAATATCCAGCCGCGATGAGAATGGATAAGAGTTTTAAACTTCCTTTATCTCCTGAATTGGAGACATTGCCTTTCTTCCGTTGTTTGAAACTCATAAACAATTCAAAGAATGCGTAAAAGTACGAAAATCCTATAATGATCATCAATTTTATATTCATACCTGCTCCGTTTTTAGCCGTATGTTAAGCATCATCAGTGGATTTATCCATGCGGTTGGATGCTCTGGATAAGGATCCGATGATTTCCATTCTCATTTTTTAAATGAACCATAGATATACTTCTTCATACATACGAACATCCATAATCTAAATATAATGGAAAAAAGTAAACTGTAGACATTGAAGGGCAAATAAATTCTGAGTTCGTAATGAGCTGCTCTGAAATTGAAAATAACTGCGAACTAAGCACTAAGAACCAAGAACTTTAAACGTTGAACGATGCGCCGCCCATGGAAACTTTTTTCGGCTTGGATACAATTCTCATGCGTTTCTGCGAGTTGATTCTCCAATGTTTATACGCTATTTTGCTTAAAATTAGACTCGATCGAGTTTTTATGCTGTGCTTCCGGGCAGCGATTTCTAAGGAAGACCTCGAGAACCCATGACATTATACGCCTATGCGAAAATCAATATTGGTCTGAATATACTCGGTAAGCGTCCGGACGAATACCACGATTTGGAAACAGTGTTTCATGAAATCGACCTTTACGACGAAATAACAGTTACACCTGCGGAAAGCGACGGTTTCGAATGCAGCACAGAAGACATTCCAACGGGCGAGGGTAATCTTTGCATGCAGGCATTACGGCTCCTCCGGGCAGAACAAAAAAAAGACGGGTGTGTGCATATCGCGCTTATAAAAAACATTCCCATCGGTGCCGGTCTCGGCGGCGGAAGCAGCGATGCCGCGGCGATTCTGAAAGCCCTGAATAAGCTCTGGAATTTGAATCTGGACGCAGATGTTCTCTGCCAGTACGCGTTGAAGATCGGTTCCGACGTTCCGTTTTTTATCCGCGGCGGAAGCGCCTCTGCACGCGGACGCGGAGAAATACTGGAACCGCTGCGGCTCGAAATTCCATTCTGGATCGTTCTTGTAACTCCGCCGCTCCATGTATCCACAGCGTGGGCATATAGAAATGTAAAAGTTCATAGGAACGGAATTCCAGCCGGAATCAAAACGGAGCTGCCTGGTGCGCTCAAAGATCCGGTTCTTCTTTCGCGGGTTGTTCAAAACGATTTTGAAGACATCGTCTTTTCGCAATATCCGGCTATTCGGAATATAAAATCCGAATTGCTGCGCTCCGGTGCATCCTTCGCTTTGATGAGCGGCAGCGGTTCTTCCGTTTTTGGACTTTATGATAACGAGGCAGCAGCCCGGCATGCCGTATGTTCTTTTCCCAAAGACCATGCCGTTTCGATCACGGCGCCATTTTTCAATGCACAAAATGATTAAATATTCCTTTTTCCTTTTTGCATTTCATTGTGTAATGTGCAGCCCGGTGCAGGCGCAGCCCGTCCATCATGAGATGCCTGTGAAGAGTGCAGCAGCCGACACGTCGCATATTTTTAAAGTCGATTCGATCCGCTCTGCGACGCATCCTCTTCTTTTAGATTCCTTGCGGAAGGGGCACACAGCCGGGCCCGATTCCCTCCGAAAAGCGCATCAGGATACCGTGCACTTGAAAGATTCGACGGTCATCAGATTTATTCCCGGCATCGGCAAACTGACCGCTGCAACGGATACCGGCGACGTTCTCTATCGGGATCAGCTTCTCTGGACGGATGCAAAAACTCTCGGAGATGTGTTCTGGAAGCTCCCCGGATTTTTCTATCGCGGGCTCGGAGAAGCGGGCAAGGTACGGACAATTGAATGCTTACGGTACGGACGACCGGCGCATCAGCGTGCTTCTGGACGGCCGTCCGATGAACGATCCTATAACAGGAAGATATAACTACAACGACATGCCGCTCGAATTCTTAGACGAAGTAGAAATATTATCCGGTTCCGAGAACGGATCAGCATCAAACGACGTTGCGATCAACTTTGTCTCGCGGTCATACAATTCTGTACGTCCGTTTACAAAAATCCGGTTTGTTCAGGATCCGGAGGAAGATCTTCTGACCGATTTTCTTTATACGCAAAATATTGCACGGGGATTGAATCTGATGGCGGCATTCGACAGGACCGTGACCAACGGGAACTATTTCAATGCCGCACTCGATGCATGGAACGTCCGGACCCGTCTGCGGTATAATATTTCCGACCGCGTAAACATTTCTCTCAGCTATTTCTATACAAAAGCAACGAACGGTTTAAATGATGGAGTCATACTTGATGCCAATGCCTACCTTCCGGGGAATGCATCCGTGATTAACCTAAGCACTTTTGATATACGTACGCGGCAGGACATTACATTTGCAGCCGCTGCACGGCTTTTGCCCGATTCCGCATCGATGACGAGAGTGAATGTTTTTTATACGAATACAACCCGGGAATTTGACAGTTCGGATGTGCCTCATTTCCTGCAGGAAAATTCTGCAGTTATGCAGGGATATGATTTACGCCAGGACCTGCGCCTTCCGCTCACGCGGTGGAACTTCGGATATCAATGGCAAAAAACAACCGTTGATCCTTCCGTTCAATTGTTGAATGTCCCGAACCAAGTTCAATCCGCTGTTTATGTTCAGGCCTCGGCAGATTCACTTCCCCTGCTGCATCCGGAATTCGTTGTTCGCCGGGAATGGGTCGGGAGCGAAGAAGGTTCCTTGCTCGGACTGGGTGTGACTGCCGTTCCGTCGGATTATTTGACTATGTATGCAAAGAGTTCCTGGTACGATCGTTTCCCGAGCATCCAGGAACAGTATTGGGCAGATTCTCTGCTCTTTCGCCCGGCATCGTTGAAAAAAGAACGTCATGTTTTTTTACAGGGCGGATTTCTTTTCCATCCTTCCGATAATATTTCGATCAGTCTGGAGGCTTTTCAACGAACTATAACCGATGCTATCCTGTATCAGCCGGCGCAGACGATCTACGGTACTTCGGCGCTCAATGTAGTCAATATCGATAAGATCGATGTGCAGGGGATAACCGGAAGTTTTCGGTGGAAAATAGGAGGATTCGAAGCGTACGGCGTGATGACGCTGTCCAAGTACAAAGAAGCGGACACGTTAAAAACGCTCATGCCGGATGTGATTCTTTCAGGCGAATTTTCCTATCGCGACCTGTTCTTTGAAAAAGCACTCGACGCAAAATTCGGCCTCCGGTCTATCTTTTACAACCGGGAAAACGGCGAGCAGCTGGATCCGGAGATGATGGTATATTCGGAATCTCATTCGTTCGTACTCGGACGATGTACAACGGTCGATCTTTTTGCAATTCTCAAAGTCGGCGATGCGCATCTTTCCGTGACATGGGCAAATATTTTCGGGATTAATTATATCCTCTCGCCGATCTATCCGATGCCCGGCAGGCATTTCCGGCTCGGCGTTCATTGGAACTTTCTGGATTGAGTAAAAATGGTAAATGGTGAATGGTAAATGGTGAATGGTAAATGGTGAATGGTAAATGGTAAACTGTAAGCTGTAAACTGTAAACTGTAAAACCATATAACCGAAGAATTGCTGATCAATACTAAGAACCACGAACCACGAACTACGAACTAAGAACTAAGAACTATTAAACCGCATCACGGCAGCACGTTGAACTGAAGCACATTTTAAATGTCTAAAATCATTACAGTTTTTGGAAGTGCACGGCAGGAAGAAAACACGCCGGATTACATGCTTGCATACGATCTTGGCAAAGAACTTGCTTCTGCGGGTTTTATTCTTTGCAACGGCGGATTCAGGGGAGTCATGGAAGCTTCGGCGCGTGGTGCGAAAGAAGCCGGCGGTAAAACAATCGGCGTGACATTCGATATCAGCGGACGGAAACCGAACCCATGGGTCGATGAAATCGTGCACGTTCCACAACTCATCGACCGGATGCTCAAGCTTATCGAATTGGGAGATGCCTATGTTGTTCTCAAAGGAGGAACCGGAACACTTCTTGAATTTGTTGCGGTATGGGAATATGTCAATAAAGGACTGATGCGGGAAAAACCGATCGTCCTTATCGGCAATTTCTGGCGCAGAGTCGTAACGACGATGCGCGAAGAACTGTTATGGGAGGGGATCGGCGATTGTACGAAATTGGTCCGCCATGTTTCTTCACCAAAAGAATGTGTGGAATTATTGCAATTGACAGTGAACAGAAAACTGTAAACTGTAAACAGGAACCATTCAACAGTAAAACTAAAGAACTGAACAACCAATCGATAGTAAATATGAAGAGATCATTATGAAAAAACTTTTTCTGATTGCATGCATATCTCTTTTATATGCGCAAACATATGCACAATATAATAAAGATGTCGTCGTGGAGCCTCTCTTGAAAACTGACACTACTTCGATCGGTCAAAAAATCAGCTATCCTCATGTTCAAGACGCTGAAGTAACGATATTAAAGGTAACCATTCCTCCCGGCAAATCGACGGGCTGGCATAAGCATGAATTTCCTGTCTTTGCATATGTTTTAAAGGGCACATTGACGGTCGAACTGGAAAACGGGAAAATCATTCAACTCCCGGGAAATTCTTCATTTTCAGAGGTCATCGATACATTTCATAACGGCATCAATAAGGGAACTGAAAATGTTGTCTTAATAGCTTTTTATATGGGGGAGAAGGGAAAGCCGTTATCGATTCACAAAGAATAATTACGAAGAATCAAGAATTGAGGAGTAAGAACTAAGAACTCCGAACTTCTACTCCGCATTCTTTCAGCATTTTTTCTACGGCTGTCTTCACTTCTTCCACTTCAATATGCGTTATACAGCGGAATTGATCTTCCTTCCACCGGCAGTTAGCATGACGCGGAGAATAATAGAAACAGGGGCTGCATTCCATTTCATGGCGTACCATGAGATAGCGTGATTTCCACGGATAAACGTATGCCGGGTTCGTAAATGCGAAGATAGTAACAATCGGCACCTGCAATCCCGCAGCCACATGCATAAGTCCCGTATCGTTGCAAAGAAAGAACCTGCACTGCTCTATAAGCGCCGCTGTCGTCATAAAGGATGCCTGAACGATAAATCCGCTGTTCATCATGCCGGCATTTATTTTTTCATTGAGAGCCAGTTCATCGGGCCCGCCGAAGAGAAGTACTGCGGCGCCGTAATTTTCTTTGAGCCAGCGGCCGAGTGCCGAATATTTTTCCGGAGCCCACCGCCGCCGGAGTTGATTCTTAAATTCAGCAGATCCTGCATGAAAACCGATCAAAAGCGGGCTTTGCGAGAGACCTTTTTGCTGAAGCCACTCTTGCGCGGACTTTCGATCCTCTGCCGTACATTGGATACTCAGCGGAGAAACTTCTTCCGCCGGAAGGGCTGGGAGAAGTTTGACCAGCTCGATGTTCTCGATGACGTTGTGCAAAGAGTCGTTTTCTTTGACACGTTTATTGTTGAGGAAATACAGCGATGCAAAATTGCAATGATTGTATTCATGCCCCAGGCGCAGTTTCGCGCCGATGAGGAAATTGATGATATTGTATTCCCACCGGTTGGCCGGGTAAACGCTCATGCTGACATTGTACCGTTTTCGAAGTGAAAGGACAAAACGCAGCGAAGAGAGAAGGGGTGAATGAAGGAAATCCTTTCTGTAAATGGTCTGAACTTCCTTGTTGCGCTGGTAAATCTCTTCCACGCCTTTGAACATACATAACAAATCGATGCGTGCTTCGGGAAACGAAGTTCTCAGAAGATGCAAGGCCGGAGAGAACATAACAGCATCGCCAATGCCGGAAAACGAAACGATCAAAATTTTATTTATCTTTTGAATATCGGCCAACGATCCCTCCGGGATTTACGGTTGTGTTTGAATTTGCCTTCGCATCTGTGCGATTACCTCTTCGGCCCCCGAATGCGGCCCGTAAACGGATTGAAGAAGCGCTATGACAGCTTCGGCATCCTTCGGCTGCTGCAATTCCCTGTAGCATGTAAAAAGAACGATATACGAATTATAACCCGAGAACGCTTCCTGAACGCGCCGGCCTGTGGTCACTTTCAGCTCGTCCACGAGCTCGTGAAGAAGTTCATTCGTACGTTCACGGTTGTGAAGGGAATGATAAAACGACGCAAGGTCGTATTTGATCTTATAGTTCATTCCTACCGACCGGCGCGGCATCACTTCTTCCATACGATCGAGGATGCGAGATGCTTTCTCCGGCTGGTGCTGAACGTTCATGGCTTGCATAGCATAAAGGAAAAACATGCTTCGATAATTCGCAACGGCCATCTGCACGGTTCCTTCAAACGGCGTATTCGTTGCGGATTGAAATCCGCGCCAGGAAAATCCATAACGGGGAATTTTGGAAAATTCATGCGGTGCATCGAAAAGATTCGCCGAAACGATCCGCTCGGCTGTGTCCGGCCACAATTGAACAGCGGAGTACGGTAACCAGCTTATAGGCCAATCCGGCCATCTGTAAATGATTACGGAGTCCGAGCGTTCCGTTCGGCGAGTACGCTTGATGCGAAATATATCGGCCGGCGGAATGCCGCGGTTCTCACCATGTCGAATAACAGAACATCCTGGGGGCGAAGCCCTTTGAGTCTCCCTTGTAAAATTGTGCTCGGCATAAAAAATCTAAAAACACTCCGATTCAAAACCGATGAATCGGACGATGTAAAAGAATCACCGATGCGATATCGTTGAACCGTTTCGCTGTCGATCGGAATTTCGATCATTTGCGGCTGGAATTGCACGGGCTGCAGGTCCTCCAATTCCGCATCTGTCGACGAGAAAGGAACAGGCGCTGCTCCGTACGGTGTATCGTGCTTGAGCTGCAGGGCATACCACGATGTGTTGAGTAAAGTCAGATTGACAACCCGGATGTCCCGCCGGATACCGTCGACGTTTTGGAGATACCACAAAGGGAATGTATCATTGTCGCCGTTCGTTATAAGAACAGCATTGTTTTCGCAGCTCTGCAAAAGGTTATAGGCATAATCGTAAGCAACATAGTTGTCTTTTTGATTCGAGGAAGCATAGTTGGCTGCGAACATATTAACCGGTACGAAGAAAAAAGCAAGAGAAAGCATTCCGAAGACGGCGCTCTGCTGTTTCTGAGGATCGGCAATCGAATTTTTTAAAAAATCCGCTGCCGCGCTTATTCCGATACCTATCCACAGAGAAAAAATTAAAAACGAACCGGCGTATAAATTATCATATTCATGCGGCTGCGGGCCCTGCTGGTTTTGAGCCCAGGCAAGACAAATTCCCGAAAGCAGAAAAAGGAGCGTCAGAGCAGAGGCCAGCGGAATATGAGTCCGCCATAACCTATAGAGACCGAGCAGGCCGAAAAGCGCCGGGATAAAGAAGAGCTGCCGCCATCGTATTCCCGCATCGTTAAAGTTTCCTTCGCAGCCGATCTCATTCCATCCCAGATAACGAAGGTACATATGAATGGTTTGGTACGAAAGGAAGTAATCGAAGTCGCTCGAATATTGTTTATGAAATGTCTGCTTCTCAGATTCGGTGCTCCACCGGCGATTCAGGAGAGGAGTATCGATCCATTCCTGCCGGCTGGAATACGACGCCCACCGTGCGAGAGAACCCGGATTTGTTTCATTGATCGGAGGATGCGCCTGTGCTCGAATGAAAATCACAGCTGAGGTCGACGATCCGAGAACGACGAAAAGAAAACAAAGGATAATCAAACGGTATCCCAGGTATTGGCGCCGGCAACACTCGTACAATCCATAAAGGGAAGCCATAAGAATGAAAAGAGGCAAAAAAGAAAAGAGCGAACTTTTAATTCCGAAAAACTCTCCGCCAAGAAGCGACGGAAGGAACGACACGACTCCCGCTGCGATGAGAAAAAAAAGCGCAAAGGCATAGAGGGCGAACCGCGCGAAGTGTTCTCTCGAAAACTCGTGATATCTATTGTACCACAGCAGGAACAGCGGCAGGACGGCCAATGCGGAAAGCAAATGCACGCCGACGGACAATCCGGAAATATAGGCGATAAGCAGAATTCGGCGGGGACTTTGTTCCGATTCTTCGCTCATATACCAATGCAGTCCCAGCCAGAGAATGACAGCAAAGAAAAACAGGCCGGCTGTCGTGATGTTCGCTTGAACGGCATTTTGCCAGAAAGTTTTTGAAAAAGACAGCGAAAGGGCTCCGATAAATCCGGAACCGTAGAGAATAAAATTACCGGCCAGCGAAGGAGGGATTTCCATCTGGTGCCGAAGAATTTTTATGATGACAGCGTACAGGATCGTGCAGGTCAGGCCGCTTGCAGCAGCGGAAAGCAGATGCATGCGTGCGGCGGGATCGTGAAAGAAAGGAATCATCGCTGCGATGCGCGCCAAAAGAAGAAAAAGAGGCGCTCCGGGTGCGTGCGGTATCTGAAGAGAGAATGCAGCCGTGCATACTTCGCCGACATCCCAGAAGAGAACGGTCGGGGCAAGCGTTATCATGTAGGTCGCAAATGAAACCGCGAATACAACTGCTGCAACCCATCGATTGATTTTTTTTTCTTCCATATTTTCCTTCAGAATCTCAAAGCAAAGTACGTATAATGTAGGTTGAAAAGGTTTGAACATCAAGGATATTCAAACAGCATTATTTCTCAACGCAATAAAACAGTATTGGATCGTACGAACCAACGATAAGAATTCTACGTATGGATGCAAGGGCAGACGCGCGTATCGTCCGAGAATGTTAGAACCGGAAGAGGCGGCAAATTTCGTCGCAGAGCGAGTAGCCGCGCGCTGTCAGTGAAAAATATTTTCCCCGAAGGACAGCCAATCCGTCCTGCAGGCATGAATCGGTCAGGTCTCTTGTACGTTTCGATCAGATCGAATCCGAACTGCTTATGGAATTTTTCCAGGTCGATTCCGCCGCTTCGGAGTCCGAGAAAAATTGTTTCTTCCAGCATCTGGCGGCCGGCGAGCTCTTCACTTCCGGCCAGCGGAAGTTCCCCGCGTTCGAGCATTTCGTTGTACGATCCGAGGTTGGAAATATTCCACCATCGTTTTTGGTCTCTGTAGGAATGCGCCGAAGGACCGAATCCGAGATACGGTGTGTGATTCCAGTAATTTTTGTTATGGCGGGATTCGAATCCGGGTTTCGCAAAATTCGATACTTCATACTGTCTGTAACCGTGCTCAGAGAGGAATTCGATCGTCATTTGATACAGCCCGGCATCGGTTTCGGTATCTAAGGGAGTTACCTGCTTGCTTTGCACCATTGAAAACAGAGGCGTGTTAGGTTCTACAATCAAACTGTAGCATGAAAGATGAGCCGGCCGGAGCGCAACTGCTTGTTCAAGATTGAAGCGCCACCGTTCGAGTGTTTGACCGGGAAGCGAAAAAATAAGATCGATGCTCACGTCTTCGAAACCCGCGTCGAAAGCATCGCGGATGCAGGATCGTGCTGTTTCGGATGAATGGATGCGCGTCAGAAAGCGAAGATCGTCGTCGTGAAAAGACTGAATGCCGACGCTAAGGCGATTAAGGCCTGCATTTCGGAAATTTTTCAGCTTCTCCACATCGACAGTCCCTGGATTCGCTTCCAGCGTAATTTCTGCGTCCGAATGGATAGAAAATGTTGAAGAAAGTTTCTGAAGAATTTTGTCGATGGTATCAGGCGGCAGAAGGGAAGGCGTTCCACCGCCAAAGAAGACGGTTTGAAACGTTTCTGCAAATTTATATTTTTCTCCTTGAAGACCGATTTCATGTCCGAGGTTTGCCAGGAAACGGTCGATCAGCATATTCTGAGATTGCTCCGGCTCCGATGTCGCCGCCGGCGCCAGCGAATAAAAATCGCAGTATATGCACTTATGTTCGCAAAAAGGAATATGGATGTAGAGGCCGGGCACAGAAGCGTAAATGGTTAATAGTAAATAGTAAATGGTAAACTGTGAACTGTAAAGAGTAAACAGAAAACTAAACAACTGATTAACTGATTAACATTCTGTCTTCTTCATTCTCAATTCTTAATTCTTAATTCTGCTTTACCTTATAATCGTTCCTACCTTGCTCCATCTGATTGTTGCGAATTTGTCGGACAGCGAACGGACTGGCGTATCCTGATCCCACGACCAATAGATAAGAATCGCTTCGCCGATGATATTGTCTTCCGGCACGAATCCCCAAAACCGGCTGTCCAGACTGTTGTCCCGGTTGTCGCCGAGGACAAAATAATAATTCCGTTCGACTTTATACGAGCGGGCAGGTTTCCCGTCGATGGTAACGACAGAATCGTTCGCCAGCGCAGGAGTGTGTCCTTCGCGGCGTATAAAAATTTTCCATGTATTGATCGTCGATGTATTCAGCGGGATCATATCGCCGCGCCGTGGAATTCGGATCGGTCCGTAATTGATGTCGGTAAAACCGCTGTTCGATGGGAAAATATCGTCGGATTTTTGCCACGAAGCATTTTTAGTATGAACTGTAGGAATCGCTTTGCGGGGAAGCGGAAGGGGCGTGTTATTGACAAAGGCCTCGCCCTTCGAAAGGAGAAAAGTGTCTCCCGGGAGCGCAACGCATCGTTTGACATAATTTTCATATTCGCCGGGCGTCACCTCGTCGCGAGCGCCCGGATACTCGAAAATGATGACATCGTTCCTGTGAATATGCCTCCAAAAAGGGAGAGTAAACGAAGGAAGCGCCTTATTGATGAACTCGAAATGATGCGGACTATGGAGACCGTATGCCATCTTATCGACAAGGAGATAGTCTCCTACTGTGAGAGTGTTTTCCATCGAACGGGATGGAATACTATATGCGTCGATGACGAACGCCTTGAGCACGAGAGCAGCAAGAAGCGTTATGCCGATGACTTTACCGTATTCGATAACGGAGCCTGAAACATTCTCTGCCGGCTTCACGCCGGCTGTCGTCGACGGTCGTTCTGCCATTACTGAATGAGTGAACCGATTCTGCCCCAGCGCACCGACGCAATTCGGCCGAAGATGTCATAAATCGGTATATCGGAATTCCACGACCAGTAGACGATGATCGGCGTGCCGACAAGATTTTCTTTTGGAATAAATCCCCAATAGCGTCCATCCAGACTATTATCCCGATGATCTCCCATGCCGAAGATATAATCACGCTGGACGGTATACGATGAGACAGGCTTCCCATCCACCAAAACGGAACTGCCTGCAACTCCGGTTGTGTGCCCTTCCCGCTGGATAAATATTTCCCATGCCGGATAATTTTGAACGCTCAAATAAATTTCCATTCCTTTTTTTGGAATGACAAGGGGACCGAAATTGTCTTCATTCCAAGGCGCACCTTTCGGAAAAATCCGGTCATCGGGATCGTTCGACGGAACTTCCCAGCCCCGGTCATAACGTACGTTCCGCGGCAGCGGAACAAGCTGTCCGTTGACGGACACGACTCGATTGCGGATCTGGATTGTATCGCCCGATACTGCGATGCAGCGTTTAAGATAATACGTGAACTGATCCGACTGCAATTCATCGCGCATGCCGGGGAACACAAAAACGATAACATCGCCCCTATGGACATCGCGAACTGCCGGCAAACGAAACCACGGGAAAGGAAGATTCGGCAGGTGAACGGCTCCGAGCGTGAGCATCTGCAGGAAATCGAATTGCTGCAGGTTCATCGGACTTGTTCCGCCGTAGATGAATTTGTTGACAAAAAGAAGTTCGCCGGTAAGCACCTCGTTTTCCATTGATCCCGTGGGGACCATAAAGGATGCAATGACAAAATTATTGATGAGGAGAAACAATCCGAATACGATGACGAATTCTTTGAGGAACGCAAGTGTCTTTTGTTTCCAGCCGAGCCTGGGTTGTTCCTGCGGTTTCTTCTGATTGCTCACGTGTTTCCCTTTCTTGAAATTAAATTCTCTTCTATTCTTCCATAGAGAGGACGGCGAGAAATGCTTCCTGGGGAATCTCCACACGGCCTACCTGTTTCATACGTTTTTTACCCTCTTTTTGTTTCTCCAGAAGTTTGCGTTTGCGCGAAATATCGCCGCCGTAGCATTTAGCCAGAACGTTTTTCCTCATCGCGCTGAGCGTTTCCCGTGCGATAACCTTGCTGCCGATAGCCGCCTGTATGGCTACTTCGAACATTTGACGATGGATCAGCTTCCGAAGTTTCTGGCACATCTTTCGTCCCCACTCATACGATTCTTCGCGGTGAACAATGGTGGACAGCGCATCGACCGGTTCTCCGTTGAGGAGAATATCCAGCTTGACCAGTTCGGATTCCCTGTATTCCAGCAGGTCGTAATCGAACGAAGCATATCCGCGCGAAATGGATTTCAGCTTATCGTAAAAATCGAAAATGATTTCGGAAAGGGGAAGTTCATAATGAATATCGGCGCGTTCGGGGCTCAGGTATGTCGTGTTTTTGTGTATACCGCGCCGGTCCATGCAGAGTTTCATGATATTTCCGATGTATTCGGTCGGAACGATAATTTGCGCCTTGACGAAAGGTTCTTCTACTTTTTCAATCATACCGGCGTCCGGCATCAATGCCGGATTGTCTACGAAGAGAACATCATGGTCTGTCTTTGTCACTCGGTATTCGACGTTGGGAACCGTATTGATGAGCGATTGATTATATTCCCGTTCAAGGCGTTCACGGACGATCTCCATGTGAAGCAGCCCGAGAAAGCCGGCACGGAATCCGAAACCGAGGGCGACGGATGTTTCCGGCTCAAAGACCAAAGATGCGTCGTTGAGTTTTAATTTTTCGAGCGCTTCACGCAGTTCGGAAAATTCATCGCTGTTGGTCGGATAAATTCCGCTAAAGACCATCGGCTTCGCTTCCTTATATCCGGGAAGCGGCTCCGGCGCAGGATTGCCCGCAAGTGTGATCGTATCCCCGACTTTGGTATCGTGGACATCCCGCAGATTGGCAATAATATAACCGACATCCCCGGCGGAGAGGGACCCGGTCCGCTTACGCTGCATTTCCAGTATGCCGATGTCTTCCGCCTGGAAATCCCTTCCGTTTGAAAAAAAGCGTATCTGGTCTTTTTCCTTGATCGAGCCGTCTATAACGCGAACGTAGGCGATTGCACCGCGGAACTCGTCGAATACGGAATCGAAAATAAGCGCCTTCAGAGGCGCCTGCGGATCTCCCTGCGGCGGCGGAATGCGCTTGACGATCGCTTCCAGAACCTCCTCAGTCCCGATTCCCGATTTAGCGCTGCCCATGAGAATCTCTTCTTCCGTACAGCCGATGAGGTCGATAATCTGCTTCTTGACCATTTCGATCATCGTCTTAGCACTGGGCAGATCGATCTTGTTGATAAAAGGTATGATCTCCAGGCCGGCATCGATTGCGAGGTAAAGGTTGGAAATTGTCTGTGCTTCGACGCCTTGTGTAGCATCGACGACGAGGATCGCTCCCTCACATGCGGCGAGGGAGCGGGATACTTCATACGTAAAATCGACGTGTCCCGGCGTGTCGATAAGGTTGAGAGTGTATTCTTTTTTATTGCGCGCTTTATACTGGAGCTGAATGGCATGCAGCTTGATGGTAATGCCGCGCTCCTGTTCCAGTTCCATGTCGTCGAGGACCTGTTTGGTCATGTCCCGCGAGGCAATCGTACCGGTGTATCCAGAAGCCGGTCAGCCAGAGTCGATTTACCGTGATCGATATGTGCTACAATGCAAAAATTACGAATATGATCCATTTTCAAAACTCAATCCAATAAAACGATAAAGAGTAAAGAGGGGTTAGCCGCTCTTTACTCCTTTCTTTCTTAAAGATATTCAAAAATGGGGAGAAGAGCAATGAGCGATAAAGAGTAAATGGTGAATGGTAAATGGCGAATGGTAAATGGTGAATGGCGTCACGTTTGTTTAATGTTTTGCCTTTTTGTTCTTTTGTTTGCTATATTCTTTTCATTATTCACAGTTTTCCGGTTGCTCATCAACAAGGAAATACATGAAAATCGTTATTGCCGGGGGAACTGGATTTATCGGCGGCAGATTGACACAGCGGCTTCTTGATTTGGATCATGAAGTTATTATTCTTTCGCGCCGCGAGATGGATGCGTCGATATCCCGGTTCCCAAAGAATGTAAAATTGTCATGGCTTGTCTGGGACGGCCGAACTCCGGAAGCGCTCCTTCCGGCAATTGACGGAGCTTCCGCCGTTCTTAATCTTGCCGGCGAGTCTCTTGCGGGAAAGAGATGGACCGAAACACAAAAGATGATAATATTCGACAGCAGGATCGAGACTACAAGGTCGCTGGTATCGGCGATCGGACGTGCCGGTCATCCGCCGAAAATACTGTTGAATGCATCCGCCGTCGGTTTTTACGGCAATGTTCCGGAAGGAGATGTGACGGAATACTTTCCACAAGGTAAAGATTTTTTGGCGGATCTTTGTGCGCAATGGGAACTCGAATCACTGCGTGCAGAAAAATTCGGTGTGCGTGTTGTTCTGCTGCGGTCCGGCATTGTGCTGGACACATGCGCCGGCACGCTTCCAAAATTACTGCTGCCGTTTAGGTTTTTTCTGGGAGGACATTTTGGAAGCGGGAAGCAATGGTTCCCATGGATTCATGTCCTGGACGAAGTCAATGCTATTCTTTTCGCGCTGAACAACGAGAATATCTCCGGCGCTGTGAATCTCTGCGCGCCCGGCATACTTCGCCAGAAAGATTTTTGCACGTTGCTTGGAAAAGTTCTGCACCGGCCGTCGGTTCTATCGATTCCTGCCGCCGTTTTAAAAATTTTTCTTGGCGAAATGGCGGAACTGCTGCTCCTGCATGGACAGAAAGCTGTGTCTCAAAAATTGATCGACAGCGGATTCAAATTTTCTTTTATGGAATGCGAAGAAGCGTTGAAGAATCTTGCGGGCTAATGAATGGGAATCTTGAGCTGGACGGTGGTTGTTCCTTCCAGACTATCTGAGACGTCGAAACTGTACAGCGTGGCTCCAACATAAGCATCTAAAAGATTGACAATATACGTAAGCACAAGATAGATCGTATATTTGTCCCGTATATCATGGTAATAATCCCGGCAGGTTTGGAGTTGAGGGTTGCCTATGTGGTAGATAGTGTCTGCTGCAACCGATGCCGAGAATAGATTTTGGTATCGGCGATAATAAGTATTGGCTTCGTTCCATTGTGAATAAAACAAAACACCGAGTCCCCAGTATAATGGAATTGTATAATACCGATGAGCATAAAATTGACCCGCTCCGGGAAGAATTGCTGAAAGAAGCAAAGCGGTGTTTCCGGATTTTTGGTCAAGAGGTACGGGGGCAATTTTACGCGCTGAAAATGCGAGCGTATCGGCCTGTGCTTTGGCCGAGTCCTGCCGCATAAATGCGGCAGGAACAACTCGCTGGGCATGAGCGGCCTGCGGACGGAGAAGAAAACATGAGAGAGTGCCGAACAGCAGTATAAATCCCCTATGCTTCATAAAAAATTCAGTCGATAAGAGCGACAGCTTCAATTTCTACCTTCACATCTTTTGGAAGACGGGCAACTTCGACCGCACTGCGTGCAGGCGCATTGGATGCAAAAAACTCGCCGTATACCTCATTCATCGCTGCGAAATCGTTCATGCTTTTTAAAAAGACCGTCGTTTTAACGACTTGCTGGAGCGACGAACCTCCGGCAAGGAGCACCGCTTCCAGGTTCTTTATGGCCTGCCTGGTTTGGGACTTGATGTCCGTGTCGGTCACCGTTCCTGAGACGGGATCGAGGGGTATCTGTCCGGCCGTGAAAAGAAGTTTGCCTTCCGCCGCAATCGCCTGACTATAGGGACCAATCGGCGCAGGAGCTTTGTCTGTTAAAATTTTTGTTTTAGGCATTTTTTTAAGCTGTAAACGGTAAACTGTGAACTGTGAACTGTAAAGAGCAAATCAACTGAATAACAAAGTAACCAAATAACCAAATAACGGATTAACGCATCACATTGAAAAACGAACTACGAACTTAGAACTATGAACCAATGAACTATTTTTATTTTTTCCCTTCCGTAAACAAATCCAAGAGCCGGTCAAAATCGTCCAGCGAATAAAATTCTATTATTATTTCACCCCGTCCGCTTCCTTTCGTATGTACTTTTACCCTGGTTCCGAGCGATTGTTGAAGACGTTCTTCAAGGCTGTGCAAGTTTGCTGAGGCGCCGCTGCCGGCTGATTTCGTCGGTCTTGCGGAATTTTTTCCTGCAGACCGGACAATATCTTCCACTTTGCGGACGGAAAGTCCGCCGTCGACGATTTTATCGTATGTCCGGAGCTGAGTTTTTTCGCTCGGCAAATTGATGAGCGCGCGGGCATGTCCCATCGAAATTTTATTTTTTCGAAGCCCGTCCTGAATTTTAGATGGAAGCTTTAAAAGGCGGATAAAATTCGTCACGGTGCTGCGGTCTTTTCCGACCTTTCTGGGCGATATCGTCCTGGTTCAAATGGCATTCGTCGATAAGCCGCTGATACGCCGCAGCCACTTCGATCGGATTCAAATATTCCCGCTGAATGTTCTCGATGAGAGCGAGTTCCAGCATTTCTTCGTCGTTCTCGATGGAGATGATATACGCGGGAATGTGTTTGAGCCGCGCAAGCTGCGCAGCGCGCAGACGCCGTTCTCCGGAAATGAGCTGGTAGCCGTTTTCCGTCCGGCGAATAGTAATCGGCTGAATGATTCCTTTTTCCCTGATCGACCGCGTTAGTTCGTCAAGAGCGCTCTGATCGAAATCGGTTCTCGGCTGAAAAGGATTCGGATGAATTTTTCCGATCTCGATATTGGCAATGATGCCGACCTCTCCGGTGTCGGTCCCGATCGAGGTATCGCGGACATTGACCTCCATCTGCGGGGTCTTAGGAATAAGTGCGTTGAGTCCTCGTCCGAGGACGGGTTTTTTATTCGTACTCATCGGTTATTCTGCTCCGGGTGTAGTCTGCTGCATGAGGGGTTCATAAGCAAAAAATTTATTGTTCTGCAAAATTTCCTTTGCCAGATCCATATAATGCCGCGTACCGGAACAGATAGCGTCGTAGAGAATAATCGGTTTTCCGAAGCTCGGGGCTTCGCTTAAACGGATGTTGCGGGAGACGATCGTGGTAAAGACTTTACCGCCGAAATAACGTTTGACTTCGTCTACGATTTGATTGGAAAGACGCAGCCGGGAGTCGAACATGGTCAGGAGCACGCCTTCGATATCGAGTCCCGGGTTCAAATTCTTTTTGACCATATTGATGGTGCTGAACAATTGGCCGAGACCTTCGAGCGCGAAATATTCGCACTGGACGGGAATAAGAACGGAATCAGCCGCAGTGAGGGCGTTCAGTGTCAGGAGTCCGAGCGAAGGGGGGCAGTCTATAATGATAAAATCGTACCGGTCGCGGACCGGTTTGAGCGCTGTCTGCAGCAATCGTTCCCGGTTTTCCATCTCCACCAGTTCGATTTCCGCACCGACAAGATTGATATGGGATGGAATAATGGAAAGAAAAGGCATTTGCGTCGGCTGGATGGTCGAAGCCGCGTCCATTGCTCCGACGAGAACTTCATAAATCGATTTGCCTTCCACGCTTGCTGATCCGACGCCGCTGGTTGCATTTGCCTGCGGATCGTTATCCACGAGCAGAATGCGTTTTTCCGCTGCTGCAAGCGATGCTGCAAGATTAATGGCGGTGGTCGTTTTACCGACTCCGCCTTTCTGATTTGCTACGACGATAATTTTTGCCACGAAGCTTCATCGACAATGAATGATAAAAAAATATACTTCTTTTTGTCTGGTTGTGCAATGGATGTTTGACCTCAAAAAGAGGAGAAATTTTAACTTTCCAGCTGTGTACGGATGCTGATCGGACGGAGTGCTGGCATGCAACAAAAGCGTTTCCTGCCGTAAAGAAGAAAAGGAGGTGCTCTATGTTCACATTTATTCTTTGGCTGATTCTTTTTTTCTCTGCTGGCCATTAGCGCTCGCAGCTCTGGTGCTTTATCCGCTGGTCTGGATTTTTCTTCTGCCTTTTCGTCTTATCGGATTGACGGTTGAAGGCGTGTTTGCGTTCCTCAAAGCAGTGATTATGCTGCCGGCGCGCATTGCCGGTATGAAATAAAACAGGCATTCCGGAATTGCGGGATGCCTGTTCTCTTTCGATAAACTTTCGATCAGGTGCCTGCCGAGTAGTCGTCGATATATTTCGCCTGTTCCTTTGTCAGCGTATCGATGCCATAACCCATAGTTTTTAGTTTTACACCTGCAATTTCCTGATCCTGTTCGCTGGAGATATCATGAACGGTATTTGCCAGCCGGTTTCCTTTTTTATGTTCTTCCACTAGCCGCAACTGCGACATGAACTGGTTGGCAAACGACATATCCATCACTTCGGACGGATGTCCCTCGGCTGCAGCCAGGTTGACTAACCGTCCCTGCGCGAGCAGGTAGATGTGCCGGCCGTTTTTTAACGTGTACTCTTCGTTGTCTTTGCGGACTTCCCGGACTCTTTTGGTAATCTTCTGCAGCTGTGGAATGTTGATCTCGCAGTCGTAATGTCCCGTATTGCAGATGATCGCGCCGTCTTTGATCGCTTTGAAATGGCGTTCGACAAGTATGTCTTTGACGCCGGTTGCCGTAATAAAAATATCGCCGATTGAGGCGGCTTCGTCCATAGGCATGACGCGGAAACCTTCCAGCGTTGCTTTGAGTGCAGCAGTCGCTTTCACTTCCGTAATGATAACATTTGCGCCGAGCCCTTTTGCGCGGAGCGCTACGCCGCGTCCACAATGTCCGAATCCGGCGACGACAATATTTTTACCTGCAAGCAGAACGCTGGTCGCGCGTAAAATCCCGTCGAGCGTCGATTGACCCGTGCCGTACACGTTGTCGAAGTCCCACTTTGTTTCTGCATCGTTGACGGCGATGACCGGATATTTCAAAGCGCCGGCATGCGCCATCGCGCGGAGACGATGGACGCCGGTCGTGGTTTCTTCCGTCCCGCCGATGACGGTCGGGATCAATTCCTGATGTTTGTTATGAACGGTAAAAATCAGATCTGCGCCGTCATCGAGCGTAAGGTTCGGTTTGAAGCGCAGCGTCTCTTCGATGCACCAGTAAAAATCTTCCACGTTCATACCGTGCCATGCAAAAATACTGATGCCTTCCGATGCGAGCGCTGCAGCGACATCGTCCTGTGTCGAGAGAGGGTTGCATCCGCTCCAGCTGACGTCTGCGCCGGCGTCGGCAAATGTTCTGACGAGCACGGCCGTTTCCTTCGTCACATGGAGACATCCCGCGATTCGGTATCCTTTGAACGGTTTTGATCTTTTTATATTTTGCACGCAATGCGGCAAGGACCGGCATGCGAGATTCCGCCCATTCGATGCGGAGTTTGCCCGCATCGGCTAAAGCCAGGTCTTTTACTTTATATTGTCCCTTTTTTTCGTCCATGAGAAAATTACCTTTTCCTTGAGAGTGAATGAATTATCTGATCTGCTTTTTGCAGGATTTTTACAAGGTCGAGTTTTTCCCATGTAAAATCCTTTTCTGAACGGCCGAAATGTCCGTAGGCAGCCGTCTTTCCGTAAATCGGGCGGCGAAGATTAAGGCGTTTGATAATGCCGCGCGGCGTCAGGTCGATTTCTTTAGAAATGAATTCCGCAAGAATCGTATCGGGCAGTTTTCCGGTTCCGAAGGTTTTGACCTGAATGGAAACCGGTTCTGCGACACCAATCGCATAGGCGACTTGAATTTGGCATTCGGAGGCAAGTTTTGCGGCGACGACATTTTTGGCCACGTGACGGGCGGCGTACGCTGCACTGCGGTCGACTTTCGTCGGGTCTTTTCCGGAAAATGCTCCGCCCCCGTGGGGAGCGCGTCCGCCGTATGTATCGACAACGATTTTGCGCCCGGTCAGTCCGCTGTCGCCATGCGGACCGCCGATTTCAAACCGTCCCGTAGGATTGACAAAATAATGTGTTTGCTGATCCAGGAGCGCTGCGGGAATGATGACCCGGATGACGTGCTCGATAACATCTTCCTTTAATTTGTTTCTGCGAAACATTCGGATCGTGCTGTGTGGAAACGACGACCGTATCGACGCGGCTCGGTTTGCCGCTCTGCGTCATATTCGACCGTAACCTGCGATTTCGCATCCGGTCGAAGATACGGCATAAGGGTATTTTCTTTTTTCCGTATTTCGGAAAGCCGGTGAACCAGTTTATGTGCGTACATAATCGGAGCCGGCATCAATTCCGGTGTTTCGGTACAGGCATAGCCGAACATCATGCCCTGATCGCCTGCGCCGCCGGTATCGACACCTTGTGCGATATCGGGAGATTGAGAATGCAAAGCGGATATGACGGCGCATGAATCCGCATCAAAACCGATTCCGGCTTTTGTATAGCCGATTTCGCGTATGACTTTGCGGACGACATCCTGGATGTTTACGAAGTTTGCTTTGGATGTAATTTCACCGCCGACAAGAGCGAGACCCGTAGTGACGAACGATTCACATGCTACGCGTGATAACGGGTCCTGCGACAGGAACGCATCGAGGACGGCGTCTGAAATTTGATCGCATACTTTATCCGGATGTCCTTCTGATACGGATTCAGAAGTAAAAAGATTTCGCATTCTTGATCCTTTCTTCAATAATGATGATTACGAGAATTCCAATTCCGATGAATCCCCGATATTTATTTTTTTATAATTTCCTCGAACGACCGCATTGTTGCCGATAATAGAGTCTTCGATGAGCGCATTCTCGACGGTCGCCCCTTCGCTGACGATAGAGTTTCGGACGATGGAGTTGCATACGTTTGCCCCGCTTGCAATGGTAGCGAACGGCCCGATGATGGCGTTTGTAATTTTTGCTTTCGGAGAAATAAATGCCGGCGCCTGGACAACGATACCGTCGGCCTGTTCCGGCTGGGGCTGTTTCGATAACAAATAGCGGTTGGTTGAAAGGAGCGTTTCCGGTTTGCCGCAGTCGTACCATCCGTCGATAGGAAAAGCGCGCATTTTTTCATTTCGCTCGATCATCATTTGCAGCGCGTCGGTTAACTGGAATTCGCCTTTCGTGCGTATATCATTTTCAATCATGTATCCTAAACATTCCACGAGCAATTGAGGCTGCTTTATATAATAGAGTCCAACGATCGCCTGGTTGCTCCTGGGCGTTTCCGGCTTTTCCACCATGCGCGCGATAAATCCGTTGACAGTCTCCGCGACGCCGAATCGCCGCGGGTCTTCGACTGATTTCACTCCGATTTCAGAAAAATTACTTTGAATCATGCCTTTCAGGTCGACGTCGAAAACAGTGTCTCCAAGTATGATCAGGATCGGGTCTCTGGAAAACGTATGACGTGAAATATATATAGCATGACCGAGCCCGAGCCGTTCTTCCTGTTCAATGAAATCGACTTTAATTTTATAGGAATCCAGGATATACTCTTTGATCATTTCTCCGAGATATCCGATAATAATCGTTGCTTCGTCGAAACCGGCATCTATAATATTATCGAGAATGTGGCTGATAATCGGTTTACCGGCGACATTCAGCAGGACTTTGGGAATCGTATATGTGTGCGGACGCAGACGGCTTCCCACGCCCGCTACCGGTATAATTGCTCTCATTTTAACGTTTCTCTTTGTGCTTTTTTACTTTGTAAAGATACATAACAATCGGAAGACAAACAATCCATAAATCATTCCTCTGAACGATCCGCCGAGAGAGAACGGCTCTATCTTGCTTCTCCAAAGTCATTTGTTTATTATATTTATGATATCATTTATGAAAACCACTCGAACATCATCCCGCAAGAAGGAACATGTAGTTCTGGCGATTAAAAAAAACGTTGCTTTCAGGGGCAAGACACCGGGATTCGAGCAATGGGATTTTCGGCATAATGCTTTGCCGGAATGCAATGAGAGCGATATCGATACTGAAACGATTTTTCTCGGCAAAAAAATCGCTCTTCCATTTATTATCGCCAGCATGACCGGAGGCTATCGGGAAGCGCTGACGATTAATCGGCATCTGGCAGAATTTTGCGCGGAGAAGCGATTAGCAATGGGAGTGGGGAGTCAGCGCCAGGCATTGGAAAACGAGAAATTCGCGCGTTCCTTTTCCATTGTTCGAGAAGTCTCGAAGGATATTCCCGTTTTCGGCAATATCGGCGCGGCTGAAGTTGCTCGTCTCCAGGATATTGCTCCGTTTCAGCGTCTTGCGGACTTGATAGGCGCCGACGGGTTTGCCGTGCACTTGAATCCCTTGCAGGAATTTCTTCAGCCGGAAGGGAACACAAATTTTACAGGTGTTTTAAATGGTATCGAACGGCTTGTCAAGGGTTTGCCGATTCCGATTCTTGTCAAAGAAATCGGAGCGGGAATTTCCGCGAATGTCGCGCGCCGTTTGCTGGGAACCGGCGTCTCTGTGATCGATGTTGCCGGCGCGGGGGGAACGAGCTGGGCGGGCATCGAAATTATGCGCAAGAGATCTGCATCCAGGGCAGAGTATGAATCGCTGTCGCAGGCTTTTTGGGATTGGGGAATTCCGACCGTCGATGCACTGCGCGATGTTGCACAAGTACGAAGCGAATATCCTTCGATGAAAATTATTTCTTCCGGCGGAATTTCATCCGGTCTCGATGCTGCAAAATCTATGGCTTTAGGCGCCGACTACGCCGGCATTGCACGTCCGGTTCTGAAGGCCTGGGCGGCCGGGGGGAAAAAAGGATTGCATCAATTCATAAAACATTGGGAACGGGAATTTCGCGGTGCGATGTTTTTAACGGGTTCTCAAACGATTTTTCAACTTCAACAACAATTACTGGTCTCTCGATAAAAATGGCTATGTCTTTGACTCCGGAATATCGGTACGAATATCATAAAAAATCAGTTGAGCGCTATCTCCGCAATCACGTGGCGATCGCTCATCCGCGTTCATTATACCTGCCGTGCAAGTATATTCTTTCTGCCGGCGGAAAGCGTATTCGTCCCGTTCTGGCCCTGTTGGCCTGCGAGGCAGTCGGCGGTGCGATGGAAGATGCGCTGCCTGCAAGCGCGGCCATAGAAATATTGCATACGTTTACATTGGTTCATGACGATATTATGGATCATGCTCCTGCGCGGCGCGGGCGTTCGACCGTTCATACGAAGTGGGATGAGAGCGTCGCCCTTCTGACCGGCGACATACTGCTGGGCATCGCCTACCGGGAATTGCTTGCTACGAAATCGTCCCGGATACAGGAAATTCTCAAGGTGTTCACCGACGGGATGATCACCGTTTGCGAAGGGCAGGCTGTGGATAAAGAATTTGAAACACGGAACCGCGTTCATGTCAACGATTATCTCGGTATGATAGAAAAGAAAACCGGAAGGCTCGTTTCCGTCTCCACAGAAATCGGCGCTATGATCGGCGGCGGGTCGGCAGTGCAGGTTCAAGCAATGCGGCGGTACGGTTTCTATGTCGGCCGGGCTTTTCAGGTTCAGGACGATCTGCTGGACATCATCGCCGATGAAAAGGAATTCGGAAAAGTTATCGGCGGCGATCTGCAGGAAGGGAAGAAAACATATTTGCTTTTGGAAGCGCTTCGCCGCGCAAAAGGAAAACAGAAAAAAGCGCTCGAAGATGTATTCCATAAGCGGAAAGTTGCCCGGAGCCGGGTGGCGGAATTTCGCCGCATCTATGAAGAAACCGGAGCAATTGCCTCCGCCCAGTGCACAAATTGAAAACGATCTTCAAGCGGCCAAGGAAGAGCTTTCCGGTTTGCCGTCCAACCAGGCCCAGAAAACACTTCTTTGGTTTGCAGATAAAATGTTGAACCGGAAGTATTGAGGAACAGCATAATGGTTCAACAGGAGGTTACAATTCTTAACCGGGCGGGCATGCATACCCGCCCCGCAGCGGCCATTGTGAAGCTTGCAGCAAAGTTTAAAGCTGAATTCTATATAGAAAAAGATAACATGGAGATTAACGGAAAAAGTATTATCGGCGTCATGACCTTAGCGGCCGAACAAGGCGCGAAGCTTCTTCTCAAATTCGAGGGTCCGGATGAGACCGAATCGTGCCGTGCAATGGTAGAACTCTTTCAAGAGTGGTTTTGGGGAGCCGGTGGAATAATGCAAGAGATGCAGAACCGGAGGTAGAACATGGAACAAGAGCAGGCAAAAAAAGAAATACGATTTAAAGGAATACCGGCATCGCCGGGAATTGTCATCGGACCCGTGTATCATTTCCGGAAGCATGAGCCGCTGATCTTTGTCCGTACCATCGCAGATGATGAAATGGAAAAAGAGATCGAACGTCTTTCGGCTGCCCGTACCCGCTCGCAAAAAGAACTGCAAAAAGTATTCGAGTTTGCAGAGCAGAAACTCGGCGAGGAACAATGCAAAATTTTTGAAGCGCAAAAAATGATCCTCGAAGATGCCGTTCTTTTCGATTCCATCTTCGAGCCGAATCCGCACGGAAAAGAAAAATGCGGAACATCTCATGAAAGACGAGATCGAAAAATATAACCGGCTGATGGCGGCTTCCAAAGATGAATATGCACGCGAACGCGTCAACGATGTGCAGGATGTATGCAACCGCGTTCTGCGCAATCTGGAAGAACAAAAATTAATATCAAAGATCGACGGTTCCAACGTGATCGTTTCTCATAATCTTGCCGCCGCCGATGCTCTTATTTTCAGCCGGAATGATGTGCTTGGGTATGTGACGGAACTCGGCGGGGCGACATCGCATATGGCTCTTCTTGCCCGCGCTTTGAAAATTCCCGCAGTCGTCGGTGTACACCAGATTGATGCCATGGTGCAGCCGGAAGATATGATTATTGTCGACGGTTATAACGGTGTCGTTGCGCTGAACCCGACGAAAGAGACGCTCAAACATTTCGAAAAAAAACGGCTGGAATACGAGCGGTTCGAAAAAACTCTGGCTCCTCTGCGGGATCAGCCTGCCGAAACGCTCGATGGACATCGGGTCCAGCTTGCGGCCAATGTCGAACTTGAACAGGAACTTGAATTCATTAAAATGCAGGGAGCTGACGGAATCGGTTTGTACCGAACGGAAAGTCTGCTGCTGGGCAAGGAGGTTTTTCCTTCCGAACAGGAACAGTACGAGCAGTACCGGCGCATTGCGGAATCGCTGTATCCGAAGCAGGCGGTTATCCGGACCTTCGACATCGGAGGCGATAAATTTATGGCGCAAAGCGTCCGGGAAAACAATCCGTTTCTGGGCTGGCGCGGCATCCGCATTATGCTCGACAAACCTCAGATTTTCTTAGATCAGCTTCGTGCAATCCTGCGTGCGAGCAATTTGAAAAATCTTCTTGTTATGTTTCCAATGGTATCGAGCATCAAAGAAGTAAAACTCGCAAAACAGCTCGTTGACCAGGCAAAAGACGATCTGCGTGCGCAAAAAATTCCCTTCGACGAACATCTGCGCCTCGGAGCGATGATCGAAGTCCCGGCTGCCGCAATTATTGCGGATCATCTTGCGCGGGAGGTGAGCTTCCTCAGTATCGGCACGAATGATTTAATTCAGTATTTGCTGGCTGTCGATCGCGGCAACGATATTGTTTCCGATCTCTTCCAGGAATTTCATCCTGCCGTCATCCGTTTTCTCCGCCGCATTATCGAAAGGGGATCGCAGGGACATGTCTGGGTGGGGATGTGCGGCCAGATGGCGAGCGATCCGCTGGCCACTATTCTTTTGGTCGGGCTCGGGCTCGACGAGTTCAGCGTCGCACCGGCCGTTCTGCCGGAAATCAAGAAAATTATTCGATCCATCCATTTCACGGAAGCAAAGCATGTTGCCGGAATGCGTGCTGGAAATGAAGTCCGAAGACGAGATCAAAGGATTTCTCAAACGGCTCATGAAAAATAAATTTCCCGATATTCCTATCGGGTAAAACGATATCTCATCGTTATTTCTTATAGAAGATATCAAACAATGACAATGGAAGATATTCGCAGTCTTGATCCCAAAGGCATGTATGACTGGATTGCCGGTTTTCCGCAGCAGGCTGAGGAAGCCGTTCGCATCGGGAAAAAAGCGGCGATTCGCCTCCACGTCAAAGGAATTCAAAACATCGTCCTGACCGGTCTTGGCGGGTCGGCGATCGGCGGCGATCTGCTGCGTTCATACCTTGCGGAAGAACTTGCAGTTCCGTTTTTTGTCAACCGCCATTATATTCTGCCGAAATTTGTCAATTCAAAAACTTTGGTCATTGTTTCCAGTTATTCCGGCAATACGGAGGAATCGATTGCCGCGCATAAGGAGGCAGTCAAGCGGAAAGCAAAAGTCCTTTGCATCAGCACGGGGGGCGAAACCGCAAAGCTTGCCGTAAAATATAAACAAGCGTGGATAAAAATACCGGGCGGTCTTTCTCCAAGAGCAGCTCTGGCGTATTCCTTCTTTCCACTCTTGGTCGCTCTTGCCCGGCTGGGCTTGATAAAATCGAAAGACCGGGATATCAAAGAAACGATCCTTTTCCTCAAAGGTAAATCGGCTTTGTACGGCGATCCTCTAGCTCCGGGAGAATAGTCCTTTGAAAACAGCGGAACAATGGAAAGGACATCTGCCGTTTATTTATTCGCCTGCAGAGCATCTGGACGCGGTCAATCTTCGATGGCGCAGCCAGATTGCTGAAAATGCAAAACAGTTATCGCATGGATATGTTCTGCCGGAAATGAATCATAATGAACTTGTCGGCTGGAAGATTCTTCCGGACATGATGAAGCAGATTTCCGTTGTTTTCCTGAAAGACAGCGGAACCCATCCGCGCGTCGCCAGATCGCAGTCAGATTACAAAAGAAGATTGTTTCGCGATATGCCGGAACGGTGACAGAGATTGAAAGCGAGGGAAAATCCCTGTTAACACGCATGTTTTCGCTCATCTATTTCGGAGATTGGGCTTCCTACTATTTGGCAATTTTAAATGGAGAAAACCCGGAGCCGGTTGCAGTCATCGATTATCTGAAAGGGGAATTGGCAAAAGTACAATAGCAGTCTGCAACAATCTCCTTGATTCTCAAAATATGAGCCGATATATTTGAGTGATCAGGTCGGTGAAGGAGAATTCAAACATAACAAGACGGCGCACATTATTATGGATCAAGAAGAGATGCATGTTTTACGCAATGTTCCGATTTTTGCCGAACTCGAGGAACGAGAGCTTGGAAAAAATCGCCAAACTCGGGGTTCGGCAGAAATATAAAAAAGGAAATGTTGTCGTCATCGAACAGGAAAGCGGAGCGGCTCTTTTCGTCATCGTGTCGGGGAAGGTGAAGATTGTCCGGATGGATGAAGACGGCCGCGAAGTCATTCTTTCGATATTCGGTCCGGGAGAATTCTTCGGTGAGATGTCTCTCTTGGACGGAATGGCGCGGTCGGCAAGCGTCATTGCTACGGAAAAATCGGAACTTCTCATGATCCACCGAAGAGATTTTTTAGAGCTCCTTCATGAATTCCCTTCGGTTGCTATTTCGCTTCTGGCTGAATTGGCGATGCGCTTGCGTAAAGCTGATATGCAGATCAAGAGCCTTTCGCTGAAAGATGCCGCGGGACGCGTTGCAAATGTCGTTCTGATGCTGGCGGACGATATCGGTATTTTCCGCAAAGGAAAGGTGGAGATCGAAGATTTGCCGCTGCAGCAGGATATTGCCAATATGGCAGGGACATCGCGGGAAACAGTCTCTCGCATGCTGAATATGTTCGTGGAAAAGGGGCAGATTCAACTCGACGGAAGCAAACTTACGATCAATGACTATGATGCGTTTCGCAAGGAACACGTTTGATGTTTCCGAAGCGGTTTTATCAAAGTGATATATTGTTGAAGTGAAGAATGAAAACGTGTACCATGAAATGCAGAGCATAGAGAATGGGAGGGAAAACCTCTCACCCATCAATACCGCCGCTACGGCGGATCTTCATATCCATTCTTATTATTCCGACGGTGCACATAGTCCCTCTGTCGTTGTCGATAAATGCCATGCGAAAGGGATAACCACGATTGCCCTTGCCGACCATGATCATGTCGGCGGCATTGAAGAAGCAGCCGATTATGCTCGTGACATCGGGATGGAAGTCGTACCCGCTGTAGAATTAAGTTCGATGCTCGATGGCCATGAAATTCACGTTCTTGGCTATTTTATAGATCCTTCCAGCCGGATTCTCAAAGAACGTCTGGGGTTGTTTCGGGATGCCAGACTTCGTCGGGCAGAGGGTATTGTTAAAAAATTGAATGTACTCCATATACCGCTGACAATGGAATCCGTTTTAAAACAAACCGGCAGCGGTGCAGTCGGCCGTCCGCATATTGCCAATGCGATGGTGGATGAAGGATTTGTAGGTTCGTATCAGGCCGCGTTTTCACAATATCTTGGAAGTCATGCTCCTGCTTACGCTGAAAAATATTATCTTTCCCCCTCCGATGCAATCGAATTAATTTCATCTGCCGGAGGATTATCATTTATCGCTCATCCGGGTAAATATGCCACGGATGAGGTTGTGAGAGAATTAATGGGGTATGGACTGGACGGAATCGAAGTAGTTCATCCTTCGCATTCGGAAACACAGATGCAGATGCTTATCGAAACCTGAGCAGTCAATATTTTCTACTCGAGAGCGGCGGATCGGATTATCACGGCGGTAAGAAGCATGACGACGAGCAGCTTGGACTTTTCAACGTATCATTACGCATTGTCGAAGAGATGCGCAGAAGACTTTATGGCCGGTAGTCTATGAATGTGAAAAACCGAAGAAATGAATTTTACTCGTGCGATGCCTCAAAATTCCGGTTTGCACTTGTCGTCAGCAGGTTCCATGAAGATCTCACTGCAAAACTGCTCGAAGGAGCGGAAAGTTGTTTCCGTGCTCACCGTGTTCCGCGAAATCACCTGAAAATTGTCTATTGTCCGGGCGCATTTGAACTGCCGCAGGTTGCGAATCGGCTCGCTTCACAAAAAAAACTGGACGCTATCGTTTGTCTCGGCGCGGTCGTTCGGGGAGAGACGCCGCATTTTCAATTTGTCTCTTCTGCGGCAGCCCAGGGCATTCAGCAAGTTTCTCTCCGCTGGTCAATGCCGGTCGTTTTCGGCGTGTTGACGACGGATAGCGTAAAACAGGCAAAGGAACGATTAGGCGGGAAGCACGGCCATAAGGGATGGGACGCAGCTTTAACCGCTTTAAAAATGGCAGACCTGTTCGGATCTTCTGCATTGAAGAGGCGAAAATGAAGAGTACGAAGAAAAATCCGCTCACTCTACTTTGTCTTTTTATCCTGATCGGTCTTCTGTCTTTTCACGCACGAACACAAACGTGGAAAAATTATACGTGCATGAAATCGGTCGCGGCAATGACAGTCTCCAATTCGACTCTTTGGGCAGCGACGGGCGGAGGTGTTTTCAGTTATACGCCTGCAAGCGGAATCATTAAACAATATAATAATTCCGAGGGAGTCCCTTCAAATAATCTTACTGCGATTGCCGTCGATACTGCACAGCGCATCTGGGTCGGCGGTTTGGACGGTTCAATCGGTGTGTATAACCAGGCCGGCGGCTCATGGACGGCCATCAGCGATATTAAGAATATCGATGCAACGATAAGGCCGCAAAAAAGGTATACAGGATTTTTTTATAAGCGGCGATACGATGTTCGTTGCTACGCAGTTCGGAGTTTCGGTGTTCCGGATTTCCGCCTGGAGTTTCGGTGATACGTATGCAAATTTCGGATTTTCTGCTTCACCGTCAGTAACGAAAGTTGCCGTTCAGGGCGGACGAATCTGGGTCGGGACGACATCAGGCATTGCATCGGCTTTGTTGGCTTCTCCATATCTCTCCGCGTCCGATCCGTGGACGACATACGGCCTTTCTTCCGTGCTTTCCTCATCGTCGGTTACGGCTTTGACTGTTTACAATAATACGCTCCTTGTCGGTACTTCCGCCGGCGCCGCGGCATTTGTTAATAATTCTTTTCAAACGGTCAGTGCGCTCAACGGCAAAAATATCGTTAAATTTCGGTTGTCCGACGATAAGCTAAAACTCTATGTGCTCTGCGCTCTTTCACCGGGTTTTGAAATCGATTCTCTCGCATCGCTCCAGTCTTCGGTGCAAAATATTGCATCGAATTCAATTCTCGCTGCAAACGATTTTGTCATTGCACAGGGAGCTTACACGGCTACATCGGCTTCAGGTATTGCAAGGCAGAACGGAACGGCATGGGAAACGATACTCCCCAACGGCCCGAATTCTAATGCTATGCCAAGCATTGCCATTGACTCGAGCGGCGTGCTCTGGGTCGGGACGCTTCCGAACGGAGGCGGAACCGGATTTTACCGCTTCGATCTTTCCCGCAGCGATACGGCAAGGTGGAAAATTTTTACAAGTTCTGTGTATCCCGTCATGCGTATGATACGCAATAATTCAATTTTCGACGACTATTATTGGGTTTCTCTAGGGACAAACGGAGCCGTATGGGTGAGTTCATGGGGAGATGGAGTTTTGGAAGTGCAGGCCGATACAATCAAGCGGAAATACGATTATTATCTTAAGCCGTATCTGCCGGGTGCAACGGCAAAAGATCCGAATTATGTCGTGACAGGCGGTGTTGCGGTCGATAACGAGGGAAACACATGGATTGCCAACCGGGACGAATATTCATCGCAGAGCATTCTCAAACTTACCGGCGATTCAACCGCCATCTATTATCCTAATGCGCTCAATTCCTCGGCGGCATTGTTCCACGGCCTTGTTATCGATCAAAACGATACAAAATGGATGGCAAATTCCGTTCCTTCCGCTACTGCTGAAAAAGGATTGTTTTATCTGAATGAAAATAATGCGATTCCCGGAACGGTCAACGGCTGGGGCTACCTCTCTACATCCGATGGGCTGCCTGACAATGCGGTACTTTCATTTGCGGTCGACCTGACTGGAAGTCTCTGGGTGGGAACGAGTCTGGGCGCAGCTATCATCTCCGATCCTTCGAACCCGAGCGGCAGCATTTCGACTGCTTACGCGCTTACGAGCCAGTTCGTGCAGTCGATTGTTGTGGATGCAATGAATAGAAAGTGGGTTGGAACTAAAGAGGGTGTCTTTTTAGTGAGTGCGGACGGAACACAGCTTCTGCAGCAGTATTCAGTCGAAAATACAGGCGGGATGCTGGCTGATGACGACGTTCGATCGATTGCTCTCGACCAGAGAAGGGGTATAGCGTATTTTGGGACTGAGAATGGACTCTCCTCGCTCACTATCGGAGTTGTGCAAACACAGTCGGACTATACAAGTCTTAAAATTTATCCGAATCCGTTTTTGATCCCTGCCAATACTACTCTCACTATTCGTAACCTTGTTCCCAACAGTACGATTAAAATCCTGACGATAAGCGGTGTTTTAGTAGCGCAGTTCGATGCTCAAGGCGGAGGCCAGGCTACATGGGATGGAAAAAATTCCCGTGGAGCTCTCGTCCCGAGCGGCATCTACATTATCGCTGCATTTACACAGGATAACAAAGCCGTTGCGGGAAAAGTCGCAGTCATACGTCATTAAAAAGAGAATGCGGTTTTTTTATTTTTCCTCAGTCCCGTGTTGCGCCATAAATAAAGGTACCCATAAATTCTGGAGTAGGAATATCCTTCTTGAAGCGATACCGAGGTAAAGGGTCGGTCTGTTTGACAATAGCATGGATTTTCTTTTTCATCATGTTCTGGAGAATAAAAGGATTGAGTTTTGAGTAAGCGTCCTGCAACTTGGTTTTCAAGGTGGTATACGATTCGATAACGTTCTCGGATAGATTCAAGATATTCTCGTTTGCCATTGATTCCCATATATGTAACACTTTTTTTTCGGTTACCTCTATTATGAGTCAACGACTATTTCACAATACCTCTAACGTTACATTGTTTTTGAGTCCATACCATCCAACCTGTTTAAATAAATTATCCTTGATTTTCGGGAATATTCTGGATATATTATTACCCTTGTATAATGTTTAGACTTAAAAGTTCTTTGAACGTTCTCGGAAAAGCATAGAAATACGAAGCATCGAGTTCAATGGCAGAATTCAGAATCAATATTTCAAATCTTTCGGAAGGCATTCATGAGTATGTCTTTGAATCGGAGCGCTCAAACGATCGGCTTAGGGCCTGAATATAAGGGGCATCTACGGGTTCAGGCGACTCTTGAAAAAGGAAGACGGCAGATGCTGCTTCGTGTATCTGCAGCCGCTGGCGCTGAATTCATCTGCGACCGCTGTCTGGACACTTTTACGAGAAAACTTGAGACGAAGTACATTATAGTATATGCTCCCGGTGATCGGTCGATGGCCGGTGTGCAAAACGAGAGCAATGAAATCCAGATCCTTTCTCCGGATATGAATTTTATCGACCTGGATGAGGATGTGCGCCAGTATCTCGTGCTCGATGTACCGCAGAAATTATTATGCAGCGAGGAATGCGAAGGTATTTGCCCTCAATGCGGAGCACGGAAGAATACGGCACATTGCCATTGTACGGCGGAAGAAATAGATACACGCTGGGAATCGCTCAAAAAACTTTCCGGCAATTAAAGTTTATTAAAAAAGGAAACACTCATGCCAAATCCAAAACGACGACATTCGAAAACGCGCGGACGCAAGCGCCGTACACATTATAAGGCAACAGCTCCCTCTTTGCATGAATGCCCGAATTGCCATGAACCGAAACTGCAGCATCGCGCTTGCCCGCATTGCGGGTTTTATAACGGCCGATCTGTCGTCACACCCAAAGAAGCATAGAGTAGAAAGCCGTTCCGCGCACCGATCAAAAGACGCGCGGAGCGAGTTCCATGGAATCCCCACAGAAATTTCGTATAGCAATCGATGCCATGGGTGGAGACTATGCTCCCGGGCATGAAGTAGAGGGCGCCGTCCAGGCGCTCCGGACCTATGGATCGACAATCGCTCTGACTCTCGTTGGAGATGAAAAAGCGATTCGGGCGGAACTTGCCCGCCTGGACGCAGGCGATCTGCCCTTGGAAATTATCCATACTTCTCAAATCATTACGATGGAAGATGCCCCCACTGCGGCTCTCAAACAAAAGAAAGATTCATCTTTATCCGTGGGCATGCGCCTTCATCAAGAAAAAAAGGCGGATGCTTTTGTCAGCGCCGGAAACACAGGTGCGGTATTTTCTGCTGCTGTCTTGATTCTGGGACGAATCAAAGGGATCAGCCGGCCTACAATCGGCGCCTTTATCCCCTCTGAAGGAGGAGTTTGCTTTCTTGTCGATGCCGGAGCAAATATCGATTGCCGTGCCCAGCACCTCTATGAGTTCGCCTTGATGGGGAGTATTTATTCGAAGTATATTCTCAAAAAAGAAAATCCGCGCATCGGTTTGCTCAATGTCGGTGAAGAAAAAACGAAAGGGACATCTGTTGCACTGGAAGCATATGCGCTGCTTTCCTCCGGTTCGCTGAATTTTATCGGCAACGTCGAAGGAGGAGATATCCTGAAAATGAAAGCCGATGTTATCGTCTGCGACGGTTTTGTCGGCAATATTGTGCTGAAATTCGGCGAAAGTGTTCCCGGCTTTTTAAAAAAACGCCTCAAACGATTTTCCCAAAAGGGACTCTTTGAAAAGATTTCCACTGCCATGTCGCTCTGGCCGCTGAAATCCTCTTTACATGATCTTGACCCGAACGAATCCGGCGGAGTACCCGTGCTCGGAGTCAACGGTGTTGCCGTCATCGGCCACGGCAGCGCATCGCCAAAGGGCATTAAAAATATGATTTTATGCGCCGCAGAAGTTGCACGATTAGAAGTAAATCGCCATATTGAATCTTCGTTGTCCGGCGTTCATTTAACATCACCGCAATCCTGAAGTATAAACTGAATGAGTAAATTAAAAGCAGCAATAACAGCAGTCGGTCATTATGTACCGGAAAACGTTTTGACGAATTCCGACCTTGAAAAAATGGTAAAGACAACCGACGAGTGGATCGTAACCCGAACCGGTATTCACGAGCGCCGGATTCAGAAAGAAGGCGCGACATCCGATCTTGCATACCGTGCGGCTGAGACCGTTCTACAGAATCGTAATATCGGTCCGGACGAAATCGATTTGATTATCGTAGCGACTGTGACTCCGGATATGATATTTCCGCCGACTGCATGTCTCGTTCAAACGAAATTAGGCGCCGATAAGGCGTGGGGATTCGACCTCTCGGCGGCATGTTCGGGTTTTTTGTTTGCCCTGAACGTCGGAAGCCGTTTCATTGAATCGGGAGCGCATAAAAAAGTTCTCGTGATCGGTGCGGATAAAATGAGCGCCATTACGGATTATACCGATCGAAATACATGTATATTATTCGGAGATGCGGCTGCCGCAGTGCTGCTCGAGCCGTCGCAGGAAGAAGAGTTCGGTATTCTGGATCAAGTTATGTACTGCGACGGCGCAGGTGCAGGCGCTCTTCACATGAAAGCCGGCGGAAGCCTTTACCCTCCGACGCACGAAACCATCGATAAACGCATGCATTATGTTTATCAAGATGGGAAAACCGTTTTTAAAAAAGCAGTCGTGTCCATGGCGGACGTCGCTGCTGAGATCATGGAACGGAATCATCTTGCCGGCAGCGATGTATCCTGGCTTGTACCGCATCAGGCGAATCTGCGGATTATCGATGCAACAGCGCAGCGTATGGGAATCGACCGCAGCAAGGTGATGATCAACATCGAAAAATACGGCAATACAACTGCAGCTACGGTTCCTCTGTGTCTTTCGGAATGGTGGTTGAACGGGTCTTTGAAGCGCGGTCAAAACATTATTCTTGCAACATTCGGCGCCGGATACACATGGGGCGCAGCATATATCCGCTGGTCTATGGCGAATCCGGCGGGTCGTGCATGAGCATTGCCTATGTGTTCCCCGGACAGGGTTCGCAATATGTCGGTATGGGAAAAGATTTGTATGAAAGCAGTGCGCTGGCAAAATCACTGTAGACTCAGGCGGACGATCTTCTTCAATTTCCATTGAGCCGGATATGTTTTGAAGGTCCTGAAGAAGAGCTGAAAAAAACACAGAACACGCAGCCGGCGATTTTTATACAGAGTATTGTGCTTGTCCGTCTGATGCGGGATGCTGCACCGTCCATGGCAGCGGGACATTCACTGGGCGAGTATTCGGCTCTCGTTGCCGCCGGAGCATTGACATTCGAAGACGGTTTGAAGCTTGTCCGCCTCCGCGGAGAATTAATGCAGCGGGCAGGATCGGAAAATCCCGGAACGATGGCAGCCGTTATCGGGTTGGACGGAAAAACAGTCCTGGAAATTTGTGCGGAAGCTTCTGCCGCAGGAATCGTTCAGCCGGCGAATTATAATTCGCCGGGACAGGTCGTTCTCTCCGGGTCGGTTTCCGGTGTGCGGCGGGCGATGGAGCTTGCGAAAATGCGCGGCGCAAAACTTGTCAAAGAATTGATCGTCAGCGGCGCTTTTCATTCGCCGCTGATGGAATCGGCCGCTGCCGGATTGAAAGCCGGATTGGATCAGGCTGATTTTCGCGACGCATCGATTCCTGTCTATGCAAATGTTACAGCCCGGCCGGAACTGAAAGCGGAGAAGATACGGTCGCTGCTGCTCGAACAATTGACCAGTCCTGTCCGCTGGGAAGAAAGCATCCTGGCAATGGCCGCCGCGGGCGCAGCATCATTTGTTGAAGTAGGTCCCGGAAAAGTTTTACAGGGTCTTGTAAAACGAATTGCACCTGCAGCCGCGACTGCAGGACGGGATAAATTTTCAGACATCGAAGCATAAGGAAAAGGAACATGGCATCCTTAGAAAATAAAAACATATTGATTACCGGAGGATCGCGCGGGATAGGCAAAGCCATCGCTCTTGCATTTGCGGCGGAAAAAGCGAATGTGGCTTTTACCTACAAAAGCGCTGCATCTGCCGCAGAAGAAGTTAAAAAAGAAATTGAAACTCATGGAGTCAAAGCGCTCTCAATCCAATCCGATGCGAAAGATTTTGCCGCTGCACAGGCGGCAGTCGATTCCGTGATAAAGGAATTTCAGCGCATCGATGTTCTTGTCAATAACGCCGGTATCACGAAGGACGGACTTTTGATGCGCATGTCGGAGCAGGATTGGGACGATGTGATTGATACGAATTTAAAGAGCGCCTTTAATTTTTCAAAAGCGGTCTGCCGCCCGATGATGGCTCAGCGCCAGGGTGCAATCGTGAATATTTCCTCAATTTCGGGGGTTATAGGGAATGCCGGGCAGGTAAACTATTCTGCAGCGAAAGCCGGATTAATCGGTCTGACAAAAACACTTGCAAAAGAGCTGGCTTCTCGCAATATTCAAGTAAACGCGGTTGCTCCCGGGTTTGTCGATACCGATATGACGGGAAAATTATCGGTACAGCAAAAGGAGGCTTTGCTGAATGTCATTCCTATGAAGCGTACTGCAAAACCCGAGGAGATCGCGCAAGTAGTCGTATTCCTTGCATCACCCGCGGCGTCATACATGACAGGTCAGGTACTGTGTGTCGACGGCGGATTAGTTATGTAAACGAAGTTCCATTTTTTTTAAATCAATACTATACATATAAGGAGAAAAAACAATGGCAGATACTGCAGAGAAAGTGAAAGAAATTATCGTCTCCAAACTTGGAGTCGATGCAGCGCAGGTTACACCTGAAGCTTCTTTCACAAACGATCTTGGCGCAGATTCACTCGATACCGTCGAGCTGGTGATGGAATTTGAGAAAGCTTTCAACATCCAGATTCCGGATGAAGATGCCGAGAAGATCGCATCCGTTGGCGACGTGATCAATTACCTGAAAGCCAAAGGAATATAATCGGATATTTCTCAGCAGGAGGCTGTCGGAGACACCGTCAGCCTCTGCAAGGCTTTTAAAAATACCGCAAAGGAAACAGAGATATGGGATTCGGTGGAACACAACGGCGAGTCGTAGTGACAGGAATGGGCGTGCTTACACCTATCGGAAATTCCGTCCAGGAATATTGGCAGGCATTACTGGCAGGCAAAAGCGGGGCGGCGCCGATTACCTCGTTTCGACACCGAAAAATATGAAACAAAGTTTGCCTGTGAATTGAAGGGGTTCGATCCGCTGAAATTTTTAGACAGGAAGACAGCGCAGCGAGTGGATCCGTTCACGCAATATGGACTTGTAGCGTGTCAGGAAGCTGTGAAAGATTCCGGGATCGATTTTGAGAAAGAAGACCGCGAGCGTATCGGAGTTATTTATGGTTCGGGCATCGGAGGCATGTGGACGTACCATAAACAATTCATGAATCTGGTAGAAGCTAATGGGCCGACCCACCTCAGCCCGTTCTTCATTCCCATGCTTATTCCGGACATCGCTGCAGGAAGAATTTCGATGATTTACGGTCTCAAAGGACCGAATTTTGCAGTCGTGTCTGCCTGTGCGACTTCGTCTCATTCCATCGGCAACGCCGCCATTTTAATTCAACGCGGTGATGTGGATGTGATGGTTTCCGGCGGAGGTGAAGCTGCTATTTGCCCCATGGGTATAGGCGGTTTTAATGCTCTCAAAGCGCTTTCAACACGTAATGATGCGCCGCAGAAAGCGAGCCGTGCCGTTCGATAAGGATCGGGACGGTTTTGTCATGGGAGAAGGAGCGGGCATTCTCATTCTGGAAGAACTGGGTCATGCCGTTCGCCGCGGAGCAAAAATTTATGCAGAACTTTCGGGAATCGGATTTACTGCCGACGCGCATCATATTACAGAACCGGCTCCCGGCGGTGAAGGCGCTGTGCGGTCGATGCGGATGGCGCTGCGCGACGCCGGGTTGACGCCGGAAGAAGTCGATCATGTCAATACACACGGGACATCGACGCCGGTCGGCGACAGGTCGGAAACGGCAGCGCTGAAAACGGTATTCGGCGCTCATGCAAAAGCATTAGCGGTCAATTCAACAAAGTCGATGACTGGCCACCTCCTCGGTGCGGCGGGTGCCGTCGAGGCGGTTGCCACCATTATGGCGATTCAATCAAACAAGGTGCACCCGACAATCAATCTGGAAACGCCCGATCCGGAATGCGATCTGAATTATATTCCGAACAAGGCGCAAGACTGGAAGATCGACACGGCCGTCAGCAATACATTCGGATTCGGCGGCCATAACGCGAGCCTTCTTTTCCGCAGATACGAGCACTGACCCTTTCCGGCAGAATGTGAAAGGGCGGAGAATGTTCACTTGACGCAAACAGTGAATCAGATTCGCAGCCGATTTCAATTACTTCGATTAACAATTCTTTCCCGCGATGCGCAGCTCAAGGAATTGATCCGGCATTTGCGGGATAAGGGTTTTGATTTCGCAAGATTTCAAACGACACTCGGCTATCATCCGCGAGACTGGCGGCATATGCTTCAGGCCCTGGTCCATCGTTCCTACCTCCAATTTCTTTCTTTTGAATGGGAATCCAATGAACGCCTCGAGTTTTTGGGGGATTCAATTCTAAATTTTGTCGTTGCCGAAAAGCTTATATCTTCTCTATCCCAATAAAGAGGAGGGATACCTGACCAAAGTGCGTTCCCGGCTGGTCAACAGGAAAATACTTGCACTGCATGCACGCGATCTTCAGCTCGCCGATTATCTTCTGTTGAGTCACAGCGCCGCTCAATCGATCGGCAATGGTTCGGAGTCCATCTTGGCCGATGCATTCGAAGCGGTGATCGGTGCGCTCTATCTCGACGGCGGTCTGGAAGTGGCGGGTCAGTTCGTGCGGGATAAACTTCTGAACGATTTGGACAGCGTTATGCTCGACGACAATTATAAAAGCACACTGCTCGAATATGCACAGGCGCACGGTCTCGACATACCGCGTTATAATGTTGTCAAAGAAGAAGGCCCCGAACATGACAGGCGGTTTACCTGCGAAGTCTGTCTCGGCCATCAGCCGTACGGTTCCGGAACAGGCCGGAGCAAAAAAGAGGCGGAACAATTAGCTGCAGCCGAGGCATTAAAGACAATTGAAATATCTCACATTTCGGAAGAGAAATAGAAAAATTAACGTATGGACATAACAATAAAGAATAATGAATTTTTAAAACGTCATATCGGCCCGCAGGAAAGCGATCTTGCTGAAATGCTTTCGGCTGTCGGAGTCGATTCATTGGATCGCCTCATTGACGAGACCGTGCCGAAGAGTATCTTGACTGCTGCAAGCCCGGAGAACGAAGAGCCGAAGACGGAATACGAAATTTTAAACGATCTTCGCGTTCTTGCAGGCAGGAATACCGTCCTCAAATCATATCTCGGCCAGGGTTATTATCGGTGTATCGTGCCGAGTGCAGTCCGGAGAAACGTTTTTGAAAATCCGGGATGGTACACGCAATATACGCCGTATCAGCCGGAGATTTCACAGGGGCGGCTGGAAGCGCTGCTGAATTACCAGACCATGGTGGCTGATATGACCGGAATGCCGGTCGCCAATGCGTCGCTTCTCGATGAAGGCACTGCAGCGGCCGAAGCGATGAGCATGGCGTACGGCCTGGTCAATAAAACTCCGGACTCATCTGCAAACAAATTTTTTGTTTCATCACGCTGCTTCCGTCAGACCATCGATGTCGTCCTCTCGCGGGCAGTTCCACACGGCATTGAAATCGTCGTCGGTAATCCCGGCACGGTGGAATTTGACGGATCCTTTTTCGGCGCGCTGATACAATATCCCGCGGAAGACGGTTCTGTTTCCGATCACCGCAGATTTATAGAAAAAGTTCACCAAGCAGGCGCCATCGCAATTGTTGCAGCCGACTTGCTCGCTCTTGCACTTCTTGTTCCCCCCGGCGAAATGGGCGCGGACATCGTGGTCGGCAGTACGCAGCGATTCGGTTTGCCGCTCGGCTATGGCGGGCCGCATGCCGGGTATCTTCGCCGTCAAAAACGAATATATACGCAGCATGCCGGGACGAATTATCGGTGTGTCGATCGATGCGCAGAACAACCGAGCATACAGAATGGCGCTTCAGACGCGGGAGCAGCACATCCGGCGTGAAAAAGCGACGTCGAATATATGCACGGCTCAGGCGCTTTTGGCGATCATGTCCGGCTTTTATGCGGTCTATCATGGTCCTGACGGAATCCGGGAAATCGCTGCCCGTATTCACCGTCTTGCAAAAGTCATGGACGGGGAGTTATTAAAGTGCGGCTACGGGCAGTCGAACGAAATGTATTTCGACACGCTTCGCATAGAGACGGAAAATAAAAAACAGGCGATGACAATCGTCGAGCTTGCACGTGAGGCGGGTTACAATCTCCGGTTTGTAGAAGATAAATATATCGGCATCTCGCTCGATGAGACCACGACGCTCGAAGACGTCGAAGCGGTCGTTAGTATTTTTGGAAAAGTAAAAAATAATCCGGTCCGAAACGTTTCGTATATCAATCAATTCCGCCTGGCGGTTGTCTCGTTTCCTTCTTCTTTGAAGCGCACTTCGCCTTATTTGCAGCATCCCGTGTTTCATGCGTATCATTCGGAAACGGCTCTCATGCGGTATATCAAAAGTCTCGAGAATAAAGATCTGTCGCTCACAGCTTCCATGATTCCGCTCGGATCGTGCACGATGAAACTGAATGCGGCTGCAGAGTTGTATCCGCTCAGCTGGAGGGAATTCGCCGATCTGCATCCGTTCGTTCCTCAGGAGCAGGCTGCAGGGTACAGGAGCATTTTTTCGGAACTTGAAAGAATACTCTGCAAGGCGACAGGTTTTGCAGCGGCCTCCCTTCAGCCGAATTCCGGAGCACAGGGAGAATTTACCGGACTGATGGTTATACGGGCATTTCATCACGATCACGGTCAGTCACGGCGGAACGTCGTTCTTATTCCTGCCTCCGCACATGGGACGAATCCTGCCAGCGCGGTGATGGCGGGAATGCAGGTTGTTGTCGTTGCATGCGATGCGAACGGCAATATCGATGTGGACGATCTTCAAAGGAAGTCCGTACAATATAAGGACACGCTCGCCGCACTGATGGTAACTTACCCGTCGACGCACGGAGTATTTGAAGAACGCATCAAGGAAATTTGCGGGATCATTCACAGCAGCGGGGGGCTTGTCTATATGGACGGAGCAAACCTCAACGCGCAAGTTGGACTCACAAGCCCTGGATCGATCGGTGCGGATGTCTGTCATGTCAATCTCCATAAAACATTCGCCATACCGCACGGCGGCGGCGGTCCCGGTGTAGGTCCGATTTGCGTTGCGAGGAATCTTGCGGAATATTTGCCGGGGCATTCGGTGGTTCCGCTGGGCGGCAAGAAATCGATCCATGCCAGTTTCCTCTGCTCCCTGGGGAAGCGCAAGCATTTTGCTCATCTCGTATGCATACTGTAAAATGCTCGCTCCTGCCGGTCTCAGAGAAGCTACGCGTTATGCTATTCTCAACGCGAATTATTTAAAATCGAAATTGGAGAAATTGTATCCTGTACTGTATCAAGGCGCTCAAAACCGTGTCGCCCATGAGTTCATTCTGAATATGAAACCGCTGAAAGACGCATCGGGTGTCGACGTGGAAGACATTGCAAAGCGCTTGATGGATTTCGGATTTCATGCGCCTACGGTTTCTTTCCCGGTTGCGGGGACTTTAATGATCGAACCGACGGAGAGCGAGCCGAAGGCGGAGCTGGATCGATTTATAGAAGCGATGACGGTTATTCGCAAAGAGATTCAGAATATCGTCGACGGCATTTCGGATAAAAAAGATAATCCGCTCAAGTCTGCGCCGCACACGGCTGCTGCCGTCGCAAGCGAGACCTGGCCGCATGCATATTCGCGCCTTCAGGCGGCTTTTCCCGTGCCGGGATTGGAAAAACAAAAATACTGGCCGCCGGTTGGACGTCTCAATAATACATACGGCGACAGAAATGTCATCTGCACCTGTCCTCCGATAGAGGAATATGCAAAATCGTAAACATCTACGCGCCGTCGGACAGCGGCGCAGAGCGGGAATCGAGCACACAATCGGACGAAAGGCCGGGCATGCCGATTGAAGACGACGCGGTGATTCGCAAAATATTGAACGAAACGAAAACCATCGCTCTTGTCGGTGCATCGAAGAAACCGTACCGGGACAGTTATCGTATCGGACAATTTCTTCGTCTCAAGAGGGTATACCGTTTTTCCGGTCAATCCGAACTATACGGAAATCGAAGGGGAAAAATGCTATCCCGATCTTACTCTCCATCGGAGAGCCGATCGATATCGTCGATGTTTTTCGTGCTCCCGATGCAGTCGGGGAAATCGTCGATGATGCCGTTGCCGTTCAAGCAAAAACCGTCTGGATGCAATTGGGAGTTGTCAATGAAAAGGCCGCTCAAAAAGCGGAGTCCGCCGGCATTGCTGTCATTATGGATCGATGCATCGCGGTAGAATACGCAAGACTGATGAAAGTTTAAGCGTATGTTCTGCAGCACCGCCGCATGTCGAAGAGGAGGAGAGATGGGGACTGTAAACCGGGCATAAATTCTCGCTCGAATTCCATAAATTAAAAAGTGATACTAATCTGAGAAATCAAATTTGAAACTCCCCAAATGGATTTTCGTTCTGCTGGCAATGCCTCTTGTCTTTGTTTGCGCCCAGAGCATCGACGATTCCCTTATTGTTGTGAAGGAAATCCGAATCTCGGGCAACGACGTAACGAAAGAATATGTTATCCGGCGGGAGATGAAACTGCATGCACGGGGATACGCTCCGGCAGGAAATCCTAAAGCGGGACCAGGATCGGATTTATAATCTCGGTTTGTTCAATAAGGTCGATATCGAGTATTCCGTAGAGGACAGGCAGGCAACAGTCTTCGTTGTCGTTTCCGAGCGATGGTATCTATTGCCGTATCCTGTACTTGGAATGAAATACCACGATCTTTCGAAATTGTACTACGGAATCAGCGCCCTCGATAATAATTTCAGAGGATGCAACGAAAAAATATCGGCTCAAATTGGTTTCGGGTACGATCGATGGGCCGCTCTTTCATATCAAAACCCAAAGCTGACGGCTGACGACGATATATATTTTTCCTCGTCCATCATCGGACAGAAGGTGCATAATTTGAGTCCCATTTATGGAGAATATCTCAACAATAATTTTGATGTCAACGCGACGATAGGGAAGCGATTTGGCTATGATCAGACATTCTATGCGACCGCAGAATATCAAGTCTGGCAGGTGAACGATGCATTGATCGGCAGGACTGTCTCGGCTACGGGGCGCGATGCTTTTCCCGATCTGGTCTTCGTCTATCGATTCGACACCCGCAACGACATAGAATATGCAACGAGGGGAACGCTGATTGCACTTTCTTATGTGAAATACGGATTCGGAGATAATGCCGTCAATACGGTTGCTTCGACTTTCGACATCAAGCATTTCATCGGAATCGGGGATAAAGGAGGTCTCGGTTTCCGGGCGCTCGGGTCTTTTGAATGGGGAGGATTGATTCCTCCATACCAGCATTTTTTCTTCGGTTACGACGATCGCATACGCGGATATTTCAATACTATTTTAGAAGGGGAAGACCGGCTGGGCGGGACAATGGAATTGCGTTTGCCGCTCTTAAGTCCGCATTATTATGATGCCGATTATATGCCTCTTCCCGGATTCCATAGATTGCGCTACGGAATATATTTCAGCATCTTTGCAGATGCGGGAACGGTCATGGTACCGCAATCAGGTTCTCAATCAACAGCCGGTTTATTCGGGCTATGGTGCAGGGCTGCATTTTCTTCTTCCGTACGGATTCACTATACGGACAGAGGGCGCAGTCAACAATCGCGGCGAGGCACAGGCATATATAGATTTTGATACGTCGTTTTAACCGGAAAGTACTGCTCATAATTATATTTAAAATCTGCAGCCGCTGGCGACGTTGTCCCTTCGGGATGACCGCGGATGGTTTCTGACATCAGCCGTAAAATTATGGAATACTTCTACGCACAATCGAACGATATCAATCAACGTGAAATCACACTCCGCGGAGACGAATCGAAGCATCTTGCGCGCGTTCTGCGCAAAAAAGAAGGTGAGGTCGTTTTTATAACCGACGGCAATGGCCGCATGTTCGAGACTGTTAATCGAACAGATTGGTTCTTCAACAGCCGTGTGCCGTATTGAAGCGGTATCATGAGGAATACAATGAAACCAAACCGAGTATAACTCTTGCCGTTTCGCCGTTGAAAAATCCGGGTCGCTTCGATTTTCTGATAGAAAAAGCGACCGAACTTGGTGTTTGCCGGATCATTCCGTTCCTATCTGAAAGAACGATATCCCGCAGGGACAAAAAAGAAAGGCTTCAAAAAATAGCTCTTGCCGCAATGAAACAATGCGGCAGAAGCCGTTTGCCGGAAATTACACGGGCTGTAAAGTTTGACGAACTGTTAAAAACAAAAAGTGATTATGAACTTGCTTGCATTCCGCATGAACAAGCGGAACGGCTCAAACGCTGCATTCCGTATTCCAGATGGACACTGCTTTAAAAACTGTTTTAATAGCGATTGGTCCGGAAGGGGGATTTTCAGAAGGGGAAATTCAAAAAGCCGAATCCGCGGGATTTATTCCTGTCTCGCTGGGTATCCGCCGCCTTCGGTACTGAAACCGCCGCGATAGCTGCTTTGTGCGCGTTTCAATCAATATAATTCTGCAAATGGATCACGATTCCGGATTTTCATTCCAGTTATATTCAATTTCAATGCTTTGCTGCTTTGCCGTTTCATATCCGATAAGATCTGATATGAAACCCAAAGTCATATCAATTCCTGCGCTGACACCGGAACTTGTATAGATATTGCCGTCTTTCATCCACCGGGCCTTTTTTATCCATTGAACCTTCGGGGATTCTTTTTGTGTCCATGTAAAAACCCGCTTGTTTGAAGTCGCTTTCTTCCCGTCTAATAATCCCGTCTTTGAAAAAAGAATGGAACCGGTACAGACCGTCAAGATGAATTCCGCTTTCCCGGCAAATTGGGCAATATTGTCGATGAAGCGGGTATCTTTGATCAAATTTCTTGTTCCCATTCCGCCGGGAATAAGCATAATATATGATTCCGAATGCATTTCGGAAAAAGCTTTCGTTGCCGTCTGCACCTTCTGGGAGCTTGTGACCATGCCGCCGTCGAATGAATAGAATTCCGGATTAAAATGCTGCGGCATCCGTCCTAATATTTCGATTGGGCCGAAGACATCCAATGTCTCGAATTCGTTAAAGAGGATTGTAACGATGTCTCTCATAGTATTTTCTTTCTGTTTGATATCGCAATTTGCGATGTCAAAATATTATGTTCGTTTTCGGGGAGATAGGAATTCTCTTCTACCTTAACGTACAAAGAAAAAATTTGTTATTTTTTGCTTTTTAATGTGTTCAATCGCAGGGGCACGTTGCGATGTGCCCCTACCTGCAACAAGTGCCGCTCCAATTAAATCATAATGTGTTTTGTCATGCAGAAGTGCATTATTTTCGCGGCACTAGCCTCATGGAATACAATATCATTTTTTAGGAATGGCACTAGCTCTCAGTTGATGTTTCGTCGGGATGTCTTAACTTAATGCAAACTCGTTCCGGTTTATTGTTCAGACTGTTTTAAAAGGTCTTTAATATCGTCCGAAGCAGATGAAGAGGATAGTTTATCATAGACATCATCGCCGTAATCATTTTTTAGATTTACTTTTGCTCCAGCCCTGAGCAGTGTTCGGACAAATTCCGTTTTCGGATCATAATTCGAGGAAAGATATGCCATAAGCGGCGTATCTCCGGAGAATCCGCGTTGATTGGGATCGGCCCCTGCATTCACAAGTGCTGTCAACATTTTTAAAGATGATTGGGCACGGTCGAAACCTCTTGCAAGCAATGCAACATGATACAAAGGCGGCTTGCTGTCATAGACAAAGCTTAAGTCGGGATTATTGCTTAAAAGAAGATCGAACATTTCCATATTATTATGATAAATTGCATAATAGAGGGCAACTCCTTTTTCCCGTGAATTTGCCGAGCCGATTTGAGACATAAATGCAGCTTTGTCTTTGGTGTTTACCGCTTCGAGAAGAGTTTTTACATGCAGTTCTTCCCCTTTAAAAGTAAGCTGAATAAGCTTCGTTGATTTATTGCAGCTTATACCCCTTGAATTGTACTGAAAGCCGCTATAGATTGATGTGTCGAATTTAAAATCAACCAACACTTTTAAATTCTTATCGATACATCCCCATTTTCCGCCTTTCGATACCCACATCGTATCATAGTATTTTACCTGTCTATCGTACTCAAGAGGCAGAATATTCTGTCCGCTGGGACGGACGCAGCCCCACTTTCCGTTCTGCAGGACGGAATAATAATCGAAATAAATACTATCCCAAATATCATAATTATCGTATTGACCGAAGAGAATCGAATCGTACGCAAACGGAGCGACTTCAATTCCCTTGCTGGAAATAGCTCCCCATTTATGACCTTTAGAAACCCACATCGTATCGCTGTACTCGACAGGTACATCGTAGAGAATGGGAACCACTATTTTATTGCGGGTGTCGACACATCCCCATTTGCCGTTCTTTGAAACGCTCAATGCCCATGCATTTTCTTTATCATACGTTGCATTATGAAAATTTTCCATTGCATCGTAGAGTCCCGGCGGTATCAATGTCTTTCCTTTATCATCCATTAAGTGTTACGTTTTGTGCTGTGCGGGCGATATATTCCGTTCCGTAGATACCTGTATAAAGAGTATCGTATTGCAATCCGATGATACATTTGCCTGAAGCAACATCGACAACCCCGTATTTATTTTCTTCAGCACTCACAATTAATTGATTGGTTCCGGCTATATCCATTTTATGATATGCATGGTTCTGGAGGACTGTACCCAATTTGGCGTTAAAAAGAAAATATCCTACGTATGGAGTAGATATATTCGATTCCTGCGGTGTAAGGAAAAATCCCAGATACAGGTTTTTCTTAGAATCGTAATTCGTCAAATAGATTTTATATTTCGTCGACAGCAGTTTTTTCCCGCCAGGAGAATAAAAATCCGTGATGGCATTCTCATCTTTGCTCAATCTGGCCTGGAACCCGCAAAATTCATAAAGTTCTTTTCCATCGTTGGGATAAAAATCTTGATATTCTTTTTCGATCTCGGCATATTTGCACGGTATAATGACTTTTTTGTCGTGGAGGGAATATATCCCTTCATTGTTCAATGAATCGTAAACATTGACATATGCTAAAGGAACGATTGCCGGTGTTCCATCTAATGTGATATCCTTGTATTTAAAAGGAATCAGCATTTTCTTATCCGCTATTCTCATCAGACCGGTGAGTCCGTTGTCGTTTTTCACCGATTCATACAATGACGGCGCATGTGTTTCTTCGGTATATTCATCATCCGGATCGTCTTCCTGCGCAAACATCACATTGGAAAGAACGGGAAATAAGAGAAAGAGGGTGCAGAGGAGAAATTTGTTTTTCATGATAATCCCAGTGGAATGAGTGGTGCCTGTTTTTCAGCGTTTCGGCTTTCGCTCTGTACTCTTTTTAGGATTTTCCGGATGCTCCATACGGGATTGCGATTTGGATGCGGCCTGAATCGGCGGATGGTGCTGCAAAGGCGCATACAATTTCCTGCGGAGTTTTTTGAGGGGATGAGTAAAAGACAAGAGTTGCTCCGCAAAAAAAGCCAATTCCTCTGTGCTTATTGAAAAAAGCGCTTGAGGAAAAGGGTGAAAACTTTATTTGGTAATTCTGCCAGCCTCCATTTGCGGGCATGAGAAATATACAGGATCGTTGATTAATACAAACGTCCTAAATAAAGTGACAATGTAGAGAATGTTCGTTATATTGGGGGCATGAAAAACCCCACATTAAGTTTAGAGCATAAAGACGCCAATAAAGAACGATTATTGGCAATAGCCGATCAAATACCAGGCGCATGGATTGGCATAAAGATAGCCGCCCTTCTTTTAGTGCTGGAAGGACAACGCCCTGGATGGATAACCGAGGTATTCGGATTAACCCGAATGAGGCCTAAGTCGTTGGATTCACGGTGTAAACAGAGATGGCATAGAGTTCTTGAAACCCAAGCCCAGAGCAGGAAGAACTTCACGGTTAGAGCCGAAAGTCCAAAGAGTACTTGCAGCACATTTGGAGAAGTCTCCAAGGGAATTTGGATTAAACCGCGTACAGTGGGATGGGCCAACGTTAGCGATTCATCTAAAGCGTTTCTTTGGAATAAACATGAAGGTACGACAAGCCCAACGATGGATGCACCATCTTGGATATCGTCTAAAGCGGGCAAGTTACTCGTATCTTCAAGCACGGAGCCAAGAAGCACAGAAATTTCAGAGGGCTTTAAAAAAAACTTAAGTCCCTTAAGCCGAATGAAACCATCGTCTTCCAGGATGAGACAGGATTCACGATGCACCCTCGATTGAGTCGTGGTTGGGCGAAGAAAGGGAAACGTCTGAAGATTCCTACGACAAGCCAGCATCGTGTCCGTCTGAATATCTCTGGTTGGGTTAATCCTTTGCTCGGACGCTATGGTATGATTAAGACAGAACGAGGTGATCGAAAGGGATTCCTCAATATTTTGCGTCATCTTTATGGGAGGTTTAAAGGATATACTATTTGGTTGTATGTTGATAGGGCCCGTTGGCATAAGGGTGAACCGATTGATCAATTTATTGAAAAACATCCAAGGCTCCATCTCGAATATCTGCCGCCGTATCAACCAGGCTTAAATATGCAGGAAAGGATTTGGCGTAGAATTCGCTATGAATCCACCACCAATCGGTGGTTCGATAATCTCGATACTCTTTGGATTGTTGTTCGTCAGACAACTCGTTCATGGTCTTCTCAGAAAATTCGTAGGTTATGTAACATTTTATAATACGTTTGTATTAGTAATCAAGGAAGTGATTGCACAGATTTCTCTAATTTTTCACAGATGGCAGATGGTGCTATGATTACACGGATTGGACGGATTTAGCGCAGACTACCAAGAATAGGAGCAGTCGGCAGATTTAGAAATATTGAACCTCGACAAATTTTTTCTCAAGCCTGGCTTGGGAACGAGCATTTGATATGTTATTCTTTCACACCTATTAAAAATATTCTGTTGAAAACAAGTCTCACCATCCCGTCGTCCTTTGCTTGCTTGATAAATTCAGCTTTGACAATATTCTGAAACTCATGTATATAATCATCCGGAATTTGGCAGTCATAATAATCTTTATTCAAATATCCGGCAATTGCACCGGAAGCGAAAATTTTAAAGACATCCCCCGGAGTATGAAGCGTTTTGATGGTTTGTATTTCACAAAACGGGACGTCAAAACCATGATGTTGAAACAAATCGGTATACTCCGATGAGGTATCAAAGAAAAGCCATGGACTCCTGAAATGCTGAAAGATCCGTCCTAATGTCTCATGCTTTATTATTGCATCGACGGCCTGAACAAAATTCGGACAATAGTCGCGTCTGGCGGGAGCTTGAATGCCGATCCGGCCGCGTGGTTTTAATGCATTCTGAAAATTCCGGACGGCCTTTTTTGCATCCGTAACCCATTGAAAAGTGGAATTACAGAAAATGACGTCGAATGTATTTTCAAAGGGAATATCTTCTGCAGAACCTAATTGGAAATGTATTTCATTGCCATAATGCTTCGATGATTCGTTTATCATCCCTTCTGAGGGATCGACTCCAACGATAGAGCCGTGCGATTTGTCAAAAATCTTTTTTGTCAGATTGCCGGTCCCGCAGCCCACATCCAGAACACTTTCTTTGTCTTTGATGTCCAAGAGCGCGAACAAAATATCTGCCGCGGAATTCTGAATAATGGATGTTTCGTGGTAGCGCTTTGAGATTTCAGTAAAATTTTGATTGATCATTGGATTCTCTTTTTTTGTGTCTTCGGATTTAGGAATGAAATTTCATTTTTCTTTTATAGTTATACCATTATTCGTCTTCCTGCCGCAATGTAGCATTCCAGCCGGTTCCCGGATCAAGCCGCACCTCCACGTGCCACGGCCGGCAGCATACCGGATATTCCTGAACGTTGGAATATCAAACTAAAATCCGATCTTCTGTTTTGGAGGATCGGGTGGAACAAGAAGCTGACGTATCGCTTCGAATACGATCGTAAATTTCTGATCGCATTTTTTCTCCATTTCCTCTAAAGACGTGGACGAAAAGTCGGTTCGTGGGAATTTGTATCTCACTCTAAGACGGATACGCGACATTTATTTTCAACTCATAAGTTCTCGTCCATGTCTCTAGTTTCCGAGCAATATCTTGATGCGTTGTAAGTAGTTCCCGTAATGCTGCAAATATACGCATAATCTGAATGTTTACCTGGACGGCTCGTTTGCTCTTCAACACGCTTGAAAGCATCGCTACGCCAAGTTCCGTAAAGGCATGAGGCACTTTACGTGTGCCGCCCCATCTTGATGTTCCAATTTGGAACATCAAGTTTTTGTATTCCTCCAGTGTAAGATGAAACATAAAATCTACCGGGAAGCGATCACGATTTCGACGTATAGTTTAAAGCGAAAATGCGATTAAAAGAATGCTGGTGCATAATACTATTATAATGTTTTGTATCTTATTGGCTAATTGTAAGCCGGCTTCCATAGCGATATTTAATAAATGATGTTACGCACAGTGTTAGCTGTACAGAAAAAAGGAAAGTTGTCATACGCGAATGCCTTAATCGAATATCCAGTTCTTCTGGATTCCCGCTAAAAACCCGCGGGAATGACTTTTTTCCCCTTTTTACGTAACATCAGTTAATAAATTGGAACATGAGCTTCTTAGGATCATGCCAAATGGCAAAGGCATATTATGACAAATTTATGCCGACGCCTTCGGTTTACCGGACGGATCCTTAATCGGAACCACTCCCGCAAGGTCGCCGATAATATTTACTAATTCCGAATTTCCTGAAATGACTATCTTTGAATTCTTTTCCAAAGAATTCTGGACGGTGTCGAGCCGCTTCAGAAGCTGGGCGTTTCCGACGAAATATTTATTTGCCGAGTCGTTGACCAATCGTATGGCCTCCGCCTGACCTTCGGCTTCGAGTATGTTCGCCTGCTTGACGCCTTCTGCTTCCTTGATTGCTGCGCGCTTTTTGCCGTCTGCAGTTGTTTCAGCCGCAGTGGCATAGTCGATAGCCGCAATCTTTTCGTTCTCTGCCTTGACAATCTTGTTCATTGTATCCTGAACATCTTTAGGCGGATCGATTTCCTTAAGCTCTGCGCGTACAATGTCGATTCCCCACGATGCCGTTTCTTTAATAAGAATGGTGTGCAGTTCATCGTTAATCTTGCCCCTTTCGCTGTTTGCGGACTTAAGTGTCATCGTACCGATGATGTTCCGGAGCGTTGTTCGGGCAAGATTGACAATTTGCGAATTGACATTATTGACGTTGTACTGCGAACATTTTACGCTTTCTTCATCCGGCTTTACCCTGTAATAAATCTGCGCATCGACCATGGCATTGAGATTGTCGTTCGTAATAATCTCCTGCGGCTCTGCGTCGATCATTTGTTCCGTTGTGTTGATCTGATACATATGATCGATGATGGGAATAATCCAGTGAAAGCCCGGACCTGCAAATTTGTGATATTTGCCCAGACGCTCTATAAGTCCACGGTGTGTGGGACGAATAATGCGTATGCCGCTGAATAGGATTAATATAATTATTCCAACGGCAATGATTTCAAATAACAATAAAGACGAAATTACATTTTCTTCCATTGTTTTTCTCCTTTTTAGTCCGGTTTATCCGCGACTATCCCGAATATATCTTCGATGTTCCCGGGAGGAGCCGGTCGCAGTTGCAGGCAAATTATGGCATAAAAAAAGTTTTATGCAGATCAGAGAATCGATAAATTGGAAGGAAACTGTGCAACGTGAACTCCTCCCGAATTCAGTTGAACCTCGATTTAAGGTGCAATAAATCTAGGTTTTAGTCAAGTGAATGATTGCTCAGAATGTGTTTTTATAAATATTGAATCCCGTTAACACGGGATGACATTCTTAGGCCTCCGGCTGCAGATTTAACGCAGATGACGGATTTCACAGATATCGCTGATTTTTTGGAAATGGTTTTGTTCAGATATTGGAACCTTTAACATGGGAGGAAAATCAATCCTCCGGCTGCAGATATTATACCGATTCCTTCGTGCAAATCAATATAGTTTCCTTAGTAAGAAAGCCGTACCTATTATGCGGGTCTTCTTCGTAGCTTCTTATCTCGACATGAAAACCGCAGTTGGACAATCTTTCTTTCAATCCCTTTGCTGAATATATCCGTACGTGGTCATGCTGTCCGAAATGTTTTAATCTGTCTTCATCGGTTGCAAGAGAAGAATCCTCGTAAATTTCTCCTTCTTTAAAAGGAGTTTGAACAATGCAAATTCCCTGCATCTTTAGAATCCTGTAAAGCTCTCTCATTGCCTGGATATCGTCTTCAATATGTTCCATGATGTGATAACAGATTATCAAATCATAGGATTTATCTGCAGCGTCAATATTTGTAATATCGAATTTGTTATCCGCTAAAAAATCGCCCGATCGATCCGTGCTCGTATAAGATAGGGAAGGATCATTTTTCATCTTTCTGTACAGAGCTCCGCGAAGGAGAAAAATCCAAAACTGCTGTAGCCGGCTTTAAGAATTCGGATTCCAGCAATCTCCATAATCTGCGGCTGCGGGAAATGCTTCCGCAGTTTGGACAAATTCTGTCTCTATCTGCTATCGGTATAAATTTGCGAAGGTTTTTACCGCATATATTGCATTGATGCTTTTTCCCTCTGTACAATTGATAATGGATCCGTCTAAAAATCGGCTCGTATCTGAATAATGCCCTTTGGGAAATGAATCTTCTTAAAAACTGTTTTAAAGAGTTATACATTTCCATTCACTTAAAATATTTATCGCAGATGATGGATTACGCGAGTTACACTTCAGCTGCTGACGGTTATATGGGTCCGGAGCGCGGCGGATTTCCATCTATAATATTTTTTGATAAGCCAAATAAGTGCCGCAGCGAAAACCGCTAGAACGAGAACAACGATGCAAAGAACTATTTTTGCGAGTATCGGGAAGCCCCATCGAACGTTGAAATCCATCGGAATGTACGAGTTCAGGGAAGTATCCGGCACGCCTGTATTATAGAAGCTCGTTAATATACGTCTGATATTCTCAGTATTTAAATGCAGGATATCGTTCACATGGCCGTATTCGGCAAAAATGATTTGTTTCCCATTTTTCAAATACGGCAGCAATTCTTTCGATGCATTTTCAGCCGGAGTGGAAAAATCTATGCTTCCGCTTATGAGTAATGTATGCACGTCGGATTGCCGCACCTTACGAAATTCCTCAGGCATCAAATGTACCGGCCACCGGCCGTAACTTAACGGACACCAGAGCAATTTGCCCATAGGAGAACCGAGGGGAGTTCCGGACGAGTCCATGCCGGTGCAATAATTGCGCGAAGAATCGAAATCCGCACACACGCCTTTCGAAGCAAGATCGCCCCATGTCATCAATGAAGGCATAACAAAATCGGACGCCAGCGACATCAATGCAAGTCCGCCGGCATCTCCATGTGCTGCAGCAACATACGCATCAAAGACCATTGCGGCTGTCTTCCGATGATACAGCAAAGCAAACGTAACGACTTTTACTTTTCCCGGATTGATTGGAAATCCAAGCCATGTATGCGGCATGTTGTTCAGCACGGTCTGCATGTCTGCGTAGAGATCTTTGCTCCGCAGGCGCATCGTAGAATCGCGCGACCAAAGGGTCGAGTAACGCTTGAGCTGCGCATCGATCACTTTGGGTTCCCAGATAAAATGACCGGGCGGATTAACACCGATCATCGCCGATCTGCTTATGCGCTCAGGATGCTTAAGTCCGTACAGATATGCAACACGTGTTCCGTAACTTACGCTTAAAAGATTCAATCGTTCATAACCTAATACGCTGCGGACCAATTCGTTATCTTCTATAACCTCGAGCATCGTGTATCCGTCAAGATCGATTCCCTGCGCAGTCAGACGCTGAGCGCCGCCGTCCATGCATGTCCGATCGCCTCCATCGATTCTTTGTCCAGCAGATCGCCGTTTCCTGTAAACGTTTTTGCTAATTCCGGGCAGTCGAGCACAGTTGAACCATCCACGCCTCTATATCCGACCATAACAAGATCGTGTTCGGTGAGCAAATATCGAATTTCTTCGATATCCCAGTTCAGATTACTCTGCCCGGGTCCTCCGGAAAGAAAAAAAATAGGCTCAGCGGAATTTTTTACATGAGAGTGAACGCGGAAAAAGGGGATGTTGATGAAGCGGGATGCGGGCTTGCTTCTGTTTTCCGGCACTGTGATAGTTCCATAGTCGGCATCGTACGTTCCGGATCCTGTCTTAAAGGGTTTGGATTCGATGACAAAGCTGTTTGACTTAGCTTCTACAGATGGAAGGGGATAGTGGTCGTTTTTGCTGCATCCGACAATTGAAATCAGAAGTGCCGGAAGAATGAACCTGATTATCTGTTTCATGAGTAATGCTCCGCTGCCTTGAGGAAGAGCCGTCTTTTTGTTATATTGAATAAGAAAATCTTGAGTAACATGGAACTGCTGACCCGCTAAAAGCAAATCACGTACACAATGTACTGGAAGAGAAAAAGGATGTCAAGAAGGAAAAGAAGTTCAAGATGCTGAGGTTGAGAAGATATTTTTTTGGATCCGGGACAGCTTGTTTGTCCGCTCTCAATTTTTCCTTCTTGCACTGCAGTACAACGGCGCTTTGCCATATCGAATCCTGCTGACAGCCGGAATCGGAAAGACGCTCTTACGCCATTAAGATTGCCCGTTCCGCTCAATGTCCGCCGGTTTATCCGCCAAATTTGACTGCTCTAAGGATGCCGATCGTCCTTTTTTTGTACCATCCATATGAAACCTGTTGTTTCGATATATTGTTCTGTATGAAGAGGTATTTCGAGGAAAAATAGCAGTATAGGATATGAGAAGAACGATATGTTTATTAGGGCTTCTGATACGCTTCGCGCCGGTTGTTCTGCCGCAAAGCGTATCAGATTCGCTCCTGCAGAGGGGTTCCCTGCAGAACTGCGTCCAATATGCGCTTATCCATCAGCCGGCCATACACCAGTCTCTCCTCGATGAAGAGATAACGGAACGCGCCATACAAAGCAATTTGGCGGATTGGTATCCGCAGTTGAATTTTAGCTACAATATCATGCACTTTCCGCAGGTGCCCGTTTCTGTCGTTGGTGGAAATCCTATTCAGGAAAGTTTGCCGAATTCATCGATGGGTCAGCTTTCTCTGACTCAGACTCTCTTCAATAGAGATGTTTTACTGGCAAGCAGAAGTGCGTCCGATGTACGGCGTCGCGTCAAGCAGCAAACAATCAGCAGTAAAATCGATGTCGTGGTCAGTGTTAGCAAAGCATATTACGCGGTGCTGGAAACGCAGCAGCAAATTGCACTTCTGGACGAAGACATCGTTCGTTTGCGGCAAAGTTTGAAGGATGCTTATGAACAGTACCATGGCGGTGTTGTCGATAATATCGACTACAAAAGAGCGATGATCCTGCTCAATAATGCACTCCAAGAGAAAGTGCAAAATGTGGAACTGCTGAAGGCACGGTTCGTTTTTCTGAAAGAGCAAATGGGCTGTCCTATGGATACAGAACTGCAGATTCAAAACGACAGCACGCAAATGGAACGCGATGCGTTTTTCGATACGAATCAGTCGCTGAATGTTGAAAACAGAATTGAATATCAGGAATTGCTGACACTGAAACGTCTGCAGGAAGCCGATGCTGCCTATGCGAAGTGGAGCTTTCTGCCTTCTTTCAGTGCGTTCGCCAGTTATACGCTCAATTATCAGCAGAATGCGCTCTCGCGGTTGTACGATCAAAATTATCCGAGCTCTTTCGTGGGACTGCAGTTATCCTTTCCGATCTTCCAAGGCGGAAAGCGTCTGCAGAAAATCCGTCAGTCACAATTGGAGCTGCAGCGGATCGATGACGATTTTCTTTTGCTGCAGAATTCCGTCAATGCCGAGTACGCACAGGCAGCGGCAACGTATAAGAGCAACCTGAACACCTATGCCGTCCTGAAAGAAAACCAGGAACTCGCAAAAGATGTGTATCACACAATCCAGCTTCAGTATAAAGCCGGCACAAAAACGTATCTGGAGGTTATTACGGCTGAATCGGAACTCAGAGAGACGCAGGTCAATTACACCGCCGCACTCTATCAGGTCATGAGCAGCAAGCTTGATGTGCAGAAGGCATTAGGAACTATACATTATTAATATGGAATCGATTCGTATGAGACAAATATATTTTATGGCCGCGCTCGCAGCTGTTGCTGCCGTCTTTTTGGAATCCTGCAACGGCGCAAAGGGCTCCGATCAAAAAACGCCTCCGCCGGTCCCTGTTGAGGCATATCAGGTAACGCCGGGGAACAGCACATACTATGACGAATATCCCGCCACCGTTACTGCATTGAATCAGGTGGAGATCAGGCCGGAAGTATCGGGATATATTACCGGAATATTTTTTACGGATGGACAGCATGTATCGAAAGGAGCGAAACTTTATACGATCGATCAGCAGCAGTATAAAGCTCTCTACGATCAGGCGCTCGCTAATTTGAATGTCGCGAAAGCCAATCTTGCCAAAACACAGGAAGATGCGGACAGGTACGACGATCTTGCGAAGCAGGATGCCGTGGCCAGGCAGACCGTCGACCATGCAAAGACGGATTTACGATCCGCCAAAATGCAGGTCGCGGCAGCAGAGGCAAACGTCAAAAGCGTGCAGACCAATTTACGCTATTCGATTTTCTATGCGCCGTTCGACGGCACTATCGGAATTTCATCGGTTAAATTGGGATCGGCAGTAACAGCCGGACAAACGTTGCTTAACACCGTTTCTTCGGACGACCCTATGGGCGTCGATTGTGCCGTCGATGAAAAACAAATCAATCGTTTCGTTCAGCTGTTGCAAAAAGAATCCCGAAGATCAGGATTCCATTTTCACTATGGTGCTTCCCGATCAATCCATCTATCCGTCTCCGGGCCGTTTGATTCTTTTAGACCGCGCCGTCGATCCGCAAACCGGTACTATTCGAATACGCGTCATATTCCCTAATGCCGACAAGATTTTAAAGCCGGGACTCTCATGCAATTTGCGCATCAAAGCCGGCGGTGTTCTGAAGAGCATTCTTATTCCGTATAAAGCGGTGATGGAACAGATGGGAGAATATTTTGTCTTCAAAATTAACGGCAGCGCAGTATCGCAGGGAAGAGTCTCTCTCGGTATGACGATCAACGACAAAGTGGTCGTAAAAGACGGTTTACAGCTCGGCGATCGCATTGTAACGGAGGGAATTCAAAAACTGAAAGACAATTCTTCCGTTGTCGTTGATTGCTGACGCTGCAAAACCGGGCGCTGCAGCGTCCCGGCAAAAGTAGAATTCAACGGACACTCCATGATAGCAAATCTCTTTATCAGAAGGCCGATTTCAGCCATTGTCATATCAATTAGTCATCGTACTGGTTGGTATGCTCGCAATTTTTAAATTGCCTGTCAGCCAATACCCCGATATTTCACCGCCTACGGTCCAGATATCCGGAATCTTCAACGGCGCCGATGCGCAGACGGTTGAACAGACCGTGACAACCCCCATCGAATCTCAGGTGAACGGAACACCCGGCATGGCATACATGCAGGGAAACAGCACCAGCGACGGCCGGACAACCATCAATGTTATCTTGAATGTCGGAACGGATCCGAACATTGCGGCTCTCGATGTTCAGAACAGAGTCGGCATTGCAACACCGCTCCTGCCGGATGATGTCAAGCGCCTGGGACTGGTCACAAGAAAACGAACGTCAAGTATTTTGCTCCTCGTTGCAATGTATTCCCCCGGCGGGACTCATGAGCGTGACATTCGTGGACAACTTTACCAATATTTTCGTAAGAGATGCGCTGCTCCGTGTTCAGCGGTGTCGGCGATATTTTTACGCGAGCGGATGATTTCAGCATGCGTGTGTGGCTGGAACCCGATAAACTCGCGCAGCTCGGTCTTACCGCAGACGATGTCACGAATGCATCTGACCGAACAAAATCTTCAGATCGCTGCGGGTGCAGTCGGCGCTCCGCCGCAAAAATCGAATCAGGCGTTCGAGTACACGGTATTCACGAACAGCCGGTTGAATTCGGAAGAGCAGTTCGGCAAAATGATTGTCCGGGCAAATACACAGGAAGGCTCTGTCGTTCATTTAAAGGATGTTGCGCGCATTCAGCTGGGCAAATTCAGCTACGCTAATAATTCGTTTGTCGACGGCAAGCGGGCATCCTATCTGCTCATCTTTCAGGCCCCGGGGAGCAATGCGCTGGATGTTGCACAGGGAATCTACACAACGATGAATCAGCTGAAAAAATCATTTCCCAAGGATATCGATTACGTCGTGCCGTTTGAGTCTGTGTCCGTTGTAAAAGTCTCGATCGATGAAGTCGTTATGACTTTACTTGAAGCGCTCGGGCTTGTCGTCCTTGTGGTATTCCTTTTCCTGCAAAGCGGCCGTGCAACGCTTATCCCGGTTCTGGCAATTCCGGTTTCTCTCATCGGCACGTTTGCATTCTTTATTCCCCTGGGATTTACCATCAACACGCTGACCATGTTCGGATTTGTGCTTGCCATCGGTATTGTAGTCGACGATGCGATTATTGTTGTAGAAGCGGTGCAGCATTATATCGACCGTGAGGGACTATCGCCCGTAGAAGCCACAACCAAAGCCATGAAAGACATTTCCGGCCCCGTTGTTGCAATTGCGCTCATTCTGGCGGCAGTCTTTGTTCCTGTTAGTTTTATGCCCGGAATTGTCGGCAGGCTGTATCAGCAGTTTGCCATCACCATCGCAGTTTCCGTTCTGATCTCCGCTTTCGTTGCATTATCTCTGACGCCGGCGCTGTGTACTCTGTTTTTAAAACCGACACAGATGACGCGGGAATCGAAAGGATTGAGAAAATTATTTTTCAGATTCAACGAATGGTTCCAGAGAACGACCGGCTCGTACGCAGCAGGAGTTAAGAAGTGCATCGACGCAGCTCCTTTTGTTCTTATCATGCTTATCTGTCTATATGCCGGGACCGTTCTGCTCTTTAAAAATAAGCCGACGGGATTTATTCCCACGGAAGACGAAGGCCGTGTGTATGTAACATTCGAATTGCCCGAGGCATCGTCTACGTCCAGAACGCTGGACGTGCTGAATTCCGTGATGGAAATTCTAAAACAGACGCCGGGTATCGCTCACTATGCAGCCCTCGGAGGCCTGAACGTCGTAACATTCGCAACCAAATCAAACAGCGGCACGGTCTTCGTCCAGTTGAAACCGTGGGATGAACGGACTGATAAGTCGCTCCAGCTGGGCTCGCTTATAGCAGCGCTGCAGAGGAAGTTTTCATCGATTGAAGGCGCAAACATACTCGTCATATCGCCGCCGGCGATTCCCGGATCTCGGAGCCACGGGCGGATTCACTTTTGAATTAGAACAGCATGAGAGCTCGGACGACATTAAACAATTTGAGAACGTCGTGCAGTCATTCGTTGCCGCAGCCAATAAGCGGCCGGAATTGAGCCGGGTGTTTTCTTTCTTCACTGCGCGCACGCCGGGCTACGAGGTAGATGTAGACAGGGAAAAATGCAAAAAGCTGGGACTTTCAATCGCAAATGTATACTCTACGCTGCAAACATTTCTCGGCAGCCGGTATGTCAATGATTTCACAATTTACGGCAGGAATTTCCATGTCGTTGCGCAGGCCGATACGGCCTTCCGGGCGGATATTGAAAATTTATCCAAGTATTATGTCAAGAATGCTGCAGGCGAGATGATTCCCTTAAGTTCGGTCATCACATCGAAAGTCGTAGAAAACGCGCCGCTCATATCGCATTATAATCTTTTCCGCGCTACAGAAATAAACGGCAATGCGGCTCAAGGCTACAGCAGCGGACAGGCAATCGCGGCTTTGCGCGAGGTGGCAGCGAGTGTTTTGCCTGCCGGCTACGGCTATGAATTTTCCGGCCTCAGCAGGGAAGAAATCAATGCGGGCAGCAGCACTGCGGCGATTTTTGCTTTATCCATTATTTTTGTCTTTTTATTCCTTACGGCGCTGTATGAAAGCTGGTCGGTGCCGTTCTCCGTCCTGTTTGCCGTACCTATCGGAGCATTCGGCGCTATTCTTACGCTCACATTTCTGCCCGGACTGAGCAACAATGTGTATGCTCAGATCGGGTTAGTCACATTAATCGGCCTGGCGGCAAAGAACGCCATTCTTATCGTGGAATTTGCAAAACAACGCGTTGATAAAGGCATGCCCCTTGTTCCTGCGACCATCGAAGCCGTTACATTGCGTCTGCGTCCCATTCTTATGACGTCCATGGCATTCATTCTGGGTGTGGCGCCTCTGGCGTTCGCAACCGGTGCCGGGGCACAAGCGAGATCCACAATCGGATGGACGGTATTCGGCGGCATGCTGGCTGCAACGATGCTCGCGATATTTGCGGTTCCGGTGTTGTTTCGTGACGATTACACGTATTGCCTACGGCAGGAAAAAATTGGAAGAGATGAGCAATAAGTGATAACGCAGATTACACAGATAGGAAGCAGATTGTAGATTATCACAGATTAAACAAATTGTGATTTTAGAAATATTGAATCCCGTTAACGCGGGATGACATTCTTGGGCCTCCGGCTGCTGATTTGGCGCAGATAGGAACAAACCAGAGAGTCGGTTATTGTAGCCGCGACGGGTCGTCGCGGGATATCCCGACACCAACTTGCCCGACTCAGGCGGGCGGTGTCGGCTACAGAGGATGGTCGCGGGAAATCCTGACACCACCTGGCCCGCCTCGAGATGTGGACGAAAAGTCGGCTCCGCGGGAATTCATGTCTTACTCTAAGACGGATTTGCGATATCTATTTTCAACTCCTGAGTTCTCGTCCGCGTTTCTCAGGAGGGCGGCGTCGGCTACGGAAAATCGCGGGCGAAAACATGAAATGACGGAACGCTACTGTATGTGCATTGAAAACAGATATGCTCTTTTTTCAAAGCCAAGTTTTTCATAAAACTTGTGCGCATTGACTCTTGGAAAGCCGGAATCCAATTCCACTCTTTTATATCCCGATGCTTTCGATTCTTCTATCACTTTATTCATCAGCTTCGTTCCGATACCGCTGCCCCGATGTTTTTCATCGACAACCAATGCATAGATGTATGAAATATATCCTTCCTGCCAGAGGTTGTTGACAACAGCGTAAGCGCAGAATCCGACGATTGTATTATTCATTCGGGCGCAAAATAAACGATCTGTTTCGGATTCAATTCCCCGGTAAAAAACTTTTTGCAGTTCTGCTTTATTAAGAATTTTATGAGGCCAAAGCTGTTCAAAGAGCGGATAAACATTTTTAAAATCAGCTTTGTCTGCCGTGTATATTTGTGTTTCCATAGGATGAGCTGTCCTTTTATCTCTCTTTTTTATGGATATTTTAGGGAATGAGGAACTGCTCCGCCCAACAAAGCAATTCACGAATGAAATATAATCGAAGAGACGTTGGATGTCAAGAAGGGAAGGACGATGAGCTTTCTTCGCGGTTTCTTTGGCGCTCGTCTTATTGTTTTATTTGTAATTTTTCCCGACTATGACTCCGCGTGAATGAGTATCGGATAATCTGAAGCACCAGGACATTCAAAACATAAAAGGTGAAATTATGAGTATCTATCGGCAGAAATGGACGACGATTGTATTGTTTTTGTACTTGATGAATGCACTGCACGCGCAGGAACTGCGCTCTGTTCAGGTGCGTACAGCAGACGGCGTGGTGGAAGGCGTCGTCAGTCCTGACGGAAAAGTGCGCACATTCAAAGGCATTCCGTATGCTGCGCCGCCTGTCGGATCCGCTGCGCTGGAAAGCGCCGCAGCCTGTTCAGCCCTGGTCAGGTGTCCTTGCGGACTGTCGACTATCCGAAGCGCGCAATGCAGGGACGTATTTTCAGCGATATGGTCTTCAACGACAATGGACCCAGTGAAGACTGCCTGTATCTTAATTTATGGATGCCGGAAAATCATGAGGGCAAGCTGCCGGTCATGGTCTGGATACACGGCGGAGGATTCGTTGCCGGGTCATCTTCCGAACCGCGCCAGGATGGTGGGAATTTATCGAAGAAAGGCGTCCTCGTAGTCAGCTTCAATTACCGGATGGGTGTGTTCGGCTTCTTCGCGCATCCTGAACTTACGAAAGAATCGGATCATCATGCATCCGGCAACTATGGACTTCTGGATCAAGTTGCCGCGCTCGAATGGGTTAAAAAGAACATCGCCTTGTTCGGCGGCGATCCCGGCAACATTACGATCTTCGGTGAATCGGCCGGTTCTATGTCGGTGAGTGCGTTGATGGCATCGCCTCTGGCGCAAGGCCTTTTCAATCGCGCAATCGGCGAGAGCGGTGCATTCTTCGGAATCACTCTTCCTGTGAAGTCGCGCGCTGAAGCTGAAAAGTCAGGGGTTGAATTCGCAGAGTCGGCATTCGGAACAAGCTCTCTCGAAGCGCTGCGGGCGATGCCTGCTCAAAAATTACTCGATGCGGCTTTGAAAGCTCCTTGGGGATCGTTCCCGCAAGACATCGATGGATACTTCCTGCCGGCAGACTGTCCTTCTCTCTACGCAGCAGGGAAGCAAAGTCACGTTCCGCTTTTGGCCGGATGGAATAAAGATGAAGGGAATTTCAAGTCCTTCTTTGCCGGCGATGAACCGACAGTCGCCAACTATGCCGCGCGTGCCAAGGTCACGATTCGGCAGCAATGCGGAAACCTTTCTGAAAGTCTATTCTGCGGCAACGGATGCGGAGGCAAAACGTGCGGCGCAGGATTTTGCCGGTGACAATTTTATCGCTTATGCAACATGGAAATGGCTCGACATGCAGGTCAAGACCGGCGAATCTCAGGTCTATCCGTTATGAGTTCGATCAGACTCTTCCGCTGCCCGCAGATGCAAAACCGGGCGCGGAAGCGACCGCGTCGCATTCATGGGAAATCGAATTCGTTTTCCGTGTGCTTTCATCGAAGAATTTGACGTGGCGTCCGGAGGATGAGCAGGTATCCGAATTGATGTCTTCCTACTGGACGAATTTTGCAAAGACAGGCGATCCCAACGGTCCGGGTTTGCCGCCGTGGCCTGTGTACAATGGCAGTACCGGTTATCAGGTGATGCATTTGGGAGGAACCAATCCCGGCGCGATCCCGGATAAGCACCGGGACCGCTGCGAATTTTTGGAACACATAAGCACGCAGTTGTGAACAGCAGAAGACCGGTCATTCAGTTGAATGCACGATTAAAATCGACGGCGGAATCCGGCATTTTTTTATCGCTCTTCACGATCCATTGGTGTCAGGAAAATCCATAAGATTTTCTTAGAATTGCGTGCGTAAAAGCGATCAGCTATTTTACAAACTACTCAAAGGCGTACGCCACACCTATGCCGTAGACGAAATTTAACGCTTGTTCAAGATTTTTATCGATCGGCGCCCGTAAAAAAACGCTTGGCTGAAACTGCCCTGTTTTATAAGAAGCAACAGCACCGATTTGGTGCACAAAGCGATCCGCAAAATCCATATTGTCGGATGCATCAAAGCGGCCCGAGTATCCCATGGAAAAAGTAAAGTCCTGCAGCTTGACACCTCCTTGAACCGAAGCGCCTAAAAGCAGTTCTAATGACTGGCCCGTGGTGGAAGATCCGGTACGAATCAAGAACGATGGACTGAAATGAGCTCCGAAAAAATATTTGTCTGTTTCCTTTTTCACGTGAATTGAAAAATTCAAAGTCATATAATCTGGAACATACATTTCCAGCCGGTCGTAATCAGCGATAGCTCCCAGTACCGGTGCAGGTTCAGTTTCCGAAGCCATAGGCAACCGTATGCCGATCTCATACGTAACATTTGTGTCCGGCCTGGTGATTTCATAGGAAAACGATAAATTGCCGACGCCACTACTTTTCACTTCAGGACTTGTATACGTATACGTGTAAGGAGAGACATAAAAGGTTTCTTTAAATTCCGGCTGATTGTACCAAACCATAGGAAGCTCAAATTTAAAGCGGTTGCCGTTTTTCAATTGTAATGCGCCTGACAGCACAACGTCCTGAATCCCGATATTCAAAGGATTGGCATTAAGACTCGGTGCAAGATATTCTGCCGAAATATACGATCCCTTTTGCTGCGGCATCCATATATCCTGTGCAAACGCAGAACATATGCATGCGTAGAATAGTATCCCAAAGATTACGACCCTCATGTTTGCCTCCTTTTATTTGGTAGAATAATGAGCTTCTCGGCAGCTCTTGTATAAGCGTCAACAAACACATACGAGAACTTATAAGTTGAAGAGAGCAGACTCGCTCCTGACTCAATAATTTCCCCAACATCATTTTTCTTGTGTATCCTGAAGGTATAAATTTTTCGGAAAAGATGAAATGACCTGCGGCACAAAGAGAATAGAAGTGAAAATCTTCGTTTGAGCTTTTTAACCGGCATTGTCGAATGGCTTTTAGAGAAGGAAAGGGCTGAAAACATTAATTCCATCTCTGCGTTATTATCTTATGCCGCAAAAAGAATGGGAAGCCGTCATTCCCGGGCTTCAAAGACTTTTATGGAGAACAGTTTCATGATATTCGCCGCAGCCCCCGCGAATGCAGGGCAACTAATTTATATTTGAAAATGGTAACTACACAGCGTAACTGTTCTTTGGAATAAAAGATTTATTATTGAACGCCAATACGAGGGCGTCAAAAGCAGAGCAAGCATTCTTGCAGGCGGTGGAGAGATATCCACGAATGCGACAAAAGGCATCGCCTCCTTCATGGCTGCGGAAAGTGCCGGAGATTTTCTGCTTGACCTTCAACATGCGAAGATCACGTTCGGCTTGATTGTTTGTGAACGGAACACGGAAGTCTTCCATAAATGCAAGCACTGCATCTTGGTAGTCACTCATGCGGTCAATCAAGTTGCGTATTTTGGTTTGCTTCGGTTTTCCGCGCTTCCCCGGCGGAGATCCTTGACGCGGATTCAATGCCTTGGCGATGACCAACAACGCTCTATACTTTCCTGCATAATATTGGCGCGTCTGCAAAGACAATCTCCCAACAGGTCGAGACTTCACTTTCGCTTCTTCAACACGCTTGTGAATGCGTAGTAACAAATCTTTCATCTCTAATGCCCATGCTTGTTTTTCATTCTCATAGACAGCAGTCAGTTCACGGATCAAATGCGCGTTGCACATACCGTGTTCTATGTCATACTTGAAGTAAGGTGACCAGAAATCGTGAATAACTCTTCCCTTCAACGAGCCTATGATACCGATAGCATCGATAGCTTCGCAACCACGCTTGTGGTGCATCTGAAAATGCGTCAAGTTCGATGTCCCGGCAACATGTACCCAATAAAGCTTGTTCTCACAGAATATTCCGGTCTCATCTGCATGAACATCGGTGGCTTGCTTCAATTGCCGAACAATCTCTTTTTCAGCAGGCTCTAATTTCTTGTGAAGCTCTTGCGTCCAATTCAGGAGTGTACCTTGTGATATCTCGATATGAAACATGTTCCGAAGAAGTTCTTGAGCTCTTTTCAATGGTATCAGTTGAGACTGAATCATGTATATTGCTAAGCTTTTGATGTTTGTTCCATACTGTATGCTCTTCTCGACGCCTTCGGGAAAAGGTGCAACCACGACTCTTCCACAACGCGGACATTGTTTCTCTTGGCTTTCATGCTCAATATATTCGACCCGCGGCGCAGGCATATCAATGACTTGCCGTCGATGCACTCGGCGAACTTCAATGCGTTTCAATGAACAACCACAGGGACACTGGTCAACAGCATGTTCAATTGTTTTATCCGGTTTATCCTTCATCGCAAGCGTTGATCCCTTATGGCCTTCTTGTCCACCCGATTGCCGATTGCTCTTTGTGCGTGTTGGAATGATCGTTCGTTTCAATCCGTCGCTCGATGGCGGCTTGTTGCTATTGTGACTATCTTGGTTGAGTCGATCTTCAAGCGTTGTGATTCGTTCTTCCTGCTTCTGGATAATCTTTTTCATCTCTTGAATTTCATTGAGCAGCGTCTCTACAAGTTCAACTACAGCATCCGGACCTTTGGCGTAGACTTCTAATATTTTCTCTCGTGTGCTTGACCGATGTTCCATGCACATAAGATATAAAGTGATTTCTAAATGTACAAGCCCTAACTCTATATTTATTGAATATTTTTTTTATCTTAATAAATCACGCTGTGTAGTT
>CAVZWL010000006.1:0-199164 GCA_963778945.1 Ignavibacteriota bacterium
GCCGAATAATAGGTCGCAGAAATAATATGACATTTTAAAGGAAAGGATCGAAAAAAATGGTTGAAAGAAAACGCAAATCAAAACAAGCAGAATTTTTAAAATGGTTTGAGCCAATACTTGAGGCGCTAAGGCAATTAGGTGGTGCTGGAAAAGCCAAAGAAGTTATTGATCAAATTGCCAAAAATTTAAAAATTCCTGACAATACATTAGAAGAAACTCTGAATCAGGAACTCTTCGTTTCCCGAATCAGGTTGCATGGGCAAGACAATATTTAGTTTGGGAAGGTTATCTTGATGACAACGCTCCTCGTGGGACATGGGCGCTTACTCCATTGGGTTTTAAGACACATTTAGATGAAAACCAAGCAAGACAGATCTTTTTAAAATGGGTGGATATTCATCAAAAGGCGCTAAAAGAAAAAAGCGATAAAGAAGTGATTAAGGAGCAAGAAGAAAATAAACCGGACTCTGTTGAAAACACTTATTTTCCTACTTTGCTCGAAATATTACAAAAACTATCACCAAAGGGTTTTGAAGATATTTGTAAGCGACTTTTACGAGAACACGGTTTTGAAAATGTCGAGGTAACTGGCAGTTCACATGATGGCGGTATTGATGGATCTGGAACTTTAGAATTAAATCCTTTTGTACGGATGAAGGTTTTGTTCCAATGTAAAAAATATAAGGGCACAGTTTCAAGAGCCCAAGTCGGAGATTTCCGAAATGCAATGATTGGTAGAGCCGAGAAAGGAATTATATTGACAACAGGTACATTTTCCGAAGATGCAAAGCGTGAAGCATTAAGGGACGGTGCACCGCCAATTGAGCTAATCAATGGTGAAAAACTTATTGAGCTTTTTGAGAGTGTTCAACTTGGTGTAAAGCCTAAAACAGTTTATGAGGCTGATGTAAAATTCTTTCAACCTTATTTAGAAATAAAATCAAAATGATTTCCTGCACCATAATTATTAGCCAGCATTTGCATTGGGCTAGAATAAAATGATTCACAACGACCGTATTCACCTTGCGAAGGTCTACCCACCTTCGCAAGGTGAGGGATATAAAGGAAAAATGTTGAGCGAACGCATATTACAACCCACGCAACCTGCACCATCATGAGGATGAAAAGACATAAATACGCTCTTTTTGATGAAAACTCTCCAAATCAAAGGAATATTATAGTGCATCGAGGGATGGTTATTTCGTTCTCAATAGTTTTTCATTATTATTGTGTTGTTCAATCTTCAAATTCTGGGTGAACGGCTTTCATTCAATACCCATAGAGAGTATTGTGCAATGGCTCAGTTCAACCAAATTTTATCCGCACTTGGGCACAAGGATTATTGTAACTTCAAGTTTTTTTTGGCCCAAGTACGGATAAAATCCTTAACGTTAGGCAGCCCAAAATAATTAAGGAGGTGCTATGGAATTAATAAACAAGGACACATTGAAAATCCTTATTGATCTGTTAATAAAAAAATCTTCTTTTGACCAAGAAACTCTACAGAGTATTCAAAAAATGAAAGACGATGATTATTTTCCTCTCATCTATAATGATATGCTTGCGTTGAATAAATATAAAACTGGGATTTATAAAAATACGCCAAAAGTGATAGGTTCAGCCATAAAATCTTCACCGTACGAGAAAGTAATAGTATCCTACTTGGAGTATTTGGTTAAGAAATCAGATGAGTGTGAGAGTTATGAAAAAATTCCTTATCTAAAATCAATTGAAGTGTTTGTCAATTGGCTAAATACTGAAGTTTTAGTATATGATAAAAAATAGTTGGGCTGCCTAACCAGGCGCTCAAGCTGTTATGTAAAAAGTCAAGAGGTCAATAAAAATATTTAGGACATTATTTCGTCTCCATTCTCTGGGATAGAATGCAAGATAGAATAATAAAAGAATCATCCTGTTATAAACAGTTCCCGCATAAAACACGAGACTGCAAGAAGTGTGAATGAGATTCAAAAAAGTGCGGCTGTAATCTGACGGTAATCCTGACGAACAAAGTTCATCGGGACAAGCTTGAGCAAACAGTCCGCACCGATATTTATAGGATTCCTTTATTCTATAATTGCATAGTACTTACGCGACAAGAGCGTAGACATATTGTTCTTGGTTGAGCCAAACATGGCGAACTCTTTTTAGGAGTTTCTTTGCAATGCGAATGATGGCGTCTTGAGGCTTCATCCGCTTGGTAAGTTCTTTGAATTTGAGAGTCAAAGCAGGATCTTCTTCGACAGCAACCCATGCGGATTCGATCATGAGAGATCGCAGGAATTTATTCTGTCTGTAAGAAATGCCGTTTACATAGACCTTCTTATCAGAGGTCTGTGTTGAAGGGACAAGCCCGACAAAATTGGCAAGAGCATCGTCATTGTGGAAACGTTTCATGTCTATAATTTCGGTGTAGAGCGACATTGCCGAAATGAAGGCAATGCCTGGAATGCCCTGTAGTACATTCATAATGGGGGCTATTTTTTGTTGCCGGGCTTCTTTGCGCAGTTGTTTAAGCACGTTCTTATTGTGATCGCGGATTTCTTTGAGCTGGATAATCAAATTCTGGAGCGTAAAATTGCCGGCGGGAGTAAGCAGTTGAAGTTTCTCAAGCCATAGGATGAAGGCGTGGGACCAACGGTTATTGCCGGAGAATTGGAGAGGAATCGGTATTCCTTGAGCATAGAGGAGTCCTTTGATTCTGTTTTTTATTCGAGTTTGAGATTGAATGATCCTGTATCGCAGCCGCATAAGCATACGTAATTCTTCTTGGAAAGTATCGGGAATATAGATTCCGTGGAGAGATTTATTTTCAAGTTCACGGGAGAGCTTGCGAGAATCAATGGGATCGCATTTGTTGACTCGTTCTTTGTTCATAGTCGGAACGTCGGCAGGATTGCAGACGATGCAATCGATGTTGTTTTGTCGGAAGATGCGCAGTGCCCAGAAACCGCAGAAACCGGCTTCGTAGACGATATGATAAATGCCGTCGGGATAATGTTTCTTGAGATAGGTAATGAGTTCAAGAGGTGCTGGATTCATAGAGAAGGTTTTGAGTTCCAAGCCATCGAGACGTATGGTGACCTTCCAGTTCTTGAGATGTGCATCAATACCAACGAAAAAGTGAGCGTTGGCGAATGAGATTGTCTGTGCGATATTCATAAAATATTTCCTTATGTTTAGTTGAATTCGCTGTAAGATAATTATTTTAAACATAACTTCTGACGGAATGAGCGTGAGTACGTTAAGCATGGCTGGTGGTGGGTTTTCGTTTTTATTATTCAGTTTATAGTAACTATAACTTTTATATTTATTAATTTGGTTGTCAGCATGAACTTATTTCGTTGGGTGCATGTTGCAAATTTGCAGTGCCGCAGCTTAGTGCCCATCCGTTAGAACGCACGCACAAACTTTAGCACATTTGAGACATTCAGACACAATGATTCTAATTGAATACATACATCAATGACGGACTTCCGATTTCGCAGACTTGAACGTTTCAAAACCGGTGGCAGTGGAAATAACATGCAATTATCTATTCCTCTTCCAACCTCTGAGACCGGAAAAATTCTACGCTATTGTCCTAACGAGAATTGTGCGCCAAGGCGGTTTCAACTTGGAAGCGTACCTGAAGCACGATCAATATCACCAGACCATGAATCTTTGATAAGAAGACAACCCGGTGTCAACGGTATTACATGCCCATACTGTGGAAATGATTCTCCGGATGTCGAATTTACCGCCCCCGAAGATATTAAGGCCGCGCATGATCTTATCGGATGGGAAGTCGAGCAAGATATTGGCGATTGGCTTGAAAAGTTAGCGGACGATTTCAATCGTAATACCTCCAAGGGCGGCTTAATTTCCGTCAGCATGAATGCCAAACGATCCAACAGATCGGCTCCACGGCCTTGGAGGCAAGATTTACTGAGAGATCTCACGTGTGATATTTGTCATCGCAGTTATGGTGTATATGCTATTGGTTTTTTCTGCCCAGACTGTGGGGCAAGAAACATTTCAATTCACTTCCATAGAGAAATCGAAATTGTTGTAGGTCAAATCGATCTCGCTGAAGAATTACCAATTCCTGTGAAACGTGAGCTTTCCTATCGAATTCTTGGCAACGCACATGAGGATGTTGTGACTGCCTTTGAAGCATATCTTAAAAGTATTTTCCGATTCGTAGCACTAAAACGATTTGATACTAGTCAGCTTGAAATCGTCAACAAAGAATCTCGAGGCAATCCCTTTCAAAATATTACCAGGTCCCAAACACTTTTCGCACATTTTAACGTTGATCCTTTTTCCTCTCTAGATTCGGAACAGATGAAGAACCTTAAACTGAACATTGAGAAGCGGCATGTAATTGGCCATAATCTTGGTCTTGCCGATGACAAATATATCGAAGTTACGCAAGAAGGAAATCTCGGTGAGACGGTGACGCTTCTTGGAGATGAAATCGAACAATTCGCATTTATTTGCAGCCGTGTTGTCGCACATTTGGAAAGTTCTCTGCCAGAGTTCTTTCCAGGGAAAAAGCAAATTGAGTTAACTTGAATAATAGATTCCAATGCGTGCGCCCTAACCAGTCGCTACTAATGACAGATTGAGATAACTGGCGAATTTAGCGTAAATTAAGGGCACATAGTTTTATGCTTTAGATTGCACTTTCATATACTACTATCTGTCATCTGCATGAAGATTCTTGACATAGTCAAGATGGAAACCTCAAGCTGACAGCGTAAAAATATTGCACGCGGCAGCGTGCACAATAAATACGCAGACATATTAAAGATAGCGTGGTTGCAATTTACCGCGTGTTGGAATGTGAAGTTAAATAATAAATGGTTGGCGCTCGCGCGGCGGAATTGCAATTGGAAGGTTATCGTTTCCGCAGCTTAGCGCCCGTCCTGCTTGTTGAATGTCAAGAGAAAAATGAAGTTAAGAGAAATAAAATTATTTCTTGAGAAGATATAAACCTCCCGTTCTTTGAAAAAAACAATAGCCATTATGTTCTTATTGGTTGACTCTTGGACAGAGTATTCCTGTTGACAATGAAGAGCAGCTCTTGCGGAGAATGCACAGCGTCTCGTTTCTCGTGCCTTTCGATCTACCCATGCTTTCGTTGGTGATCTGCACACACGGTGCAGGAAACGACTTTTCTAATTCGATCCGAAAGGCTGAGACGCCCGAGCACATTCTGTTAGACGAAGCGCCGTCTTGGAAGACGACCTTCCAGCATGCTAAGGGGTCGGGCATTCCAGCCGCAAAGAGAAAATCTCATCTTGTCAAGGAATTTACTTTCTTCTGTTCAGAAACAGTTATGCTGCGTGTTTCTTTTGTTTTTGACGTTCCTCCTTTCGTTGTGCAACTTGTTGTTCTAAGGCTCTGAGCTGATCAACACTCTGGCTGCGCAATTGATATGGACGCTGCTCTTTGACCAAAGCCATAATGAGTTTTAACAATGGTGTAGTAGATGCAACAATGTTTTTTCGATATTTGGAAGGCTTCAACTGTCTTCGCAGGAATTTGATTCTGACTTCGGGAATCCATTTAACGGTTTCTTCTGCCATGCAGTAAAGGAGCCATTGGAGTCTTCTGTTGCCAATATGGGAGATATGACGAGCGCCAACGTATTGTCCTGATTGAGACAGGCGCAAGTTGAATCCGATATATTTTTGAATTTGTTTATAGTGCTTGAAGCGGTGAATGTCCCGGACTTCGGCTAAGAACAGAGCCGTGCTGAGATGAGAGACACCTTTGAGACTTCGCAAGATATCATATTCCGGCAGCTGCTGAGCTAAAGAGACTAAAGCGCTGAATATCTTCTGGATTTGAGCCTCAAGGGTCTCAATGAGAGCCATCCAGCAATTGACGGTGATGCGCTCAGCAGGGGATTCTTCTAAAGTTTTAACGATGCCAATACTGTGTTGTGCGGCGAGCTGAAGTTGGAGCAAAGTGTTCATTCCGTGTTGATGGCGGGATATAGCAGAAATGGCTTTGGCTTCGAGATCAATATCCAGGGCAAGGAAATCTTCTGGGAAGAGATATTTCTTGAGCAAATAATGAGCGGTCTGTGTATCGGGCTCCAGAACAGAAAGAAACTCAGGGAAGAGTTGTTCGATAGCAGAGCGGAGCCGAGCACGATTTTGAGCAAGTTCCTTGCGAAGTTTATCGTAGGTTATACTCAGTCGGTGCATAGCGTTGGATGATGTGGAATATTCTTGATAAAGATCAAAGTGCCCGTTGTGCGTATTGGAAGCAACCAGGAGAGCGTCTTTGGGATCTGTACGAGAGAAATCGTGATGAGCCATGGGACGGGAGAGATGGGTTGTTAGAGGGCTGACCGTGAGGACGGTATAGCCTTCAGATCTGAGATAGAAGGCAAGTGTCAACCAGAGATTGCAGGAAGTCTCGATGGCAAAGACGGTATTATCGGTGTTGCATAAAGGGAACAAGAGAGTTAATTTATGCCAGAGAGCAAGGTTATAACCTTGGTAGCTGACATCAAAGGCGAAGGATTTACCAATTTGCAGGCCGGAAGGGTCGAGAAGAACGGCCTGATGTTTTGCCTTTGCAGGATCGATGCCGACAATATATTTTCCGGCAATGAGTTGTAGTTTTGTTGAATCCATAGATGTTCTCCTTAAAATATGAGTGATGGTGATAATATCTTCATCTTTTTATGTAAATGTTTGGCGGGTTTACCCGACTGATTTTGAGGCGGGGTATCATCGCTACGGGTCCATGTACCGAGTGAGAGATGATCGTCTCGGGGCGTCAGGACTTAATCCCGTTTGCGGGAGCGCCGATCTCATTGTAGGAATACCCCGCCGTTATTTTTCGTAATATAGAAATCGTTAGGCGGCAGAAAGAGAAGCTTATGAATCTAAATGTTATCGTCAAATCCTATGTTCAAAAGCTCAGAAAGCGTTCTGAAAAAGAGTTGGATTGGTTTCGTCAACAGGCGACCATCGCAGACGCAATAGAAATTGCTGCAACGGCGATCAATCATAAACAAAAGAGATTTTCTCATCAACGCCGCCTTAAGAAGAAAGCCTTACAACAAGCTAAGAAAGCTCTTCTAGATAATCTTCAATCTATCAGCGCAGTTCGCGATTTCGATGCGCTGTTTCAGATTATCCACAAGTGTGTATCTCCTATTGACGGAATCGGATCACTCTACATTTATGATACTTCACTGCGAATCGGCGCAAAGTTAGGCAAATTACCCAAACGTGTGTATCTTCATGCTGGAACAAGAAAAGGTGCCAAGGCTTTACATTTAGAATACAAAAAGGATTTTCTAGATATCTCGGAGGTTCCAGAATCACTTCGACAACTTGAGCCGCACGAGATTGAAGACGTACTTTGCATTTTCAAAGATCGATTTAAAGAGACTGAATCGTTAAAAGACGTTGACGAACTTGCAGAAAGAAGTTGGTGCGCTTAGTGCTGCCGCCTAACCAGTCGCTACTAATGACAGATTGAGATAGTTACCGAATTTAGCGTAAATTAAGGGCACATAGTTTTACGCTTTAGATTGCACTTTCATAGGCTACTCTCTGTCATCTGCATGAAGATTCTTGACGTAGTCAAGATGAAAACCTCAAGCTGACGGAAAGAGCGCGGGTGGTTTTTACCGCGCGTTGGAAAGTAAATATGTTTAATTATGGGTTTGGTGCTCACGCGACGAAAGTACGGTTGGAAGGTTTTAAGTACCGCAGCTTAGTGCCCATCCGTTAGGCCGCATAACAAGAAAATCTTTATGAAAACAATCTTTGATCTAATATCCATCGACCTTGCCAGTCTTCCCAACTCCAATTGTAACGAGGTTGGTAAACGAACAATCTCCAGTGGTCAACAATTAACAGAATACAATATGGCATTGGATAATCTGGAACTTGGCTTATTTAAAATAGTAAATGTGTTCCATTTCTCAGATGGCAATAAGAACGTTGATTTCAGGAATCCCAATCTCTCGTCAATCAAAATCACAGCTCTTGAAAAGTTGATTAATACTCTTTATTCACTTTACGGCAAGGACTCTAATAAGACTCCATTGGGTGCCTTTACATCGGATGATCAATTCGCCGTGTACAAAACGTTATCGATGATCCAATTAATGTATTTTGGATCGGGCGAATGTGGATGTCGGATAAGCCCTCTTTGCCTATATTGATGAGACAAAATACTGTATAATGATGTAACTCACAATCGAGGGCAGAGGAGCAGAATAAATGGTACAAGCACGGATAGAACAACTACCCCAGACACCTGTAATGGAAGGAGGCCGTAGGCCGACTGGAGTTACGGGTGCAGAAACACCAAAGATGGAAGTTGAGGTGGTCGCAGGTAAAAGACGCCGACGATTGTCAATTGGCTATAAGGTCCGAGTAATAGAAGCAGTTGCAGAAATGAAAGCCAATGGGAGCAGCAGTTCAATCGGATCGTATTTGCGCAAAGAAGGATTGTATTATTCCTCAGTTCGCAAATGGATTGAGCAACAGGAACGCGGAGAATTAAGTTCGATCAAGAGCGGCGGTAAGATAAAAAGTCGAGTCGTTTTGCAGGCGGAGATACACCGATTACGTCGACAATTGGAGAGCACAGAAAAGAAGCTCAAGAAGACGGAATTAATCGTAGAGCTCCAAAAAAAACTTTCGTTGATTCTGGGACTCGACCAAGTCGAGACCGACGAGAAAAAAGCCGAGCAATGATAGCAGTTCATGGAAAAGCATTAGGGATAAGGTCTTTGTGCCAGGCATTTGAAATGCCTCGATCGAGCGTATATCGTTTACCAAAGCCGGAAGATTCATTGAAAGAGCATAGTGTGCATCATCGTAGTCTTGCAAAACAAGAAGAAACCTGTGTTCTGGAAACATTGAATTGTGAACGATTTAGGGATGTGGCTCCACCGGAAATCTATACGACATTACTTGATGAAGGCCTGTATTTATGCTCTGAAAGAACGATGTATCGAATTCTTGGCCGTAATAAACAAAACCTTCAACGGCGTCAAGGTGAGCCGAGAAAATATTCTCGTCCTGAACTTTTGGCATCAAAGCCCAATGAAGTATGGTCTTGGGATATCACAAAGCTCAAGGGGCCGAGAAAGTGGACGTATTATTATCTCTATACCATTATAGATGTTTATAGTCGGTATGTAGTCGGTTGGATGGTTGCCTATAAGGAATCAGCAACGCTTGCAGAAGAATTGATTGGCGAAACATGCCGAAGGCAGCATATTGAACGCGGATCATTGACAGTGCATGCTGATAACGGTAGCTCGATGAAATCCGTTGCAGTTGCTCAATTGCTTGCAGATCTTGGTGTCGTCAAAACACATTCTCGGCCTCATGTGTCCAATGACAATCCGTTCTCGGAGTCGGCGTTTAAAACGTTAAAATATCGACCTGATTTCCCTGAGCGATTTTTTTCGATTGAAGAAGCCAGGATGTTCTGTCAAGAGTTCTATCGTTGGTATAATCAGGAACATCGTCATTCAGGCATTGCTATGTTGACGCCAGCGAGCGTGCATTATCAGCAGTATGAAGGTATACTAAAAACAAGAACTGCTGTCCTTTTGAAAGCTTTTGAAGAACACCCAGAGAGATTTGTTAAAGGTGTGCCAGTGGTAAAATCACTTCCAGAACATGTCTGGATAAATCCACCAGTAAAAATTGCAGTCGGATTTGGTGGCTAACTCATGAAAATATTTGTCTCATTTGTATTGGCAAGTTCCGAAGCTTGGAATAACGATATCGATTGATGATGAAGGATTGAGTCTTTTTATACATGGCGCTCCAAAAAGTAAATAGTTATGGACAATTGATTATGAGTGATGATGATTCCATAGATGATGAACTTTACGAAGCCATAGTTCATAGTCACGACGAATATATCAAGGCGCTTAATTCGATAAAGAACGAATCGAAATCAGATCAATCTGATTTAAAAGAGACATCCATAATAACTAAACTTGAGGTTCAAGAATTACAAAATAAACTTGCGTTTGCCGACCTGTTCGCTGGTGGTAGCAATGAAGGCAGTTCGATTAAACTTTTATTGCTTAAACGTGAACATATCAAGGTTATAATGTTGCCAGATAAAAATCATCAACGAGGTCATTTTCACATTAAAGTTAAAAAAGAATATTCCGCCTCATATTCTATTGATACTTTAGAAAAATTGGCAGGTTTTATGCCTAAGAAGTACCAAGAACCAATTATAGAGTGGGCTAATAAGTACAAGTCATCTCTCTGTTTGACATGGGATAAATTGAAAGCTGGAATCGATATTAAAGATTTCGTAATAGAGGAAGATGCGGCCTAACCAGGCGCTACTACTACTAATGACAGATTGAGATAACTGGCGAATTTAGCGTAAATTAAGGGCACATAGTTTTATGCTTTAGATTGCACTTTCATAGGCAACTATCTGTCGTCTGCATGAAGATTCTTGACGTAGTCAAGATGAAAACCTCAAGCTGACAGCGTAAAAATATTGCACGCGGCAGCGTGCACAATAAATACGCAGACATATTAAAGATAGCGTGGTTGCAATTTACCGCGTGTTGGAATGTGAAGTTAAATAATAAATGGTTGGCGCTCGCGCGGCGGAATTGCAATTGGAAGGTTATCGTTTCCGCAGCTTAACGCCGGTCCGTTAGGTTGCGTTTCCATTATTTAGGAGAATAGTATGATTCCTGTTTTCATATATAAACATCCTCAAAATAGTGACGGAGGTTACAACATCTCGGAATTTGAAAAATATTTTATTTCTATCTGTGAAAAACACCATCATACAGGAAGAGCGCTTGCTTTTGTCTTTATTCTCTATGATCGTCAACATGCAACATTATCAAAGGTTTTAGAGGATAAACATTATTGGAATGCCCTTGATCAACTATCAGGACATTACTTATCAATTTTTTACATTGATACAGGTCAAACCGAAGGTAAAAAAGTCTCTCGCCGTTTACAAAATCCTTTTATGCGAGCAAATGCTATTGTTCACAAATACATTACTAATGGTATCTCAAATGACCTTCCTTCTTTACTCTTTTTTCAGGTTGACCATATGAAAGTTACAGAATCTATCTTGATCAATCTGAAAGAGCAAGAGATAGAACTCTGCTTCTCAGAAATAGTATCTTATATGTCTGCGGCTATTAAAGGTCTTAAGAAAAAAACACATATCGTACCAAATGATCGGCTAAAGATGTTTGATCATCTTCAACAAAGTGTTCAATTCGCGCATCAACGTACAATAATTAAGAAAATGATCAAACAAGCTATCTCAATAACTGAATTTTTATCAGGTTTTATTGGGAAATAATGTTAGAGGATTAACCAATGAAAAAACAAACGGTTATATTTTTTGTTGTCGCTTGTTTCCAAGTTGTAGCATTTTCACAGACGAATAAGAAAGCAGATTTATTAATTGAAAGTGCAAACAAAAAAATTGAACTCAGAGACTTCCAAGGAGTCATTCAAGACTGCACAAAGATAGTTAATCTGAAAAATATAAATGGTTATATGTATAAGGCACCAGCTTATTTGCTAAGAGGAGTTTCAAAATTTGGTCTTGAAGATTATGAAGGAGCCATTGTTGATCTCACCAATTCAATTATTCTTTCCTTTAATGAAAATGCCTTTTATTGGCGAGGGATGGCAAAGGATAAGCTTAAAGATTATTACGGCGCTATAGCTGATTACACTAGCGCAATTAACATAAATGCAAATAACTCAGATGCTTATGATTCTAGGGGGCTTTCAAAGGGCAAACTTAAAGACTATGATGGAGCAATAGGTGATTTCTCCAAAGCAATTGAGTTGAATCCAAATAAAGCTTCAGCCTATCGCAATAGAGGATCTACTTATCTTTTTGCATTCAGTCAAAAGAAAGCGGCATTGGCGGATTATATGAAAGTGATAGAATTAGGAGGGCGCATTCCTCAAGAGCTTTTAGATGATTGCAAATAGTGGCATGGCATCGATAAATAATTGAAAAACGCAACCTAACCATTTTAAAAAGAGCCGGAGGCATTAAGAATGTTATTAGCTGGAAGCCTGAGAATGTTATTTCCGCGGGAGCGGAAAATCAAATTAGAAGTAAGACGCAAAAGTTGGGTCTTTGAATAGTGCAATACAAATTAAAGAGGTAAATAATATTATCGCGATGCCCGCCAAAAGGTAATGCACGGCGGGTAAAACGTAAGCCGATAATCTATCGAAAGGAAACCGAGCAATAAGCAAGGCGTCCCCGCCTGCGTCGGGCAGGCCCGCCAAAAGGTGCTGCACGGCGGGTAAACCCGCCAAAAGGTAATGCAAGGCGGGTAAACAAACCATCCCGATAAAGAGCCTCGGGACAAGTCTTTACGGGCAAACGAATGATCTTGCTTGTAAACAAAAAGCAAGCATTCGCTTCTCAGCGACTGAGTCCCAGATATTATAACAACGGAGTCTAAAGTTGACGCACGCAATGCGTGCGACATTATCGGGCCTCCGGCTCGAATAAAAACATTTCGGGATAAACTTTAGCCGCCATCCGTTAGGGCGCTGGCAAAAAAATATTATTGGGCTATAGATCGCAATAATGTTTTTGACTTAGCACCAAGAGTCAAAAGAGAACGTACGAGTAAGTCAACAGAAACAGTTGGGTCTCCGGCTTCCATTTTGGCTACACGAGACTGGCTTGATTTAAGCATACGTGCTACTTCTGTTTGCGTGAGTTTCTTTTCAATGCGGCGTTTTTGCAAGTTCTTTGCCAATTGAAGTTTGAGTTCGATATATGCGGATTCTTCAGAGGAAAGGTTTAAAAAATCATTGGCAGTGCCAACTTTCCATCCTGCAGATTCGAGACGTTTTCGTTTTGCTTTATCCATTTGTGGTATCCTTACAATTCATCATACAAGCGTAATCGTTGCTTGCAGGTATCAATAATTTGTTTTAATGTCTGTTGTGTTTTCTTTTGAAATATTTTTAAAATAATTATGGCATCGGAATCAATCCGATAAATAATGCGCCATATTTTGTTTTCATCGTTAATTCGGAGTTCGTGACATCTTGCTCCAATTGTTGGCATCGGTTTTGAAAACGGGAGACTCAGCTTTTCTCCCGTTTGTAGCCGTCTCAATAAGAAACCAGCCTCAAGGCGGGCATTCTTTGAGAATGGTGGAGTTTTTACTTCACCGTGTAGCCAAACGAGTGGTTTGTCATCATAGTTCATACGTTTATAATATATGTCATATCTGGCATAATGTCAATAGGCCATCGCTCTAACCAGACACTACTAATGACAGATTGAGATAGTTGCCGAATTTAGCGTAAATTAAGGGCGCATAGTTTTATGCTTTAGATTGCACTTTCATAGGCAACTATCTGTCATCTGCATGAAGATTCATGACGTAGTCAAGATGAAAACCTCAAGCTGTTATGTAAAAAGTCAATATATGGGTGAAAAATATTTTAAATAATTATCGTCTCCTTAAAACAATAAGTGCTTGGCTGAAGAGATCCATGGCTATAAAAAAGAATCATTCTGTTATAAACAGTTTCCGTTGTAAGCGGAACTGCATGAAGTAAAATGAGATAGAAAGAAAGGTGCGCCCGCCTGCCAAAGCGAAGCGGTGGGCAGGCCCGCCACAGGATAAACCATGGCGGGCAGGCAGTCTGACGGCAATCGTTAGGGCGCAGTTCAGTTACCGCTGTTTGTAAATTTCTCGGCGATGACCAATACTATGAATGACAATAGTCTGCTCGTTTTTCAATATTTCGAAGATAATTCGATAGGATCCTTCGCGGATTTTATAAAGCCCACTGAGATCTCCCTTCAGTGGAAACAGTTTGGTTGAATCAAGATTTGAAGAAAGCCATTGGATGCGATCAGCAATTCGAGGAGCAGCAGTACGGTCGAGTTTTGAAAGTTCCTTGGTGGCAGGTTTTAAAATGCGAATAGAATACACGGTTTATAATCCGAGTCTTTTTCGAACGACTGTGAAATCGTCGCCGCGCTCTCCTTTGGCCACGGTACTCTTTTGGCGAATTAACCGTTTGCGAAAATTTTCTTTCATCAATCGATCATCATCTAAGTCGCCAAATAATTCAGTGAGCTTTTGTTCGACGACATTAGAAAGTAATTGAGTGAATTCTTTCTTAGTCATATATGCGATACTTGCAGACATTTGATACTCCTGTTATATTGCTATATATAGATAATGAATTTTTCACATTTATTCAATAAACTGCGCCCTAACCATTTTAAAGGATAGAGTTCCCGCAGAGCGGGATTTCGAAGGCTCAACAAGTAAATAATATACTCCCAATGCGTTCCGCGATAGCGGAATGCTGAGTTCGTTGACAACATTTGTTGACGACTAAGCTCGACAGCCCGCCACAAAGACGGCGGGCAAGCCGGAGGCCTGAGAATGCTATTTCCGCGGGAGCGGAAAATCAAATCGGAAGTAAGACGCAAAAGTTGAGTCTTTGCATGGTGCAATACAAATTAAAGAGGTGAATGAGAGAAAAAGATTTGCGTAGCTAAAGTAATTCCGTTTCGCGGAATTTCATTAAGACGCTCGCGCGTAAAAGTTTATGAATAAATAAAAAGGTTGATACACACGCGACGGTAGTGTATTTTGTGGGAATCCATCCCTTCGGGAAAAGTTATCAGTGGTGCGCCAAGAAGCTTGGCCGCAATCCGTTAGGCAACAGAATAAACTATTTTAAAAAAGGAGAAAAAATGATACAGGAATGTGAATTGTTAGAGAAGTGTGGTTTCTTTAAAAAATTTCAGACTACCAAAGATTTAGCATGTAAGGGTTTTATGATACAGTTTTGCAAAGGACCCAAAATGAACGAATGCGTAAGAAAGCAATATCGTCAAGAACACGGAATGCCACCATCAGACGATATGATGCCTAATGGGAAAATGATTATAGTTTGAAATAATGTAACTACTCAGCATGATTTAAGAGTACTGTCATTCCCGAACGTTTTAATCGGCCCGCCAAAAGATAAACCATGGCGGGCAAGCAAGCTGAGCCCGCTTCAGCGGGATAAACTTTAGCCGCCATCTTATTTATTACAAACACAATCGAAAGAATTTATAAAACAACAGTAAAGCGGAAGGGATGCCCTGATTCGGTTATTGGGAACACGCAAACGAATAATATTCGGTTTGAGGTTAAATGTCCTCATTGAGATCGAGTAAGAGAAGGTCAAAAAGAATTCATTTAACAAGCTAAATCCATAGGTATAGAAACAATAATTATTGAGTGGGAATTTCTCAACGCCCAATCCATGGCTGCAGGCGACTTGGCCAATGCTCTGCGAGAAAACGATTAATTGCGGTTTGTATTTTCCTGTTAAAATGGCAATTAAAATGCGGAAGTCGGCCAACCGACTGCGCCAGTCGTTAGACGCAAGCATCAATAAATTTTTCAAAAGGATAATCGCATTATGATCACAATAAAGAAGAGCAATTACAATGGAACCGAGTCTCGCCGCATGCAAGAGTTGCATGGTCTGCCTCTAGCATCTTTTAAAAGTCGTGCTGGAGCTTTTTATATTGACTTTCTAATCGCTGCCTTAGTTTGTATGCCTGTCTTATTGTATGGTGCCAGGCTGTTGCAGCGTTTTGGTCTTGTAAAAGAAGATTTGCATCTGGAGTTTGATTATGAGCATTGGTACAGCATTATTCCTCTTGTTGCATATTTTTCACTTTCGATCTACTTTGGTAAAGGGAAAACGCTTGGTAAACGACTTATGGGCATTAGAGTCGTTTCTGTTGTTCATGAAAAGATCGGTTTCTGGCATGCGGTGGAACGAGCGCTTGGATATGGTGCTTCATTTTTAGAATTTGGATTTGGCTTCCTGCAATATTTCATTGATCCTAACAGGCGAACAGTACATGATCGCATTGCCGAAACAATCGTCATTCAAGACAGGAAACCTAAGGTTTAATCAATCGCTGGCGACTCCTAAGTAACAAATTTATGAAGAAGCCAAAACAGGAGGATCAGTCGGAATCAGTGGAAAATCGAGTTCAGCGGCTTGCGGGCTTGCCCGACTCTGGCGGGAGCGTCGATCTCATTATTGGGATACATCCCAATTATTTTTCGTGAAATAGAAATCGTTAGAGGTGCGCATTTTCTATAATTAGTATTGAAGAGGAAGTAATGATGGATATTATTTATACTATTGCATTAAAATTATTTTTTGTAGCAATACTATATGTGCTGCTCGAAATTCTTCATAAGGTCGCCATCGAGAGGTCGAAAGCTAAAAAGGAAGTGAACTCTATTTATTGGAAATGGAGTATCTTCTATTATAATCCCGATGACCCAAGAATGATCGTGCCAAAAAGGATAAAATGGCTGGGTTGGTCATTGAATTTTGCAAAACCGATTTCCATTATATTGTTGTTGTCAATAATATTCATTCCCTTTGTTCTGTCGGGTACTGGTTTTAAAATAATTCAAAATGCGCCATAACCAGGCGCTCCACGGTGTGGTCACTTTGTGACAACCTGACAGCCCGCCAAAAGGTGTTGCACGGCGGGTAAATCGGAGATATAAAAATATTGTTGCGCTATGCACACTACAAATTAATAAAATGTAAATCGCCTAGCGAGTAACGGTGCAATGCAGAATTGAAAGTAAGCACATGAACTCGTTTCGTTTTCAGCGATTTGAAAATTATCAGGGCCGCAGCTTATTTACCCGCCTTTGGCGGGGTGCCGGTTAGGCAGCAAATGACAACACAACCTATAATTGATAAGGATGGTTTTTAGCTTATGACTTCCAACGATAGCAAAAAAGATATTGAAGATTTTAACCGCTGGTCTCGCACTTATGATGAATCCTGGATTCAGCGATATGCCATTCGTGTGCATGCGGAAATGCTCGATGTGGTCACCAACGAAATTGCTACACCGAAGACTGTTCTTGATATCGGATGCGGGACTGGACAGTTGTTGCACAAAGCTCATGCGATTTACCCATCAGCGCAATTATATGGTATTGACCCTGCGGAAGGCATGGTCGAACTCGCTCGTGGCCGGATACCATCTGCCACGATTTATTTGGGCGCGGCCGAGTCTTTGCCGCTGTCAGATTCCTCCGTCGATGTCGTATTAAGCAGCATTTCATTTCACCATTGGAACGACCAAATTGCAGCGCTCCGGGAGATAAGCCGTGTTCTTCGTCCAGGAGGCTGCTTTTGCTTGACTGATATTTCCATGCCAGTATGGCTTGCGAAATTCATTCAACATATCAAGGTAAAGAGCCCCGCAGCGACGAGTCAATTGTTCGTTAAGACAGGTATGCCGGTTAAAATCCAGCATCGTACTTTTACACGTTTTATTTGGTTAACTCTTGGTATTAAGAGATGCGAAGAGTAATATTGAAACCAATATATCGCGAAATGGCGCGACGGCCTAACCGGCAAATCAAGCGGATTCAACTTAAGCCGGCAATGTGAGGCAGTGAAAAAATTATGATTCAAACTGATTTAACAAAGATAAAATATTACGCTCAGAAGAATGAGAAGAAGAATTGGAAATTCAGGTCTTATCTAAAATTTTTAGATAAAACAGATGTTGAACTTGATTCTTTAGTCCTTGAAATAAGCAGTGCGGTAATCAAACAGATTAATTGTCAATCCTGCGCAAATTGCTGCAAGGAAAAATCGCCGGTTGTTTTGGAAAAAGAAATATTATCAATTTCAGGAAGGCTGAAAATATCAAAAGAGGAATTTATAAATAAGTATCTGGAACAGGCTGAAGAGAGCAATGACTTTATGATAAGCAGAAGGCCGTGTCCATTTTTGAAGAATAACGACTGCGGAATATATGATATTAGGCCGGAGGATTGCAGATCGTATCCCCATCTTCATAAAGAGGGATTTAGAACTAGATTAATCGGAGTAATAGAAAACTATTCTGTGTGTCCGATTGTATTTAACACTTACGATCGATTAAAGGAAAAATACAATTTTCCCCTCTAAATATTTTAACAAGTGCATTACAGTCAATGGCATTCCGAATATTCAATAATATTGTTATCCCTTGGCGGCAATCTCTGATGTATCGGAGAACAGATATAGGGCGATTGGATTGCTCATGATCCCGCATCTTATCAAATTCGCAAATATTATATTGATCAACACAAAATATTCCCGGCTTTTTGAAAACAACCGCTGAATGGAGGATGGAGTATGAAATATGTCCTTAATTGTTTAATCGCTTTGCTGATCGTTACATACTGTCCGGCACAAGTATCAAAGCGGCAAAGTGAACAGTTATTAAAGCTCTACAGCGAAAAGAATTTCTTTAAACTGGATAAGTTGATGTCCGGTATAAATGTCCGCGAGGATGATCCGGACCTGTTATTGTATAAGGCGACCATCGATAATGTCTTCAATAAGCCGGATGAATCGAACCGCTCCATCGATATCATTCTTAAGAAATATTCCGGGCATTTTAACGACACCATAATGAAGGAACTGTATTTTATGAGGTCCGCAAATGCTTACCGGCAGCAGGATTATAAAACCGCGTATCTCGATGACAGCATAATTGTTGCCCGTTACAGGCATGTGTGCGACTCTTCCGAGATCGATACGAGAGAGGACGATATAACCATATTCCGCAGCATTATGAACGAGCCAAAGATGGATGTAAGTATGCTTTCGGATGCGAAGGCATCATTCAAAAGAGATATTGCCGGCTTGTTCAATGTTTCTGTCACACTGGAAAAAGATACTGTAGATTTTGTTTTCGACACGGGAGCAAATTTTTCGGTCATCATGGAATCGCTCGCAAATAAATACGGTGTAAAGATCGTTGGCGGCAGGGCCAGGACCGGTACTTCGGCCGGCTTGAAGGTAGAAGGCCGGATGGGTCTTATGAATTTTAAAATGGGAAATATTGAGGTTAAAAATGCCGCCGTAATTGTTCTGGCCGATTCTCTGCTGACTTTTTCAAACGGCGCTTACCGTATAAAGGGAATAGTTGGTTTCCCTGTTATGTATGCCTTTAAGGAATTTTCCATTAAAGATGATGTTTGTCTCACGGTGCCTCAAAATCCTGAAACAGCATCCGAAAGGAATCTCGCTCTCTATGGACAATATCTGGTTGTCCGAGTTATAGCCAAAAGCGATACTTTGCCGTTCCTTTTTGATTCGGGAAATACGACTACGGAATTGAGCTCGTTATTTTTCAATAATTACAGGAATGAAATTGAAGGGAAATGCGCAAAAGTAAAAACTTCGACGGGCGGAGCCGGCGGGGCGGTGGAATCTGAGGCATATGTCCTAGACTCGCTTGATATTTCTGCGGGAATTTCGCGCTCGACGCTTCGTTCCATGATGGTTCATCCCAGCGACCAGTTGGGTTACGACATGAAATATTTTTATGGTAACTTCGGTCAGGATTATATAAACAAGTTTTCCGAGATGAAGATCAATTTTATTTCAATGAATATCAGCTTTTTGGAATTGAAAAAGAAATAAAGTCATAATGGACAGAGCGATACTATTTTGGCTGACAAACCCGGCCGGCAAATTTCAGAAGGAGAAGATTATTCATGAAATTGAATCGACACCAAAATAGCAGTTATAATCCGGTCGATGTTCATCGAAAACAATCACTGAAAGGTCTTCCATTGGCATCGTTTGGCAAAAGGGCAGGTGCTTTTATAATCGACATCGGAATTGTTGTCTTGTTTCTCGGCTTATTCGACCTGCCCGACACATTACAGACCATGTATAAAACAGGCGATTTCAAAATAAACATAGATCCTTTTCATGGATGGGAACTCTTGAGTCTTCTCGTTTACTTCGGTGTGTGGACATACTTTGGCCATGGTCAGACTTTGGGGAAGAAGCTGCTGAGGATTCGCGTCGTTTCTATTACGCATGAACGCCTGAGTCTTTGGCATTCCATCGAGCGATCATTGGGTTATGGCGCCTCTATCTTAGAAGGAGGATTCGGTTTCATACAGTATTTTATTCATCCTAACAGACAGACGGTTCATGACCGGATTGCTGAAACAATCGTTATTAAAGTGGTGAGACCCGCTGACCTGCCCCCCAAAAAAAAGCGATCCATTTTAAAAGTAAAAAGGTAAGAAAACAGGAAAATCACAAGCCGAAAAACTATCGTATTATTTATGTGAGCGGCTATTCGTTAATAAAGGAGAACTTGACAGCCGCAGCTTGACAACTTCTCCGGGATCGTGTATATTATATAAGTCTTTTGAAATTCATTGTTCTTTTGAAATATATTGTCTGGGGTGCTCCGATTCTGCAGTATAGGATCGAGCTGAGATTACACCCTTTTAACCTGATCTGGATAATGCCAGCGTAGGGAATGAGAAAAGAATTTATTTTTTCTTAAAGCCGCTTTCCATGATCATCCGGGAAGCGGCTTTTTGCATTTTAGAGAGGATTTCATGATGAGGCATTTCAATAAATTGACTTTCGCCGTTTTGACGCTCGTTTTGGGCGCATCGGCACAGGAAAAAATTGACCGCGATACGGTCTATAATCTATCCCCGGTTACCACAACTGCCATCTACGCAATGCCGCGCGTTTCTCCGGTAACATTCTCGAATGTCAGCCGCACTGACATCCAGAATCAATATTCCACGCAGGACGTGCCGACAATGCTTTCTGAATTGCCGTCGGTAACGTTCTATTCGGAAAATGGCAACGGCGCCGGAGGATACAGTTACATGACCATACGCGGATTCGACCAGCGCCGTCTGTCGGTTATGGTCAACGGTGTTCCGCAAAACGATCCCGAAGATCATAATGTATACTGGATCGATTTTCCCGACCTGCTCGGCAGCACTGCAGCCCTTCAGGTTCAGCGCGGCGCAGGCAGCGCATTTTACGGTCCGCCTGCAATCGGCGGCTCAGTCAATTTGATTGCAATTCCGTTTCAGTCGAAGCCGGGCGTGACATTCGAAAGTTCGACCGGATTTCAAGAATACGGCTCTTCAAGCACCGTAGCGGTCTCGACAGAAAAGTACTCCACGACATTCAACTCCGGACTGGTCGATAACCGGTATATGTTTTACGGCCGGCTCGGCAATCTCTCTACCGACGGATACCGGGATAAATCCTGGGACGATATTGATTCTTATTTTTTCGGCGTCGAGCGAATCGACGAAACCATGGTGACGCGCATCCATTTCTATGGCGGCCCGTTTACCGACGGATTGGTATATAACGGCCTGCCTAAATTTTACAACAGTAATTTGAATCTTCGAAGAACCAATTACAGCTATTATGAACTTAATGCGGCGCAGGACAGCGTGACAAGCGCATATCTCCGCCTTCCCCAGGAGTCCGAGCAATTTTCACAGCCGCATTTTGAAATATTAAATGACTGGAAATTAACGCCAACCATGACGCTCAATAATACTTTTTTTTACATCGAGGGCGATGGATATTACGATTATGCCGATCAATGGGCCGATACGACGGCGTTAAGATTAGGCAGTGCATACGGAATTCCTGTTACGGAGAATCCGACCAATGTTCTGATTCGCGCATATGTAGGGAATAAACAATGGGGCTGGCTGCCGCGGCTGGAAATAGACCAGGACAACGGGACTCTGACGCTTGGCGCTGAGTTACGAATACACCGTTCCGTCCATTGGGGAAAAATAAGTTATGCTGAACAACTGCCATCCAATATGGATCCCGATTATCATTTTTATCAATACAACGGGGGCAAGGATATTGCTTCGGTGTACGGACATGAGCTTTTGAAATTGGACGATAAGACCACTCTGATGACCGACCTTCAGCTCGCATATTCGCGTTATCTGCTTTATGATGAAAAATTTCTCGATAACTCATTTTCCGTCCCGTATTTCTTTGTCAATCCGAGATTCGGCATCAACTATAATGCGAACGATCGGGTGAATGTCTATGCGGATATTGCCTACACATCGCGCGAACCGCGCCTTGGAGATTTGTACCCTGCCGATGAGGCGTATTACGGTCCAACGCCGAATTTTGCCGCAGACACTGTGAACGGCGTTGTTAAATATAATTTCAGCAAGCCGCTCGTAAAGCCGGAACATCTGTTAGATTTTGAACTCGGCTGTGTTTTTCAAGATGGCCATACTCAGGCATCCGTCAATTTCTACTGGATGGAATTCAATGATGAACTTGTTGAGACAGGCCAGCTCGATGTCTTCGGCAATCCGGTACTGATCAATGCCGATCGATCCAGGCATGTCGGCATTGAAGTGCAGGGACAAACGGATATAGCATACGGATTTGCCGTCAATGCGAATGCTGCGTTTTCCTATAACCGGCTTATTCAGTGTTCCGTGGTGGACAGCACAAACAGCGGCATAACCTACCGGCATACATTGGACGGCAATCCGATTGCAGGCGCTCCGGATTATACGGCAAATTTACATTTGAGCTATGCTTCCGGCAATTCCAATGCATCGTTCAATACAAAATATGTCGGGAGTTTTTACACAGATAACACCAAGAACGATTTGCTCAAGAACGATGCCTATATCGTGTGCGATTTGTCCCTAGCGCATACTTTTGACCTCGGCGCTGGAATGCACTTGAAATTGCGCGGCGAGGTGCGCAACCTTTTTGATAATTTGTATACAATGTACGGCGAAGGCAATCAGTTTTTCCCGGCAGCAGAGCGGAATTATGTCCTCGGATTTTCACTGCAGATATAATAGATTGTACCGGTGCGGCATCCTAAGGCCTGATGCGAATAAAAGCCGATAAGATTCCCAAGCGGCCGGCTAAGCCGAAGAGGAGAGTGATTTGTTTTTTGGAAGGCGCTCCTCTTCTGTGTACATTACATAAAATGTATTTATTCGTCTGCCGGCGCCATGATGCCGGATGAATTTGCGCTCTTTCGGATTGCAGGGAGCGTTTGAAGCGGGTCAAAGTCTATGAAAGGATTCCATGATTCGAAAAGGATTGACGCTGTTGTTCATCTTGTGCAATGCTGCCGGACTGCAGGCTCAGGATTCGGTCCAATATCATGCAAATCCGATAATCGTCACGGCAACGCGCATTGCAGCAGATGAACAAATGCTCGACAGATCTGTCGATATTGCAGGGGAATCGCTGTTGGGCGAGCTTGCTCTGTCATCGGTCGAGGATGTTCTTCAGCACTTTGCAAATATCAGTGTGGAATCAAGAGGGATCTTCGGCATGCAAACCGATATCAGCATGAGGGGATCACTGTTCTCGCAAAATACGATACTCTTAAACGGGCTGAGCATCAACGACCCGCAAACAGCGCATTATAATTTCAATCTGCCGTTCTCTGCATCGACGATCGACCGCATCGAAATTCTCCGCGGCCCGGGTTCGTCGCAATACGGCGCAAATGCATTCGGCGGCGTTGTGAACGTGATAACAAAAATCCCCGAAGAAACGACAGCATCGGTTCAGATTATGGGAGGCGAAAACGGACTGGTCGGGGGCGAAGTTACGGCGCAATATGCAGATGCAACTCTCCATTCGATGAATTCGGTTTCCTATAAAAAATCCGACGGTTATCATCTCGATACGGACTTTTTATCCCAGGCGATTACGACATCAAACCGAATCGATGCCATCTGCCGGACAGTTCTCGATAACCGGGGGATTATGAAAAAAAAGATTACGGCGCGTTTGATTTTTATACGCCGGGGAAAAATCTCCAATCGCGTGAAGCGCTTCAGACCGGATTTGCCGATGCCGCTTTTTCAACGCAAGGTTCATTCTTTACGCTTACGCCGAGCATACAGTACCGCAGAAATACCGATCAATTTATTCTTACCGTAACCTCGCCCCATTATTATACGAATAATACCGCTACCGATGTTCTACAATGCCAGATTGTCGCACAGGCGAAGCTGTCCGATGACGTGAAACTGACCGGCGGAACTTCGATTCTCTGGGACGATATTATCAGCACGTATGAAGGCGATCACTCACGAAACAACGGGGCTCTCTTTGTTTCTGCCAGTGCGGCGCTTCAGCAATGGACATTTGATGCTTCTCTGCGGTTTGATGCAAACTCGGATTATGGCAATGTTCTCTGCCCGTCGGTAAGCGCTGGATACGAGCTGGGAACGCGCGGGAACATCTACGCATCGGCGAGCAAAGCGTTCCGGGAGCCGTCGTATACGGAATTATATATCAACGACGGTTTCAATATCGGCAATCCCGGATTGCGGCCTGAACTCGGCTGGTCGTATGAAGCGGGGGGATCGTACCGTCTTGTTCCCGGCGCTCCGGCTGTCATCTGCAGTATTTCAAAACGACGAAAAGGATTTAATCGATTACGTAATGTATCAGGAGAACGATGCTCAATATCATGCCGTCAATTTCGAAAGTGCGATTCTGCGGGGAGCCGAACTGTCTCTGCGGTGGGATCGTCCGGAAGCTGCAGGCAATGAACCTGCGCTTCGCTCTTTCTTGTTTTCATACAGCTACCTCGATTCGCACATCGAACACGATTCAGTGTATGCGGCAAAATACAGCAACAATTATGCGCGCCACCAGATATCGTGCACGCTTGTCGGAGCCTGCCGTTTTCTCTTTCCGGTTCCGTCAGGCATTGTTTATAAAAGAAAAGCCGCAGGGGATTCGTACACTCTGGCCGATGCATCCCTGACGGAACACGCCGGCGATTTCAGTTTGAGCCTTCGCGGAACAAATTTGTTGAATCAATCGTACGAAGAAAATCCCGGGCGTTCCCATGCCCGGCCGATGGATGTGGCTGGTTACTGAATTACAAACTATTCTGAGAACTTATGAAAAAAGCCGTTATACTTGCAAACGGAATACCGCCTTCCAGGCGGGTTTTCAATCTCTTATGTCAAATCGTCGGATCTTTTTGTTTGTGCCGACGGCGGAGCCAATGCAGCGGCAGTACTGAACGTGACGCCGCATGTCATTATCGGCGACCTGGATTCTGTCCGCGATGCAAACATTGAAAAAATTCAACAAAAGTAGAAGTAATCCGTGTGCGGGATCAGGAGAGCACGGATTTGGAAAAAGCCCTCGCTTTCGCTGTTGCACAACGATGCGGGTGTATCGTTCTTCTCGGAGCCACAGGCGGAAGAATCGATCACGAACTCGGCAACCTGAGTGCACTGGTCAAATATTCCCGTAAAGCAAAAATTACATGTATCGACAAGAACGGGACGCTGATGCCTCTCGACGGAAAAGTTCAGCGCGGCACTGCCGGCCGGGACGACAATATCGCTTTTGCCGCTGACATCGTGCGAGGGTATAACAACGACGGGTTTACGGTGGAATTTGAAGAATGAAACTCTTAAATTCGGTTTGCGGGAAGGAACGAGCAATATTGTCGAAACGTGTCCGATAACGATCCGGCACCGCAAAGGAGATTTGGTGCTTTTTGTAGCTGGTAAGATGGTGATAGAATGGCCAATTGCCAATGGTAAATTGACGAATTGGCAATATTCTATATTCTATTTGTATTCTTAATTTTAAATTCTTAAAATATGGTTCATCTTTCAGTTGTAGACCTTGTTCTTATTGCAGTATATTTTGCCGCGGTTCTCTTCATCGGTTTCCGTGCTGCACGGAAACGGAAATCGGGCACGGACGATTATTTCCTGGCCGGCAGAACGTTGACGCTGCCTGTTTTTGTTGCAACGCTGGTTTCGACATGGTACGGCGGCATTCTCGGTGTCGGAGAGTTTTCCTACAGGTACGGACTTTCGAACTGGTTCGTTTTCGGTGTGCCCTATTATTTTTTCGCTCTGATTTTTGCATTGTTTCTTGCAAAAAAAATTCGTGCGACGAATTTATATACCATTCCCGATCAGCTCGAACAGGCATTCGGCCGCCGGACGGCAATTGCAGGCGGGATCCTGACATTTTTTCTCGTCTCGCCGGCCGCCTATGTGCTCATGCTTGGAGTTCTTGCGCAGCTGATGTTCGGCGTAAACCTGACACTGGCAATAGTCGTAACTACATTGCTGACGGTCGTCTATCTTTACAACGGAGGATTCCGTTCAGATGTATGGGCGAATATTTTTGAATTCGTTCTGATGTTTCTCGGTTTTGCGCTCGTTGTCGTTTTTTCGTATTTCAAATTCGGCGGTTTATCGTATATTCAAACGCATGTGCCGCCGCTGCATCTGACCTGGAACGGCGGGCATACGACATCGTACATTCTGGTATGGTTTTTTATCGCTCTCTGGACGATTGTCGATCCGGCTTTCCATCAGCGGTGTTATGCAGCAAAGGACGGCAAAACGGCTCGAAACGGAATTCTTATTTCAATTCTTTTTTGGTTCTGTTTTGATTTTATGACAACCACTGCAGGTCTGTACGCGCGTGCAGCGCAGCCCTTGCTCCGCGCAGCCGATGTATTCTTATCCGCATGCTTGCGGAAATAACACTGCCGATCGTTATAAAGGGATTATTTTACATCGGCATGCTTGCCGCTATTATGTCGTCGCTCAGCAGTCTTACATTGATATCGGCAATTACTGTCGGAAGGGATATTGTAGGGCGGTGGAAACAGGCGGATATTCATTCTCCCATTGTGAAGCGCTGGACGGAAATCGGTTTGATTTTTTCCGCTCTTGTTTCGATAGCGCTTGCTGTCGCCGTGCCTTCGGTTGTCGGCCTGTGGTATACCATCGGGACATGCATCATTCCCGGATTGCTTATTCCGGTCGTCTCCAGTTATTTCGAACGGCTGCGTATTCCCGCTTCGTATGCGCTCGGAGCGATGCTTAACGGTTGGTTCGTATCGACGGCCAGTCTTCTGACGCGGCATTCATTCATCAGGGAGAACTCGGTCCGCTTTACTGGTTCGGCATCGAACCGATGTATCCGGGTCTTTTTATGGCATTATTGTGGTGGGTATGGGGGCGGTGGGCTATCGACCGTCAAAAACAATCTGATACAACAAGCGCCGCCTGACGCATGCCTTGTCTGTGTATGAATCGTTCCGCTGATTTAAAATAAATTTTCTCACGTGCGAACGATGACGGTGCCTGCTTTGCCTTGCAGCGCCTCCATCATATGTTCCGGATCGGTAATGGTCACCGTTGTTCCGCCGGCGGAAAGAAAATCGATCGCCGCTTCAATCTTCGGTTTCATGCTGCCTTCGGCAAAATAATTTGCTGCAAGCATCTGCTGCATTTCTTTGAGTGCGGCTTTCCGGATCGGCTTTTGATCCGGCCTCCGGTAATTGATATAGACTTCAGGGACTTCGGTGGAAATAAGAAGATGTTCGACTCCCAGTTTTGAGGCAAGCAATGCCGAAGCGCGGTCTTTGTCGATCACTGCCTCGATACCCCGGATTTCGTTTTCTTCGCAAACGACAGGAATGCCGCCCCCGCCGGCAGCGATAACGATGATCTCCCGCTCCAGACATTCGCGGAGAGTATGAAGTTCTAAAATATCTTTCGGCAGCGGAGATGCAACGACGCGGCGGTATCCGCGTGCTGCATCTTCAATGATACTCCAGCCCAGCTGCGAGCGTTTATGTTCGGCTGTTTTTTTTGAATAGAAAGGTCCGACAGGTTTCGTCGGTTTCAAAAATGCCGGATCGTTTTTATCGACGGCGACCAGCGTTAGAAAAGTAACGACAGCGCGATGGATTCCCCTTTTTGCGAGAACCGACCGAAGAGCGCTTTGGAGTGCAAATCCGATTTCTCCCTGCGTCATAGCGACGCATACGTCAAGTGAAAGAGGGTAGGTTTGCCCGGATCCGATTTCGGAACGCAGCAGCTGTGCCCCGACCTGAGGTCCGTTGCCGTGCGTCACGATCAATTTCCGGTAGAGCAGCGCTATCTCTGCTATACGTTCGGCGGTCAGCCGCGCGTTGAGCCGTTGTTCTGCAGACGTCCCGCGCTGTCCGGCGCGGATGAGTGAGTTACCTCCGACTGCGATGAGTATGGATTTTTCCACGTCCTTGAGCTTTCAGTAACGTGTACAAAATCGCCTTTTGCGTATGCAAACGGTTCTCTGCTTCATCAAAAACGGCGGATTGAGGCGAATCGATCACCTCGTCAGTTACTTCTTCTCCGCGATGAGCCGGGAGGCAATGCAGAAAAATCGCCTTCGGATTTGCCCGCTTCATGAGTCCAGCGTTGACCTGAAACCCGGCGAATGATTTCATCTTTGTTTCGCGTTCTGCTTCCTGTCCCATACTGACCCAGACGTCGGTATAAACGACATCGGCATTTGCTGCGCCCGCTGCGGGATCATGGACAACTTCGATGACGGCTTTTGTCTTCCGTGCTTCTTCCTGCGCCCGCTGCACGACAGCCGGATCCGGCTTATGGTCTGCCGGGACGGCTGCAGTGAAATTCATGCCGACTTTTGCTGCAAAGAGCATAAGCGAATGGCAGACGTTGTTGCCGTCGCCGATCCATGCGAATTTTTTACCTTTGAATGTTTTAAGGTGTTCGAGGATGGTCAAAAAATCGCCGACTGCCTGGCACGGATGTTCGAAATCGGTCAGCGCATTGATAACGCTGAAACTTCCAAAACGAGCCATATCGTCTACATTCTTTTGCGCAAAAGTGCGGATAACCACACCGTCCACCCAGCGTTCGAGATTTTTCGAAACGTCGTAGACGGATTCGCGCTTGCCGAGACTGATATCGGCATTCGTCAGATAGGTCGTATGCACGCCGAGCTGTTTGGCGCCGATTTCGAATGTAACATGAGTGCGAAGCGACTGTTTTTCAAAAATGAGCGCCACCGATTTTCCGGCAAGCGATTTTTCAAACTTTTTCGGATTTGCCTTCATAGCTCTGGAAAGCTTCAGAATATCCATGAGCTCTTTTGCTGACCAGTCGGCAATACTGAGAAAATCCTTTTTCATTCTTCTTCTCCTCTTTCGTTCGAATTCAAACTTTCCTTGCGAGGGCCGTTTCTCCATGCAATGCTATAATGTATGTTTTTTCAAGAATGTTTCCAAAATATCGTTGAGATCCGGACGTGCAATTTCATCCAGTTCGTAATAAATCCGCGTGCTCGGCTTATCGATCCTGATGATGCGGCGGAGATCGATCGGCGTTCCGATAACGACAGAATCGCATTCGACGCGGTTGATGGTTTCTTCCAGGTCCCTGATTTGTTCCCCGCCGTATCCCATAGCCGGGAGGAGCGTCCCGATATGCGGATATTTTTGAAACGTATCGGCAATCGATTTCACGACCCACGGCCGCGGATCGACGATTTCCTTTGCGCCGAATTTCCGGGCTGCAACGTGTCCGGCGCCGTACGTCATTTCGCCGTGCGTCAATGTTGGACCGTCTTCGACGACAAGTACCCGTTTGTTCCGGATGACGTTTTCATCTTCCACGCTGATGGGAGATGCGGCCTCGATGATGACTGCACGCGGATTAACGGCTGTGATATTCTTCCGGACCAAATCTATGCCGGCACGCGATGCCGTATCGATTTTATTGATGATCACGACATCAGCAAGGTGCAGATTGACGGAGCCGGGATAGTATGACAGCTCGTGTCCCGGCCTGTGCGGATCGGCAACAAGAATTGTGAGATCGCTCCGATAGAAAGATAAGTCATTGTTCCCGCCGTCCCATACGATGACATCCGCTTCTTTTTCCGCTTCACGGAGAATAGCTTCATAATCGACGCCGGCATAGATAATGGTGCCGTTGCTGATATGCGGCTCGTACTCTTCCATTTCTTCTACGGTGCATTCGTGCGTTTTCAAATCTTCGAGCGAAGAATAGCGCTGTACTTTCTGTTTTACAAGATCGCCGTACGGCATCGGATGACGGATGGCAACGACTCTTTTTCCTTTCGACCGCAAAATCTGACAGACTTTGCGCGAGGTCTGACTCTTGCCGGAACCGGTCCGGACGGCAACAACGGCGATGACAGGAACCTTGCTTTCGATCATGGTAGGCAATGCGCCTTGCAATTTAAAGTCTGCACCTGCCGCAACGACCATCGAGGCTTTGCTCATGATCGTGGAAAAGGAAACATCGCTGTAAGCGAAGATGACCTCGTCGATGTTCATTTCTTTAATAAGCCGCGGCAATTCGGATTCCGGATAAATCGGAATGCCGTTCGGATACAGGGGACCGGCAAGCTCCGCAGGATATTTGCGGCCGTCAATGTTGGGAATTTGAGCTGCAGTGAAAGCGGCCACTTCATAGCGGTCGTCATGGCGAAAGACGGTATTGAAATTGTGGAAATCCCGTCCCGCTGCTCCCATAATGAGGATTCTGGAACGTTTCATAGGACACCTAAAAAAAAAGTTCTAAAATGCTGCCGCCGTTAGTGTCGGTGCCAACAGCTGGGCAGTCCCGGCAATAATCTGCCGGGAAAAACAGCATATGCAAGAGGTGGAATAATATCGGAAAGGCTTTCCAAAGAGGCAAGTTCACAATGAATAATTGGTGAACTGAAAACAGTGAACTGAAAACAGAATTCAAAAACGGACGAAAAGGCATAAATGATATCCAGTGTTGTTCGTCAGGACACTCAATCGGATACACACAAAACTCTTGCCGGTCGATCCCGGAAGAAAGAGCTTTCGAAAATCGGCCGGTTGTGCCCGGTTCACAGCATAATCCGCCTTGTTCAATAATTATTATATTCTTCTCGGAGGAGAATTTGTATATTAGTCAATATGATACAACGATATGAATTAAAATCCGGATCTGTTCTTTCCCTCGTAATTGCCGTTATTGCGTCCATGTCTCGCCTAAGCCGGTTCGATATACCGGGATATTATATTTTTCCGATCAGCATCGCATATACCTTTGGGTTTTCTTTGCTTTGCTGGATGATACTGCATTTTATCATCCGTCAGCGTATTCCGGCAGTCCCGCTGAACACGCTGCTCGTAAAATGCATATTCGGTATGATCTGCTGCGCCGCTGCATCCCTCATCTACCAGCCGGTCAACGGATCGATTCTCTCTCGTGTGATCGTTCTTCAAGATCTTACGCGCCGTCAAATCGCCGGCGCACTGATCTTTCGTGGTTTGACGTTTGGGGCTGTACACCTTTTCTTAATGTACTATCTGGATACGCTCCATGCCGCGGAACAATCGCGGCTGGAAAACGAGACATTAAAACGGGATAACTTGCAGGCTCGTATGGCAGCCCTGCAGCAGCAGATCAGTCCGCATTTTTTATTCAATGCGTTGAATACCATTCAGACCCTTGCCGGTGAAGAGAGTGTGAAGCAGTACACTTTTCAACTTGCGTCCGTTTACCGCTATTTGCTGCAGTACCGGGAAAATAGTCTCGTGACGGTCGAAGAAGAATTGCGTTTCATCCAATCGTATTTGTATATTCAAACTATGCGTTTTGAAGATGCCCTGAAGGTAGAAAACGCCGTCGACCTATCAGTGATGCATCGCTTCATACCGACGCTGTCGATTCAAATTCTCATTGAAAATGCCATTAAACATAATATCGTTTCATCCGCCAGGCCGCTTCACATTCGTCTTGAAAACGAGGGCGACAGATATCTGGTTGTGGGAAATGCGCTCCAACCAAAAACATCAATGGAAGAGACCACAAAAATGGGTTTACAGAACATCAAGGATAGGTACGCTTTGTTGGGAAAAGATACACCGCTGTTCATTCGCTCGGCGGAACGTTATTGTGTCAAACTGCCGCTGTTAACATGACTATTCTCTTGATAGAGGACGAACGAAAAGCGGCGGCCGAGTTGAAAAGACTTATTGAAGAAGTGCACCCCCAAGCAGTTGTCGCTGCATCTCTTCAATCGGTGGAGGAGTCGGTCGAGTGGCTGAACTCTCATCCAGCTCCGGAACTAATTTTTTGCGACATACAACTTGCGGATGGATTGAGCTTCGATATCTTCCGCCGGGTGAAAGTACGTGCACCGATTATTTTTTGCACGGCATACGATGAATATGCTCTTCGGGCATTTGAGACGAACGGTATTGATTATTTGCTGAAGCCGATCGGAAAAGAAAAGCTCGAGCAGAGTCTGTCGAAATTCGATTCGTTCAAAGAAATCTTTCACGGCAAAGAGGACGAGTATTCGAAAACACTGCAAATGGTCGTGGACCACCTACAGCAGCCTTCGCGTAAAACGCTCCTGGTTTTTTCCCAGGATAAAATTTTTCCTCTCCAAATTGTCGATATCATCTGCATTGCCTATGAACACGGGACGGTGTATGCACGTACGCAGCAGCAGCGCTATCGGCTGGCGGAAACGATGGAAGAACTGGACGGTCAGCTGGATCGACGCCAGTTCTACAGAGCGAACCGGCAATTTATCGTTCAGCGCAGCGCTGTCGTCAGTGCGGAGCATTACTTTGCACGCAAATTACTGATCAAACTGAACGTTAAAACCGAAGAAAATATCATCGTAAGCAAAGCGAACGCTTCCGCTTTTTTGAAATGGCTGGGTTCATAATGCTGTCTTTGCCCGTTTTGCTGCACATTTTGCCCTTCCTGCAAACTTTTTTTGACTTCATCTGAATGTTTCTCATAATATTGCAGGCGTTCACAAACACTATAATGAAAGGATTATATATGTTGACGTTTCATCTTCCGAGATTTTTTATCGCCGGGTGTATCTCTGCATTTCTTCTTATTTGGATCGGCTGTAAAGACAATTCCACCGATAGCACCGTTTCGTCGCCATCCGAGGATGATGCAGCGGACGTTGTTGCCGCTTCGATGGGGAGCAGCAGTTCGACCAACGGCATTGCCGCCCAGGCTGCGGCGGCGGTTTCGGCAGCCAGCGGGGCAGCGGTCACGGCGGATATTGCAGGGTTTAAAGCTTCCCGTTCTCAAACGATTCTTCCCGATGCATTCCTGTACTTTTGTCAATGCTGCCGTGTCTCTCGTCGATACCACCGTTACTTTTTCAAAAACCAGCGGATTATTTACGTATAATTATATATTCCATTTTCAGTACGGATTCGCCAATGACTCAACTATGAACTTTATCTATACGATGCACGGTACGTATGATGTACCGCGTATGTCTTCCAACGACAGCGCCTCTGCTGCATGGATTCTGTCATCCATCCGTCCTGCTTCGTCGGCATATACCCTGAACGGCACCTATACTCGAAACGGCAGTCAGACATCCAAGGTGCGCGATAAAAACTCGCTGACAACAACGATAACCCTTACGCTGTCGAATGTGCTGATTAATAAATCGACAAAACTCATCGCCGGCGGCACGGCGGCTGGAACATTTACGGGAAACACGACCGGCGGACGCTCCGTGCAGTATACTGTTGCCATTACATTTAATGGTAATCAAACTGCTACGGTCGTTATCAACGGCAGTAACTCATACTCCGTAGATATGACGAACGGCTCTGTGAATTAAAGACAGATTTACGTACGTGATTCAACGGAAATGCAAGTATTTCGGCCTGCAAATTCTAAAGAAAGAATATCCTATGACAATCAAGTTTTTTTCCATTGCCGTTTGCTGCATGTGCATTGTACTCTTCACATCGGCAGAGTACGAATGTATGGGACAGCGCATGATGGAGCGGAGGCTTAGCAGGCACGCACGTGAGAACACCGGTCCGGTTCCCGATTACAGCCGGCTCGATTATTGGGCTGCGTCTCCGTACAAACCGGATTGCAGCGACAGTATTCCCGCATTCCTGAAGGGAGAACAGCGAACTTCCGATGCCGATGTTTTTTTCATTCACCCGACGACCTATACAGCAGATCTCAAAAAAGCATCGTGGAATGCCGACGTCGATGATTCCGCTTTGAACGAACAAACAGACCGACGGCCTATTTTGGACCAGGCCTCAGTCTTTAACGGCAGTTGCAGGGTCTTCGCTCCGCGTTACCGGCAGGCACATCTCAAAGCATTTATTGCCGGGAATTCCAAAGAAGCCAAACAAGCTCTCGATCTTGCTTACAGCGATGTCAAACGGGCGTTTCAATATTATTTAGAGCACGACAACAACGGCGGCCGATCATCATCGCCTCCCACAGTCAGGGAAGCCACCATGCAATCCGGCTGCTTCAGGAGTTTTTCGACGGCACGCCGCTTCAACGGCAGCTGGTCTGCGCGTACGTTCTCGGCTGGCCGTTTAAGGCAAAAAGTTTTCAGTCTCTTCCTATCGGTGAGTCTGCCGATGCCGTGGGCTGCGTCGTCGGATGGTGCACATTCCAGGAAGGACAGGAGCCCCGGTATTTAAAAGTGGAAGATGGAAAAGGAGTATGCATCAATCCGTTGACATGGTCGGCGTCGACCGAACGCGCATCACGGGAACTGCACCGGGGAGCAGTGTTTCGCGATTTTAACACAATGTTCCCGAACATCATCAGTGCAAGTATCGATCCGAAGGATCACGTGCTCTGGGTGACACTTCCCGAAGCGATGAACGAGAGAGTTCGAAACATCAGAAACCTCCATGGTGTCGATTATAATCTTTTCTGGATGGACATCAGAGAGAATGTGAAAGTACGTATCGCATCCTACCTGCAGCAGGTGAAAAAGTAAAAACGAACAGCTCTGATGAAGCGCTTTGTTGCCGGCATGTTATGCTGCAGGTTTTGGCGCCCGCTGCATGTCCCGCACATCATCCGGCCGGACTGCTAAACGCATTCTCATAAAAGTGCGAAATTGGCACTAACATGCCCGATGAGCTTCAACGGAGATCCTTCTTTACTTCATCGATTACGTAATGGATTGCAGAAGTTACTCGTAAAACACCGCATTCCGGCGAAAAGAGAGCTTTCAAAACTGCCAGTGATCCGATTTTCTTGCACCTCATGCGAGCTTCTTGTATATTAATCTGATATACTGTAATGCAAAAGCGTGGAAAAACCCCAGATTAATAGAATTTTGATAGTTCGGACCGACAACATCGGCGACGTGATTTTAACTTTGCCGATGATTCCAGCATTGCATAGTTCTTTTCCATCGGCTTCACTCGCCATGCTCCTTCAAAACTATACAAAGAATCTTGCAGAAGGACAGGAGGGTCTTTCTTCTATTATAACCGAGGATTCACAAGGCGAGAAAAAAGGTTTCTTTGCGCTTCTTGCCGAGCTGAAGACGTATGAATTCGATGCAGCCATAGCCGTCTATCCCCGGTTTCGGATCGCGCTTTTGCTGCGCCTTGCCGGAGTTCCGATGCGCATTGGTACTGCGTTTCGATGGTATTCGTTTTTATTCAATAGAAAAGTATTTGAGCATCGCAAAACGGTTGAGAAACACGAAGCAGAATACAACCTTTCCATGTTAAAAGAACTCGGCTGCGAAATTCCCGGGAAGATAGAAACAAAGCTAGCAATTACGCAGAAGGATAAAGAGAAGGCCGCTTCGATCCGGGCTCAATTAGGATTGGCAGATTCGGACAGAGTTGTAATTCTCCATCCGGGCAGCGGAGGATCAGCGCGGGATTGGAAACCGGAGCATTTTGCGTCCCTGGCCTCAATTATTGCTCGGGAAAAAATTCGAGTCGTCATTACAGGGACAGAATCGGAAAGAGATTTGATTGAACGCATAGTTTTTCTCTCCCAAGGTGCGGCGCGTCCGTTTATCAGTACCGTTTCTTTAAAAGAATTCGGGGCGTTTATTCAGACCGCCTTTGTGTTTGCAGCGAATTCGACCGGTCCGCTGCATATTGCGTCTTCGGTCGGAACACCGGTCGTGGGATTCTATCCGCCGGTCAAAGTGATGGGTGCAAAAAGATGGGGGCCGCTGGGCGGAAAAAAAATTATCTTTTCACCCGATCCGGCGCTCTGCAGCGAATGTGCCGGCGGACAATGCCGCGGAAATGCGTGTATGGACCAAATAACCGCAGAAATGGCAGCAGAAGCAGTCTTCAAATTGGCCGGAGAAACAACGTGATATGATTATCAATCGTTTTCTCAAAATAGCATGTGCCTGCATGTTTCTGGGCGGCGTTGCTGCGGCTCAGGATTCAACAAACCTGACAGAAAACATCCCTCAGCGCGACCTCGATACGCTGCGGCATATACCGCAGACCGCTTTCGGCGTCGGTGAACGATTGGTCTACGATGTCGGCTACAGCTTTATCACAGCCGGAGAGGCGGTTTTCAATATCCCTTCGCTCAAAAAAATCAACGGCCGGGATTGTTACAATATCGTTTTTACGGTAAACTCAACACCGACCTTCTCTGTTTTTTATAAAGTGGAAGACCGTTACGAAACGCTTATAGATTCACAAGGACTCTTCCCCTGGCAATACGAACAGCATACACGGGAAGGAAAATACAGCTTCGATATTCAAGCGCAATTCAACCCGATCAACGGAACTGCAAGGACGGGAAAAGGAATTTACAAAACTCCGCAGTATGTCTATGAAGCGATATCGGCTTTTTTTTATATACGCGCCATAGACCTCTCGCATAAAAAAATGGGCGAGAGGATCTATCTGGAAAATTTTTACAACGATTCGACATATTCACTTGTTGTGAAATTTCTCGGCCGCGAACGTGTTAAGGTCCATGCCGGCAAATTCGACTGCATTATTATAGAACCGGTGATGAAAGAAGGCGGCTTGTTTAAGAACGAAGGGAAAATCATTATCTGGCTGACCAACGATGAACGAAAATTGCCGGTCAAAGTGAGTACGAAGGTCATCGTGGGATCGATCGATGCTGAATTGCGGGAATATTCTGGTATAAACGGTCCGTTGAAAGCAAAAATTGAATAATTCACGCTTTCAGCGCCAACTGCCGACGCAGTCATTCAGGCGGGAAACGTTAGAATTATAGAGAGAATCGCTGTCAAGTGCGTGCTGAGCGATAACTGAAAAAGGATCTCTTCCATGGCAAAATATAAGCAAGCAGACATTTCCGGCGTGAAAACAATTTCCATTAAAGGCCGGAAGAGCAAGGTGACACCGAAAGATTTTGCAAAGCCGATAGCTGACGGCAAAGCGAGTTTTTCGGAATTTGCCGAATCTTTTCCGCACATCCTCATGGGTGCACAGATACGGGATCTTGTCGAGGATATCGTCATCTCTCATAAAAAACAGAAACCCGTTATTCTTATGATGGGCGGGCATGTCATCAAAGTCGGATGTGCTCCGTTGATTATAGATTTGCTCAAACGCGGCATCCTGAGTCATGTTGCTATGAACAGCGCCGCTGCGATCCATGATACGGAAACCGCGATGTGGGGGCATACCTCGGAAGATGTGGCAGTGAATCTTATGGACGGTACTTTCGGCATGTCCCGGGAAACCGGGGAATTTATCAACTCCGCTCTTGCGGAAGGGGTTCGAGATGATTCCATGGGATACGGTGAAGCGCTCGGGAAAAAAATCATAACCCAAAACGGCAAGGACCGGAATGCAAGCGTTTTGGCGAATTGCTATGAACTCGGTATTCCGGTGACCGTTCATGCGGCAATCGGAACAGATATTATCCACCAGCAGCCGACCATGGACGGCGCAGCTACCGGTGAAATGAGTTTTCGCGACTTTAAGGTATTGATCAATTCCGTTAAGGCGCTGCAGGGAGGCGGAGTGGTTTTGAACTTCGGTTCGGCAGTCATTATGCCGGAAGTTTTTTTAAAAGCCCTGACCGTTGCCAGGAATCTCGGCTGCAAGGCGAGAGGATTTACAGCGGCAAACTTCGATATGATTCGCCAATACCGTCCTCAGATGAACGTGGTCGAACGTCCGACGCAAAAATACGGAACGGGATACAATTTTACCGGCCACCATGAAATTATGTTCCCGCTGCTCTCGGCCCTTCATTATTGAACGGCTTTCACGCTTATGACCGAACTCCAAAAAAATATTCCCGGACAGCCGCAGGCAGAACCAAGGCGGATTTCGTTCGTCGATAAGTACGCAGATTCATCCGCTTTTTTTTGCATCGATCGTCCTCTCGTCTATTTTGCTCCTTTATCAAACCGGAGCTGGAATTCTGACGATTCTATTCGCCGGCTCCTCGAAGATTTTACTGGGTAACCCCGGAGCTTTACGCTGGGCGGCCGTTGTCGGCCAGATTTTTTTTATTTTGATCCCCACATTGATCTATGCAAAACTTTTGTCGGTTTCTTTGAAGGATGTTTTTGTCTTTCGTCTTCCATCGGCCAAAGAATCGATGTTCGGGCTTCTTTCCCTGCTGACACTGCAGCGTGTTTTTGAAGTCTACGAGTCTCTCCAGGATCAGGTGCCGGTGCCTCGCATGCTGCGGGAATTTTTTGAGCCTCTGAAAAAGACTGATGGAAGAAACGATCAGGGCCGTCGTTCATGCAAATTCCATTCCTGAATTACTTATAGTTTTGTTCGTGGCTGCCGTTGTACCGGCAGATCATTGAAGAGTGTCTATTTCGGGGGCTTCTCCAGCGGATTCTGGACCGCCTGATGTCTCCGATCGTTTCCGCCGTCCTGGCCGGAACGATTTTCGGATTATTTCATTTGAATCCTTTCGACATCGTGGCGCTCGCAGGACTCGGCATTTTTTTGGGTTTGCTGCGGTACCGTTCGCAAAGCCTTCTGCTTCCCATCCTGGCTCATTTTCTCAATAACGCCATGGCAGTCTTTGCCGCCTATGTTGGAATGGATAACGACAACCTCGCTGCGGCAGTAGCAGCAGCAGAGTTTTCCCGTTCTGATTTTTCAGCTTGTCATTTTCGGCGCGCTTTTTGTTTTAGTTTTTACGGCATATTTGCGTTCGACCCAGCATGTTCTTCCGCCGCCGCCGTCGAAGTGATTCACAACAGAAATCCGGAGAAATATTTGTATGGCTCGATTTGAAAATCTTTTTGCCCGCATTGCAGTTGCCGCTGCTGCTATTCCGGTTATTCTTTTTCTAACACTGAAGGGCGGATATTATTTCTTTGCGCTCATTACGGTTCTCTCATCGCTTACGCTCTATGAATTCTACGGGCTTGCTGAAAAAAAGGGAGTTTTCCCCCTGAAAGCGTTCGGCCTGGCTGCCGGAGTCCTTCTGAATATCGTTTTTGTCTATGAGCGTTTGCTGGCCGATAGTTTTGAAGCGTTTGCAGCGCACGGCTTCCGGCTTTCGGCTTTTGCAGAGCCTGAGTTGATTGTGATCGTCCTCCTGTTCCTCCTGCTTGGTGCGTTGCTGACGGAGCTGTTCAGAAAGCGGGGATCCCCGCTGCTTAATGCTTCGGCGACAGTCTTCGGCGTGCTGGCAGTTTCTTTAAGTTTCGGTACGCTCATTTTTACGCGTGAACTTTTTCCGTACGGTTTTCCGCTCCATAAATTTTTTGCCGCCGGCTTTGTCGACGACAATCAACTTGCACTCGTGGATCGATGGGGAGGATTGACCGTCATTGCGCTCTTCGCATCCATCTGGATGTGCGATACGATGGCGTATTTCGGCGGAAAAACATTCGGCAGGCATCTTCTCTTCGAGCGTGTAAGTCCAAAGAAAACGTGGGAAGGAACGATTATCAGGATTTTTTGCATCCATCGCGTACTATGGTGCTTGCAAAATATTGCTTCCTCGACTACCTTGCGCTTCACCATGCGATTGTTCTCGGAATTCTTGTCGGCGTGTTCGGTCAATTAGGGGATTTGATCGAGTCCCGCTTTAAACGTGATGCAGGCGTCAAAGACTCGTCGGCTCTTCTGCCGGGACACGGAGGAATGTACGACCGCTTCGATAGTTTGGTGTTTCTCTCGCCGATTGTGTATCTTTATATTGAGTTTATCGTTCTGGCGTAGACACATATTCAGTATTATCCGGCATTTATCGTGGCAAAAAAAAATCTTATTTCCGTCGTGACCATGGGTTGTCCGAAGAATGTCGTCGATTCCGAAAAACTTCTCGCACAGTTAAAAGGAAATTCATTCGAAATATCGAACGATATCGATCGTGCCGATACTGTCGTGATCAATACCTGCGGATTTATTCAGGATGCCAAACAGGAATCGCTCGATGCCATCGTTGAGGCGATTGAAAAGAAGAGACAGGGAAAGCTGAAAAAAATCGTCGTTATGGGATGTCTGACGGAACGATTCAAGCAAGAACTCGTCCGCGAACTTCCCGAAGTCGACGCATTTTACGGAACCCGCCAGATGGAAACGGTTCTCAACGAGCTCGGCGCGAATCTGAAGAAAGAATTGCTTGGCGAACGGCTTCTCACGACGCCTTCCCATTTTGCGTATCTTAAAATCTCCGAAGGGTGCGATCATCCCTGTTCATTTTGTGCAATTCCTCTTATGCGCGGCCGGCATCGGTCCGTTCCGATCAACCGGCTCGTGCAGGAAGCGGCATTGCTCGCCGGCAGGGGGGTCAAGGAACTGATCGTGATTGCGCAGGACTCGACCAATTATGGCCTCGATCTTGTACGGAAAACAAGCCCTTCCGAAGCTGTTGAAAGAACTTCATGCGGTCGATGGCGTCGAATGGATCCGTCTCATGTATGCCTACCCTGCAAAATTTCCACTCGACCTTATCGAGACCTACCGGCAATTGCCGAAGCTCTGCCGGTATATCGATATGCCGGTTCAGCATATTGCGGATTCAGTCCTCAAATCCATGCGGAGGGGAATCAGCGGACAGGCAGCGAAAAAATTACTGTTGAAATTAAAAAGGGAAATTCCCGATCTTGCTCTGCGGACTACATTTATTGTCGGCTATCCGAACGAGACGGACGGCGATTTCCGCGCGCTCTGCGATTTTACGGAGGAGATGCAATTTCACCGGCTCGGCGTTTTTACCTATTCGATGGAAGAGGGAACCGGTTCATTTGCGATGGGCGATCCCATTCCGCGTTCTGTCAAAGAAGAACGTGCAGCCCGCATTATGGAATTGCAGCAGAATATCTCAAGAAAACAGAACGAAGCGCTCATCGGGCGGAATATCCGAATTTTGATCGATCGGCAGGAAGAAAATTATTATGTCGGGCGCACGCCGTGGGATGCGCCGGACATCGATCAGGAAGTGATCATCCGCACTGCAAAGAAACCCGTCATCGGCACTTTCGAGACAGTAACTGTAAGCGGCGCGGCCGAATACGATTTAGAAGCAGTCCTATGATGTCAATGGGAAAACAGCTTTATGGACGGGCGCACTCGTCATCTTTTCAGCAAGGCCGAACAAAATGCAGCATCATGCTTGTCGGAAAATGAATTTTGTTTTTGCGCACTGGCCGGGATTCGAAGACAACCGGCAAAACACGCACTTGAACGATACATTGATGCGAGCGCGATAGCATGCCTGAAAAGATGTCTCTCATGCTGCTTGCTGCAATCTGCTTTTGGACAGTATCTTCAACTGTTCAGGAGGCAAATGCAGAGGTGCGGGAATCCAGAACGATCCGGTCGCTTGAGTTTCAGGGCAATCGGGCGGTTTCGGCAGCTGCAATTTTGGAATCGCTGCCGGCCGGCCGCGGATCTCTGTTCACGGACGATGGGATTCGGTCCGACAGCAAATATATCCTCAAGCTTTATCAGGAAGAAGGATTTATCGATGCCGTTGTCGATTCTGCTGTAACGTCAGCAGATTCTTCCGGCAGACAAATTGCAATTATTTTTTATATTACGGAAGGCAAACCGTCTGTTGTTCAGGATTTTAAATTTCAAGGAAATACGATATACTCGAATACGGACCTGCTGGCCGTCATGGCATTGCACAGCGGTAACCGTTTTGTGCCTGCGCTGCTGGAAAATGATATTAAGGTTTTGCTGAATCTCTACGACCGGAAAGGATATCCGCTTGCGAAAATTTCCGTCCTGAATCTCGAGCGGCGCCTGGAAGGCGATATTGAGCGCTGCACTCCGGTCCTCCGCATCAAGGAAGGACCTCTGGTACATATTAAGGAAATTCATGTGCAGGGAAATACAAAAACAAAGGATTATGTCGTCTTACGCGAGGCAAGGCTGAAGCCGGATGAAGTGTCGACGCCGGACTTGCTGCAGAAAGTCCGCCGGCGAGTGGAACGGCTCCAATTGTTTTCGTCGGTCTCGGTTCCGGATTTGTATCTTCTGCAGAGCAGCGATTCGGAGCAAACTGCACCGGCGGGACTTGCTCTCAGTGTGGCGGAAGGAAATCAGAATTCGTTCGACGGCATTGTCGGATATGTGCCGGCAGCCGCAGGCAGCAATGGATACGTGACCGGTATGGTTTCCGTCGCGTTTCGAAATCTGCTGGGAACGGGGCGGAAAATATCGATCAGGTGGTACCGCCAAAATCAGAATTCACAGGAAACGGAATTCCATTACACGGAACCGTGGATGCTGTCGCTGCCACTCGATGCAAATGCCGGACTTGTCCAGCAGCGGCACGATTCCACGTATATCAAGAATTCGTATACGCTCAGTGCGGAATATATGTTTTCCGAATCATTCAAAGCAGGCGCGTCGTTTTTTCTGGACGAGGTTTTCCCGGCTTCCGGGTACGGACAAACGGTTCTTGCTTCGAGCAGGACCGCCGCAGCCGGATTTCTTCTGCAGTACGACGGACGCGACGATGCCGTGACACCGACAAACGGGATATACTATGAAAGTGATTATCAGTCAGGCATTAAAACCACAGGACAGCTCGGAAGCACCGGCGGCAGCAGAAGCGCGACGCAGCGTGTGGTGCTCGATGTATCGGGATACATTGCACCGGTGCGCGGGCAGGTCCTTGCGGAGGAAATGCATGTCCGTGATTTCAGTGCAGCGTCCATCGACGTAAGCGATTTATTTCAAATCGGAGGGGCGGCGACGCTGCGCGGATACCGGGAAGGGCAATTTCTAGGTTCGCGGCTCGTCTGGCTCAACAGCGAATATCGTTTTCTCGTTGCGCCGCGGTCTTTTTTTTACGGATTTGTGGATGCGGCATATATCGTGCAGCCGGCGATGACGGATATCGGCATAGAAGGGATTGAGGAGGGGAAAATCGGGTACGGTATTGGGGTACGATTCGATTCCGGCGTCGGATTGATAGGTGTCTGCATCGCTCTGGGCGAAGGGGATACATTCAGCACGGCGAAACTTCATTTTAGGCTGACCAATGGATTTTAAGACTTTAGGCGGATATATAAAGCTATCGCGTCCGGTGAATGTTGTCATCACGCTGATTGCTATTCCCGCCGCATGCTGGTTAAGCGGCATCATGGCGGATAGAGTTTCCGATATCGTCTTCGCGGCGCTCACAGGCGCGTGCGTTGCCGCCGGTGCAAATGCCATCAATGATTACTTCGATATCGAGATCGACCGGATCAATAAACCGAATCGCCCTCTGCCGGCAGGCGTCCTTTCAGCGGGACAGGCAAAAAAGATGTGGCTTCTTGCGTCGGCCGCCGGGATCGGTCTGAATTTATTTCTAAACACCTCTGCCTTCGTCATTGCCTGTGCTGCGGTTGCAGCTCTTTATTTCTATTCTTCATATTTCAAGAAGACCGTCCTGATGGGAAATATCCTGGTCGGTGCGATGACTGGAATGACGTTTATCTACGGCGGAGCTGTTGCAGGCAGCATGAGACGGGCCGTCTTTCCCGCTCTCTTTGCCTTTCTCTCAAATTTCGGACGTGAAGTCATCAAAGATATGGAAGACATAAAAGGAGATGAAGCGAAGGGTGCAACGACCTTTCCAATTCGTTACGGCATACAGCCGGCACGGTTGACCGTTGCTCTGACGATGCTTCTGCTCATTCTTTCCACTGCGGCCGCGGTCTTATGGAAAGCATATAATTTTTATTTTATTTGCATCGTCATCCCTCTCGATATCGTCTTTGTACTGATTGCTGCGACTCTCTGGATTTCCAACTCCGAACGGCATATGCATCTGCTCAGTACAGTTCTTAAAATATGCATGATGACGGGATTGATTGGAATTATTGCGGGTTCTCTTTGAGATGCCAAAAGTTACACTTGAAATAGAACAATCGCTCTGGGCGCAGGGGGCAGGATCGATAGCAGGCGTCGATGAAGCGGGCCGCGGGCCGCTGGCAGGCCCCGTCGTTGCCGCATCGGTTATTTTCCCGCGCGGTGTGATGATCGAAGGTGTGAATGACTCTAAAAAACTGACCGAGGACCGGCGGGAAAAATTATACGATGCGATTCGCTTGCAGGCGCTCGCTGTCGGAGTCGGGATCGTCAATCATGAAGTCATCGATCGGGTCAATATTCTTCAGGCGACCATTCTTGCTATGCACAAATCAATCGAAGACATGAAAGCAAAACCCGATTTTGTCATAGTAGACGGAAATTCATTCAAGCACGAAACGCTGCGGTTTCAGAATGTCATCGGCGGGGATGCAAAATCGTTCACTATCGCCGCAGCTTCGATTATTGCAAAGGTCACGCGGGACCGGATGATGCGCGAGTTCGACCGCCAATATCCGGACTACGGATTCGCGCAGCATAAAGGATACGGCACCAAGCGGCATCTCGATGCTATTCGGGAATTCGGATTGTGTGAAATCCACCGCAAGACCTTTCATTCAATTTGAAAGAGGGGGGAGCCATGAAAGCCAACCGGCGCACGCAGGGTGATGCGGGTGAAGACATTGCCGTTCAATATCTCCGGAAACACGGTTTTAAAATTCTCGATCGAAATTATCGGGCCTATAGAGGCGAAATCGATATTGTCGCAAAAGAAAAAAAAGATTATGTCTTTGTCGAAGTAAAGGCAAGACGAACCAGTTTCTTCGGTTCTCCTGAAGAAGCGGTGACGCCGGAAAAAGAAAGTCATATCCGTTCCGCTGCCGAAGAGTACTGCGCCAAACATGCGCTCGAAGACAAGCCGTGCCGGTTCGATGTCATTGCCATCGAAGGGGAAGGGGAAAAGATGCAAATACGGCATTTGAGGAATGTATTCTGAACACCGAATAAAGCTCATTGTTTAAAGAATTTTGGGAATACAGTTTTTTACTCGGTAATAAAAGTATCCTCAAATTTACATCCATTTCACAATATCCAACAAAGTCATTTGAGAAAAATATTTATCGTAGCAGCAATCGTAGGTTTTCGTCCAACCGCTTGAGCAGCAATCAATGTCTCAAAAGAAGCTCGAGGGCTGCCTCTTTGCTTCAATTGATTTTCTATAGTTCCATGCATCATTGCATTCTGTAAATCAAGCTCAAGTGATTGAAATGGAGAAAATATTACAATACTGTAAGGCCGCTCAGTTCTTTGGGAAACCGACCCCCAGCGTCTAAAATAGTCATTTCCTATCAAGGTTGTCAATGCTTGATATTGAAAAAATACTACCTTATCATTTGCAGATCATTCGAGGACAGGTCGGAGGTTGGCCATTGCGTACATACAACAAAGGTGTTACGCTGAAAATGCTCTCCTCGTTGCTGATTGCGTTGTCGACCTTATCCTATCAGAGTAAGTCAGACTCCACGAAAGTTATCATGACCTTGTTTAGAAAACAATCGCTGGAAAAGATTTTGGCATGGGTCCGGAACGGCCGCGAGAAGAAAATCGGACACGGAGCATCCTTGTGCATTCAGTGCAGACTCACGACAGTCAAGGAAGTTACGCCTGTCTGCGAAATGAAGCCGGGTGAAAAGCCGCAGGAAGGTTCATGTGAACAATATCAATCTGTGCTTTTTGATCCGATGACAAAATTTCTAAACAGTCACGGGATAATCATCCCGGACGGAAAAATCGACCGTGTGTACACGGCTGCTGTCGGATCAAACATATTGATTCTCAATCATACGAGGCAAAAAGCGGTTCGCAGCATAACCGTTTCAACCGGGGATATCCGGCAGGTCTCCCTCGATGGAAATTCCATAACTGAGATAAAAAAATAAACAAATTTTTAAAGGAACTCTTCTATGACAATTGCCGACAGAATAATCGAACCAACCTCCAATGTTTCGCAGGGACCGCATGGCGGAATGTACCGCGGTCCGTTTGCTATTATGACCACGTTGTTCTTTATGTGGGGTTTCATGACGGCATGGAATGACATTCTTATACCGCGTTTTAAAGAAGCATTCACCTTGAATTATTTTCAGGCGATGCTTGTCCAATTTGCTTTTTTTGGCGCTTATTTTGTCGGATCGCTGCTGTATTTTATAATTTCTGTAATAAAAGGAGACCCTATCGCAAAGATTGGATATAAAAATGGTATTGTCATAAGTCTTTTGATTTCGGCGCTTGGAAGTGTTCTCTTCTGGCCGGCTGCAACCATCACTTCTTATCCTTTGTTTCTCGTCGCGCTGTTCATTGTAGGTCTTGGTTTTGCAATGCTGCAAATAACTGCAAATCCCTACGTCACCATACTCGGTCCTGAGCGCACGGCTTCAAGCCGGCTGAATCTTGCTCAAGGGTTTAATTCAGTCGGTACAACCATCGGTCCATTAATCGGCGGCTATTTAATCTTTCAATACTTCAATCACGCCGGCATGCATGGAGCTGATTCTGTTAAAGTGCCGTATCTTGCGTTCAGCATTGCGTTCTTGATTTTAGCCGCTGCTTTTTACTTTGTCCGTTTACCGCATGTAGGGGAAGGGAAAATCGAACCCGGTGCGGGCGCACTGAAGTTCCCGCATGTGGTACTTGGAGTCATAGCGATATTTATGTATGTGGGGGGTGAAGTCTCTGTCGGCAGTTCCATTATTAATTTTCTCGGGCAGCCGAACATAGCCGGCTTGACTGCCGTAGAGGCAAGCAAATATGTGTCGCTGTTTTGGGGGGGTATGTTGATTGGACGTTTCATGGGCGCCGTTGAATTGAGCGAAATGAAAGCGAAGACTAAAAAAATCCTTTTAATAAGCATACCGACGGGCGCTTTTGTAATTCTTGGTCTTCTCAGCGGATGGGATATTGTCAAATACTATCTTCCGCTGCTTATGCTCTGCTGGTTGTTATTCCAATTCGGGAAAGGCATGGCCGGGCGCACGCTTGCGATCTTCTCTATCTCTATTGTTCTGCTGCTCCTATCTGCAATTGTTGTGGGCGGAAAGACTGCGATGTGGTGTGTTGTTGGAATAGGATTGTTCTCATCTATCGGATGGTCTAATACATTTTCACTTGCGCTGGAGGGAACAGGTATTTTAAAAAGCCAGGTTTCATCGCTGCTGGTCATGGCAATTTTTGGCGGAGCACTCTTACCGCCCCTTCAAGGTCATATTGCGGATTTGGGAGGATTGCAAATTTCCTACATCGTGCCGTTGATTGCATATACGTACGTCGCTTTTTACGGTTTGATCGGCTACCGTATCGGACGGAATCGGCAGACTGCAGCTGCATAAGAGAATCGGATGATTTGCAGAATCGGCACGGTCATATGAACGAAAGACGAGAGAGAATAAAATTATCACTCTGTTCTTGCATGGAGTTTTCTGTTCCGGCGGGATCATGGAATTGCAGGAATCTGAATCTAACGGCTGTTTCTCTGTACACCCGAAGGGCGGCTTCGGCGCTGAAAACCTTCAAGACTCAAAGAAGCAAAGCCAACCGGACATACCCGCCGCTCAGGGCGGCGGGTATCTGATTCGAACGAACACTGCCGAATCACGGAAAAGAGAAAACATTTCGCTGCCGATGGGGAAAGGTTTATCTTTATGTCCAGGGAGAAAAAACGCCGCATCCGAAAGCCATGCCTCCAAAAGGGAAAGAAGACTGGTATACGGTCCGGCATGAAGTCGAGCTGATGCCTGGAGACCAATACACCTTACATCCACGTACTTTGCATCGGTTTCAAGCCGGTGAGGAGGGTGAGATCGTATCTGAATTCTCAACTCAAAGCGTTGATGAAGCGGATGTTTTTACCGATCCGAAAATTAAGAGGATTACAAAGTTGAAGAAAGAACAACGTGAAAAAGAAAAACATTGATGTCGTAGTAGCCGGACATATTTGTCTTGATATGTTTCCGGAATTTATGGAGACAAAAAAAACCTCTCTCGATTCTCTCTTTGTTCCGGGGAAGCTGGTCAATGTCGGCGGAATGAGAATCTGCACCGGCGGCAGTGTTTCAAACACAGGTATTACTATGCACATATTGGGGAGCGGGGTTTCCTTTATGGCAAAAGTGGGAGATGATTTTATCGGGGATACTATTTTGAACTTCCTGAAAAAGAAAGCTTCAGCAGAAGAAATAAAAATTGTTAAGGGAGAATCTTCTTCGTATACAATCGTTATTGCCCCGAAAGATACAGACCGAATATTCTTGCACAATCCAGGGGCGAATGACAGTTTTTGCTCTGATGATATTGATTTTGATTTATTAAAAAGCGCCAAACTCTTTCATCTTGGATATCCTCCTCTCATGAAAAGGTTGTATGAAAATGACGGAGAAGAACTGAAGAATATTTATGAGAGAGTGAATGGATTGGGTGTGATGACTTCGCTGGATTTTGCTCTTCCTGATCCGGATAGTCCATCAGGCAGGGTGGACTGGAATAAAGTACTGAAAAGAGTCCTGCCGTATGTTGATATTTTTCTTCCCAGTGTAGAAGAGGCGCAGTTTATTTTGGATAAAAAAGAATTTATGAAAATGCGTGAACGAGCCAAGGGAAAAGAATTGCTTCACTTATTTGATGGAAATGAATTAGCCGAACTATCGGGTAGGTTTCTTGATTACGGGAGTAAAATTGTCGGATTAAAATGCGGAAACAGAGGATTTTATGTAAGAACCGCCGCCAAAGAAAAACTGAAGAATATTGGAGGCATTTATCTTGATAATTGGGCAGAGCGTGAGTTGTGGGAGCCCAGCTATCATGCTGAAAAATTTATTTCCGCTGCCGGTGCAGGTGATTCTGCAATTGCCGGGTTTCTGGCTGCGTTGCTCAAAGGAGAGACAATTGAGATGTGCCTCAACTATGCCTCGATGTGCGGGGCACAGAATGTCCAGGCTTTGGATACTGTAAGCGGGATTGTAAACTGGCAGGAGACAACAAGAAAAATAAAGAGCCGATGGAAGAAAAATGGTCTAAGAATCAAGGCGGTTGGCTGGAAATTTGATTGCGAAAAGGAACTTTGGCACGGACCTGGAGATATGAATAAGTAATACTCTCAAATTCATCCGCAAAACACGGATAAGAAAATGGAAGAGGTCAAGGAAAAAATGTCAAAAAATCGTATAACCCGCCTCCGAATGAGGAACTCATGAGTTGAAAATAGATGTCGCGAATCCGTCTTAGTCTTAGTAATGAGATGCGAATTCCCGCGGAAGCGACTTTTCGTCCACGTCTCTAGCTGCGCTTGACTGCATTCTTAATGCTTCCAGCGGTCGGCTCGAGAGAAAGGATTTTGAGTATTAATGAAAGGCTGGGCAATGACAAATGAGAAATAATGAAGAGAGAATGGGAATTTGGAAATTGAACGCAGTAGACGGTCGTGTTGTGTTGTTTTATATGGGCTTGGGAAAAATAATTGAGATTTTTTTTAAAAAAAGGGGAAGAGCCCGGCTATTAACCGGGCTCTTCTTGTGCTGCGGGGGAGGCACTCCCACAGCTTTTTGGGGGGAGGAAATGAATATCCTATTGAAGAAAAATCATTTTCAATAATTGAATCTTTATTTTATGAATCTGTCGCACTTCTTTACAGCATCGCATAACTATTCTAGCATTGTACGTGCCAGAGAAGATGCAGTCGTGCTCAGGATTGGCTCTTAAATCTAACGTATTGTTTTTTAAGCGCTTACGGGATTAGAAGAATAGGAATTGGATGTGTAACGATTTCCGTCCAAAATTGTAACTTCTACAAAGCTTCAATTCAACTGTTCAGTACAGGTGATGAAATTTTCTCCAACGCAGAAGGTGTGTTTTTTTAATGCAGGCCGGAGACATTGACGGCAGGTAAAAGCCACAGGTACAATCCCCACATAATGATTCCGACACCGAGGGGAATCGAAAGATTATCGTCGATATGGACTGAGAAGGCTTCCACAACCGCGCCGACGGCTGCGGCAATGATGCCGATGAAATATTCCATCGGAAGATATTGAACTTTTGGTGCGGCAAGAATCACCAGTATTGCTGAGACAAAGAACGCCATCGATCCCTCCAGACTTTTCCCCAAAAATCGATGCCGCCCGAAACGCCTGCCGAAAAGAGCCGAGGTGCTGTCCGAGATAATGAGTATGGTGAATGCATTGATGGTAATAATTTTAGGAAAAGAAGTACACACAAAGCGTGGCGGAAATGAGGACGTGCGAGGCGCCGTTCAGCCGCTTGACATTCATGTTTTGCTCATGCCTGCGAAGAAGCCATCCAAACCATCGTGTGAACCAACGGTTTACGACCGGGACATAGAAACGTGCAAGGTCGACTCCTACAAAAGCTGCGGTCAAAGGGAGAAGAAGAGTAAGGGCGAGCGGCCGCGATATAAAATAATAAATCAGAGGAATCGACAGCGAGAACAGGTGGATTGCTTTTCGTGCAAGTTCATTGCGGAAATTAATCGTTGCAGCCTGTTCAAGATTTTCCAATTTTCCGTTCTTTGCAGCAGGGACATTTGCTTCCGGACTCGCGTGTTGATCGGCCATTCGTGCCTACGCTTTATTCTTTACTGCGGGTTTTGGCGCTGCCGGTTCGTCGGTTTTATCCGCCGGTTTTGTTTCTGCCTCTGCAATCATGGGCGCTTCACTGGCCGCTTTTTCCATCGGGGGCAATGCAACGCCGCGCATGATTTTTTCGATTTCATCGGAGTCCAAAATTTCGCGTTCAAGCAAAGCGCTGGACAGCCGGTGGAGCAGCTTGAGATTTTCTTTGAGAATTTTTTCCGCACGTTTCATTGCACCCGTGACAATCAGGCGGATTTCAGCGTCAATCGTAATTGCGGTGTTTTCGCTGAAGTTGCGGGTTTTTGTAATTTCCCTTCCGAGAAACAATTCTTCTTCTTTTGCGCCGTATGCGAGCGGTCCGAGTTTATCGCTCATCCCCCATTCGCATACCATTTTACGGGCGAGTTCAGTTGCGCGTTCGATATCATTGCCGGCTCCGGTATCGAGGCGGTTAAAGACGATCTTTTCCGCTGCACGTCCGCCCATTGCATAGGTGATCATTGCTTCGAGATACTCGCGGGAATACGTATGTTTTTCATCGATCGGCAGATAGGTTGTAATGCCGAGCGCCCGTCCGCGGGGGATGATGGTTACTTTATGCACTGGATCGGCGTCGGGTAAAAATCGCGCCACAAGAACATGGCCTGCTTCGTGGTATGCGGTAACTTTCTTCTCTCTGTCTGAGATGATAATGCTCTTGCGTTCGACTCCCATCATCACTTTGTCTTTGGCCTCTTCAAAGTGATGCATGGCGACGACTTTGCTGTTCTGGCGTGCGGCCAGAAGCGCCGCTTCGTTGACAAGATTGGCAATATCCGCACCGGCAAGTCCCGGAGTTCCCTTTGCCATAATGTCCAGACGAACGTCTTCCGCCAAGGGGATATTTTTTACATGGACGCGGAAGATACCTTCGCGTCCTTTGACATCGGGGCGATCGACGACGACCTGACGGTCGAATCGTCCGGGCCGCAGAAGCGCCGGATCGAGAACGTCGGGACGGTTGGTCGCTGCGATAATAATGACGCCGCTGTTTTGTTCAAATCCATCCATCTCGACAAGCAGCTGGTTCAGCGTTTGTTCACGTTCATCGTGACCGCCGCCAATTCCGGCTCCGCGGTGGCGTCCGACGGCGTCGATTTCATCTATAAAAATAATGCATGGTGCATTTCGTTTGCCTTGATCGAACAGATCGCGTACGCGGCTTGCACCGACGCCGACAAACATTTCCACAAAATCGGCTCCGCTGATGGAGAAGAACGGTACTCCCGCTTCGCCGGAAACAGCACGTGCCATCAAAGTTTTTCCTGTGCCCGGAGGCCCAAGCAGTAGAACGCCTCTTGGAATTTTTCCGCCGAGCCGCTGAAATTTCGACGGCTCTTTCAGGAATTCGATAATTTCCTGTAATTCGAACTTCGCTTCATCGGCTCCCGCAACGTCGGCAAATGTTACCTGTGTCATTCCTTCGTTCAGTAATTTTGCGCGGCTTTTGCCGAAGGAGAAAAGACCTTTCGCCCCGCCGGCACCGCCGCCGGCACCACCTTGCATGCGCCTGAAAAGAACCAGCCAAAAACCGAGCAGCAGAACCCATGGCAGAACATTAATAAGCGCATTCATCCAAAAGTTTTCTTCCTTTTCCACCTTAAAGTGAAGCCCTTTTGCAGTCCAGCCGTTCACCAACGATTCATCAAGCTTCGTGTAGGGAAGCGTCAATTCTACTTTTTGTGCGTTCTTTGCAATTTTGCCGCCTGCTGTCTGGATATCCGCTTTCTCTTTGAGGACGCCGTGAAAATCATAAGTATCATATCCTGAAATTTTTATGATAGACTCGTTGAATTTTTGATCGGTCAGCATCTGTTGAAATGTCGTAAAGCTGATCTCATATTCCGTTTCTTCGTTGGTTTTAAATGCCCACATGATAAAGAAGACTGCAAGAATGATGGCTACCCAACTGAGGATCACTTTCCCGAATTTGGCCCATTGCGATTCGTCATCCCGCTGAGATTTGATAGGACGCCTGGGTGTCCGCGGCGGAAGCGAGCGCTTCTTTTGTGTTCCGTGCTGATTGTCGTTTAATTGATCCTGATACAGCTGAGTCATAATAAGCTCCTTCTTCATACGCACGTTCGTCCCGTCCTCCTTACGGTTGAGGGACGAGTCTATAAATCTCTCTCAAATTACGAACTTTTTGGGCGTAGTCCAAACCATATCCGATAACAAATTCCGGGGAAATTTCAAATCCTACGTGGTGAATCGGAAAATCTATTTTATGCGACCCTTTTTTGAGTAAAAGACACACAAATTTCAGCGAAGCAGGATTCTCTTTTTCGATAAGCTTTTTAATGAATGCAATCGAAAGTCCCGTATCTACGATATCTTCAACGACGATAATATCGCGTCCCCGCATCAGGCAATTGAGATCCTTCAATAAACTCACCTGTCCGGAAGAAATCTTGGCCTCACCGTAGCTGGAAAGTTTAAGAAAATCGACCTCGCAATCGACTTTGATTTCACGAATCAAATCGGAAAGGAAAATAAAAGCGCCGTTCAAGACGCCGATGAAAATAGGCGACTTGCCGGCATACTCGCTGTTGATTTGCACAGCAATCTCTTTTATCCGTTTTTGAATCTGAGCTTCCGTAATAAACAGCTCGAAAACATCACCATTCAATTGTAATCGATGTGTCATAGAGGTTTTTGTCCGGCAGGCCGATATGAGAGTTTTATGATTTTTTGCGTCTCTTCCGTCAGTTTGAAACGATCGTCCAGCCTTTGTCCGCAGATCCAGACAATGGTTCCGTCCGACTCAAAAAAAGGAATGTGTGATTTTTGGTGCAGCGGAATTTTCAAATCTGCAAAGAAATTACTTACTTTTTTCCCCTTGTGCATACCGAGAGGGATAAACCGATCTCCGTGTTTCCATGTACGCAGGGAAAGCCGGCTGCCCAATTTGGAGGCGTCGACATATTCGACCGACCGGTCATTGCCGAATTTCTTCGGTCTTTGGGACTCAGGAACGGCGGAAAAAATGGAACCTTCAAAACGGTACTCATGACCGATCACAATATCGATCTTGTATTCTTTCTGCCCGCGCTCGGGAAGGAACAGAAGGCGGTCCCGATCCCGAAGGACAGGAATGCGCCTGCCAAGAAACGCCCGTCGTCCCGTTTGTGAAGATGTGAGGCGCATCAATGCGCCGATATGTTTTTCCGAAACCTCGATGCCGAGAGTTTTCAGCATTTCTGCCAGTATTTCTTCCTGCACAAAGGGAAGCAGTGATGAAAACTGCAGGAGATCGAGGTACCATGTTCCGTCGGCTGCTTGAAATAAAGTTTTGCCCGCTTTTTTCAACAAGAGGGCTAGTTTTGTTTCTATGTCCCGCATGTTTGAAGAAACGCGGTTAAAGATCCCGGAAATATCGACACGATGGCGTTTTTGCAAAGCCGGAAGTATGGCGTGCCGCAATTCGTTGCGCCTATAGACAAGCGATGCATTTGAAGAGTCTTCCCGAAACTCGATAGACCGCCGCTCGGCGTAAGCTGCAATCTCGTTCCTCGATGCGAAAAGAAGGGGTCGAATGATGCGGCCGTTCGGCCTGGAGATCGGAATGCCGGCCAAACCGTGAATTCCCGCGCCGCGAATAATATTAAGAAGGACTGTCTCAGCGTTGTCGTTTGCCTGATGCGCCGTAGCAACTGCATCCGCATGAACGGCCGCTCTGATCTTCTCGATGGCTTCATAGCGGAGGATGCGTGCAGCTTCCTGCTTGGCACATCGACGGGTATGAGCAAATGTCATGACATCGACACGGGCGGAGAAAAAGCGAAAACCATTTGACACTGCTGCCGAATGTACGAATTGCTCGTCTTCTTCCGATTCTGATCCGCGCAATTGATGGTTGATATGAACGATGCCGAGGCGCAAATGCCAGCGGCGACGGAGCCGCCTGAATAATTCCATCATGACCATCGAATCGATGCCCCCGCTTACTGCCAGCAGTATAAAATGGCGCGGGGCAGCTAAACGATGGCGAAGGATGAACGCTTCCATCCGTCGTTCAATCAGCGTGTCCCGGGATGCGGACGGGGACTTATGAGTTGAAGATTGAAGCCGTGAATTCGTCACAGAATAAGGCGTGAATTTCAGCGAAACCGGCTTTTTATCCACGTCTCTTGTCCTTGCGCCTTCTGAATGATGATATTCGTTCATAAAAAAAAACTTGACCTGCTTTCAAGTCAAGAATTTTCAGTTCCGTTTACGCAGCGAACGTTTTTCTGTGTAAATGTACGGCTTTTTCATCCTAAAGACAAGCTTGCCTTTCCCTTGAAAATGCGATACATTTTTTATGCTATGGTGAGTTTGCGCTATAAAATCGGAACAGGATATTTTATTTTGGTGATTATTGGGCTGGCGACCAGCGGCTTTGCTATTTTCAATCTCGCACATTTGAGGGAGAACGTCGCGCCGATTATTCGCCAGACATACAGAGGAGTGCTGGCGGCCGAGAATCTTTTAAAATCGCTGGATGATCAGCAGCAGGCGCAGCTTTCCGCCGTTATAGCTGACAAAAAATTGAGAGGATTGTACCAGTCGTATTTTAACAACGGCCGCGACGATTTTCTGGACTGGATGCAGCGTATCAAAGATTCGACATCGACATATTCCCAGAATGCCGTCATCGACAGCATGCTTGCAGCCGACAGCCTGTATCTAACGGCATCGGATTCTCTGTTTGCTTTACTCATCGAACACGATCAAGTCAAAATCGGGGCGAGGTATCAGAACTATGTCGTGCAGCCGATCGCAGATAAACTCCGGAATCATTGTTCCCGTTTTCTCGAAGCTAATCAAAATGCCATGGTCAAAGCGGAGCAGACCATACGCGAGACAACGCTCAACTCTATCGTTTCGATGATTCTTGCTGCTGCTGCATCGATCCTCATCAGCATTCTTATCAGCGTCCGGTTTACGAAGAACATCATACAGCCGGCCGAACGATTGACGCAGATGGTCAGGAAAATCAATCAGGGGCAATTGAACCAGAAGATCGATATTTCTACCGATGATGAAATCGGCGAGTTGAGCCGCGAATTCAACAAGATGACCGAACGGCTGCGGACCTATGAAGAATTGAATATCCATCAGCTCATCGCCGAAAAGCGCAAATCGGAAACGATTGTCGCGAATATTGCCGAGCCCGTGATTGTGACCGATAACGCCAGCCATATCGTTCTCATGAATCAAACCGCAGCCGCGGTGTTCGAAGTCGCAGGAATGGATTGGCAGGGAAAGCCGCTCCGCGAGATCATCGGTAATAATGAGCTTGAAAAAATTCTTGAAAACGGAAATGCATTGACTTCCGAACAGGAGCACCGGGATATTCTTTTCACTTTTCAGCGCAATAATACGACGACCTATTACCGTCCGCGCCAGACATACATTCTGGACGAAGAAGGTTCGATTCAATTTATCGTAACATTACTGTACGATGTGACGCGTTTTAAGATGCTGGAAACGATGAAGTCCGAATTCATCGCGACAGTCTCACATGAGCTCCGAACACCGATTACTTCACTCGGAATGGAAGTGGATATCCTACACAAGGAAGTGCTCGGCAGCGTCAATGAAGCGCAGAAAAAGGTGCTCATATCGGCAAAAGATGATGTTGAACGCCTGCGGAAATTGGTGAAGGATCTGCTCGATCTCTCGCGTCTGGAATCCGGAAGATATACGTTAAAGAAGGAATGGGTTCAGATCGAGCGGCTCGTCGGCGAATCCGTTCGCTCGATGCAATTGCAATTCAACGAAAAAAACATCGCCATCGATGTCAAGATTCCGCCGGCATTACCGGCCGTTATGGTCGATCCGCATCAGTATACGTGGGTTATAACGAATCTGCTGAGCAATGCGCTGCGCCACACCACGCCGGGAGGAAGCGTCGTTTTTACAGCCAAGCGCGGAGAGTCTGAATTACTCATCAGTATTGCTGACACCGGAGAAGGAATTCCCAGGGAATACCAGGATACGATTTTTGAAAAATTCGTTCAGGTCAAGGGCGTATCGCAAACAACACCGGGAAGCGTCGGGCTGGGATTGGCGATTGCACGGGAAGTCGTAGAGGAACACGGCGGAAAAATCTGGGTGCAAAGCACGGTCGGCGTCGGCAGCACGTTTTCTTTTACCATTCCCCTGAACATTGAAAGAACCTGATGACACAGCGCAGCGCACATATCCTTGTTGTCGATGACGAAAAGAATATTCTCAACACGATTGGTATTTGCCTGCAGACGATCGGTGCGGAAGTGACCTTATGCTTCAAGCCGCAGGATGTCATTCATCTTTTGCAGAAAACTGCGTTTGATGTCGCCTTTGTCGATTTAAAAATGACGCCGATGGACGGTTTTGAAGTTCTTAAAGAAATCAAGCAGTACCTCTCCGGCGACAACAGTTGTCATCATGACGGCACATGGATCGATAGATTCCGCTGTCCTGGCGCTCAAGGACGGGGCATACGATTATCTTCAAAAGCCTTTCGATTTTGAAGAACTCAAACTGTTCACACAAAAAGTTCTGGAGCATCATTGGCTGGCTCAGGAAGTAATGGAGCTGCGCGGACAGGTAGCATCTTCTCAGCAGAGGGGAGAAATTATTACGCGGAACCGGATGATGCTGGAACAGCTCGATCTTGCCGCACGCGTTGCGGACAGCACCATTGCGGTGCTCATTGAAGGCGAGAGCGGAACAGGGAAAGAACTTTTGGCTCATGTCCTTCATCAAAAAAGCGGTCGTGTAGATAAACCGTTTGTCAAGGTCAATTGCGCGGCAATACCGGAACAATTATTGGAGAGTGAATTATTCGGGCATGTGCGGGGGTCGTTTACAGGCGCACTGAAGGACAGGGAAGGCCGATTCGAGATGGCCAACGGGGGGACGATTTTTCTGGATGAAATCGGAGAACTTTCGCCGTCCATTCAATCCAAACTGCTGCGCGTCCTGCAAAGTAAGGATTTCGAGCGGATCGGCGAGAATATAACACGGAAAGTCGATGTTCGCGTAATTTCAGCGACGAATCGTAATCTGGACGAAGCGATCAAAGAAAATATATTTCGCGAGGACTTATTCTTTCGTTTGAACGCTATCCGATTAAAATTGCCTCCCCTGCGCGAACGCCCGGACGACGTATCGCTTCTCCTGCAGCATTTTTTACAGAAATTTTCTCCCTCTCAAGGGAAAAATACGGAATTAAGCGTGGAAGCGGACAGGGCATTGCGAATGTACCGCTGGCCGGGAAATGTCCGGGAATTGGAAAATGTCGTCGAACGGGCAGTGCTTCTGGCGGGAAATAATCCAATCGGGATACAGCATCTTCCGGAAGAAATTCGGAGTGCCCAGGAATCGCAAGTCCTTTCTCTTGAAGAAGTCGAACGGACGCATATTAAAAGTGTTTTGCAAATAGCACAGGATTATGATGAAGCGGCCCGCATTCTCGGGATAGACCGTAAAACCCTTCTCAACAAACGCAAGAAGTACAATCTGTAATTCATTTTTCCTGCCCCGAACCCGCGCTTCCTCAGGCTGCGGATGTGATTTTTATGGGGAATTATTCCCCATCCGATAATTCCTTATAGGTCAATTTGTTGTGCGATTTCCGGCAGATAAACTTCAGGATGCGGGACTTTCTTCCTCGTATAAGGTTTTTTTTACGCGAACTCTTGTCTATTCTGAACAAAAATCTGCACATTGCCGTCCCATTTTTTGGCACCAAAATTGAGTGATCAGAGGCAAAATATATCCGGCAGGCGCTGGAGAAAACTTTCAACATACACATGCAATTGAAGGAAGTGCGATGGCCACAAAATTGACGACTTTAGACAATCTTGAGATTGCTATTATGGAACCTCGCGGTTCACTCATCGGCGGAGATGAAACCGATGATATAAAGACGAAAGCGCACGATCTTATCGAACAGGGCAACCGAAAGCTTGTATTGGATCTCGGAGGTGTTTCCTATATCAACAGCACAGGCATCGGAGCTCTTGTTGCGATTCACTCGATGTATGAGAAGGCCCAGGGCACGGTGAAGCTGTGCAATATGGCTAAGAGCGTGCAGAATGTTTTTGTCATCACCAAACTGACCGGTGTATTTGATGTAGAAGAAAACCGAGAACAGGCAGTCAAAAATTTTAAATCTATTAAATGACATCATTATCTTAATTCACATTCATCATCATTAGGAGTACTTCTTATGAAGACCTCTGTTTTTAATACTATAGTTCTTATCGTATCCTTTATTCTCGGTTACGTCATATTCGAGTATATGCTGCCGAAGTTTATTCAAGACGGCGGTCCTCTCGTTATTCTTCTTGTTGCTATTGTCATTATGCTGGTCGCTGTTATTTTCGAACGCTGGATGAGTTTAAAGAAAGCCAACGGAAAAGGTCAGCTTCCGAAGTTCTTGAAAAATGTTCAGTTGGCAGTGAACAGCGGCGATATCGACGGCGCAATCAGCCAGTGCGATAAACAGCGCGGTTCCTGCGCAAACGTTGTGCGCACAGGTTTAGAACGTTATAAGATGATCGTCGAAGAAGGCGATGTGAAGGGTCAAAAAGAACTCATGGAAAACATTCAGCGCTCCATCGAAGAAGCGACCATGCTCGAAGTCCCCATGCTCGAACGAAACCTTGTTATGATGTCCACGATTGCATCGATCGGAACAATGGTCGGCCTTCTGGGAACGGTTCTCGGTATGATCCGTTCGTTCCAGGCGATGGCTAAAGCCGGAGCGCCGGACGCCATAGGGCTTGCACTCGGAATTTCCGAAGCTCTGATCAACACGGCCGGCGGACTTGTTGCCGGTATCGGCGGTATCGTCGCATATAACTTTTTCGTTACAAAAATCGACAACTTCACATATATGATCGATGAAGCGAGTTATGCCATCATTCAATCATTAGTTTCCCGTAAACCGAAAAAGTAAGCTTAACCGAAAGGTTTTATCATGCCAAAACATAAAAAAGCTCGCATCAATGTAAAGATCGATATGACGCCGATGGTCGACGTGACCATGCTGCTGCTGACGTTCTTTATGATGACGACACAATTTAAACCGCCGGAGGACGTGACGGTGGAATTACCTGCATCGCATTCAGAGTTTAAACTTCCGGAAGCTGATGTGATGATGATATATCTGAACAAAGAAGGCAAGATCTACCTCGGCGTCGATTCGCAGTTTTTGATGATGCGTTTATTCGGGTCTGAAAACCGTTTGAAACGCGCCGTGGAAGTCACCAAAGAACAGCTGGGCAACATACTCATTCAGGCACGTATTCAAAATCCGAGGCTTCGCACGGTCATCAAGGGAGATAAAGCTTCTCCGTACGGACCGATGGAAGATGTGATGGATGTCTTGCAAAAAGCAAGAATTACACGGTTTAATTTAGTTACTGATCTAAACAAAGGAGTATAACAATGGCCGCTGTCGAAACCGGACAACCGCGATCCCATGGAAAAGGCGGTAAGAAAAAGAAACGACGCGTGGGTGTGCATATCGATATGACACCGATGGTGGATGTCTGTATGCTGCTCCTGACATTTTTTATGATGACGACGGTCTTCAACATGCCGCAAACGATGGAACTCAATCTTCCGCCGGAGATAAAGGAAAAATAGAAGTCGCCGAATCGGCGCTTATGACGCTTGCGGATAAGCAGCAATTTTACGATCTATTGGAATATCGGACAAGATCCCAAATTGCAGCGTGTGGAGTTCAAAGAACTCCGGAAGTTCCTCGTAGAACGTCTTCGTTCGAACCCTAAACTTATTACACTTATCAAGATCGACCGGATGGCAACTTATAACAACATGGTCGATTTTCTTGATGAAGTGAATCTTGCCAATATCACGCGCTTTAGTCTTGCACCGATGGATGACAGCGACAAGAAGCTCATGGAAAGGGCAGGATAGGAGAAGAACTATGGCAAATTTAGCAGCTTCAATAACGGCAGCAGTACCGTATAAATCGAGCGGTTACGGCGCAGCAGAACTCAAGGCCCTCTATCAAAAATATATGTCGCTCGGTCTTGTCTTCGGTGGATTAGCGGTTTTTTCCGCTTTCGGTTCATACCATCTCGCTGTCTGGTTAAGCACGGACGATGAACCCGTGCATATGGTGAGAATTAAGAAATATTCCGAACTCGGACCGCCGCCTTCCATCCAGAATGAGGATGTTGCTCCTTCGGTCGCTGTTGCGGGACCCGCAGTAAAACCGAGCATTGGTATTCCGGTTCCTGTCCCCGATGCAGAAGTCAATCCCGAACAGACAATTGCGACGCAGACAGAATTGAGTGCACAGTCTGCACCGTCAATTGATGTGGGCGCAGGCGCAGGCGGCGTCCAGGTGGAGCAAGACATTAAGATCGATGATGAACCGCCGCCGGATTTTGTCGCGTTTGAAAAAGAACCGATTGCGGTCAAACCTGTCATGCCGAAGTATCCGGAAATTGCACTGCGAGCGGGCTTGGAAGGCAACGTCTATGTTAAAGCGTGGGTCGATAAAGAAGGCAAAGTCCGCAAGGTCGTTGTCTTAAAGAGCGATGCGCAAATCTTTGAACAGGCCGCTATCGATGCGGCAAGTCAGATGGTGTTTACCCCCGCGATTATGCAGAAGAACCCGGTTTCAGTCTGGGTTTCGATACCGTTCCATTTCCGTCTGAAAAATGCAAAGTAAATGTCACTCTTGATGGAAGGCTGATGTGAACCCGGCGGCTCCGGCTGCCGAAAGTTCGCATCAGCTTTTTTTAGGAACCGGCAGATGAAAAAAATATCACTTTCTTTGTATTTGGGTTATGCGGTTTCCTGTGTGACGTTCATCTGCGGCGTCGTTGTCGTCGCCGGTCTCGTGCCGATGCAGCATATGCCTCCCCAGCTTCGATATATGTTCGGGATCGTCCTGATTCTTTGGGGAATTTTTAGGTTTGCAACGACACAAACCCAGCGCAGACAGCGGGAGATGGAGGATGCAGAAGAATGAACGCTCGAATTGCAGCAATCCTGTGCTGTGCTCTTCTGTTGTTGTCCGGCTGCAAGAAGAAAGAAAATACAGTCACATCGGGATCGAGTCTTCTGCTGGTTTGCGAGCCGTACGGCGTTTTGATGCAGAATGAGGTGCAGGAGTTTGTCAGCCAGTACCCGGATGCTCACATCGAAGCGCGCACAACATCGACCCGCAGCGCCGTTGTTCAAATGCTGAACGACAGCGTTCATATTATTTGCATCGACCGGGAATTGAATGACGAGGAGCGCCAGGTTGCACAGCAGGCATCCATGCATGTCGTAGAGAACCGCATTGCGGACGATGCGTTTGCCGTTATCGTCCATACGCTGAACCCGATCGAACAGGTTTCGAAAAAATCGTTGGAACGCATTGTAGAACGGAAGTGCGATAAATTGGCAGCAGATACCGGAATCGCACTGGTCGGGTTCGATTGAACTTGTTGTTGCAGATAAGAACTCGGGCAATTATGAATTGCTGCAGAGCCGGTTCCTCCGGAACAACAGAGAAATTCATGCGGCGGCGGTCGTTCAATCTCAAGAAGAAGCAGCATCGTATGTCTCGAAGCATCCTCAGTCCATCGGATTCGTCTCCTCTATGATGCAGTCAGGAATGAATGAAAAAATAAAAATTTTACGCGTTGAAGCGGATAGTGCGGCCGGGGGTGAGGCATTCATTCGTCCTACGCAGGAAAATGTGTACCTAAAGCTTTACCCGCTTCGATATTCTCTTTATCTTTATACAACGGAACAAAAGACTGCTCTCGGAGGCGGCTTATCCGCTTTTGTATTGACTATTCCGGGACAGAAGATCATTCAGAAGGCAGGTATTGTGCCGGCGATCGTACCGAGCCGCCCTATTCAGTTAAACGTGGAGTAAGATTATGAAATACAAGTACGCATTCTTCTGTGTTTTTGTCGGCTGTCTCAGTTTAAGCGCTCAGACGAAATACGATAAGGGGCAGTCATTATTCGATCAGAAAAAATACGGCGAAGCAGTAACGGCTTTTCGTGAACTCATCTCGGAATCGCCGAAGGACGAACAGGCGTGGTATCTTCTCGGTACTGCTTTTGAGCAGCTTGGCCAGCACGATTCGGCGCTTGCAGCAGAGAAAAAAGCGCTCGAACTGGACGATGAATTGCTCGATGCTTATGTCGTTCTGGCTCAGGCGCAGCTCGCTCTGAACAGCGGAACCGACGCCCTCCAAACCATCAATACATGCATGAAAATTTTAAAAAAGAAGAAAGAATATCCTCCGCTTATTTTGCAATTGGCTAAGGCCCAGTTTGTAACCGGTCAGATAGACCAGGCGCTGGTTTCTTTTGCAAAGTACGGGGAATATGTTCCGGGCGATTACCGCGCCTATGAAGGGGAAGGCGATGTCTATGCAAAGCAGGGCGTTGCACCCATGGCAATTGCTCAATATGAAAAAGCGCTGGAACTGGATTCGACGCAGATCCCGATTATTTATAAACTCGGCAATACGTATATGTCCGATCGTCAGTATACGGAAGCGGCGCGGGTCTTTAATAAAGTTCTTATCCTCCAGCCGGACAACGATAAAGCGCGTCTCGATCTGGCAGGCCTCTATTTTCGTGCAAAGCTCTGGTGGCAGTGTGCTCACACCTTAAAAGATTATATTGAGAAGCAGAATGACGCTCCGCAAAATATTCAGACGATGTACCTGGAAGCGCTCTATCACGGCCGATTGTTTAAGGACGGCCTCGCGCCGGCAGAGAAGTTTCTCAAAACAGAGCCGAATAATGTGTTTGCGCTTCGCATCGTTGCGCGTGCGTATTCCTCACCGGAGCTCAAAGAATATCAAAAATCAATTGATGCACTTGTGAAATTGACTAAAATAGATACGCTGCAGTTTGATGAATATAAATTGCTCGGCGATGCGTATCGGCAGGGAAAGAACGATACTCTCGCTCTTGCAGCTTATATTCAGGCCGTGAAGCTGGACTCGGCGCAGGTGTCTTTGGGGTCTCTTTACGGTACGATAGGTTCCATTTATATGAGTCAGAGGAACTGGGAGAAGGCGGCGAATTATCTGGAGCTTCGTGTAAAAATCGATACGGGCATCGCTGGCGCATACATCAACCTGGCAGCATGTTATCAGCAGACGGAAAAATTTGAAAAGGCGATCGATATTCTCGAGAAAGCTATAAGCATTAATCCGAAATATGCGCCGGCATACGTCAATACCGGATTCTGCTACGTTGCCATGAAAGAATTTGACGAATCACGCAAGTGGTTCGAAAAAGCTATTAAGGTTATCGATACCGCAGAAACAGTTTATCGCATCCAGCTGGCGGATGCCAATAAAATGATAGGTTTGTCGTATCTGGTGGAAAAGAAAGATTATGATAATCCGAATAAGAAGTGGGAAGAAGGTGCGAGCTATCTCGAACGTGCGTTAAAGTATAAAGAAGACGATGCAAGTTCGCATGTTTGGCTGGGTCAGGCATATCAAAATCTTCAGAAAAAAGATGAAGCAATCAAGCATTATAAACGCGCCTTGAAACTTGATCCGAAAAATAAAGATGCGAAAACAGGTTTGGATACATTGGAACCACAGTAATCGAAACACGATACTCTATTCACATGAAATAAAAGGAAAGGAACGAGGATGAAGAAGGCAGCATTTTTATTCATCATAACAGTGGCTGTATTCCTTACGGGCTGCGGGAAAAAAACGATCCAGGTGAGCGAGTGGGACCAGTTCCAGGATCAATTCTTCAAAGTCAGCTTCGTCTATCCGAAGGGATGGGTCGTCGCACGTGAAGCGAATCGTATCATCATTTCCTCCTCGCAGGAAGTCGCCGATAAATTTTTTGACCATGATGCTCGTAAACCGGACGGCGTGCAGATTATCATTGCATCGGAACGCAGCGACACCATGCAGGACTATGCAAAGTACATCGAGAGTTATAAAAAGGATCAGCTGGATGCAGGATTTAACGTCCAGCCCACAGAGGACACAAAGATCGAAGGACTGCCGGCAAAGATGTTCGAATATGCGGGGGCGTTCGACGAACAGACCAAGATAAAAGCCGTACGTGCGGCGACGCTGAAAGATTCCAGTATCTATTTTGTACAGTATGCCGGGTTTAATGAAACATATGAACCGAACAAATTCGTTTTCGATTCGGTTATTGCTACATTGACTCTGCCGAAGCCGAGAGTGATTTCAAAGGATCCTAATGCCGTTGTACTTCCGTTGTCCGAGACAAAAGCCGTGAAGAATTCAGCGCTGGAAGCTGTTGTCCCTGACAATATGGTCGATACCTATCCGGCAGTGAAGGGGGATGTTTTGTTTGCAATGAATTTGAAAATTTATCGTGAAGACTGCACGATGAATATCGACGTGCGGCCTGCAAAAAAACTCAGCCTGGAAAAGGTAGTAGAACAAAACTCTAAGAAAATCGCTAATGTCTCCGGAAAAGGCAGCACAACAATCAGCGGAGAGAAAGCTCCATATTTCAATTATACGCCGACGAAAGGCATTCGAAGCAGAATTTATTTTGTCGTCAAAAACGATAAGATTTACAGGATCATTTTTAATTATTACGTTCCTATGGAGAGCAATTTCCTGCCTGTCTACGAAAAAATCATTGCTTCCATCCGTTTAAAATAGTAAACTTTACCTATCGAAAAGCCGGAGCCGTTGCAAACGCGGCCCCGGCTTTTTTCATCTCCGTATAGATTTCTGATTTACGGAAAAGCATCTTTAAATTTATATCTGCAAATTTTTATCTGCGGTTACAGCTTTTGTTTGATTTATTTGCCGGACGGTCCTCTGCATTTTACCGTTCACTTTTCATGTGTTTCTCTTTCTGCCTTGTGAACTGCCGCACTTCGAACATCATAAACCATTTACCGTTTTCGGGCTGCTGCTTTTTGGGTTTTGAACAAAAACATCTTCCTTGTATATTAAAAGAAGATCAACATTTGGAGTAATGTACAGAGTCTATCGTTTATGCATCATACCATCTATTTATGGATCGGATTCAATGTCTTTATCGTGGTGCTGCTTGCGCTGGACCTTGTTATATTCAACCGGCGGCCGCATGCAATCGGGATCAAAGAGTCTCTTGTGTGGAGCGCTGGATGGATCGCATTGGCTCTCTGTTTTAACGCTCTGGTCTATCGATGGTACGGACGCGAAGCCGGCCTGCAGTTCCTTGCAGGTTATTTGATAGAAAAATCTCTCAGTATCGACAACCTGTTTGTTTTTCTTCTTCTCTTTACATATTTCAAGGTTCCAGCGAAATACCAGCACAAGGTTTTGTATTGGGGAATTCTCGGTGCGTTGATCATGCGCGGTTCGATGATCGGACTCGGGGCGGTTCTTATTAAAAAATTCCATTGGATACTTCTCATCTTCGGAGCTTTTTTGGTCGTGACGGGCGTAAGAATGGCGTTTCAAGAGGAGGAGCGCGAAATACATCCGGAACGCAATTTTGTCGTCCGCTTCTTCAAGAGGTTGTTTCCCGTGACACCCGGTTTTCATGAGGAGAAATTTTTCATCCGGATCGATAAAAAATATTATTCCACGCTGCTTTTCATCGTCGTTCTTGTCGTCGAAACAACCGATCTGCTTTTTGCTGTCGACTCCATACCGGCCGTTTTCGCCATTACACAGGATGCGTTTATTATCTATACATCAAATGTCTTTGCTATTCTCGGTCTCCGGTCCCTTTATTTTGCCCTGGCTGGAATGATGGATATGTTCTATTATTTGCGCCACGGTCTTTCCATCATCCTTACGTTCGTCGGGCTCAAAATGCTCTTTGCCGATATATTCCCGATTTCAATTTCTCTAGCATTGACAATTGTCGGGTGTGTGCTGCTGGCCGCTGTCATTGCATCGGTCATCCGGGCACGCCGGGAAAAAAGATTAGAAGTCCATCGAGCATGGACAAAAACTTATAAGTTGAAAAGAAAAGCTGCGCATTCCCGCGAAGCCGGCTTATCGTTCGGGTTTCTCTTTTCAATATGATTTGATAAGGATGCATCTTCTCTGAGCCGTTCCTCCAGAGAGAAAGGACTAAAATGAAAAATTTTCAGCGCGAAAAATTTCCGGCGTCCGTTCTGTTGACCGTGAAATTACTCTCTCTTTTCGTGCTGTTCTCCTGCTCGGCCCTGTTCGGCCAACAGCTTGACATAAGAAGCTTCGGATGTATTGCCGGCGGTTCAGCTCTCAATACGCGAAACATTCAAGCTGCAATCGATTCGGCTTCCCGCAGCGGCGGAGGCCGGGTCTCTATTCCTCCAGGGACATTCATGACAGGGACAATCCAGCTTCGCGACAACGTCGACCTTCATCTGGAGCGCGGCGCTGTTTTGAAAGGAAGCCCGCATGTTGAAGATTATATGCTGAACGGGCGTCTCGTCGGCATGATTTTTACACAGAATGCAAAAAATGTGTCTCTCAGCGGTCTGGGGACGATCGACGGAAACAGCGATGCCTTTATGGAGCTTGACCGTTTCAAGAGTATCGACAGCGAAGGAAAGAAATGGACCCGGCAGAAGGATCGTTTTCGCCAGGGGGACCAGTCCGGCGACGGGCCGTATATGCCAAAGGATAGGCCGTTTCAGATGATCATCTTTTCAGATTGCCGCAATGTGACGGTCTGCGGTGTGACGATTCTCAACTCGCCGTTCTGGGCTTTGCATTTTGCCGATTGCGACGGCGTCCTTGCTGCAAAACTCCGCATCTGGTGCGATCTACGCGTTCCCAATAACGACGGCATCGATTTGACATCCTGCAGCAATGCGATTGTTTCCGATTGCGACTTCCGGACAGGAGACGACTGTATCGCCATCACCGGCTATCAGCATCATCATGAACTTCCGGGATTCAAGGACATTGTGCATGTCTCGGAAAATATTACCGTGACCAATTGTACGATGGTGTCGCGTTCTGCGGCAATTCGTATCGGAGGATTCGATCAAAATTCCATGCGGAATTATGTTTTCAGCAATATCACCATTACGCATTCCAACCGCGGGATCGGAATATTCGCACGTGATGCCGGTTCGATCGAAAATATTATTTTTTCCAACATCGTTATCGAAACGAGGATCCATACGGGAGATTGGTGGGGCCAGGGCGAACCTATTCACATCTCGGCAGTGCGATTGACGAAGGATGTTCCTCTCGGAAAAATTAAAAATATTCAATTTCATAGTATCATTTGCAGAGGAGAATCGGGAATTCTTGTCTATGGTACGGAAGAAAATGTTATAGAAGATGTCGTCTTTCGAGACGTCCAATTTCAGATTTGTGCCGGCAAACAGAACGATGTCTCAGGCGGAAATTTCGATCTCCGCCCGACTGGGGATCCCGCTCTGCAGCTTTTTGCACATGACATTCCAGGCCTCTATGCACAGTGGGTGAAGAATCTCAAAATCGACGGATTCGATCTGACATGGGACACTGTAAAGCAGCCGTTCTTTACGCACGGTATCGAAGCAGGTCATTTCGACGGTCTGCATATCAGCGGGTATACGGGCGCTCCATCACCGTCCGATCCGAATGCAGTTTCTCTGTATCTTCATGATGGAAAGGGATGCGATATTGTCCCCGGAAAAAATACAATGCGTAAAGTCAAAGTCGCACCGTAGCGAATTCTCAAGCCGAAGCGGCAGTCTCGCATTCCAGGCAATACTGTTTGAGATAGGAGCAGCAACATTATTTTTGAGGATCGTATTATATTCAAACAGGCAGCGGAGTCGCAAATTGGATAAGGATGTCTCGATGCGTATACTTGTCCTGTGTACCGGCAATTCATGCCGCAGTCAGATGGCGGAAGGATTTATAAAATCTTTCAAACCGGAATGGGAAGTGTTTTCTGCGGGCATAGATCCTGCAGCGGCGGTTTCGCGCAGGGCTATCCGGGCGATGCAGGAGATCGGTATCGATATTTCCAAAAATAAGCCGAAGAATGTCGATGAATTCCTTACGCAAGCGTTCGATTACGTCCTCACGGTATGCGACTATGCTAACGAAACATGTCCGGTTTTTATTGGAAAAGTAAAGAAGATGATCCATATCGGATTCCCGGATCCGACCAAGATGATCGGCGAGCAGGAAAAAGTTTTTCAGGAATTCCGCCGTGTTCGAGACGATATGAGCAAACGCCTGAATGAATTTGTATCGACGGTTGTATGAAAAACATCGCAGATGAACGATCGGTTGTTATAAGGCTGCGGCAAGGCTGGTCATTGCAAACAAGCAGCAAATGGACGCCGGAGAATCCTGCGTGCGGACAATGCAGCGTCACCGCCCTTGTTATCAACGACTGTTTCGGTGGAGAGATATTGAAAACGAAGCTGGCCAATGGGGAGAAGCATTTTTATAATCGCATCGACGGCAGGCGCTTCGATTTTACCGATTCGCAATTTATGGACGCGATTAAATACGACGACATGCCTTCAAATCGCGATGAAGCCTTGGCGGATACGAATGAAACGCAGTATAGATCGCTTTCCGATGCATTCGCACACGCAATTTAATATTTCCATTGCTGCAAATGAAAAGCAATTGAATTATTCTTTGATTGCGTTCTTTTTCTGTCTCCAGATAAGCCACATCATCAATGCAATAATAAAAAGCAGAGGTATGATCAATAAACTTCCTTCCGGACCCGTTGCGCCGCCGCTCAGAAGTATATTCCCCTGCGGGTGTACGGCAAAGAGATGCCCGTGGGCCATCCGTCCGCTGTCCGCCGTGCCCCAAAGATAAGATTCCGCCCAATCCCATGAAGCATGAAAACCAATCGCCCACCAGAGGGATTTTAAATACCAAAGACTGATGCAGAAAACCAATCCGATAAGCGCGGCAGAAATTATTCCTACCGGAGTTTCTCCTTTATTTGTGAGATGAATACAACCGAAGAGAATGGAAAATACCAGAGCGCTCCACCAGAATCCAATACTCCGCGTTAAAGCTGCCATCATGTAACCGCGCATGAAGTATTCCTCATAGAGACCGACCAAAAAGAATGCAGCGCCCCAGCCTATCGCGTAATTCATTGCTGCTCTGCCGAAGAGCTGCTGGCCGTCAAAGGCGAGTAATCCGCAGATGTTCAACAGACCGACAAGAGCCGAAAGGGCGATCACGCCGCAGAACAATCCATAAAGAAACTGCACGAAGCGCCGTGTTCCTTCCAGTCCGTAAAATATCAGAGGATTATGTTCGATGCGAGACATGACCATAGTAGCTGCAAGAAGCCCGAGAAATGCAGCGAGTTCACTGGCACATGTTTGCAAGGGCTGGAGTTCACCTGCAGGCAAATGATATTTTTCAAGGAGAGAGATGGTCGGCAAGAGGATTATGGCCGTAAACACTCCCATCAAAAGAAAGAAGATACCGATACTCCAACCGGTACGAATTCCCTGCGTGCCGATAAAAATGCGATGAGTAATAGATCGAGGCTTTTCTTGCGGAGTTAAATCGTCGTTCATTGTAATTCCTTTTTATATTTCGATAAAAATTGATGTAAACCTGCAGGTGCGGCCGGTTTATCCTGAAAACATCCGGCTGTGTTTCCGGGATGACTGCGAATGCTGCCGACGTCATGCGCGACAAGTTAAAGCATGATGGACATTCCGACATCGGCTGCAATGCTGTTGATACTTGAAATTCGTCATGCGTGCGCTTTTTTGTTCAATTGATGGAATGCGAGAAATTTCATTCCTAGTTCTCTATCATATATCTCTTCAAATGGAAAAAGTTACAAAAAAATGATGGTTTTTATATGTCTTTTTGCTTTTTTTTATACGCGATGGCTGTAGATTTTACGCGCTGCCCGGCAATCTGCTTCGTTTTCGCGCTTTCAAAGAATCACATCTATGCAGCGGGAAGGGGGAAATGGAATTATTCATTATAATGTACAGGAAGGGTTCAGCAGCAATAAAAATATTTTGCATTATTCACTTGCTCTCACGCGGCGTCAGTGTTGTATCTTTGTAGGGTGAGCATTTTATGAAACAGTATTCTGTCCAACAATTAGCATCGTTAGCACAGATCAGTGTACGCACGCTGCATTATTACGATCATATCGGATTATTGAAGCCGCATACCCGCACCGGGGCCGGATACCGGCTTTATTCCGAAAAGGAACTTCTGCGCCTTCAACAAATTCTTTTCTATAAGGAACTTGATGTTCCCTTGAAGGAGATAGGAAGAATCCTTGACGATCCGGAATTCGATCCTCTCGCTGCACTGCGCCAGCATCGTAGAACGATCCAAAAAAAGACGGAACGGTTCTCTCAATTGCTCGTTACTATAGACAAAACGATTCAAGCATTACAAGGAGAGCAGAGTATGAAATCCGATGAAGAATACTATAAAGGATTTTCGCCTGAAGAAAAAGGGACATTCGAACAATATGAAAAGGAAGCGTTCGAAATATACGATCCGGTTTTTGTCAAACAAGTCAACGAGAAGGCAAAACGCTGGTCTGAAGAAAAATGGGATTCCGTCCAAGCGGAAGAAGAGGCAATCTCGGAATCTTTAGCGAAACTTATGGGAACACCTGTTGATCATCAGGATGTCCAGAAGCTGATCGCACGGCATCATGCTCATCTGGCGAATTTTTATTATGCAAATGCTGAAATGTACAAGGGGTTAGCGCATCTCTACGCTGAAGATCTGCGATTCCGAAAACACTATGATACATACCGGCCGGGTCTTGCCCATTATTTAAAAGACGCGATCCACTATTACTGCGAGAACACGCTGTCGAAGAAATGAACTCGATTGCATTCCATCGGAGTTTTGCGAACTTCGATGTGTATTGATAGAGGGCAATGGTTGTGATTGTCGCAATTGTTTATCACGATTACGCGGCAATGCAGCAACGCTGGCTGAAAGTGCAGTCATTCAGACGGAATGACTCCGGCTGTAGTGAGAATTCCGGACAGCAGCGTCCTGCCGAATTATTACATCAGGGGAACAATGAGGCCTCAACCCTTGTTCTACGTACTATCGAATATAAAAAAACAGAAAGGATTCTCTATGTCAAAGACCATAATTCAAAAAATCGTCTTTAAGAATGCGACTGCAAGAGATCTCTACGATCTGTATATGGATGAAAAAAAGCATTCCATGGCGACGGCTGCCCCCGCAAAGATTTCCCAAAAGGAGGGAGGCAGATATTCTGCTCATGACGGATACATTACGGGAAAGAACCTTCAATTGGTGAAGGATAAACTGATTGTCCAGACTTGGCGTGCACAGGATTGGGCTGACAGCGATTTGGATTCCACGTTTATTCTCTCCATGGAACAGAAAGAAAAAGATACCGTGCTGCAAGTTGTCCATGCTCATGTACCGGATAGGCAGGTCAAGGATATAGACAAAGGATGGCGTACTTTTTATTGGGGACCCTGGAAAAAATACCTGTCGGGAAAACCGATTCTGAAACCGCCGGTCATGCAATAAAATTTTTTTCCGTTATTACCGGAGTTTATCAGAAAACTGTGAGCGGGCTTTCCAGAACCGGCTCATATTTCGCCTTGTTATTAAAACCATCGGTCAAAGGTGAGGATCTTTTGCACAGGTGGATTGTGTATCTCATGCAAGCTTCAATGAAGCGCCGGGCAAACGTAAAATGGGATAACAATCCGACCGTTCATTCCCGGCCATCGCAAGCGGACTACTCTGATTATTGTCAGTTTATACTCAATGGCAATCGTTTGTGGCGCGGCTCTCTATCACTTCTTGAAAAGACAATATAAAATCGCATTCATCTCTCTAAGTGAATAACCTTCAATAATAAGAGACATTGTCTCCGGAATGCCGATTCTTCGAAAAAACCCCATTTTATGCGTAAATTTACAGTTCTTGAAATTGTTGCAGAAATAGAGCAAAACACATACATTAACCATTGATGAGTCAAATCTTGTTTTCTTTTATGCGGCGACCCATCTCAATTATATGATGGACTTCTGCAATGCGGCAAAACATATTTTGGGCTTCCTATTTTTTTTCATCGGCGGATATTCTTCCTCAAAAAAATACGCTTCTTATTGTTCATACGATAAATGAGCGGATGGCTCGTTATCATTCGATATTTTCCATAATGAAGGGATGTGGCTATTATGAAGAAAAGGGATTTTAGAATACTCATTGTCGATGATAACACGGCATATTTACGAATCCTTTCTTATATCTTGAAGAGAAAAGGATATGAAATATTGGAGGCGGAGACCGGGAATGAATGTCTGCGTCTGTTGAAAGAGTTTAATCCGGATCTGCTCATACTCGATGTCTTCCTGCCCGATATCAAAGGCGTTGAAATTTGCCGGCAAATCAAGAACAATCCGGAACTTAAACATATTCTTGTTTTATTAATATCCGGTTTGGAGGTTGAAAATAAAAATCAGGCGCAGGGTCTGGATGCCGGGGCTGAGGGCTATCTGGTAAAGCCGATCTCAAAACAAGTGCTGCTTGCGTACGTGCGTTTGATGGAGAGAATAAAGCAGAATGAAGACGAACTTCGTGATGCAGCAAAAATGCTTGACAGGCGGGTAAAGCAGCGGACCAAAAAGCTGGAAACCGTTAATAAAAAATTATTGAATGAAATATCCGAACGGGCAGAAATTGAAAAGATATTGGCGAGCAAGGAAGAGCACTACCGTATGCTTTTTCTTAATAATCCAATCCCACTTTGGGTGTATGACCTGTACGACGCTTGCTTTTCTTGCCGTGAATGATGCTGCGGTTCAGCAGTACGGCTACTCAGCAGAAGAATTTCTTTCTATGACGCTCAAAGATATCCATTCAGCAGGAGAAGATTCAATCATCCTGCAATCCATTGCCGCCGGCAGCGAGAGCTTACGCAATGCGGGATCCTTCTGCCATAGGAAAAAAGACGGAACGGTCATAGATGTCGAGATTACGACGCATGATTTGATATTTGAAGAAAAACCGGCTCGCCTTGTTATGGCGACCGACATTACCATGCGCAAACGGGCGGAAGAAGCAGTCCGGGATTCCGAGGAAAGATTCCGGATGATATTTGAGAACGTCTTTGACGGCATTTGCATCTTTAGCAATGATCGAGATCCCTATAAGAGAAAGCTTATCGAATGTAATGAACGTTACGCATCTATGGCAGGACGAAGCCGCGAAGAGCTGCTTCGGCGCGAAAATGTTCAAGATCTCTCCATAACGCTTGAAGAGAGTGCAAATATCAATCGTATAGAATCCATTGCCAGAGGAGAGGTTTATCGGGGCTCCTTCTCATGGATTCGCCCGGATGGAAAAGACAATATTATCGAGTATACAGGTGTGCCTATCACCTGGCGGGGAGAGCCGGTACTCCATCGGTATCGATCGCGACGTCACGGAACAAAAGCGGGCAGAATTGGAAATTCTCAAGCTCAATCGGACATATGCTGTGTTAAGCAATATCAATCAACTCATCGTGCGTGAGCGCGACCGGCAGAGAATATTCGAGGGAGCCTGCAAAATTGTCATTGAAGACGGCAAAATGTCTATGTGCTGGATCGGCCTGGTCGATGCAGCAGCCGGCAGAAATAAAACCCGTCGCTCATTCCGGAATCATGGATGGATACCTTGAAGAATTGCAAATGAGCCTCGATGATGTTTCTCGAGGGAATGGACCGGCCGTGGCTGCAATTCGAGAAGCGCGGAATATCATTTGCAACAATATTGAGCATGATGAGCGAATGTTTCCATGGAAAGAAAAATCTCTTGCTCTCGGTTTTAAATCTGCCGCCGCATTTCCTTTGCGGCTGAAAGCTAAAATCATCGGGGTGATCAATTTTTACTCGAATGACATAGGCTTTTTTAACGGTCAAGAAATCGCTCTTTTTAGCGAACTTGCGATGGATCTTTCGTATGCGCTGGAGGTGATTGACACGGAAGAAAAGAGAGATCTGGCCGTCGAAGCTCTTGCGGAAAGTGAAAGACGGCAGCGCGGCATTCTTGACAGCATTCCTGATCCCGCCTGGCTGAAAAGTAAAGACGGCTCTTACCTGGCTGTCAATAAGGCCTGGTGCAAATATCTTAATAAGGAAGAAAAAGAAGTCCTCGGAAAAAACGAGGTCGAAGCAATGCTCTCAGAGTCAGCAAAAAGATTTTTACAGGAAGATCGGACAATTCTTGATACGGGCATACCGCTCCAGCAAGAAAATGAATTTTCCGATATACCCGGCGATACGAAATGGTTCGAAACCGTTAAAAATCCGCTGATCGATAAAGACGGGATGATTGTCGGCATTGCAGGCATAGCTCGCGATATTACGGCGCGCAAGCAAATGGAAAATGCGCTTCGCAAATCCGAAAATGAGTACCGGCTGCTCTTTCAGCACAATCCGCATCCGATGTGTGTCTACGATCCGGAAACTTTGTTTATTCTTGATATCAATGATGCATTTATCCGCCACTACGGCTATACACGGGAAGAACTTCTGAATATGACGATTAGAGATATTCGTCCGCCGGAGGATATTCCGTTGCTTTTAGAAGATGTAGCGAATTTATCGAACGGTTTGAGTACAACGAAGATTTGGCGGCATCGTAAGAAAGACGGAACAGTCATCTATGTCGAGATTACTGCACATACGAGTCCGTATGAAGGCAAGCAGGCGAGAATAGTACTCGCTCACGATGTGACGGAACGCGTGCAAATGGAAAAGGCGTTGAAAGAAAGCGAGGATCGATACAGGCTCCTGCTTGAGTATTCACCGATAGGAATAGCCGTATACTCGGAGGAGAAAATTGTTTTCTCCAATCTAGAAGGTGCAAAGATTTTGGGAGCAAAAGCGCCGGATCAGATAATAGGCAGGTCTCTCCGGGAAATTATACATACTCAAAACAGGGACGAATCTTATCATCGTATTCAGCGGCTTCTGGCAGGTGAAAAAGGATTGTATCCAAGAGAGGAGGTCTTTGTCAAATTAGACGGAACGCCGATCAATGTCGAGGTTATGGCAGTACCAATAATCTACCTCGGAAAGCAGTCCATCCAGGTCCTTATAACCGATATAACCGAACGGAAAAAATTGGAAGAGCAAACGAGAAAGCTTTCGCGTGCGGTCGAACAGAGTCCGTCATCCATTGTCATTACCAACGTACGAGGCGATATTGAATATGTCAATCCGAAGTTTGAAAAGCTTACACAGTACCATTCGGAAGAAGTCGTCGGAAAGAATCCCCGAATCCTGAAATCAGGAGAGACTTCTTCTGAGACGTATGCGGCCATGTGGCAGACGATCTCGGCCGGCAGGGAATGGAATGGCGAGTTCCATAACAGGAAAAAGAACGGTGAACTCTATTGGGAGGCCGCATCAATATCTCCGATTGTCGATGAAAACGGCAAGATCACTCATTTTCTTGCTGAAAAGGAAGATATCACAGAGCGAAGACGGGCAGAAGAAGATTTGAGGCGGGCAACCGAAGGCACGCATGCTATTTTCTGGCATTCTCTTGTCACTAAAGCCGAAAATGAAACGCAAGGTGCGTATGGATATTCCTGGGATACGAATTATGCAAATTTAGATGTTGTTCAGAAATTTTTAGATTTGCCCGATTATCCGACACACAACCTTTCTGACCGGTTCTTTTTCAGCTGGCTTGAAGAAGACCGTAAGGTCATGGCTCCTCAGAGCGCTGATGCGCTTCGCGAAGGATCAGACGGATACACGCAGGAATTCCGTCTGCGGGATGCAAAAGGTAATATTCACTGGATGTACACCGATGCGCATATACGGCGGTTGAGCGAGAAAACATATGAAGTCGCCGGTATCATCGTAGATATATCCGAACGAAAGCGCGCAGAGGAAACACTGCGGCAAAGCGAAGAGCGGTTCCGTAAACTGATAGAAAGCGCGCCTGCGGCAGTTGTCATTCTTTCCAAAACAGGCAAGATACTCTATGCTAATCCGACATGTTTGACAATATTCGGAGTATTGAACGCCGACGATGTCCAAGAGAAACTCATGCTAAAATATCTTGCACCGGAAGTGCACAGGGATTTCCTTGAACATTATAGTCTCCGTCCGGATGGCGTGCCTCTTCCGAATCAATTTGAAACTACAGGTCTACGAGGCGACGGAACCCGGTTTCCCATCCATATTGCCGTATCGTATCTGCAGCTTCAGGATGAAGATGTATCGCTGAACTTTGTAACCGATATTACCCGGCGGAAACGGGCCGAAGAAATCGTGAATTTGCTGAGTCATACGGTGAAAAGCATCGGTGAATTCGTAAGCGTTACCGATATGAGCGGCAAAATAGTATTTGTCAATCAAGCATTTTTGGATGGTCATGGGTATTCCGAAGATGAAGTCATCGGAAAAACACTGGAAGATATTACCTCACCGAGCGGAACCGGCAGCAGGGATCTTATGCGGGCAGCACGGGAAGGCGGTTGGCAGGGAGAACTCATGAGCCGAAGAAAAGACGGAACAGAATTCCCTCTTTCTCTTTCCACTTCTCTTGTTCATGATGATAAAGGGTTAGCAATCGCCCATGTAGGGATTGCGGTCGACATTACCGAGCGGAAAAGACTTCAGCACGAATTGCTCCAATCGCAGAAGATGCAAAGTATCGGTACACTTGCAGGCGGCATTGCTCATGATTTTAACAACATCCTCGGTATTATTCTTGGGTATATATCGCTGCTTGAGAAACGATTGGCTCAAAATCCGGAATATACCGTAAGCATCAATGCAATGCAGCGCGCAGTTGAACGAGGTGCGGCTCTTGTCAGACAGATTCTTACATTTGCAAGGAAGACTGATGTCATCTTCGAAGCGGTGAATGTCGGGACGCTCATAGAGGAGATGATTTCGATGCTGCAGCAGACATTTCCTAAAACCATCACGTTTTCAAAAAATATTCAGCAGGAACTTCCCGATGTTTATGCCGACCGATCGCAGATTCATCAAGTAATTTTAAATCTCTGCGTCAATGCAAGGGATGCGATGCCAAGCGGCGGGTCGATCATTCTTGCTGCGGAAAAATGTATAAGAGCTCAAATACAAGACCGATTCCCGGATGCAAGTCAGCGTGAATATGTATGTCTCAGTATCGCCGATACGGGCGAAGGAATGGATACAGCCACAAGCGCCCGGGCGTTCGACCCGTTTTTTACGACTAAACCGCAGGGAAAAGGAACCGGGCTTGGATTGTCCGTAGTGTACGGCATTATAGAAGCACATGATGGACTCATTGACCTGGAAAGCAAAGAGGATCAAGGAACGATATTCCGGCTGTATTTCCCTGTTTCCTTGATTGATGAGCATCAAGATGAGCCCCTTCATGCCGAGAAACCCGTCGAATTCGTCGGTTCAGAGACAATTCTCTTCGTTGAAGATGAAGAGTTCCTTTTAGAAATGGCTTGCACTTGCTTAGAATCCAGCGGTTATAAAGTCTATCGCGCCGATGACGGCATTGAAGCCGTTGCAGTCTACAAAGCACACATGGATGAAATCGATTTGGTGGTGACTGATATAGGTCTGCCCGGCATGACCGGAGCGGAGGAATTCAAAAAGCTCAAAGAATTAAATCCGCAGATAAAAGTTATTCTTGCGAGCGGATTTTTAGACCCGGACGCGAAAGCCAAATTGCTGGATGCCGGAGCGCTTGGATTTCTGCAGAAACCGTTTAAACCGCAGGAAATTTTAAAAATGGTTCGTGATGTCCTGGATAAAAAAAAAATAAGCAGCTAGTTCAATTCTGAGCGCTGCATATTACTGTTTGCCCATTTTAGATATACCACCGAAGGACAGCGCCGAATGGTGACGCCCGCCAAGATGCGCAGCGGGTTGGCAGTCAAGCAGCGTACTTGCCCGAGGAAATGAAATGTATGCAGGTCATGCCGGTCTTCCCTTGCGGGGGGGAACTTCCGCGGTCATCCCGAAGTATTCCGAACGTCATTTATATCGGGTTCATGTATGGAGACGATAGTAGAGAACAATGACTCTACTTGGGAGAGATAAGCATAATTCATGACATTTAAAAGGCATGGACGATAATCCGGTTTTGCAGGAGTTTGTATTTTATTCTGAGAGGTTTTTGCGAATCCTATTTTTAATTCAATAGTTCTTGTCCGCTTCAATCCGGGCGGATGTTCTCCGCATAGACAGCCGGGAACTAACTTCTCGAATATATTTGTTAATGTAGAACGCCGTTCAAATCGATCAGCGGAATATTTGAATCAATGCATCGGACATTCTTGTTAGAGAAGGAAAGGATAAAACGAGAGGAAACTTTGTTTACCGTTTTGTGAATAATCACAGTATAAGGTAAACGCGTTGAATCAATTTATTCCAAGCTGCGGATTGAATCGCGTCCGCCGGCTAACACTGCGGTCCTATCCGCTCTGTTGTTTTCCCCCTGTCTTTGAAGTTAAGATGAGGCGATACCCTTCTTCCCGCCTTCGTGCGTTCTTAACTATACCTCCTCGGCATTCTTTATCGCTCAAATTGTTTTCACTCTTGTCCCTACCCGGCGCGGTTCGATGGCTTCAGCAGGGGGTTCTATAGGGATGGACTAAAATATGCCGGATAGCGTCCATGCGATTTCTGATACTGCAATGTTCTTCCGGCTTTATGCCGGTCGAGAAATACTTTATTCATAATCCGCCGAATGATGAGAATGCGAAGAGATAATTTAAAAACAATAATTTGGGTCAAGAGGAGAGAATGCCTTCTGAGCTTGGCAGTATTCCTGCGGTTCATTCTTCAGGTTTCTTCGTTGTCTGCACAGGATCGCTATACTCTCAGCGGTGTTATCAAAAACAACGAAACAGGAGAAGTGCTTATAGGAGCTGCTATCGTTATCAGAGAGTTGCCCGGCGTAGGAGCGGCATCCAATTCATACGGTTTTTATTCGCTGACTCTTCCGGAGGGCAGATATACATATCAAACTCAATATATGGGATTCAAAATGCGGATCGATTCCATCGTTCTGAATCAAAATCGGGTTATGAATATTGCACTTACACAGGAACTCATCAAAGTTAACGACGTAACGGTCTCGGGTGAACGTTCGAATGCCAACGTCATATCGACGGATGTGAGCGAGAATAAGCTGGAAATGAAGCAAGTTGAATCGATTCCTGTTTTGCTGGGAGAAAAAGATATATTGAAAACCATCCAATTGCTTCCGGGCATTAAATCGGCAGGTGAGGGCAGTACTGGATTTTATTCCAGGGGCGGCGGAATCGATCAAAACCTCATTATTCTCGATGAAGCGCCGGTCTATAATCCTTCCCATCTTCTGGGATACTTATCTGTATTCAATGCCGATGCCATTAAGGACGTTTCGGTTATCACGGGCGGTATGCCCGCTGAATACGGAGGACGGCTCTCATCAGTCGTCGATATCAGGACCAATGACGGGAACGAGAAAGAATTTGGAGGGTCTGGTGGTATCGGCCTGCTCGATTCCAGACTTATGCTGGATGGGCCCATCGTTGTCGATCAAGGATCCTTCATTGTCACGGCAAGGCGGTCGTATGCGGACCTTTTTCTCCATTTATCGCGCGACACAACGATTAATCAAGCGAGTCTTTATTTCTACGATCTTAATATGAAAGCGAACTATACGCTTGGAGACAAGGACCGCATTTTTCTTTCCGGATATTTCGGCAGGGACAATTTCTCTTATCCCAATATTTTCGGTTTCAATTGGGGCAACACGACCGGAACACTTCGCTGGAATCATATTTTTGGGGATCACCTTTTTTCAAACACATCGTTTATCGTAAGCGACTATGAGTACACCAACTCCATCTCATCCGGTACGAGTCAATTCGAAATAACTTCCGGCATAAAGGATATAAATTTTAAAGAAGATTTTCAATATTTCACGAGTTCTCAGAGTACGCTGAAATTCGGATTTAATATCATTTATCACACATTTGTACCGGGAACAATTACAGGCGGAACGCCGAGCAGTTTAATCAGCGTCGATCTTGAACATCGGTATGCTCTTGAAAACGGGATTTATTTTTCACATGAACTCAATGTTCTTTCCGGCCTTAAGGTCAATTACGGCCTGAGATTCTCCACATTCAGCCTGCTGGGACCCGGACATATTTATACGTATGACAGCAACGGTAATCCTATCGACACTGCTGATTATTCCTCCGGTCAAGTCGTCAAAACGTATACGAGTCTGGAGCCGCGTCTTTCCATGACCTATGTGCTTGATGAAACAAGCTCGCTCAAAACATCCTATACGAGGACAACGCAATATCTTCATCTCCTTTCCAGTTCAACACAAACGAATCCGAGCGACCTGTGGATTCCCAGCAGCAATAATGTGCCGCCGCAATATGCCGACCAGGTAGACCTTGGCTATTTTAGAAATTTCAGCGACAACGCTTTTGAAACCTCACTCCAAATCTATTACAAGAACATGCAGAATGTCATTGATTATCAAAACGGTGCGGATTTACAGCGCAATCCAAATATCGAATCCCTTCTCCTTTACGGCAGGGGGTGGAGCTACGGGGCGGAACTTCTTATAAGAAAGCGATACGGTACGATCAGCGGCTGGATCGGATACACACTCTCCAGAACGAATGAACAGTTCGCTCAAATCAACGACGGTCAGCCTTTCCCGGCAACACAGGACAGGACGCATGATATTTCCGTCGTTCTCATTTATGATTACAGCAGCACGTGGACATTTTCGGCAACATGGGTCTACAATACTGGCAATGCTGTGACATTCCCGAATGGTGTATACAATGATCCTTTCGATCAGCGAACGATCCCATATTATACGAACCGGAACGGTTATCGCATGCCTCCGTATCATCGCCTGGACCTTTCCGCGACGTGGACTTTGGGACCGCATTCCAATCTAAATTTTTCAATTTACAATGTTTATGACCGGATGAATGCCTATTCCATTACTTTTCGGCCTGATCCCAACAATCCCAATCAAAATCAGGCCGTGCAGACCACCATTTTCCCGATCATTCCGTCCGTTACATATAATTTTATTTTTTAAAGGTGTTTCATGAAAAAACATGCGATGTCTATGAACCGGATAGCACTTTTCATTATCCTGGCAGCAATGGCGTGTTGTCTTTTCTCTTGTCAGCAGATTATTTCTGTGGATTTGAACGATGCTTCGCCTCATATCGTCATCGAGGGTATTGTAACTGATGGAACCGGACCATACTCTGTCATTCTTAGTATGACTGGAGACTACTTTGCATCACCGCTGTATTTCCCGCCGGTTTCAGGCGCGCATATCATCATGACAGATAATATGAATCAACAAGATACGCTGAAAGAAATTGTGAGCGGAACATATCAAACTTCAACGATAAAAGGCGTCCCGGGCACAAGCTATCAAATAAAGGCGGTGGCGCAAGGTACGGAATACGATGCGGCGTCTTCTATGCCGACGAAAGTATTTATTGATTCTTTATACTCGCTGGTGAGGACCGGCTTCGGCGGAAGTGCCGGGTATGATATTTATATAATGTTTAAGGATCCTCCGCAGCCGAACAATTACAATTATTATCGCGTCAATGCTCAATCAAGCGCCCTGATCCCGACAGACTCGATCGACGGCATCCGATATCGTCTCTTCACGGATGAATTAACGAAAGGTCAGGAAATGACCGTACGGATACGCGGCGGAGATAAGGTAAATAAGGGCGACACCATTACGATAGAATTATTATCGATTGACGAAGCGGCCTATAATTATTTCAAAACACTTTCGAATATTCTTTCATCAGACCAGAGTCCGACATCGCTTGCACCGCAAAATCCGACCTCGAATATCAGCGGCGGCGCACTGGGATATTTTGCCGCATTCACGGTCGATACAAAAAAAATAGTTCTCCATTGATGTCTTTTTCCATGGACGAAGGCGTCATCGGTGTATTGTGTTGAAAAATGTTCCGGCTGGCCGGTAAAAAGCTCTAATGAAAGAATTAATTACTCTTTCATCCTTTCGGGCGATTCCTGCTTAATTAAATCATCAGTATCCTTTTACGAAGCCTTGCAGAAGGAAGGACATTGCTTTGTTCTAAAAAATGGATGGTATGTGTGCTGTATGCGGGGAAAACTATCTCTTGGAGCGAAAGGAAAATAAATCGTGAACTGGGATCGACTGGAAGGGCAATGGAAACAACAAAGAGGGAAAGCTTTTTATCGCTGGGGTAAAACGATGAACGACGAATTGTCGGCAATCTTGGGCAGATATGAAGAACTTGTCGGAAAGCTTCAGGAAAAATACGGGATTGCAAAAGATGAAGCAGGGCATCGCGTGGATGAATATAAAATTATCGTTGAACAGCTCAAGCATGCCAACAGCAAATTGGCAAAGCTGTATAAGGAATTGAGCAAAAAAGAAAAATCGGACAGGCGGCCGGTGAAAGTAAAGGCAGTGTCAAGGAAAAGGAAATAATTCCAGGAAAGCGGCGGAACATCTTCATCGATCTGCTTCAAGCGTCGATATTCGGATAAAGCGCCTCTCATAATAAAAATTTGGGATATGGCTGCTTGAGCGAGAATTGAAGTTCTCTTGATTTCCCTTTTCAAAGTTTATCAATTTTACGCCTCTTTTGCTGTCTTCTCGGTAACGGCTTTGGCGACTGTTGTGTACGCTTAGGATGAGATCCGGCAGACCTCAAAACAGGGGCGTGAGGGAGATTTTGGCGAATTCAAATTTTCTCCAATTGCTTGAGCCGTATTGTCCACAGATCAAAAAACAACGAAACATTAAGATTGGATCAAATCGACAAGGACGGAATTGCATGGAAAGTAATCCAATAATCAACCGCATTGCATTTATCGGTAATTATCTGCCGCGCCAGTGCGGAATCGCCACATTTACAACCGATTTATGCGAAGCCGTTGCAGCGGAATGCAGCGATACGACCTGCATAGCCCTTCCGGTGAACGACAGCGAAGCCGGATATGCATATCCGCCGCGCGTACGATTCGAACTCATTGAAAAAGATATCGATTCGTACCGTCGCGCTGCCGACTTTCTGAACATCAACCGCATCGACGTCGTATGCCTGCAGCACGAATATGGAATATTCGGCGGCCGTGCGGGAAGCCACATCCTGGCATTGCTGCACGAATTACGAATGCCGATTGTAACGACTTTCCATACTATCCTTCGCGATCCGGATTCCGATCAGCGCAAGGTCTTGAAAGAGATAGCCGCATTGTCGGATCGCTTGATTGTTATGAGCAAGCGCGGTTCTGAATTTCTGCAAACGATATACGGTGTGGTGCCGGAAAAGATCGATCTGATTCCGCATGGGATTCCCGATATTCCCTTTGTCGACCCGAGCTTTCACAAAGATCTTTTCGGCGTTGAGGGCAAGATAGTATTACTCAGTTTCGGACTTCTCTCGCCGAATAAAGGGATTGAAGATGTTATTGCCGCATTGCCTGCCGTTGCAGACCGCTTTCCAAATGTGGTTTATCTTATTCTTGGTGCAACGCATCCGCATGTTCTTCAGCACGAAGGCGAGGCTTATCGGCTGTCGCTCCAATGGATGGCTCAGGAGAAAGGCATGGAGAGCCATGTGGTATTTTACAATCGCTTTGTGAGTCTGGAAGAACTTGTCGAATTTATCGGCGCGGCAGATATTTATATAACACCGTATCTTAATGAGGCGCAGATTACATCCGGTACACTGGCCTATACGCTGGGAGCAGGGAAAGCCGTCGTATCGACGCCGTATTGGTATGCAGAGGAGATGCTGGCAGAAGAGCGAGGAGTGCTGGTTCCCTTCCATAATCCTGCAGCGATGGCCGGACGTATCATAGATTTGCTGGAAAATGATGCCAAGCGTCATGCGATGCGGAAACGGGCATATATGTTCGGAAGGGATATGGTCTGGCCGAATATCGCAAGGCGTTACGTAGAAAGTTTTCAACGTGCCAGGTCCGAACGACGACATTACATAGTACCCGGCTTTACAGTGAAAGCTCTGAACGAACGCCCGGTCGAACTCCCGCCGCTCAAGCTCGACCATCTGCGCCACATGACAGATGAAACGGGGATTTTGCAGCATGCTATTTTCACGATCCCCAACTATAGCGAGGGCTATACTACCGATGATAATGCAAGAGCTTTGCTTATCAGTCCTTTACTTGAAGAACTCGGGAGCGAGGAGTCTTTCGAATTGGCTTCCAGGTATCTTGCATTTGTCTGGTATGCTTTTAATGCAAAGACCCGTCACTTCCGAAATTTTCTTGGTTACAATCGGTTATGGACGGAAGAGAATGGTTCAGATGACAGTCATGGTCGCACACTCGGGGCATTGGGCATGGTGCTGGGTCAGATCGAATACGATCGCTCTCCATAATATGGCAGGGTGGATGTTCGAACAAGCATTGCTGTCAATTCTTGACACGACAAGCCCTCGAGCGTGGGCATTTGCACTCATCGGCATTTGCGAATATTTGAGGAGATTTGAGGGTGATCGAAGGGCAAATCAGGTTCGGGAAGAATTAGCCGGCAGATTGTTGGCATTGTATAAAGCCAACCGGTCGAACGATTGGCGATGGTACAAAGAATGGCCTTTCTTATTGCAATGCAGCGCTTCCGCATGCTATGCTCATATGCGGTCACTCAATGGCAAACAAATCCATGTTCGATGCTGGGCTGGAATCGCTCAGCTGGCTCGCGGATTTACAGCGTGCAGATACCGAAGCTGGATGTTTTGTCCCTATCGGATCCAATGGTTTTTATCGGCGGGGCGGTGAGCGTGCCAGGTTCGATCAACAGCCTATCGAGGCGCAAGCAATGGTATCCTCATGCCTCGAAGCATACCGGATCCTCAGAGACAAACGCTGGCGCATGGAGGCACGGCGTGCGTTCGATTGGTTCCTCGGGCGTAATGATCTGAACCTTCCTATCTATGACCCTATAACAGGAGGCTGCCGTGATGGTTTGCATCCCGACCGCCAGAACGAAAATCAAGGAGCTGAATCTACACTGGCTTTTTTGCAAGCTCTCCTTGAATTGCGAATACACGAAAATACTTTTTTAATGGAAGCGTAAAATCAATGATAAATCAACATCCCCAAATTTTGATCCGTTATAAACATAACCCGATATTGACCGCTGACGATTGGCTGTATCCGATTAATAGCGTATTTAATCCCGGCGCAACGCTGCTGCCGGATGGAACCACGCTCCTTCTCTGCCGAGTTGAGGATCGGCGGGGACTTTCTCACCTATGTGCTGCCCGCTCCGCCAATGGTGAGGATAACTGGAAGATCGATTCACACCCGACTCTTATGGCCGATCCTGAACACTATCCCGAGGAACTCTGGGGTATTGAGGATCCCCGTATCACGTACGTGCCGGAGTTAAAAAAATACGCTGTGGTCTATACCGCATACACGCATGATGGTCCCGGAGTAGCTCTTGCTCTCACAGAAGATTTTAAGACGTTCGAGCGCTACGGCCTGATCATGCAGCCGGATGACAAGGATGCGGCTTTGCTGCCGCGCCGTTTGGACGGCCGCTGGGCTCTGATCCATCGGCCTGTGAGCGCTCAAGGCGCTCACATGTGGATATCGTATTCGCCCGATCTCCGATACTGGGGCGGCCACAAGCTGATGCTCATAGCCCGCAAAGGCGCGTGGTGGGATGCGAACAAAATAGGCCTTTCATCACCGCCGATCGAAACAGCGCAAGGCTGGCTGACAATCTACCATGGCGTACGGCAGACTGCGTCTGGTTCCATTTATCGGTTAGGGCTGGCGCTGTTCGACCTGCAAACACCCGAACGCTGCCTTCAGCGCAGCAAAGAATGGATGTTCGGACCCGATGAAGTTTATGAGCGGCGCGGTGATGTGGATGATGTGGTTTTTCCTTGCGGTCATACCCTTGCCCCTGACGGCGATACGATCCGGATGTATTACGGTGTAGCTGATTCGAGTATTGCCTTAGCTACCGGCAGTGTTCGCATCATGTTAGAGTGGCTTGCAGAGCATGGAGAAAAATTTTAGCGGCTGCTCCTTGCAGGAGGATGAACGCGGTAACTTCGGACGTCATCCCGAAAATTTTCGGCAAAGTTCCCGGGACTGCAAAAAAAAGGAATCGGGCAGAAAATCTATTTTTCCAAAGTACAATACGAGTTGCAAATTTTAGTTACATTCTATAAACATGAAAGATGAGGTCTATGAAAAAGAAAGTTGGATTGTGGATTGACGATAAAAAAGCCGTGATTTTTAGTCTGACAGACGAGGGGGCATCAATAAAACGAATACCGTCGGTGCCGGGCGATACGGTCCGTTCAGACGATGGAATGCAAAAGGTGACGGCAGAAAAGCTCGCAGATAAACAGCCACCTAGCCATCTTAACGATTACTATGATGAGGTGTTTTCGTATATTCGCGATGCAGAATCTATTTTGATATTCGGCCCAGGCGAGGCAAAAGTAGAGCTTAAAAAACGGCTGGAGAAGGTGAAACTCCATGGGAACATTGTAGGGATGGAAACAGCGGATAAAATGACGGACAACCAGATTGTTACGAAGGTCCGGCAGCACTTTCTGCATTAGAATCCTGCGGTTTTTATAATTCTCGCTGTAAAAAGAGATGTACAGTCATGTGGGTTATCGCAGTTGAAAGCGCAAAATATTATCTTTCAGGAAGCCGATGCAAGGAAGGGACTAAACATGAAAATTTTCGAGAGGAGCGCGCATGACTGATAATGACGACAAGCGGCACCGTGCTATCCTGCAAAAAATTGCACGCCGGGCAATGTTGGAGAGAGGGCTTCTTCCGGATTTTTCCGCAGAGGCAATTGCCGAGCTTGATGGAATCTCTGCAGCGGTGACACGTGCTGAAGTGCCGGTTCGTGATCTCAGAAATCTTCCGTGGTGCTCCATCGATAATGACGATTCACGCGATCTCGATCAATTGAGCGTTGCCGAAGCGCTGCCTGAAGAAACTGTAAAGATACTGGTTGCTGTAGCCGATGTTGAAGCCGCAGTCAAGCAGCAGTCGGCGCTCGACGATCATGCAAAACATAATACAACCTCGGTCTATACCGCTGCACAGATATTTCCGATGCTGCCCGAGAAGCTCTCGACAGATCTTTCATCTCTCAACTTTGAATCAGACCGGCTTGCTATCGTTATTGAAATGGTTATTGCCGGTGATGGATCGCTTTGGAGTTCGGATATCTATCAGGCGCTGGTACGCAACCGTGCAAAGCTTGCGTACAACAGCGTTGCCGTCTGGCTGGAAGGAAGCGGACCGATGCCGCAGACGGTGGGCGCAATCGGAGGTCTCGATGAAAATCTTCGGCTGCAGGACCGCACAGCCCGAAAGCTGAAATCACTCAGACATCTGCACGGTGCACTCGACCTCGAAACAATAGAAGCGCGTCCGGTATTTGACGGAGACGAAATAAAGGACTTAGAAGCCGATGGTAGAAACGCTGCGAAAGATATTATAGAGGACTTTATGATCACAGCAAACGGCGTAACGGCGCGGTACCTGGCGGCCAAAAAATTACCATCGCTGCGGCGTGTTGTGCGCACGCCAAAACGATGGGATCGAATAGTCGAAATTGCCTCGGAGCATAGCTTTCCGCTTCCTGAAAAACCGGATTCAAAAGCATTGGATTCGTTTTTATTATCTGCAAAATCCGTTGATCCTCTGCGTTTCCCGGATCTTTGTCTCAGCATCATCAAACTCCTGGGTGCAGGCGAATATGTTGTGGAATTACCGGGCGGTGATTCTGCCGGTCACTTCGGTCTTGCAGTCAAAGATTACGCGCATTCTACGGCGCCCAATCGCCGGTATCCCGACCTGATAACGCAGCGTCTGCTGAAAGCGGCAATGGCGGAATCTCCCATGCCTTATACAGCCGATGAATTGGAAGCTCTTGCAAAACACTGCACGGAAAATGAAGATGCTGCGAAAAAAGTGGAACGGCAGGTGGAAAAATCAGCCGCGGCTTTAGTCCTGGAGTCGAAGATACATCAGGTGTTCGATGCTATCGTCACTGGTGCCTCTGCTAAAGGGACATGGGTTCGTCTTCTGCATCCTCCTATTGAAGGAAAAGTTGTAGACGGCTTTGAGGGCTTAGATGTAGGCCATAAGTGTCGTGTACAGCTCATTCATACAGATGTGGAACACGGATATATAGATTTTAAAAAGATTGAATGAATCATGACACCTTGCGAAGGTGGACACCTTCGCAAGGTGTATGCAAAAAGTAAATATTACAAAATAAGTCGGGTTTTTACATCCTCTTTTTGTTTAAATCAAATAAGAGAGCGAGCTTATAGATAAGGAGAAATAAAATGAAAAATGCCGGATTATTAAACCCCTGCAAATTGGGCGCCATCGATTTAAAAAACAGAATCGTTATGTCGCCTATGACGCGCTCTCGTGCAATAAATAATATCCCGAACGACTTAATGGCTGAATACTATAGGCAGCGTGCCGGGGCTGGACTTATTATTACTGAGGGAACATCTCCTTCACCCGACGGCCTTGGGTACTGCCGCATTCCCGGCATCTACAGTCCGAGAACAAACGGACGCTTGGAAAAAAGTTACAACTGCCGTACATTCTAAGGGCGGCAGAATATTCGTCCAGCTCATGCATACAGGGCGGATAGGGCATCCTGCCAACCTGCCGAAAGATGCGGTCATCGTTGCACCGTCTGCCGTTAAGCCGGCCGGACAAATATGGACAGATGCTCTGGGTTTGCAGGATTATCCGGTCCCTGCAGCAATGACCGGTGAAGAATTAAATCATGCGAAGCAGGAATATGCTGCAGCTGCAGCGAATGCTCTCAGTGCCGGTTTTGACGGCATAGAATTGCATGGCGCAAATGGATATCTCCTGGAACAATTCCTGTCTCCCGTGAGTAATAGAAGAATCGATAACTATGGAGGAAGTATTGAAAACCGCTGCCGCTTTGTGCTGGAAGTATTAGAAGCCGCAGTTCAATCAATCGGAAAGGAAAGAGTCGGCATACGTCTGTCCCCTTATGGCGTAGCCAGCGATATGCCTCACTATCCTGAAATTGACAGCACATATAAGTATCTTTCCGAACAGATCAATCGTATGAAGATTCTGTATATCCATATCGTAGACCACAGCGGCATGGGCGCGCCGGAGGTGCCCGCCGAAATTAAGAAAGCTATACGCGAAAGATTCCTAGGCGCCATAATTTTGAGCGGCGGATATACAAAAGAGCGTGCCGAAAGCGAATTACAGGATGGACTTGCCGACCTTATTGCATTCGGCAGGCCGTTTATCAATAACCCGGACCTTGTGGAAAGAATCGTACACACCTGGCCGCTTGCGAAAGAACTCGATATGAATACATTTTATACGCCCGGTGAAAAAGGATATACGGACTATCCCGCGTACGCTCGATGAGCTGTCAATAAACCCGCGCACTCTTGAATGGATGGATCCTCAATGCATCAAGACATTAACAGACAAATTTTCTTTGTTAAGAGGCCTATCGGAATGCCGGATGAAAGCTGTTTCAAGCTGACTGAATCCGCAATACCTCAGCCGATGGCCCGACAGCTCTTGCTGCAGACAAAATATCTTTCCGTCGATCCCTATATGCGAAGCAGAATGAATGATCGCAGGTCATATGTAGCGCCATTTCAGCTTAACGAAGTTTTAAGCGGCGGGATAGTCGGAGAAGTTATTGAGTCAAGATCGGAAAATTTTGTCAAGGGAGATTTTGTGACAGGAAATCTGGGCTGGCAGGATTATTCCGTTGCAGGGGAGAAAGAAGTTACGGAAGATAAATCCAGAAATTGCACCTGTCAGTACGGCTTTGGGAGTGCTGGGAATGCCTGGTCTGACTGCGTATTTCGGGTTGCTGTATATCGGAGAGCCGAAGCAGGGTGAAACAGTCGTTGTATCCGGCGCAGCCGGTGCGGTCGGAATGATTGCGGGACAGATCGCCAAAATACACGATTGCCGCGTTGTCGGCATCGCCGGATCCGACAGGAAAACGAAATACTTGGTTGATGAATTAGGATTTGATGCAGCCATAAACTATAAGACCGCTCAAAATCTGAGGAACTCATTGAAGGAAGCTTGTCCGGCCGGTGTTGATATTTATTTTGACAATGTCGGCGGCGAAATCTCGGACGCAGTCATTTCATTGATAAACAAGTATGCACGAATTCCTTTGTGCGGACAAATCTCCCTTTATAACGAATCGCAAATTCCGACTGGCCCGCGGATACAGCCCCGCTTGCTTACGTTCAGCGCTCTCATGAAGGGATTCATCGTACATAATTACGAGGACCAGTTCGATGAAGGGTTGCGTCAATTGGCATACTGGCTTAAGGAAAAAAAACTGAAGTATGCTGAGAACATAATCGATGGACTTGAAAATGCCCCGAAAGCTTTCCTCGGATTGTTCAAAGGGGAAAATCTCGGCAAACAGCTTGTCAAAGTGAGTTAGAAAACAACTGAAAAAGCACACACGGAAGACTTCGAGATAATGACTTACAAAGATTACTACAAAGTTCTGGGTGTCGGACAGAATGCGACAACGGAAGAAATTAAAAGAGCATATCGAAAGCTTGCCAAGAAATATCATCCGGACAAAGCCAAGGGTGACAAAGCAGCCGAGGAGAAGTTTAAGAATATCAATGAAGCCAATGGAGTTCTCAGTGATCCGGTGAAGAGGAAAAAATACGATCAATTTGGAGCAGATTGGAGACAGTACGAGCAATCCGGCGCGCCTCCGGGAGGGTTTGATTGGTCGAAGTACGCAAGCGACCAGAATCGCACACATACTATGAGTCAGGAAGAATTCAACGCGATGTTTAATGAGGAAGGAGCCGGCAATATCTTCGATTCATTGTTCGGACAACGTTTCGGAGAAAGGCGGGGCAGAAGAGGCAGGGCGCTTAAAGGCGAAGACTTCGAAGCAGAGACATCGCTGTCGCTTGAAGAAGCGTTCTACGGCTCAACTCGGCTTTTAAAAGTCCATGGCCAGACAATCAAGGTCATCATTAAGCCGGGGATTGACGATCAGCATGTGTTGAGATTGGAAGGAAAGGGAGGGAGCGGATCGAACGGCGGCCCGAACGGAGATCTTTATATAACGGTCAAAGTCGCGACACATCCGGAATTCCAGCGCAAAGGAAACGACCTTTACTGTGAGAGGCCGGTCGACCTGTACACCGCCGTGCTCGGCGGCAAGATGCTGATCAAGACTTTGAAGAGTACAGTCAATGTAGAAGTTTCAAAAGAAACGCCTAATGGCAAAATGTTAAGGCTGATGGGCCTCGGAATGCCGGTCTACGGCACAAAAGAGGAATTCGGAAATCTGTATGTAACTCTGAAAATCCAACTTCCGGAAAAGCTTAGCGAGCAGGAACTCGAATTATTTAGAAAATTATCGGCATTAAGAAAATCGACTTCATACTAGTGACAGTCCTAAAAAATAATTTTGTATTCCATGCGGCCCGCCTGCAATTGCATATAATATATGCGTCGGGCAGGCATAGTGCCGCAGAAATAATGTAATCCTGCATTGCAAAACACAATATTACTTAATTGAAGCGGCACTCATCAAAGCCATGCTCTTCTGCGGTGCAGAGGGAATTCATCCGCCGCTTACGGTGTTTTAGAGTTGAGATGTTTGATACATGTCGAGGAGAAATGATATGAGACACGGTACGCCGGTCATCCTGCTGCTCTTTACTTTTCATTGCATAGCTCAAACCCTTCCGGCGGGAGTCCAGATGACGCCCGTTAAAAAAGCCGACCTGATTCAGGTCGACGTGTTTGTGCCGCAACAATTTAAAAGTACCTTTACGCAGCGCCGCGTGCTTAAAATACCCGCAGGATATACGGCAAAGGTATTTTATGCGGGCCGATTGAGCAAGCCGAGATTTTTTGACTGGAGTCCGGACAGCGTGCTGCATGTTGCCAATAAGACCAGCGGCGAAATTATCGCGCTCCCCGACCGCAATCATAAGGGAGCTGCAGATACTGCAATTGTCGTTGCCTCGGGATTTAATCTTTCGCATGATCTTGCATTCTATAACGGCGCAATGTATGTGGCAGAAGAACGCCGGGTGGTCAAGTGTACCGACCCGGATGCCGGCGGGGTGTATCGCACGAAAACGATAATCATCGGCGATATTATGGAGGGTGCGCGCCAGCCGGGCGGCGGTCACGATACGCGCACAATTGTTTTCGATCCGGCAAAAAAGAAGATGTATCTTTCCATCGGTTCTTCGTGCAACGTCTGCCGTGAAGAATACCGTGCGCTCATCGAAGAGTACAACGACGATGGATCGGGACGCCGGCCGTATGCAACCGGCACACGTAACGCTGTGGGATTGACGTTTCACAATGGACGGCTATGGGCGATTAACAACGGCAGCGACTGGCAGGGAGATGATATTCCGCCCGAATGGATGGATGTCGTCCGCGACGGCGGTTTTTACGGCCATCCGTTTGCCTATGCCAACGGCATCTATTTTAATTTCAATGCTCATAAAGAATATCATGACCTTCTCCCGATTACGGCCGAGGACAGCGCGCGCGTTCGCTCGATGGTGCAGCCCGCGGCGCTCGTGCAGGCGCATTCTGCACCGATGGCCGTTGTTTTTTCCAACGCTTCGTTTCCGGAGGAATTTCAGAATGGAGCATTCGTTGCATTCCGCGGCTCCTGGAATCGTTCCATGCGGACCGGCTACAAAGTCGTGTTTATGAAATTCCAACATGACGGAGATACGACGGTACAGTATGTTACCGATGTAGTGACGGGATTTCAAAAAGAAGGAACGAATTCGTATGCCGATGTATGGGGACGCCCCGTTGGGCTTGCGATAGATCTCCGGGGCAATCTCTATGTCGGATCCGACGATATTACACAATGCATCATCATCGTTTCTCCTCTATCTCGGAAGAACGAATAAAATAACATTGTGAAGAATGAAATTTCGGATAACAAAACGACCTGAGCAGCTGCGATATTGACTCTATATTTTTATGAACGGAATCAATTGTGCGATCTTCTGAGCGTATCGCTGAAACTCTTCACCGAACTCTTTTCTCAGAAATTCCTCCTCCTTCCCGATGCGTAATTTAAATGCTGCGAACATAGCTAAAGACACAGCACAGATAAAAAGATCGTTGCAGAGAAATGCAATTCCCGGAACGATGAAGACAATAAATGCAGCATAGAGCGGGTTTCGAGAAAGACGATAGACCCCTGAAATTTCCAGTCTATGGGATCGAAAAGCTTTGGAAATAAGTAAGGCGGATGATATCCAGAAGTATAGACCTACGGCAATAAGAAGTATTCCGAAAGCCGTTGCATATTCCCGACATGCTGGCGGAAGGGGAATTGTCATTCCTATGATGCGCTGGAGGAAAAAAATAATTCCAAAACTGCATGCGCCGACGACTGCAAGCAGCGGCCCGATTCCTAAGATGTTCATCTGTCTGCCTCCTTTGTTCATTTTAATTCCAACCGCATGATTTCAAACCAGCGTGCATACTCCGATTCAGCATATCGGAATACTATGAATCATGCCCAATATAGTGTCTTTTGCGCAAAGACCCCGTGTCAAACGGCGCTGGAAAAATTTTATTGCCTTATCTTTCGGAACGGCCGCGCTGAAAAAGCTTTATAAAACCAATAAGATGAATAAACCCGATGCAAAGTGCAAGAAGAGAAAAAATTAATAAACGCGTCAAATGCTGCTCGGGATGTTGAGAGATGAACAAATAATCCGGAATAACTCTCAATCCGCGGAATATATAAACGGCTGTGACGAACCCGATGATTGTTCGCAAAAACGGCAAGCGGCGGAATTTACCGGCTCCGGATAAGGCATACAGTCCCCATACTGCTGCGATGATCCCGATCATCAGGCAAAGTGATATAAAATAGACAGGATGCTCAATTTGAAGCCTGGCAGGTCCGCCAAAATACGCGACGAGTTCCGGCGGCCAAAAAACTGCGCTGGCCTGAAAAAGTGCGAATGCCAATGAAAAGCAGCCGCCGATTTGCAGACATACATTTTTCTTTACAAAAGGCAATTTGCTATTGATTGAGGATTGTAAAAGCGCGTTTGAACGATTCATTCTATTCCTTATCCCTTCATGAAGAATATACATTGCCTAACTGCAGCTATTAACTGACTTGAAAATAAAAGTTAAAAATATTTTCGTCATTTATCAGCATACAAACCGCGGAATTCTTGAGGACACCGTCGCAAGATGTCAATATTCGGATCGTTGTCCTCTCGATGCACAGAGTGCCCATTGTTTTAGGGGGGTCTGCAATTCGCATCTTCGTTGTGGAATGCATTTACGATTCTTTATCTCAGCCCTTGAGCTTTCGTCCGCGTCTCAAACGCAGGTGCTCAAAATTTATCTATATTCACAGGTTTTACGTAATTTGAAAAGGGATATATTTTTTTGTACCTTTTATACAGGATCAAGCATCCTATTCACGCGTGCTGCGTCTGAGGTCAACTTAAACATCCTTTTTGATGAAAAAAATTCGAATACTCGTTCTTGAAGATAACCGCGTCTTGCGCGACGGCATCACTCTTATGCTCAATGGACAGGCAGACATGCAAGTTGTGGCTGCTATCGGAAGCGGCAATAATATCATTCTCAAAGCAAGCCAGGCAAAGCCGCATGTGATTCTTATGGATGTGGGTCTGACAAGTTTCAAGGAATCATCGGTTATTGAATCTGTAAGGAAAAAAATTCCAGAAGCAAAAGTGATAGGAATGGGTTTTGCCCCGTCGCAATCGGATATCGTAGAATTTGTAGAAGCAGGAGCGTCGGGTTTTATTCTAAAAAATGCGACGGTGAAGGAATTTCTCGGAACCATACGATCTGTGGCGCAAGGGATAAAAGTCCTTCCACCTTTGCTGACGGGTTCTCTTTTTTCTCATGTCATTGAGCTTGCTCTCAAGAAGAGAAAAGGAAAGTTGACCAATGCCGTACGGATGACAAGACGCGAGCGTGAAATAATTGTGCTTATCGCCGACGGACTCAGCAACAAGGAAATTGCCCTGCAGCTCAACATTGCCACGCACACTGTGAAAAGCCATGTCCACAACATCATGGAAAAATTAGCTCTGCACACTCGTCTGCAGATAGCAAAATTTATCCACGAAGAAAATTCTTAACTCTCTCTTATCCGGCATCCTGTCCTTGCCATTTTTCCGATCCTAGAGGAATTAATCCCTTTTTCATCCTTTTGGGCTATTACTCATAACATGGTTCATGAGTACACTTCAATAATAATTATCCGATTGTCGATATCCAATGGACCAGGACCCGGCTCCGCATGGCCTTTATTTCTCTTCTTGAAGGATTTGTTATAGGGTTTTTACTCGCGATGCCCGTGGGTCCCATCGGAATTCTCTGCATTCGGCGCACTCTTACAAATGGGAGGCATCATGGAATTATTGTCGGCCTCAGCGGCGCCTCTGCAGACGTTGTGTATGCTTTGGTTGCAGCTTTCAGCGTTACGCTGATCTCCGATTTTGTTACAGGTTTTCAACATTGGATTCGGCTCGCAGGCGGAGTCCTGCTTCTCATTTTGGGTTTTTATATTTTCCGGTCTCAGCCGGCTCTACGCAGCGCGCCCAATCGATCGAACATCCATGCAAAGACATTTTTTTCCACGTTTCTTCTTGCTCTTACGAATCCGATGACAATGTTTGCTTTTGCGACCGCTTTTTCGGCTGTCAGAAGCGGGCAGATTACGAATAATCGAATTTTTCTTCCCATGCTTGTTGCAGGCGTTTTTTTGGGGTCGCTCTTTTGGTTTTTCATGCTCGCGAACTTCGCTTCCATTTTTAAGAAGAATCTTACAGATGGGGGACTCGTGCTCGTCAACAAAATATCCGGCTGCCTTTTAATGTGCTTCGGCGTTATTGCTCTCTGGGCCGGTGCAAATAGGCTCTGATGGAGAAAGGCCTCCGGCCGTGCATACCATGAAAGGATTAGACGCGCTAAACGATAAAATGATGGGACAGATTTTATGCCTGTAAAAAGGATTAACTACTTTTTCATTCCTTCGGGCTATTACCGATAAGGAAAATCGTTTGTATTATTTTCGTGCTCATGGGAAGAGCAATTTTCCCCGGCATGTAAAAAGCGGCAAATCATTTTAATCCAAAGATTCACTTATAAAAGGATAGTATCATGAGTAAAAGTCAAAACAGCAAAAAAAGTTCAAAAAAAGAACCCGCTAAAACGATGAAAGAAAAAAAGGCGGCTAAAAGAGAGAAGAAAAACGAAAAGATGAATCACGGAATCATCAATCAATAATGCGGAATCGTTCTTCATGTGCCCTCATTTTTATAAAGGGATGAATTCTTTGCTCGTTTTTCGTTTTCTTTTCTTATGAGATCAATCTTCAGCATCGTAGGCATGGTGCATCATCGTTATGTCTGAATAGTGAAAGGGGAAGCGGCTATGGCGGATCAACCTGGTTTTGAGCAAACAGCTTTGCCGCATATGCCTTGTCTCTACAATTATGCATTGAAGCTGACTATGAACGGCGAAGATGCAAAGGACCTGCTGCAGGAGACATATCTCAAGGCATATCGTTCCTGGAAAAGTTTTGAGGAAGGAACGAATATAAAAGGATGGTTATACCGGATCATGAAGAATGCATATATTAATATCTACAGGAAAAAATCCAAAGAGCCTAAGAAAATAGAATACAGCGAAACATATTCCATTTCCAATGTCCTTTCACATCAGAGATACGACACCAGCTACCCGGTCGTAAAACATTTTGATGAGGTCTTTGAAGATGAAATTGCCCGATCGATGGAGTCTCTGCCGAGCAATTTCAGGACGGTTGTCCTGCTCAGTGATGTTGAAGACCTGAAGTATGCTGAAATTGCCAAGATGGTTTCCTGCCCGGTAGGTACGGTGCGTTCCCGGCTGCACAGAGGCCGAAAAGTCCTGCAGCAAAAACTGTCCAATTATGCTGCGATCAACGGTTATGTAAAATTTGAATACTCCCGTGCGCTGCAAAAAGACGTTCTCAAGTAAAGAGAGAAAATTGTCCCATTCTCATAAGTAAAAAGAACATACCGGAATACAGTGGAAGGACAAGCGAGGCAGCACAGGAATAAAAGCCCGAACGATCAGGAGTACATACTATGCAAGAACGAATCATGAAAAACGAAACAAGCTCCTTCGAACATATGCAAACCGGTTTCCGTATGATGAAGGAGTCCGGGAATGAGGAGCTGGATGTTACATTGATCCGTCCCACTAATTACACGGACGACGGCTACCCGATCAAAACACGCATTGGCGTTATACGAAGCAACACGTTAACGCAGCTCGGCACGCTTGTACATGATCTCGAAAACACTCCGTTTTTCAAAGGGGTCTCAATTAATATCCGCAAGATTGATGAAGCGATTGAGTGGATCCCTGTAAAGGATATCGTTCAACGTGCTAAGACTCCCGGGGTAAAGTCACTTGTCATGCTTGTCGGTGTGCAAACCAACCAGTACCCGCGCGCATTAGATATTGCATCAAAGTTTCTGCCGCTCGGAATCCCTGTCATCATCGGCGGTTTCCATGTCAGCGGAATGCTTGCGATGATCGGTCTGACAGCTGATTTGAGGAATGCGATGTCGAAGGGGATTACGCTCGTTGCAGGAGAGGTCGAAGGCGGGAAGACTGTCTGCGATTGTTGAAGATGTTCTGAAGGACAGGGCACAGCCTCTCTATAATTTTCTCAATCCGACGCCTGATCTTTTCAACGTTCCGATACCTCACATCACAAAAGATGAATTCGAAAATTTCGCTTCCCGGTTCACGACGATTGATACCGGACGCGGATGTGTTTTCAATTGTGATTTTTGCACGATTATAAACGTTCAGGGCAGAACTATGCGGTACCGGGATCCGAAGCAAGTTGTCGAATTCGTGAGACAAAGTTATCATGAAGCAGGCGTATCGCACTCTTTTTTTACGGATGATAACACGGCGCGGAATCCGCGATGGCGCGACCTTTTTGCAGAACTTATACGCATTCGCGAGGAAGAAAAAATTCCTTTTACATTTATGATGCAGAGCGATCTTGCTGCCCGGAAGATGCATGGCGGAGATTTTTTCGAACTTGCTGCGCGTGCAGGATGCAATCAGGTTTTTTTCGGCGTGGAAAGCGTCAACCGTGAAAATCTGCGCTCAAAGGATAAGTTTCAGAATCAGGTTTCGGAATATACCGACCTTGTGTCGCATTGCCATTCTCTCGGCATTACCTGCCATGCAGGATATATTCTCGGACTGCCGTTCGATACATCGGCAAGCATCAAACGGGATGTCGCCGAACTGCAGCGAATGATGTTCGATTCAGCATCGTTCTATATCCTTTCCCCTCTTCCCGGCTCGAAGGATCACCAGCGCTGGTGGCGGGAAGGGCGGTGGATGGATGAAGATTTCAATAGATACGATGCAGCTCACGTTGCCGTTAAACCGGAGCGCATGTCTTGTGATGAACTTATGGCGGCATATCATGATGCATGGGAGCAATTTTATTCCATCGAGCACATGGTGAACATCCTTAAACTTTGGAGAAGCGATCATTCATATTATAAAGAAAGATTGGCTTTTTTTATGTGGTATCTTTATTCGTCCAGAATTGAACGATTGCATCCGATGAACTGCGGATTCTGGACAGTTCGCCGCCGGAATGACCGCCGGGCTGGTTTTTCGCAGGAAGCATTCATTCCTTTCTGGTTCAATCGAACGGTAGTCCTCGCGGTACGCATATGGCAGATGTCAAAATTATTTTTCCAGTTCGAAGAAGTATGGCTCCGAAGCCGGCAGAAAAGCAGAATCGAAGAGGCATTGTCTGAATTAATCTCGAAGACAAAACAGGACATTGTCGACTGGAGGGGTCTCAGGTACAAGGGAACTCGCGGGATTTTATGCCAAGATTTCCATCGAGATGCCGGAGCTCAAGGTGCCGTCTCTTGCGCGCCTTTGGTTGATGAAGCGAAATCCATTTGCCGGTGTTTTTTCGAGGTTCTATGTTCAACGTATATGGAAGCGGTGGTATTTTAATATATGGAATCCTTTAAAGTGGGTCGAAGTGTGGCTGTTCGAATGGACACATGGTTTTCGATTTCTTTATCATCTTCTCTATGAGGAAATAGAAAAAAAACCGGTTCCTTTTTATGAACTGTCACCAAAGTAGGAATTTTGCCGAAATGATGCTCCAAAAGCCGAAAAAATTCTGTATATTTCGGCTCAGAGGTGCCGCGCTTTTAGTGCAGGCCGGGAATGTCCTCAGGCAATGTTTTTTTGAGAAACGAATCAGCAACATTTGGCGGGGAAGCACGTTCTATAGTATAATGGAAGTAAAGAAAAAAATAGCGATATTTTGTTTTTCGAATTCCCTGGGCGGGCTTGAGTTGTCCGCTTTACGACTTGCAGAAGCGATGACAAAACGGGGAACATCTGTTCTTCTTATCGCTCCGCCTTCCTCGCCGGTTGCAGAGCGTGCCCAAAAAGCGAATCTCGACATTGTCGAACTTGCTCCCCGATGGAAATATGGAGATTTCTCGACGCTGATTGCTCTCGTTCGTATCCTGAAGTCTCATGATATCGACATTGTCTTGCTTATGCAGTCCAAGGATATTCATCTTGCCGCTGTGTCGTCGATGTTTGTCCCTCATGTGAAATTGGTATACTATCAGCAAATGAATTCCCGGCACGATAAACGCGATATCATCCATACGTGGATTTATTCCAAACTCGCACTCTGGATTTCATTGACCCAGAGCATGAAAAATGACGTCTTGAAATTTACGCGGGTACCTCGAGATAAAGTCAAGGTAGTAACTCTGGGCACCGACCTGCATCAATTCGACCCTTCGCATTTCAAGAAAATGGAGGCGCAAAAATTTTTTGGACTGCCCCTGGACAAGAAAATAGTTGGAGTATTAGGACGGCTCGACAAACTCAAAGGCCAGGATATTCTTCTCCGATCTGCACCCGAAGTAATTGAGCAGCATCCGCACGTTCTTTTCCTCGTAGCCGGCGACGAAACTGCAGGAGAGCACGGTTATAAAGAATACTTGCTGGAACTGTGCCGTTCTCTTGAAATTGAGCGTTATGTAAAATTTATTCCTTTTACGGAAGATGTTCCTCAATTGATGGCTGCATTGGATGTATTTGTGCTGCCTTCATTCTCCGAAACATTCGGACTTATTGTTGTGGAAGCCATGGCCATGGGGCGGCCGATTATTGCAACGAATGCAGGTGGGCTGCCTGAAATCATTGTCAATGGAAAAACCGGATTGCTGATAAAACCAAAAGATGCGAATGCAGTCGCTCGTGCGATTCATCGAGTTCTCACGGATGCAGCTCTCCGCTCTTCACTTTCCCATTCTGCGCGAAGGGAAGCATTTAAAAAATACGATTTTGAGCACTGCGTGGATTCTTTACTCGCTTCGCTTGCCGGTTTGTAAACGGGTAGTGAGTCCGTTTCAAGTTGTCTTTCAGATTACCCGTATTTTATTCCTCAGGGACTCGATAACTCTACAACCCTCCGACCATAGAGCCGAATTTCAATAGCTGTCGAACAAACTTATAATCCTAAGAGTGCGTTCGAAATCTTTCTGATTCAATAGAGTATTGACAGTAATCGATTCTTTTGTTTTCGGCAGCAAATCGAAAAAATTATTGCTATAGAATGCCTTATCATCACTGCAGCTTAAAAAAACATTCTTCGCAAGCGTATTTGAAGTTGCCTCGCAAAGGAATCCTGAAGAGGTCTTTTGGATATTGATCGAAATATGAGGTTTATGCAATTCCAAATCTTTAGGCGGTTTAAAATAAACAAGATTTTCCGATACTACTTCCTGGCCCCGCATCAACCGTGACACTACCACTACTTGAGATTCTTTGTATGCGCCCATAAGCTGCGATTTTTGCAGGACTGCAATGATCTCCGAACTGTTTGCTTTTATATGTGCGGGAATGGATTGGTGGAAAATCGTTTTTCCTTCAAAATCCATCGTTGAAATAACAAGGGATGTTTCCATGTCACTTAACATATCCGACACGACATAGACCTTGAATTCCTGTTCCGAGACAACAGGTGAAACCAATATCGGCCGATAAGAATTCCTTGCTGCATAATGCAGCGCTTTCCATTTCCCGTAATAATCGATGCTGGACCATGAAGCTACCGGCCAGCAATCGTCAATTTGCCAGTAGAGGCTTCCCATGCAAAAAGGCATCGCCCGGCGATGTGCTTCCATCGCAACTTTAACTCCTTCCGCCTGCAGCACCTGGCTGACATAAATATAGGAATCGAAATCTTTCGGTGTGCGGTACCATCGTTCCATATACGTTTGGATAAGCCGGTTCCCGTATTCCTTGTCCTGCCTGGCATCCGCCATACACCGCTGATGCGAAAGCATGACTTCCGAATGAAGCTGTCTTTCTTCGGGTCTGGCATATTCGGCGATGGTCGATAATTCCGGGTAGGATTGAAATCCGTATTCACTTACAAATCGCGCGATGTTCGTTGTGAACGTTTCGAACGGTTCTTTCCCATGCCACACCCCCCAATAGTGTATATCTCCTTCGCCGTAAGGAGTGTTTCGAATGCCGGCAGCAGGGCTTGTCGGGTGATAATATCGCGCCGAATCGGCTTCATGGAGTGCGGAAGGAATGACTTCATAAAAAAGTTTTTCAGCCGATTGTTCGAACTTTTGCTGTGTCGCCTCGTCATATTTTTGTTTCCAGCCCCATTGGAACCAGCCGGCTTCATTTTCATTGTTTCCGCAATACAGCGCTATGCAAGGATGGTTGCGAAGACGCACGACATTATCGACAACTTCCTGGCGGACATTAGCCGTAAATTCGTCATTGCCGGGATACATAGCGCACGCGAACATCATTTCCTGCCAGACAAGAATTCCGTACCGGTCGCAAAGGTCATAGAAAAGATCGTCTTCGAAGATTCCGCCGCCCCATACTCTTAACATATTCATGTGCGCATCTGCTGCCGAGCGGATTATGTGTTCATAACGCTCTTGCGTAACCCGGTTCTGAAAATTATCCTGAGGAATATAATTCGCTCCCTTCATAAAGACGGGAACTCCATTAAGGCGTACGAACATGCTTTTGCCTTGTGAATCTTTTTCCCGCACAATTTCAAGCGAACGAATTCCTATGCGTGTCGTATATTCGTCCTGAGAGTTTTCTGTTCCGGCTACGGCGGCTCGATACGTGTAGAGGCGAGCTTGACCAAGGCCGTTTGTCCACCAGAGTGCTGGATTTGAGATATGCCCGTCGATCTGCACTTTATTGACTGCCGGATTGAAGATCGAATGCGCCCGGTGAACAATGTCAAGCTGTCGAGAAAAACCGCTGCGGTGACTGTTTGCTTCCGGGCGGATTGAATATGGAGAGTAGAGACAATATCTGCGCCGGCGCTGGAAACTTTTTTTTGTTCGATGTGAATGGCGGTTATTTTAAATCCGCTCCAAGCTTCAAGATAGACAGGACGCCAGATGCCGCAGGTAATCAGACGGGGGCCCCAATCCCAGCCGTAGTGAAATTGCGCTTTTCGCGAGTACATAGCAATCTTTGTTTCGGCTTGATCGTTGTTGTCGAATGCTTGCAAGATATACGGTGCAGATTTCACCTTGGGCAAATTTTCATCAAAGACATTTTTGAAACGAACCGTAAGACAATTTTGTTTTTCATATAAAAGTTTTTTGCAATCCACATGCCATGTGCGGAACATATTGTTCTGTTTTTAAAATAACGGAGTCGTTCAGCGTGACTTCCGCATACGTATCCAGTCCTTCAAAAATGAGTTCAACGGTTTCATTCTGCAGCATTTCCGCCGGTACATCGAAAACTGTTTCGTATATCCAATTCTTTTCGCCGATCCACTGAATTGTTTTTTCGTTCGTGCCGATAAATGGATCGGGTATCAAGCTGTCCTTCATCAGATCGGTATGCACGCACCCGGGGACCTGCGCGGGGTGCCATTGTCCGGATCCTTCCTGGCAGAATTTCCAGTTCTCATGAATGACGAACTTCATTGGACGATTATTCGTGCCCGCCGGCAAGCTGCCGTACAGCACGCTTGCGGAAATGATCGTTAGAGCGATAAGCTTTTTCATAATTCCTCAGCGGGTTCTTAAAAATATCTGTCCATACGATGCAGCTCATATTGTGTTTTATAAATACCGGGATTTGCGGCCGGTTCTTAAGTTTCGCTTCTCCAGCCGATGTCGTCTTATCCCGTTCTGCTGCGAACGGGGTTTTTCATGCGAGGGTATGCTCCGGACAGTTCAAATCAACTCATTCCAAATCAATGCGGCTGCTCCGAGAATGGCGGAATTGCCCTGCGGCAGCCCCGAAGGTACTATGCGGACTTTATTCTTATAAATATTGAGGAGATAGTCCTCAAGATATTTTTTTGTTGGTGTGAAAATATAATCTCCTGCTAACGCCAAACCGCCGAAAAAAATAATGGCTTCCGGGCTTGTATGTGCTACGGATTCTGCAAGCTTCATGCCGAGATATTTTCCGGTGAGATCAAACGCCTCCAATGCAAGTTTATCCCCATGCAGTGCAGATTCATATATCTGTTTCGACGTAAGGTCTTCAAATTTAATCCCGCGCAATTCACTTGGCAATGTAGTTGTGCGCACGAGTTCGTCTACAGTCCGGCGTATTCCGTTTGCCGATGCATATGTTTCCAGACAGCCCCGGCGGCCGCAGCCGCAAGGCCGTCCATTGTAATCGACGATCGTATGGCCGATTTCACCTGCAAAGCCGTCATGGCCGTATATCATCTCTCCGTTCGATACAATCCCGCTGCCTACTCCGGTTCCCAGTGTAATAACGATAAAATCTTTCATGCCCTTGGCTGCACCGAATAACATCTCGCCCAGCGCTGCAGCGTTTGCGTCATTCGTCAAGACGACGGGTATCGTGTACCACTGCTTGAGCGTGCCGACCACATCGACGAAATCCCAGCTTAAATTCGGAGGCTGTTCGATTGTACCTTTATAATAATTTGCATTCGGTGCGCCTAATCCGACTCCGACAAGGTTATGCGTGTCCTGCAGCGCAGAAAAAAGTAATTCTGCCTGTTTATGGAGTCGTTCAAAAAAATCCTGAGCAGGACGATGAGCATTGGTAGGGATGGATGTTTCCGCCGCAAGTGATCCGTTCCGATCTACATATCCCATCGCGGTATTCGTCCCGCCGATATCGACTCCTAGTACTACATCCGTTTTAGACATTGAATTTTCCTTTATGAATTTTTATACTGCCGCATTTTTAATAGTTGGAAGATGGCCATTCAAGCCGTAAAATGCAACATCCGCAGAGCAGAGAACCGGCAAAAAGAATGCAAGTTGTATCCAAAAATTATCGGCGAGTCCTCCCTGCAAAACGGGAACGACTGCACCACAGACGATTGCCCTGCAGAGAATTCCATATGCTTGTCCCAAATGTTTCCCAAGACCGTCAATTGCATGCGTAAATATCGTCGGAAATATAATCGAATTGAAAAGACCGGACGATAAGATCGCCCACATTGAAATATTGCCTGTCGGGAAACTCGCTGCAAAAATGAGAAGGATAACAGCAAATGCATCGACGGTCAGTATTTAAGGCATATTCCTTCTTAATATAATTGAGAGTATCGTCCGTCGCTTTCTTTTTGTCTGACTGTTTATGATCCTGCAGAATCTTTCATACTCATTTAGTTTAAGATGCGAAAGTCTCATTTGAGAATCAATCCTCGGTTCATCGTTTTTTTGGTTGAAACCGTATGTTCTGCGCCGCTGATGCCTCATTGCGCAAATTTAAGCGAGAGAAAGGGGCAGATTAACCATCGAACCAAATTTGAAGTCTTCATTCTTTTAATAAGAGAAAATACTTCCTATATTCTTCCACGTTATGCAATGGTCAATATCCTCATAAAAAGCAAACAAGAAACGGCGCTTAAAAGAAGAGAAAGCCGATCGCGTTATGTGCTTTCGATTTTGACAAAGCTGCTTTTCCATTTGTGTGCAGCATTTATATGCGTGAGTTTTGTAGAAGCTTGCCGGCCGCTTCTACGCCCTGAAATGAACACACGTTCTTCACTCAAGGAGGCCTCGTTGAAAAATTTGATTCCTCTGCCCGTTTCGATAAGGCCCGGAGAAGGCGCATTTCCGATCACATCGAGTACGGTCATTGTTGTCGATTCGGAAATCGATGAGGAATTGGAAACAGGCCGATTTCTTGCGGATAAACTGCAGGGTGCAACGGGTTATAACATCCGCGTAGTTGCATTACAGCCGCCATCGAAAGAGGGAAATATTATTCTGACGATAAGTGACTCCGATGATGCGTTAGGAGAGGAGGGATATGAATTAACTGTAACAGAGAGTTTTATAAAAATAAAGGCGTATCGTTCTGCCGGATTGTTTTGGGGGATACAAACGGTAATACAGCTTTTGCCGCCGGTTCTCGTGGGTTCGACAGTCCCTCAAGCTCCCCTCCATATACCGGCAGTGGCGATGACGGATTATCCACGTTTTGCGTGGCGCGGTGCCATGCTTGATGTCGCAAGACACTTTTTCAGCGTTCAAGATGTCGAACGCTTTATCGATTGGATGGCTCTCTATAAAATGAATCGGTTCCATATTCACCTGACGGACGATCAAGGCTGGAGGATCATGATTCATTCATGGCCGAAACTCGCTTTGCATGGAGGCAGTACGCAAACAGACGGCGGACAAGGAGGATATTATACTCAGGCCGAGTATACGGAAATTGTAACATATGCTCAAAAGCGTCATATACTCGTTGTCCCGGAGATCGATATGCCGGGCCACACCAACGCCGCATTGGCTTCATACCCAGCACTCAATTGCGATGGAACGGCTCCGTCGCTTTATACCGGAATCGAAGTTGGGTTCAGCACTCTTTGCACTGAAAAAGACAGCACCAAAAAATTCGTTGAAGACATTGTAAGAGAAATTTGTTCGCTGACACCGGGGCAATATATTCATATCGGAGGGGACGAAGCATCTGCTACGAGTCCCGCTGATTATATCCGTTTTATCGATTATGTGCAGAGCGTCGTTTATGCAAATAACAAACAGCTTATCGGATGGGGAGAAGTTGCACGTGCTCACCTTTTGCCATCTTCGATTATTCAATACTGGAACGATAGAAAAGCGTTTGTAACGGACACTCTGAACAAAAGATTTATAATATCGCCGGCGTCGAAGGCTTATATGGATATGAAATACGATTCTTCGACTGTGTTAGGACAGAATTGGGCTGGCTATATTGAAGTAGAGAAAGCTTATAACTGGGATCCGGTTTCTGAGATTGCCGGCGCATCGGAGCATAATATCGCAGGTCTGGAAGCAGCGCTCTGGACGGAAACAATCCTCACGATATCGGATATCGAATATATGGTTTTTCCCCGCTTGGCCGGATATGCTGAGATTGGATGGTCACAGCAGTCCAAACGAAATTGGGAGGAGTATCGAATTCGGCTTGCAGAGCATGGAAAGCGATGGGCTGCCGCGGGAATTAATTTTTATAAATCTCCGCAAGTCCAGTGGAAATAATTTTTGTATCTCCAGGTGTTCAGAGATTGACCATCCCTTTCCTTAACGGTGGCAATGCTCTGATAAAAAAAGGAACTCCGATTCCGCAGCTTCGTAAGTCTCCACTGGAGAATAATGCGCTCCTTTAAAAAACACCTTTTTCCGTTTTTCCGTGCGAATCGTAAACAACGCTATAATTCTCTAAAGCCTTCATTATCTTGATGTTACAGCTTCTCCAGAATTTGGCACCCGGGCGGCAGTTATAATCATTGCATGCAGTCAATCAATTTTTCCTCAAAATATAACTTCTGCTGATCGATTCCCATCCACCGTTTTAGCTCTGTTTCCTTTCTCGCTAAATCTTCTTAAGTTTTGCAGTAGTAGTGGACTCGTTCTGATTGAAAGGGGCTTTCATGATCGATGCGCTGTACATCCCCGTTTACAAGAATGCTAAAATACAATTTAAATGTTGTCCATAAAATTGGTATGATTGCTGCATTTCTATTGAATAAAACCAATGGGACCTCGATGCGATATCGGAAGCAGTACATTATCGTACACGAAACCTTTTGAGGCTGAGGATGCTTAAATTATTTGCACTGCAAAAATCCTGGTACGGTGAAGACGACCAAAAAGTGCAGATATTCTTTAATCTGGTTCTGGGCTCTGCAGTCATAATGACCCTTTTAGAAATAATCGACTGCATCGTATTGCCTCAAAATATTTTGCGCTGGATCTTGATTATTTGTTTGTATGACCTTGTTAGTTTTGGTGTGTTATTACTTATCCGGAAAGGTCTTGCCAAGTCTGCGTCTTCTGTATTCATTGGTTTCCTCATACTCATGATTTTTGGAGCCGCATGGTCGGCCGGAGGTATCAAGGCGCCCGTCATTCAGAATATCCCCATCTTAATCCTTGGTGCAGGGTTGATACTCGGCTGGAAAAGGGGGCTCTACATCGGCCTCATTACATCGATATGCGGATTGGGTTTGGTCTTAGCAGAGTATGCCGGTGTCTTGCCTGCCACGACCGTGGTGCACAATCCGTTGAGCTTATGGGTCTCTTCTGTTCTTTGTATTGCTTTGCTTGCTTTGCTTCAATACATATCCGTAGCAACTCTGGATAATGCTCTTCAAAAAGCCCGGCAAGAGCTCGGCCTTCGCAAAAAAGCAGAAGAATCTCTGCAAAGCAGCGAAGCTATACGCAAGCGTGTATTCGAAAGTTCTCAAATTCCTATTGTAGTCATCGATCCTGCGAGTTCTAAATATATCGACTGCAATCAGGCCGCAATCGAAATTTACGGTTTCTCATCAAGGGACGAAATAGTAGGTAAAACTCCGGAACATTTTTCGGCTCCGGTACAATACGACGGAACGCCTTCTCATGATAAGGCGAGATATTATATTGACAAAGCACTGGCAGAAGGTTCGATTGTATTTGAATGGAAACATGAGCGCCTCAATGGAGAATGCTGGGATGCAGAGGTTCATTTGGTGAGTTTCCAGGCGGATCAACGCCACCTTCTGCAGTTTACCTTGATAGACATCACCAAACGCAAAGAGGCAGAGACGGCGCTGCGGACGAGCGAATCTCAATTCCGTGAGTTATGGGATGCGACAGTTGAGGGGATTACGATTCACGACAATGGAATAATCCTCGAAGTAAATGATGCCATGTGCCGGATGTTCGGATCCACGCGCGAAGAAGTTGTCGGCAGATCGATGCTCCATTTTATGCCGAATGAAATGCACGAACGCTTTCTCGAACATATTGCATTAGGACTCGAGGGCCGCTTCGAAATTCAAGGACTGCGGGCAGATGGAACAAAAATAATACTTGAAGTATTCGGGAAAAAAATACTTTACCAGGGCAGACGCGTGCGAATGGCTGCCACGCGCGATATCACTGACCGGAAAAATGCAGAAGAGGAACTGCGCGAGAGCAAGGAGCGGTATAAAACGCTTATCGAGAATACTCCCGATATTATCGCTCGTTTCGATAAAAATCTCCGGCACCTTTTTGTCAACTCTGCTGTCAGCGAGATCAGTTCCCTGAAACCGGATGAATTTTTGGGAAAGACAATTCAAGAGGCCGGCTTCACAAAAGAACAAGCAGAACAGAGAGAATCGATGATTCGAAAAATCATCGACAGCAAGATGCCGCTTGAAACCGAGCTGGTCTTCATCGGGATGAATGGTCGGCATGTGTATGATTGGCGCGGGTATCCTGAGTTTGATTCCATGGGGGATGTCCGGTCAGTTCTCACAATTAGCAGAAATATAAGCGAACGCAAGCGGGCAGAAGAAGCCCTGCAGGCGAGTGAAGAACTCTACCGCAAACTCATTACCGCTATTTCAGATATTATTGTCCGAACCGACCTTGAAGGCAATATCGTTTTTGTCAATGAAACCGGTTTTCCATCGCTGGGCTATACGACAAATGAACGAATCCTGGGGAAAAACATTTTCTCATTTATTTCGGAAAAAGACAAAATGAGGGCTCATGAGAACTTTAAAAAAATGTTCGTTGGATACATGGGTACTCAAGAGTATACCATCGTGAATGAAAATGGATCCTCGGTCGAATGTGAAGTAAACGGCGATGTCCTGCGTCAAGCGGATGGGAAGCCCTTCGGTATGGTCTATACTATTAGAGACCTTACGGAGAAAAAGAAACTGCAGTCGCAGCTCCTCCAATCTCAAAAAATGGAAGCAATAGGGCGATTGGCAGGAGGAGTGGCGCACGATTATAATAACATGCTGGGCGTGATCCTGGGATATGCCGCGTTATTAGAGATAGAAATTTCTCCGGAAAGCCCCGCTCATAGTAAAGTTAAATCCATTATTGCAGCAGCAGAACGCTCGGCTAATCTTACGAAACAGCTGCTGGCTTTTTCACGCCAGCAAATTATTGCTCCGGTTGTCATGAATCTGAATGAAGAACTGATATCGCTGAACAGAATGCTGGGCCGGCTGATCGGTGAAGATGTAAAATTGACCGTTTATCAGCAGGAGCAATTGTGGAACGTAAAAATCGATTCGACTCAGTTTACACAAATTATGACCAATCTGGCTACAAACGCTCGAGATGCTATCATCAATACAGGCAGTATTATCATTCAAACGATGAATCTATGCACATCGACCAGAAGATTGAAACTCTCCATGGCGATATAACTCCCGGAGATTATGTCACACTTTCATTTGAAGATTCGGGCAGCGGCATGGACGCCGCTACTCTGACGCAGATATTTGAACCCTTCTTTACAACGAAACCAAAAGATAAAGGCACCGGATTAGGGCTTTCGACAGTATTTGGCATCGTTAAACAAAACAATGGATTCATTAATGTTGCAAGCAGTGTCGGGAAAGGGACATCTTTCACAATCTATTTTCCCCGGTACATCGGCGAAGTCGATCCGCAAACGGAAAACCAGGATGACATGGACATTTCGGGAAAAGAAACCATACTTGTCGTAGAGGATGAAGAAGAACTCTTAGCTTTGGTAAAAGATTTATTAGAATCCCACGGGCATACGGTCTTATGCGCTCTCGCTCCGTCGGAAGCATTGGCTGCCGTCGAAACGACCAAGATGAAGATAGATATTCTCATTACTGATGTTGTGATGCCGGGAATGAACGGGAAAGAATTAAAAGAACGTCTTGAAATGATTTATCCTTCTCTACAAACATTATTTATTTCCGGATATACCGCAGATATCGTTGCAAAACGAGGCGTGCTGGAGGAAGGAATGTATTTTCTCCAAAAACCATTCACCACTACAGCCCTGCTGAAAAAAGTCCGTTCTATGATACAGGGTAACAGCAAATAAGCGCGGTTTAAGCCTATCCGATCGGAAACGCCGGCCGCGTTCTCCCTCGAATCTCATTTGCCAGACAAACGCTGATATCCACATCCTGCATTATTGCAGGCCGTGGATCTCGCTTTAAAGAGAAATTCGCATTCTTTTGGAAACTTCTTCGTACAGAATAAACTTGATATTCATCACCAGTAGTGTCCGGTTGAGAGCATTTATAATTTCTGTAAGTCGTTGTCAACATGAGTGATATATAGTTTTTGAATTGTTTTCGATTTCAAATAGGGAAAGCAATATATGATCAATTATTTTTTGAAAAAGCTCAATAAACCTGCATTGGTACAGAATTTGTGCAAGACATCAACCGGACAGTTGTGATTCATCACAATGAGACAAAACTCGGAAGAGACTATTAAACTAAATCATTCATTCATGAATCTAATACAAACAGAAGAAAACGAATGGTTCGTGTGAACCAAAGAGACTTTAACTTTGTCCGGAGAATCCTGTGGTACATAGACTTACTTTTTTCATATCAGCAGCGATCATCATGCTTTTATCTTTAAGCACCGCTGTCCAATCTCAAATCCTTTCATCGTTTCCTTTGAAAGCCATTGTAACGGAAAATCAAACCGTCGATCTGTCCTGGACGGCTCCCAGCGATACAGGTTCGCATTTATATAAAATTTTCCGTGGTGTCATATCGGGCAGTCTGACTGTCGATACGGCGATTCAATTCACTGAAAGAGCGTCGGTTATCGATACATTTTATGTCGATACGCCAAAAGTAATCGCGCCGATTTCATTTTTATATGTCGTTAAAACAACGGATGCGCAGGGCAAGCTCATCCGCAGCTCCTATGCAGCGGTAGATGTTACTCCCAGAACCGATAATATCACGATTACCTCAAATCCAGTTGAAGAAGGGCGTGTCGGGGTTTTTTATTCCTACCAGCTCAGTGCATCATCGGACAGCGCATTTGCGGTCTTGAATTACAGATTATTTCTCAAGCCCCCCGGAATGACGATTGATTCTTCTGGTTTGATAAGCTGGACACCAACCATGCGCGGGTATTACAATGTGAGCGCTATCGCCAGTTCGTCATACGGCGATAAGGCATTACAAAATTATTCCATTGCAGTTTCCGGCGGTAATGGAACGGTGACAGGAATCGTGAAAGATAGTCTTCATGGAAACGGCATCAAGAAAGTTCTTATAAGTCTGTATAAAAGAGATGAAGTTTTTCATCTGGGATACCACGCTCTCACTGATTCAGCCGGCAATTATACGATAAAAGATGTTGATCCTGGCATGTACTTTGTTGAAGCGTATCCATTCAATCCGCATTATTTGCCGCAATGGTATAATCTTGCAAGATTCCGCTCCGGGGCATCGAGTATATCGATTGCAGATTCACCGACAGTTTTTACCGCCAATTTTTCTCTCATTACAGACAGCATTAATTTGCCGATGTATCATGCCAGAGGAATGGTAACCGACACTTTAGGCAATCCCATTAAAGGCGCCCTTATTGTATGGGCGCGTGCTGAATTTGTTCTGAACGGCTCAAAATTCTTCGCAAATGATTCAATGCACAACGAAGGTGTTCGGGAATCCTTAGACCCGAATAATCCGCTGCCGGAATACAATATGAACTTGAACAGCGACTCACGATGGCTGTATCATACAACCACCGATTCCACAGGCAGCTATTCTCTTCGTCTGCCCAAAGGATATTATATCGTCCGTGCCAGACAGCAAGGGTACCATAAACTCTTCTATAATAATGAAAGTAATATCCTGGAATCGGATATTTTCAGTCTGACATCGGATACGACAAATATCAATTTTGCACTTCGCCCGATTCCGGCTTCTTTCACAGGCGAAATCACCGGCACAGTTATCGATACTGCATCCCAAAAAGGAGTTTTCGCCCGCGTTATCGCCTATCGCCAGTGGTGGACAGCAAATGATTCGATTCTGATATACCGCCATTTTATTTTTGATTCTGACTCAATCGGACAATTCGATATGATTAATTTGCCGCCCGGTCAATACCGTGTGCTCGCGATTCCGCTTGGCCAGTATGCACCCTCATTTTATAATGCATCCGGTGCCTTGACGATTCAATGGAAGCTGGCAACAGTCATATCTTTGAACGGCAATGAAGCAGGCGGCATTGATATTTTTGTTCATCCGATTCTCAGGTCGTCTATAGGGTATACATCTATTAACGGAAGCGCGACATCTTCCGAACCCATTAATCCGACCGGCCCTGCAAGAGCAAAAGCAGGATTTTCAACTGCCAATGCAGCGGCGATTACAGGATATCCGATCTCCGGAGGTTTTGTGTATGCGCTTGATTCATCAGGTAATGTCGCCGGTTATGCATTGACAGACGCATCGGGTGCGTATACGATTACTGGACTGGCTCCCGGCGTTTATTCGATGTTGATGGATTGTCATGATTATACGACCTTGGCTGCATCAAATGTCAGTCCGTCTTATAATTCATCCGGCGCCGACATTGCTGCTGCACAAAACTTCGTGGTTAGCTCGGATATCACATCTGTTCCGAACGTGCAAGGCGTCAGCATTCCATCGACATATTCCCTCGGTCAAAATTATCCCAATCCTTTCAACCCGACAACCCAAATCCGATTCAATCTGACTCAAAGTGACAAGATATCACTGACAATCTATAATTTACTCGGCCAAAAGATCGCGACCATTGCGGAGGGAGTGTATCAAGCGGGCTCCTATGTGGTAACGTGGAACGGAACCAACGGACACGGAATAGCGGTCGCATCAGGCGTTTACTTCTATCGCCTGAGCGGTTCATCGTTTGTCATAACGAAAAAAATGTTATTACTGAAATAATTCCGGAACTGTTGCTTCCAAAAAACCCCGGGGATTTTTGAATTTCCGGGGTTTTTTATTTTCCAAAATCCTGCCGATGAAGAAAGGGCTGGCCTTCAAGGCATTGCGGTATCTGTCGATTCTGCAAGGTGGGGAAGGAGTGGAATGAAAATGGATGAGGGATAATATGATGAATTTACACGGCAGGGATCCGCGCATTACAATGACCCGATTCGTCGCAAGCTTTTTAAAACATTCAAATTGAACAAATGGATACGTAGAAAAACGCAAGTTGATTATGAATGAAATTCTTTATATAAAGAGATGAAGGAAGCTTGGAATCGGCTGAATCTGATGTGTGAAATCTGCTTTCATCAGAAGTCCTGCTGAACTGACGAGGAAGGCAATTCAAGGAACGAGGGAACAATATGGAAACTATACTTTTAATAGACGATGAGCCTGCATATGCCCTGACGCTTAAAAAGGGATTCGAACGGCGCGGCTATCGCTGCATAACAGCTCAATCAGGCAATGAAGCTAAAGCTCTTGCGCTGCAAACTCCACCCGATATTATTTTATGCGATATTATCATGCCCGAAATGAGCGGATATGAGACGTTCGAGGCATTCCGGCAGGTGGAAGAGCTCTCAGGAATCCCGTTCATTTTTACAACAGCTTTGTATGATCCGGTCACCTATCGTTATGGAATGAATCTTGGCGCAGACGATTTTTTGCATAAGCCGTTTAATTTAGATCAAGCAGTGATTGCTATTAAAGCCCGCCTCTCCCGGCAGCGGATGTTGATTGAACAAGTCGAGAGAAAACTTCAAAAAATGCAGGTACATCTCGACGAGATCAAGCAGCTTTCTGAAGTGACGACGAAGATTAATGCTGGATTGCTCCTCGATGATATTTGTCAGCAGATATACGACCTGTTTAAAGCGATTATTCCCTATAACAGAATCGGTCTTTCCCTGATAGAAGAAAACGGCGCTGTCGTTCGTGCGCGATGGTCAAAATCCGAGGCCAGCCAAATAAGTATTTCAACTGGATATTCACAGCCGCTTCAGGGGAGCAGCTTGGAAAACATTATAAAGACACGCAGACCGCGGATTATCAATGATCTGGAGGAATATTTTATCCATCATCCGAACTCACAGTCAACAAAAGATATCCTTAAGGAGGGCGTGCGGTCCAGTTTAACCTGCCCGTTGATTTCAAGGGAAAAAAATATCGGCTTCCTGTTTTTCTCCAGTTTCGAATTGAATACCTATAAAGATGAACACACGGAACTGTATGAACAGATAGCCGGGCAGATTGCCATTGTCATTGAAAAAGCTCGCCTTTACCAGGAACTGATCGAACTCAATAATCTTAAAAATAAATTTTTGGGAATTGCTGCGCATGACCTTCGGAATCCCCTGAATGCAGTGATAGGATTTTCTGAATTATTGATGGAAGACGAACAACTCAAGGGTATGAAAGAGAACTATGAAATGCTCCAATTCATCCGCAGTGCCGGGGAATCGGCTATCCAGATTGATTAACGATATGCTGGATGTCACGACGATTGAAAGCGGGCAGCTTCCTTTGCAAAAAAGCTCCGTCGAAATCCAGCCTATGCTTGCATCGGTTCTGTATACGCAGCAGATGTTTGCATCACAGAAGGATATTACCATCGGTCTGGAAGCGGATGCAGCGGCTCTTCCGAAATGTATGGAAGCGGACGGCAACAGAATAAAACAAGTCCTCGATAATTATTTGAGCAATTCAATAAAATATTCGGACAGGCACACCCGCATAACGGTCCGTGTGCAGCAGCAAGGCGATCATATCCGCTTTGAGGTGCGCGATCAAGGCCAGGGCATCCCTCCCGAGGAATTATCCAAACTTTTTAAGGAATACTCGCGTACATCGGTGCTTCCGACGGCCGGAGAAAAAAGTACTGGACTTGGACTCGCGATTGTGAAAAAAATTGTCAAAGAACACGGCGGCGAAGTAGGTGCGTCAAGCGAGGTGGGTAAGGGAAGTATCTTTTATTTTACAGTGCCCCTTAAGGCATAGTCGGCGCTCAATGGTAAATGGTATGACACGTTTGTGCTGGCTTTTTTAATCCAATATCTGTAACCGGCGGCGATGTCGCGGACTCTCTTTGCAGCTATCCCGAACACATCCAGCGGCGTTTTCAGCTTGGCCGGCGGTCGAGGAACATAAAAAAAATACGAAAGTGTTCAATATTTTCCAGCTGCAGAATTATTTCTGCAGAATCGGTTCGAAGACAAACTTTAAGCCTCTTGTATATCCTTCCGGCTTTGATCCTGCATGGTACGAATCATCCAGAACGCGAAATTCGAATCTGAAATTTTTATAGCTGCGTTTTTGGAGAACTGCTCCGAAAAATTTGATACTTTCCAGAAATGCCGGCTGATCGGCAAATTCTTTTTCCGCTCCTGTCATATACAGCGATACCGGAAATTCAGAATGCTGTTGATGGAACGCTTCTTCCACGCCGAAAAGCCAGCCGTTATCCCACCCCGCAGCGGGACTGATAGAGATGTACGAATTGAACAACGCCGGCTTTGTAAACATCGCATACAAAGTAAAGAGCCCGCCCATGGAACTCCCGCCGAGGACACGGAAGCTTGGATCGACGCGGTAGGTGTTTTCTATAAATGGAATGAATTCCTTCTCGATAACGATTAGAAATTCGGGTGCACCGCCTGTTCGATTGCCCTGTTTTATGTCGGTCGGCGAATAATCGTACACGCGCAATTTTCCATAGTCAAGATTTTTCCCTTTGTACGAAAAACCTACAAGAAAGCATTCACCGATTGTTTTATCGAATATTTCGTCTCCGTAAATTTCCGACAAAAGCGGAAAATCGTAAAAACCGTCGCAAAAATATACGACTGGATAACGCTTGCCGGGATTTTGCTTATAGCTGTACGGAAGGTTCACAATGAGTTCATAATCTTGATTCGTGATTTTCGAATGAATTTCTCGAATTTCCGTTCCTTCGAGTTTATAGCAGGGAACCGTGCTTGGCGAGTCCTGACCAAACCCGGCACTAAAGCAGGACAACAGCAATCCTGCAGTAAGGAACGTTTTTGCACGCCAATTCATATGATTTCTCCTCTTATTAATAAATGAAAATCGTTTGAGGCATAGAGTTGCAGGCCGAATGTTTATAGCAAGAAACATTTTTTGATTTCTTCGCAAGGCTCGCTCTTTAAAATAATAAGACAAAATAAATCTACGGCTTTGACAGAATGAACTTTTCCAAATCCTCAAGAGACCGTCCTTTTGTCTCCGGCAGCATCTTCCAGACGAAAATAAAAAAGGGAATCATCATGACGGCAAAAAACATAAATGCATTTCCGCCGCCCAGTCTTGTCAAAACGGTCGGGAATGTCCATGCAATAAGAGCATTCATGACCCAATGTGTAAAAGATCCGAGGGCTTGCCCTTTCGATCTCACTTTATTCGGAAAGATTTCGGACAGGAAGACCCAAATAACCGCTCCCTGCGAGAACGCAAACGATGCAATGAATCCCACAATGCAGATCAAGATTCCTATACCGCCGGAAGCATTGCTGTAGAAATTCAGTGCGGCACCGGAGAGCGAGAAGAACATGCCGACTGCTCCGATCAGCAGAAGCGTTTTTCGGCCCAGCCTGTCGATAAAGAACATCGCCGCGATTGTCAGCAAAAGATTTGTAACTCCTACGGCCACCGTGTTGAGCATGGCGATGTTTGTAGCAAGCCCGGTCTTCTCGAAGATCAAAGGGGCATAGTACATGATAACGTTAATTCCCGAGAGCTGATTGAAGACCGCCAGCAGAACGGCGCACGTGATCACAAAGCGGTATTTTTTCTGGAAGAGCTTTGCAGCACGCCCGCCGGTTTCTTCTTTTAAAGAATTGACAATATCCTGAAGTTCGGACTCGACCTGCTCCGCCCCTGCCATCTGAAGTATGGAGCGCGCTTTTTCGATCAATCCTTTTTTGACAAGCCAGCGCGGACTCTCGGGTACAAAGAAGAGCAGTAAAAAGAAAACAGCCGACGGGATTGCCATAACCGCGAACATCCAGCGCCAGTTGCCGTCGCCGGTATTCACAAGAAGATAATTGGAAAAAAAGGCCGCCAGGATTCCGGCGACAATATTGAATTGAGTGACCGCTACAAGTCTTCCTCTGAGGCGTCCCGGTGCAATTTCCGCAATATACATAGGCGCCATGACAGAGGCGGCTCCTATTCCGAGTCCGCCGAGGAACCTCGAAAACAGAAGAACGTACCAGTTCTGTGCCGTTCCGCACCCTATCGCCGAGATGAAATATAACAGTCCGCACAGGAAAAGCATAGAGCGCCGGCCGAAGATGTCTCCCGGTTTTCCGGCAGCAATCGATCCGATAACAGTGCCGATCAATGCTATGGAAACTGTAAATCCGAGCGTCGAGTCGGTGAGTCCAAAGTAGGGTCTTAGGAATTCAGTGGTGCCGGAAATGACAGCAGTATCGAATCCAAAGAGAAACCCGCCTAAAGCCGACACGATCGTCGCAAATAGAAGTTTTTTATTCATAATAGATTCAGCCCTATTTAAATTTGAGTGATGCTGTTGTCAGTTCGTAAATTGTAGAACGATAAGCCAAATGATTCATCAAACATTAACATCGAAAAGCAGCACCTTTGCACTTCCAAACCGCAGTACTGCAGCACGGCAGCACTGCAGCACATTCGCATGCCCCGAACCACCTACCAGGCGCAGCGAATTATCCATCATTGAGTATTCGTCATTTACTATTTGAGCAATACAATTTTATGCGTTTCTCTGATGCTTCCGGTCTCAAGGCGGTAAAAATATACGCCGCTTGAAAGATGCGAACCATCGAACAAAGTATTATAGGTTCCCGGTGCCAGCATCTGATTTATCAGTACTGCTACCGGTCTGCCCAGTATGTCAAAAACTTTGAGTGATACGAATCCCCGTTGCATCACAGTAAAATTTATGGTCGTTGACGGATTGAACGGATTCGGATAATTCGCCGCCGGATGATATTCGAGAGGGAAAGCCGTTTCCTTAACATCGACACCGGTCAGGAGCTGCTCGACATCTGCGCTGTCCAGGATGCCGATCAGACCCCCGCTTATGCTGCGGACCTGAATCTCTGCCGTCTTCGCGCCTATTGGAATTGCAATCGTATCCTGAAGCTGAATTTCATTGAGCGGCGATATCGTATGCTGCGTTCCTTCGGAGAGAATCTGACTGTTTGCATCAAGAAATACGATCTGAGCAGTCCCTCTGTAAAATGCACCGTACACGGCGGATATAATTTGTGCCGCTGAGTTGTACGAAAGACGGCGGGCAATCGCGCCGACGGAATTAACTTCGAGAACCGGAGCCCGGACTTTTGCAGTCCACCAGTTTTCCGTAAATGTATATTCTCCGCCTCCGGACGCAAGTTCAACGATGGGAGATTTCACTTCAACTTCTAAATATAATGGGGATGTCCCGCTCACATAGACAGTTACACGGGCGCTATCAGGATAATGGGCATCTTCGAAAATATCGAAGGTTTTAGCAAAGATAACGGTATCCGAGATATCGGCATAGGCAATCCAGCCCTTGTCCGGGTCTGAATAAATCAATTTGTTGTCAGGTGTGAACTGGACGCCGTACACGCCAGGCGCGACTGCACCTTTCCATGCACTGGAAGCACCTTGAGGACTTACGCCGCTTTGTCCGAAGACGCTGGCCGGATTGATCGGGAAATAAACCCAGTAATTCTGATAGTCTGATTTGTTCGGATGGTGGACAATAGACTGTGAAATAGACCACATGCTCCAGCTGACAGCACTTGACCCTGTGTTGATCATGGTCTGTTCCATTTTAACTCTGCTGCTTCCCGGATATATAGTCGCTTTACGTTTATACTGAAGACCGGGTGCAACCCATTGCTCAACCGGGCTTGTTACGAGAACGGAAACCGAATCTCCGGATGTGGAATCGATCTGCGAAGCATAAGAGCCGCAATCGAGTGTTGAAGGCGGAGGCCAAGTGCCGGGCCATCGGCTTTGAGGCGCAGGCCAGGTCTTGTAGCCGCCGAAATTGTGCCAGATCCCGTTTTGCGCCGGAGTGTAAGTAGAGTCAAGCTCTGCAGAATTGATAAAAAGGGAGGGGAAAATTCCCAAGTCGTACTGCATGATACGTCCACCGATAGCCGGCACTTCTGCAATGGTGACAAAATCATTCTGCATCACAATAGCATTCCATCCCCATTGATTGTAGTTGGAGACGGTCTGGATGGAAATGCTATCGGTTTGAGCGTGCAGGATGGCCATATTAAAGCAAGCTGCAAGAAGGAACAATTTTTTATTTTTCAATGGAATCTTTCAAATCGTTGCTGCAGTTGATATTAATTTAAACTACGCAACATTTTTGTCAAACTCAAAAGAAACACCTTTATGAAAACGCAGCCAGCATCTTCATTCAAAATAATCGAAACTCAGCTTATCCTGCAAAAATAAATTATCTCCTCCGCGGAAAAGCACACCGGAGATTCTTTTTAAATGCAGCAGCTATACTTGCCGGTTCGAAAAACACATATCTTTTCTATGAAACTCTCATTGATAGTCCCGTGTTGAAGAAAGACCATACCTAAGGAGATACTCATGGTTCATATCTGCTGCACAAAAATAATTTCGATTCTTTTTCCTGTGATTTGCTTATACACTGCTCTGATCAGCGCTCAGCCGAAAACGGCAAGATCCGATATCATGGTCAAACAGGCTGCCGTTGTCGGTCAAAACACGGTTCGGATCAAGCGGGATCCGGCTTCCGGCAATCTCTATATTCTTGAGAATAACGGGATTATCCAGCGTGTTAATTGGACGACGGGAGGTTCGGCAGTATTGACGACGGTCTACCAAACGTCGGATCACGGTCTGAATGCGCCATTAGGCATGATCATCGGAACCGACGGCACGATGTACCTGGTGGGGAATGATTCAACAGGGCAATTTGGAACAGCGACGATCGTCAAAGGGGTTCCTGACACAGCAGGAAGCGAACATCGGACATGGAGCGTCATCGCACACACCGTTGCATATCCCTACGGGAATATTTATAATCACCGGATGAGCGGCATTGTCCTGAACAAACAGGGTGATTCAATCTATGTCAACAGCGGAGCTGCCACCGACCACGGTGAAATGCACGGAGGATTTCGTGAAGTCGGCCTCACATCCATTATCCTGAGACTTCCGGTCAACGGACAAAATATTCTCCTCCAAAACGACCGCCAGTGGCTCCGCTCGAACGGGTTCCTTTTTGCAGAAGGAATTAGAAATACTTTCGACCTCACCTACGGTCCGAACGGCGATTTGTTCGGCCCGGATAATTCCGATGACAGGGACGATCCAGATGAATTTAATATGCTCGAGCAAGGGCATCATTATGGGTTCCCATGGCGAATCGGGGGGAATAATACGCCTCAACAATACGCCGACTACAATCCGCACACTGATCCGCTTTTAAGTCCTTACGCGTGGGGCGGCGGAAGTTTGTATACAACGTACAGCAACGATCCCACTTATCCTCCTCGCCCGGACAGCATTACTTTTACCGAGCCGATTCCAAATGCAGGACCGGATGCTGATAAATTCCGGGATACGACAACAGGCGCGGTACTTGATGCAAGCAATATAAGCCGTACGGTCTCGACTTTTACTCCTCATCGTTCGGTCGATGGAATAGTATTTGACAATGATTCTCTGCTTGCCGGTAATCTCAAAGGCGGTGCATTCGTTATTAGTTTTTCAAACAGCGGACTTATTACAGCGCTCGGCGATACAAGCCAGGATCTGATTTGTATTGCACTGACAAAGCTCAACGGCCAGTACACAGCTCACATGACAAGACTGGTCTCGGGCTTGAATTCGCCTCTCGGCATTGAAAAAGTCGGCAATATTCTCTATGTCGTAGAAACGGGACTGCAGGGGAATAACAATTCCCCGAAACTATGGGTTATTACACTGCCGATTGAAATGCCTGCCGCGGTGAATAACGATGTGAGCATTCCGACAAAATTTACTCTTTATCAAAATTATCCTAACCCGTTTAATCCTTCCACGACAATAAGGTTTACGCTCCCTGCGCAATCTTTTGTCGTTTTGAAAATCTATGATCTGCTCGGTCGTGAAGTCTCGACGCTTGTATCGGAGGAATTAAATGCCGGAGACTATGCCCGGCAATGGAATGCATCGGAAATGGCGAGCGGAGTCTATTTTTATCGAATATATGCCGGCCAAACGGGTGCCGCACCTGACGGCGGGTCTGCAGGTTCTTATTCAGGCGTTAAAAAGCTCATTTTACTCAAATAAAAACAATAAAAATGGTTATACTCAACATGATCTGCTACTTTAAAAAGGACACTCTCAGTTTCTCTGCGCGATACTAATGTGGACGGACGTTCTGCAATCGCAGCATTGCAGAACGTCTCCTCACTGAGAATTCAATAAAACATGACCTGCCGCGCTGTTTTTATCCGCCAAGGGAATAATATGAGTAAAACCTAAAAGTAAGAATTGCAGCCCGGGTCTAGCCACACTTTAGGATTACACTCCCCGTTATCGGAGCCGCTTTTTTGTGCCGACTTGCCAATGTCTAAGCCAAAAACTAAATTATAAATCAGTATTGATGCACAATCAGTCCGTTTTGATGTATTTCGACTGTTTTTCTTCAGTTTTGGGATGGCGCAATTTGGCTTTTTCCATTATCTTCGGATAGTGAAAAGGCGTATCGAGTATTGAGCAATCGGACGGCGATTTCCTATGAGATCGCGACGGACAGAAAATGACAAAAATAAAAAAAGAAAAAGCCGGCTTAAGACTGAACATATCGGCCTTTCTTCAACACATATCGACGGGAAGCAGGTTTTTCCCGCCTGCTATTCTCCTTCGGCCAGGTTTATGCTCATTAGTGCCGCTCCAATTAAGTAATGATGTGTCATCTCATGCAGAAATGCATTGTTTCCGCGGCGCCCGGCCTCATGGAATTCAATATTATTTTATTGGAATGGCACCAGCCCTTTTCATCAGGCATCTGTGGATACGAGTTCCCCTTTTTGTGAACGCGCAGCAATATGCTGATATTGCCGGGAGAAAATTGTTTCTGCGGGTTCTTTGTGCACTTGAGAACAGACGGGAGAAAATAAGTCATGAAAGCAGAACAAACGAAATGGACGGCTGCTCAAGGATGGATTCCAGCGCCCCCTCGGACTATCTCGGAAACTGCTCAATTGATTTTTATATTTGGCGCCTCATCGATCCTCAAAGATCAAAAGGTGTTTGAACAAATAAGAAAAATATATCCCCATGCACATGCTTTCGGTTGTTCGACTGCCGGGGAAATATGCGGGACACGGGTCACGGATGATTCTCTTGTCGTTACTGCCGTGCACTTCGGCCATACGGAAATCAGGGGTGTGCACGCGGATCTGAATCGGACAGCAAACAGTTACGAAGCCGGAAAATATTTGGCAGAGATGCTTCCGGGCTCAATTCCCGTAACAGGATCCGATGAGAAGAAAAAACTTATGCATGTTCTTGTCCTTTCGGACGGATTGAAAGTGAATGGAAGCGAACTTGTCAGGGGATTGATTGAGCGCCTTCCGGAGGGAGTCACCGCAACAGGCGGACTGGCCGGCGACGGTGAACGCTTTGAAGAGACACTCGTACTGGGGGACAACGGCCCTCAGACCAATACAATTGCCATACTTGGTTTGTATGGAAGCAGATTAAAAGTCGGTTTCGGCTCTTTAGGCGGATGGGATTCCTTCGGACCGGAACGGCTGGTTACGCAGTCTGAAGGAAATGTATTATATGAGCTTGATGGACATTCCGCTTTGGAATTGTATAAGAAGTATTTAGGGGAACATGCAAAAGGCCTGCCCGTTACCGGACTTTTGTTCCCGTTGAGCCTTCGGACGAAGACAGGCGAAACAGGTGTTGTACGTACGATTCTATCGATCGATGAAAACACCAGCAGCATGACATTTGCGGGAGATGTCCCCGAAGGTTCATACGTACGGTTTCATGAAAGCCAATTTCGACCGTCTCATAGACGGTGCTGTAGGAGCAGCACGGACAAGCTTCGAGGCAATCGGATCTGTTACCCCCGCTTTGGCGATTCTTATCAGTTGTGTCGGGAGGAAACTTGTTCTGAAGCAGCGAATCGAAGAGGAAGTAGAGAGTGTGCAGGATGTTCTAGGAGTTTCTGCCATTCTAACAGGGTTCTACTCGTATGGAGAGATTTCCCCGTTCGCTCCAGGTACTCAATGCGAATTGCATAATCAAACTATGACTATTACTACTTTGTCAGAGGAGTAGAGATGGAACACATGCACAGTCTCTTGAAACGGCAGATCAGGCGATCTTTTGGCGATCAATTTGATGTTCCAAAAGAGTGGAAGGAGTTCATCGATGCGGTAAACGATGCATATCATGAATCCGATGTTGACCGCACAATGATTGAACGATCACTCGAATTGAGTTCGCAGGAGCTCATCCAAACAAATTCTGAAATGCGGACTGTCTTTCAAGCCATTCCCGATTTGCTGTTTCGACTTGACAGCGAGGGCAGGATCCTTGATTACAAAGCCGGCGCGACAGTCGATTTTTTTCTCAAGCCCAAAGAATTGATTGGAAAACGAATTCAAGATGTTCCATCGAAACATGTAAGTCAAAAATTCCGTGATGCTATTCGGCAAGTGCTTGACTTGAAAACAATGGTCAGCATAGAGTATCCGCTTTCCATTCAGAGCCAGGAGCATTTTTATGAAGCCAGATTGTTGCCTCTCCAGGAAAATCAAATCATTGTCGTGATACGAGATATCACCGAACGCAAGCTGGCAGAAGAGGCGCTCAGGTACGAGCGAAATCTTCTCCGTATTTAATTGATAATCTGCCGGATGCAGTGTATGTGAAAGACAGGGAATGCCGCAAAACCGTTGCGAATTCAGCGGATGTTCGTTTTATGGGACAGCAATTGGAAGCAGATGTACTGGGTAAGACCGATTTTGATTTTTATCCGGCAAAAGATTCTGCAGAGTACTATGCCGACGACCAATCGGTTATCAAGACAGGCCGGCCCGTGCTCAACAAGGAAGAATTCATGATAGACAAAGAGGGCAAAGGGCATTGGGTCTCTACATCCAAACTGCCGCTGCGTGATGCTCAAGGGAGGATTATCGGTCTTGTGGGTGTCGGCCGCGATATCACTGAGCGGAAGGATGCTGAGATTGCTCTGCGTGAAAGCGAGCAAAAATTCCGCGCTCTCGTTGAAGGTTCAGCAGCAGCTATATGGATTCATGATACCGAGCAGATTTCTTTATGCAAATCCTGCCGGACTGGCAATGGCAGGTTATACAGCCGAGGAACTTTATCAGCTCGCTCCTATGGATATTGTGCATCGGGACTTTCGGGCAAGTGTCATGAAGCAATCAAAGGAACGCATGGAAGGAAAGGAGGTTCCGAAACATTACGAATATCAGATACTGAAAAAATCCGGAGAAGCGATATGGATAGACTTTAGCGGCGCGTTGATAAACTATGACGGAAAGCCGGCGATCATTGCTTCGGCTTATGACATTACGGAAAGAAAAAACCTTGAGGAACAACTGCTGCAGTCGCAAAAGATGGAAGGCATCGGCAGACTTGCAGGAGGCGTTGCACACGATTACAATAACATTCTCGGTATCATCATCGGGTACAGCGAATTAATCATGGACAAAATGAAGAAAACCAGTCCGGTATATAATTATGTCGAGATGATTGCATCGGCGGCGAAACGAGGATCAGATATTACAAGACAACTCCTTGCATTCGCACGGCGGGAGACAGTTTCCCCTCGTGTTCTCAACCCGAACGAGGCGATTCAATCTCTTCAGCAAATACTCCAAAGGCTGATCGGGGAAAACGTAAAGCTCATCGTTCATCCCCAAAAGGATATATGGAACGTGAAGATAGACCGTACACAACTGGATCAGATACTTGTCAATTTGGCAACGAACGCAAGGGATGCTATAGACGATGTCGGTACAATTACGATTGAAACATCCAATGTTTCCATGGACCAGGCGTATACCCAGAACCGCCTTGATTTTGCTTCCGGCGAATATGTCATGATAAGCTTTACCGATACCGGCGAAGGAATGAGCAAAGAGACAATGGAGAAGATCTTTGAGCCCTTTTTCACGACGAAATCCAAGGGACAGGGAACTGGGCTTGGACTCTCGACCGTGTACGGGATCGTAAAACAAAACGGAGGCAGTATAAACGTCTACAGCGAGCCGATCAGCGGCACGACGTTTAAAATTTACCTGCGGCGTCATTACGGTGAGACTGAAAAGCCAGAGCCGGCTCATGCTCGAGCAATCGATATTCGGGAGTGAAACCGTGCTTATCGTGGAGGATCAGCCCGACTTTCTGGAATTAGCCAGGAATTGCCTGAAGAAATACGGCTATAAAGTGCTTACAGCTTTAGGCCCGGAAGAAGGCATCATCATTTGCGAGAACTATGAAAAAGAGGTCCATTTGCTCCTTACGGATGTCATTATGCCCGCGATGAACGGAAAAGAGCTTCGAGATAGAATCCAGACTATAAAGCCTAACATTAAAACTATCTTCATGTCAGGCTACACTGCAAATGTCATTGCGCACAGGGGCGTATTAGATGAAGGCGTCGACTTCATTCAAAAACCGTTCAGTCCTTATGCCCTTGCATTAAAAGTTTATGAAGTATTAAAAGCGCAAGGCGGAAACGGAGATATGCGCTAAGACTCTGCCGGGTCTTTGTTTTCTTTTTCTGCAGTGCCGGAAAACATCGGCAGATGCATACGATTCGACGGATTTCTCCGGAGAACGGGATCGACTGCACAGCAGCAATGTATTCTATGCTGTTTTTTCACGTTTCACTATTGCTGTTTACAATGTAAGCTTCCTTCCCCTGTTTCCTTTGAACCACAAAATACTTTTTACTATGTTGGAAACAGGCGAATTTATGGAACAGACTCTAACCATTCTGGAGATTTTATGAAGTTCACAAAATATTTTCTATTCGGTTTTATATTTGTCATGTTTACTGCGATTTATTCTCTCTGTTGTCATGCGCAGACGCAGCTTAGCCTGTCCGATACATTAAAGACCGATTCGAAGATTCTGCACGGGAAGTTCGAAAATGGACTGACATATTATATACGTGAGAATAAAAAGCCGGAGAAGAGAGCTGAACTTCGCTTAGTCGTAAAAGCCGGTTCTGTTCTGGAAGATGACGATCAGCAGGGACTGGCGCATCTGGTCGAACATATGGCGTTTAACGGTACAAAGAGTTTTCCAAAGAACGAACTCATCAATTTCCTTGAAAGGGAAGGTATTAAACTGGGCCCTGATGTGAATGCGTATACCAGCTTCGATGAGACCGTGTATATGCTGCAAATTCCGACCGATACGGCTCAGTTTGTTGCCAAAGCATTGAGAATTTTGCAGGAATGGGCGAGCTTGGTTACGTTTGACAGTCACGGAAATCGACAAAGAACGCGGTGTGGTGGGCGAAGAATGGCGTCTTGGGCTCGGTGCAGGCATGCGCATACAAATGAAACATTGGCCGACGCTGTTTTATAAATCGAAATATGCCGTACGCATGACAATCGGCAAAAAGGAAATAATTGATACGGCATCGTACGAAACGCTGCGGCGGTTTTATCGCGATTGGTACCGTCCGGAGCTGATGGCGGTCATTGCTGTCGGCGATTTTGACAAAGCCCGGATGTACAATCTCATACAAAAAGATTTTGCACCGCTGGCTAACCGCCGCCCTGCGCGCGAACGATTAACCTACACTCTGCCCGACCATTCCGAAACGCTTGTTTCGATTGCGACGGATAAAGAATTGCCGCGCTCATCGGTCACCGTATTCTTTAAGCGAACTGAGGAAGAAGAAAAGACCGTCGGAGATTACCGCCGTACAATTGTACAAACGCTCTATGACCAAATGCTGAATGAACGTCTTGATGAGCGGCTGCAAAAAGCTAATCCGCCTTTTATCAGCGCCAGGTACGGGTAATCAAAGATTTATCGGCGGAAAACAGGCATACGTTCTGAACGCTCTTGTGAAGGAAGACAGTATTTTGCAGGGTTTAAATGCACTCATGACGGAAGCGTACCGCGTTGTAGCAGTACGGCTTTACACAGACGGAATTAGACCGCACAAAAAAAGAAATGCTGCGGTGGATGGAAACGGCATATCATGAACGTGATAAAACCGAATCGAAGGAATTTGCCGATGAATTGACTCGAAATTATTTAATTGACGAACCGGCTCCCGGCATTGAAACTGAGTTTGCACTTTACAAACAATATATGCCCGGTATAACACTGAGCGAGATCAACGAATTGTCGAAAGTTTTATTAACAACGAACAACCGTGTCGCTACAGTGTCGGCTCCTCAAAAAGAAAGCGTAAAAGTTCCGACCGAAGCGGAAGTTCTTGCTGTGCTCAATTCTGCAGGATCTAAAACCTATCAGCCGTATCAAGATCAAGTGACAACGAAGCCGCTCATTGCAAAGCTGCCGAAGCCCGGTTCAATTGTGAAAGAAAAAAAGAATGAATCATTGAATGTGACGGAGTGGACATTATCCAACGGTGCGCATGTAGTGTTGAAACCGACGGATTTTAAGAACGATGAAATTCTTTTTTCAGCATACAGCAGCGGCGGAACTTCCATTTCTGCCGATAAAGATTTTATGTCCGCGCAATATGCTCCGACGGCGGTTTCGGTCAGCGGAGTAGGCGAGTTTGATGCTGTTGCATTGCAAAAAATGTTAGCGGGAAAAATCGTCCACCTCTCGCCCTCTATCGGGGAACTCTCGGAAGGATTTAACGGGAACGCAGCTCCGGAAGATATAGAAACGCTGTTTCAACTGGTGTATTTATATTTCACCGCAGCACGCTCGGATTCTGCCGCATTCGGCGCGCTGATGACCCGTCAGCGTGCGGCATTGCAAAATCGCAGCGTGTCTCCAGAAGCGGCGTTTCAAGATACGCTGCAAGCTCACGATGGGGCAGTATCATTTCCGAACACGTCCGATTTCTTTGCAGACAGTTGAAGAAGTTCGCTACGACAGGGCGCTTTCCATCTATAAAGAACGATTTGCTGATGCAGGCAGTTTTACATTTTTCTTTGTCGGGAATTTTCAGGTCGACAAAATAAAACCGTTTGTTGAGCAATATCTTGCCTGCTTTGCCGTCGGCGGCAAAAAAGAAACTGGAAAGATGTGAACATACATGCGCCCAAGGGTGTCATTAGCAAACAAGGTGGTTCGCGGCATCGAACCAAAAAGCTCGGTGCGTATTGTTTTTACAGGGCCATTCGACTGGACACAAAAAAACCGGTATGATCTTTCCGCGATGGTTGAGCTTGCCAACATCAAACTGCGCAACGTTCTGCGCGAAGAAAAAAGCGGAACCTACGGCGTGAGTGTCAGCGCTTCGCCTTCCTTATATCCGCGAAAAGAATATACGCTTACGATTTCTTTTGGATGCGATCCTGCACGTGTCCCGGAAATGGTTCATGCGGCATTTCAACAGATCGACAGCTTGAAGCAGGTCGATGCCGACGGCATGAAGATATTCAGAAAGTTCAGGAGATTCAGAGGCGGCGGCATGAAACCAATCTTAAAGAAAATCGTTTCTGGCTCGGACAATTGTACTCATATGACTGGTATGGCGAAAATCTGGAACACATACTTGATTATCCGAAATTGGTCGACGGATTGAAGGCAGGCGATATTCAGGAGGCGGCGCGTAAATATTTCGATGTCAAGAATTATGTTGAAGTTGTGCTTGTGCCGGAGGAAAAGCCGCAATAACGCAGCGCCGGGTTATCAATGCATAATCTTGACTGGCGTGCGAAGGAGCAATCTTTCATTGTTGCATGCTATCATCAGCGGTTACCTTCCGGATTCATAATGAATACGCAGGCCGAAGTATATGAAATATGCAATGATTTCCGATATTCACTCGAATCTTGAAGCCCTGCAAAAAGCATTCGAGATCATCGATAATGAAAAAATCGATGAAGTTATTTGTCTTGGTGATATTGTGGGATACGGCGCGAATCCGAACGAATGCGTCGACCTTGTCCGTTCACGCTGTTCAACAATTATTCTCGGCAACCATGATGCGGCCGTTCTGAATCCCTTGCAGTCCAATGATTTCAATCCGATTGCTTCGAAAGCATTACAGTGGACGTCCGAACACTTCACTGACGCAAGCAGAGCGCTGCTCTTTTCGCTGCCGATGGTCGAACGCAAGGGGGACATTCTCTTTGTCCATTCATCTCCGAGTTCTCCCGAATTGTGGGATTATATCTTCGATACTGAAGATGCTGCGTCAGCCATTCAGAATTTCGATCAAAGAATCTGCTTTATCGGCCATACGCATATTCCCGGAATCTTCTCGCGGAATGGCAGGGTAAAATCGATTACAAGAGAAGAACGGTTTCTTATCAATGTCGGAAGTATAGGCCAGCCGCGTGACAGGAATCCGATGCTTGCCTTCGGCATCTTCGATTCATCGACATGGGAGTATCGACTGGTCCGTTCCGAATATGATATTCAGCAAGCCGCTGAAAAAATTTACAAAGCCGGATTGCCGCAGGAGCTTGGAGTGCGGCTGATGTTCGGAATGTAAAGGAGGGCATGCCGGTCCTCACCTTAAAGCACGAAGCGGCTTCAGAATGCCGTCCTTAAGCCGCGGGGAATAATCTATATACTACAATGACCGTTCTTACAAGATGCATCAGGAATACTGCGTTTCGCTTCTGAATTCCTGCAAAACCGAATTATTTTTCCGAATCTCGAGCGAAAGTTGTGTCGTGTTCTGACCGACGCTGTTTCCTTTGCTCTATAATATACTTTTTACTAAGTTAAAAAAAGGAATAACTTTCAGAACCGGATCTTTTTATTTATTATCATTTAAAATAAACTGGAGCTTAAAAATAATGAACAAAACCAAGGAACGCATTGACCGGCTGATCGGGAAACTCGACGAATTGGTCCCTCTCATGATGAAGAGGGAAGAAGATCGGGCTGTATCGAATGGCAACACTGCTGTTTGCATTATCGATGAAGCCGGAGAAATATTCGGAAAGCTGTTTGTCAACAATAACAAAATTCGTGCACGCGAATCGTTTCGCGTAGCATGGATCAAGGCAAGCCAGGTTTGGTTGACGGGGATGAAAACCGGGGAATATGAGAAAAAGGTTTATAGCGGCGAACTTTCTGAGGGAGTTGCAGGAATCAGCAAGCCGGACTTCATCGGATGGGAAGGGGGACAGCCGGTCGTTTTGAAAGACGGCACTAAGCTTTCCGTCGGATTCAGCGGGTTTAGAGGGGTCACTGATTTGGAGATTGTTCTTGAAGCGGCGGCACAGATTGAGAGATCAGAGTGAGATGTATATAAATCAGGTTGTGCTGCTTCCGATTCTTGATTATTGAGAAGAGAAAAAGAGATGAAAACGAAATTGCTCCGGTGTAGTATCCTTCATCTCGCAATCCTCTTCTGTCCCTTAGTTATTCTTGCTTGCGGAGAGAAAGCAGCAAGCCAAACAAAAAGTCAAGATATGACGAATCGAATATCCGATACAAAGAAAATCATCGACCTTAGCGGAACCTGGCTGATGAGGGACTTTACATCCGGCATGGGATGTCAAAAGAAATTCTATCTGCCCGATAATGAGCCGAAGGATTGTTTGCCGTGTAATGTCCCCGGTACTGTAAGGACTGCATTGCTGGAAGCGGGTGAGATTCCGGACCCGTACGTCGGCTACGATAACGAAAAATCTCTTTGGGTGGAACAAAAAGAATGGTGGTTTTTTAAGAAGTTTCGGGTTGATGCAGATATCCGGGGAAGATTTATAGAGCTTCTCTTTGAAGGCAGCTCATTCGAAGGCGAATGTTGGCTCAATGGAAAATGCATCGGAGAACTCAAAGGGATGTTGAATCCCCGGTCGTTCGATGTTTCCGGCATATTGAACTATGGGCAGGAGAACAGCATAGCAGTGCGTTTAGAAGCTCCTCCTGATTCACGTTACAATACGATGACGCGCGGACTTACATGGCGTACTCCCCGTGATCAACTGTATTCGATTGCCCAATGCATGTACGGCTGGGATTGGGGGCCGCATTGCATCGGTATCGGTTTATGGCGGCCTGTTAAACTCCGTATAACAGGTCCGTTAAGATTGAGTAATCCTTATATCCGTTCTCAGATTCTTTCTGCGGATCAAGCGGTATGTCATATTGAAATTGATCTTCAAAATGTTGCCAATACGGCAACAGATGTTCAGGTCTCCTGTTCCGTTATAGAAAGGAAATCGCAGTCCAAAGCTGCAGAGTTTAAACAATCGGCTTCGCTGTATGCTGGTGAAACCAGGACTTTGAATTTTGACGTTAAAGTTAATGATCCAAAACTCTGGTGGCCCAATGGAATGGGTGATCAAAATCTATATATTCTGAATACTGCTGTTTCGGAACATAACATAGAATCGGATAGTAAAACAGTTCAGTTCGGTATTCGCGAATTGAAGCTGGTTGAAAATGAGAATATTCAAGATTTTCTTAGAACAATGGGAAGTGATCTGGGAGATGCTCATCACTTGGGGAATGTTGTGGGTTCTTATCCCTGGACATTCCAGATCAACGGTAAGAAAATGTTTGCAAAGGGCGGCAACTGGATTCCTGTCGACCAGCTGCTCCGGCTTGACCGCGGCAAGTATGATTGGCTGCTAAGGCTTTTCAAAGACGCCGATTTTAACCTGCTCCGCGTCTGGGGCGGCGGATTATACGAGACTGATGATTTCTATGAACTGTGCGATGAATACGGCATTCTTGCATGGCAGGAATTTCTCAGCAATCGCAATTTTTCGAAAATCGACCGCGAGAATTTTTTAGACGGCGCTGAATCTGCCATCCTCCGTATAAGAAATCATCCCAGTCTTACATTCTGGTGCGGCGGCAATGAATTCGATCCTGATGATAAAGGCAGTAAAGCGGTTATCGATGCGCTGGCTGATCTTATACAGAGACGTGATCCGGAGCGGGAATTCCATCGGGCTTCTCCTTATATGGGCGACGATCACTACTGGGGTGTTTGGCATCGAATGGAGCCGTATACAAAATATCATATTCTCCGTCCCTTCCGCAGCGAAGCCGGACTCAATGCACCTCCGGTTTCTGAAAACTATGCCAGATTCACGCCTCAGAATATGTTGTGGCCGCCGGATACGACGTACATCGAATATCATGGCGAATCGAGCGAGCGCTTTGGACATCTGGGCAAGCTGCTTCGTTATGCAAATGAATTCGGCGAATCGGCAAATATAGATGAACTTATAACAAGAGGTCAATTGTATCAGGCCCTGGGAAATGAATACGATATGGAATTCTGCCGTTCGAATAAATTTCGGAACAGCGGATTTCTTGTATGGCAGTACAATGATATCTGGCCGTGCCTGTCCTGGTCTATCGTCGATTGGTATGGTACGCCAAAGCCCTCTTACTACTTTTTAAAACGTGCATCCCGTCCCATCCATATTTCCGCGGATTACGAGAGGTATTTGTGGAATGCAGGTGAAACTTTCAAAGCGGACATATATCTCTTGAACGATATGGAAAATCCTTTAAAGGGTTTGACTTATACTGCAAAGCTGATAGGTTGTGAAGGCAGCGTACTGGCCGAGAAAGTCGGATCAGCGGCTGCAGGAGCAAATAGTTCGGTAAAAATCAGCGCCATCGATTACATCGTTCCGGATTCCATGAAAGGGAAAACATTTTTTATTTCGGTAGAACTTAAGGATGCAGCGGGAGGTAAAATATCGGATGCATTGTATCCCATCGCCGTAAGCGGAACAGGCAGTCTGGAAGACTACAATAATATTTTTGCAGAATTAATGCAGACCCAGAAAGTACCGCTGCATGTCGAAGCCCCGGCTCCGGAACTGAGGATAGGAAAAAACGGAACGGGGAAAATGAACCTCCGGATATCCAACACTGCAAATCGTCCGGCATTCTTTGTCAGGATCAGTTCGGCCGAAGAGTCTGAAAAGCTGAAGACGTTGTATAGCGATAATTATATTTCATTGATGCCGGGTGAAACTAAAATCATTTCCGTTGAGTTTATAACTCATGATGGAAAGGAACTGCCTCAGCAGGTGCATTTTGATATCACCGGATTAAATTGTTCAGCACAAAAGATAGTGATGATGGTCAGAGAAACCGGGAAATGAGATTTGATAGTGCGAGAGAACGATATATCTGCCGTTATTGACGGCAGGCCGTAATGCAATGAACTTGAAAGAATACAAAAATCCGGCTTCATCGGTGTGTTTTTTAACTGTTCGAGCTTTTGAGAATGTGTGTCCTACTCAAATCTGTAAGTGTTTCCCTATACAAAACATAAATCCGGCAATAAAGAGCAGTCAATATTCTTGCTTCTTAGCAAGGGTTCAAATACATTAGATACGTGATCATGAGATATAATCATCATACTGCATATCACCCGGCGGGTGACATCGATAAACGGGCTGCAGGGGAGAGCGCAATGATTGGGGAGGGCAGACTGCATTGACAAACCCGGAAAAAATTAAGATGCTTGCGAAAGAGCATCTCCTTGCTTCTGATAAGTATCTTAAGAAAAACCTCTTTGATAAGGCACGTCAAGAAATACAAGAAGCGAGACAGATCGATCCTGCAAATCCGTACATCTCAGCGTGCGAGGAGCGTTTAAGACTTTTTGAAGAATCCTATCTAAGACATCATTCGAATACGATTCGCTGCAGGCGCTCCCCAGATTTTAAAATTGGTGCCTCCGGCGGCTGCGGTTGTCCAAGCCGAGCCTGTTCAATCTGAATCTGAGATAAAAGAGCAGCTGCTCACAGCGACAATCAGCGAAATGCGCCGGCAAATCGATGAGCTCAGCCGTTCACTTGAACTTGAACGCAAGGCGCGCGAAGAAATTATGAACCAGCAGCTTGAAGCCTCCGTTCGTCAATTACGCGCTGTGCTGGAGAAGGCGTGGCAATTCGGCGTGCCAAAAAGCGATGAAGCCGAGGAGATACAGAGATTAGTACGTGCTCTCAATATATCGCCTGAAGTAGAAGCTTCGATAACGCGGGAAGTAAAGCTGATGATGTACGGAAAAGCGGTGAAAGAAGTAATCGCAAAGCGGAAATTACTGCGAAGTTCCTCCTCGACGCTTGAATGGCTGCGCAAAATTTATCAAATATCCATTAATGAATACCTGGAATATGAATCCCATTTCCTCATGGAACTGGTGACAGGCCAGTTCCGGGGCACTATGCTTTTCATATCGTCCGACGAGACTCTCCGGAAAGAGCTGGTTCCGCGGTTTAAGGAAGCCGGTTTTGCAGTCGCATCTGCTTCAAGCGCTGAAGAAGCGCTCGATAAAGTCGAGAAACTTAATCCGGCGATTGTTGTCTGCGATACGATGGCGGAGACGGGCGGATTGAGCGGATTCAAATTCCTGCATTTTTGGCGCACCCGTCCGAAGAATGAAACAGTTCCTTTTATTTTACTCTGTGAACCTTTTGAGGAAAACCAAATTCGTGCTTCTGAATTGAAAAGCACTGAGGGGTTTATTTCTAAAACTTGCGAATTCGATGAGATGAATATTTTAGTCAATGAAAAGCTCCAGTATATACGCGAATATATCGGATCGCTCAAGTGAGGATTTTTCGAAATAACTATTTTCGCTCAATGCCTATATGGAGGTTTATCTAATGGGCAAAGTTGTTCTCTTGGTAGATGATGATGAAGGCAATTGTGATTTAGTGCAGTTTGTTGTGGCCCGAAGCCGGCTCGATATCGATCTCGTTATTGCCGCAAACGGTCAGGAAGGAATTGATGCTATGAAAAAGAAACGGCCCGACCTGATTCTTATGGATATGCAGATGCCTGTTATGGATGGTTATACGGCCGTATCCGTCATTAAAGGAGATCCCCTGTATTATGCCATCCCGATCATTGCATTTACGGCTCAAGCTCGCCCGGAAGATATAGCACGCACTCGTGCACTCGGCTGTGTTGAGCATTATACAAAGCCGATGGATCCGGAGGAACTGCTGAACACAATTCAGAAATATATAGCTCCTTAATGTGCCGAAGGATGTAGATCATCGAATGGAAAAAACGCTTGTTGGAAAGGAATGTTTGAATGAAAGCTTCAATTCTTGTCGTTGACGATCAGATAGCGATCGCAGTATCCACTCAAAAGAAGCTGAGTACCCAGGGTTTTGATGCAGACTCAGCCGTGAGCGGTGAAGAAGCTCTGGCTCGTATCGAACAAAAAAATTACGATATCGTGCTTCTGGATATCATGATGCCGATAATGAACGGCATACAGGTGCTGGAATTTATTACGGCAAAACATCCGGACACAGATGTTATGATGATGACTGCTTTTGAAGATTATTCTATGGCTGCAGAATGCATGGAAAAGGGAGCAAAGGATTACCTCTTAAAGCCGCTTGACTTCACAGAGTTAGCATCCCGGATTCATTCATTGCTCCGCGTGCGCGATGCAGAACATCGATTTTCAGATCTCCGGAATTTCTGGCAGTCCACGGTGCTGTTCGACGTATGCGGCCCGCTCCAGAGTATTCGCTTTATATTGAACCATGCGGTTGAGTCGATGAAATCAGCGCTGCCGGAAAAAGATATTTCCCTGCTTTCACATGCGCTCGAACTGAATGATCAGGTCGTCCATATTCTGAAAGAAAGCGCAAAAATCAATGATTATGCTGTCTGCAGCCGTTCTCATCGATGCGCAGATTGTGCACTGGCAGAGAATGTAAAAAGCAGTGATCTTGCAGAGGGATTTTTTCTGCTCCGTCAGGCAGACACTGACCTCAGTGCATTGATCAAGCGGATAGCCGGGCGCTACGAACCATCCATACTTGCCAAGGGAATCGTCTTCCAGCAGACAGACGATCCCAAACTTCCGCTCGTCAAATGCGACGCTGAACGAGTTGAGCAGGTCGTGAATAGTATTATTGAGACCGGGATAGAAACTTCAGACAAGGGAGATATCCTGGCTGCAGCGCTTTCGACATCACATACCGGCTTGCACGGGGATCCGCTTGAATGCGTGATTTGTACGATAGAATATACAAATCGTACAAAAAAGACCGAAGATATCCTGGCAGGTATGACCGAGAAGGAAACCGAGTGGAAAAATATTACGAATCCCATCAATGCAAATACTCTCAATTTTGCAATTTGCCGAAGAATCATAGAAGGTCAAGGAGGCGAACTGCTGGCGGAGTCCCGATCGGCGAATCGCATCCAAATAAAGTTTGCACTGCCTCCAGCTTAAATGATTGAAGTCGAAGCAGAGAGAATCATGCTCTTCTTCGAGCTTATGAGGCGCTAGGCCACATGGAATACAAAATCATTTTTTTGGACTGGCACTAGTTTATTACATGGATTATGCGGCAATCTACAGTTGCCTCTTCTCGACGATTTGGAATATTTTGAAATATCTTCGTTTTTGCGGCCCCCCGGAGAAGCAAAGCCGGCCGCGGCTGGAAAAAGTATCTCGGATATAGAGAACATGCTGCGCTGAAAATAATTGTCCAATCCCTGTTACCAAAATCTATTTTATGTAGTCCTATATTGTGAACGGAATATTACATCATAACCTCTGACAGGAGCGTAAAATGGAAAACGTACTCGGAATCTTGACAGGAATGCTGGCTGTCCTTCTTATTTTTGGAGGAGGGCCCGCCCTCGTTGTACTTATTTATTACTTCAGCCGGAAAGCCAAGAACAAGGAAAGAATGGCATTGATTGAAAAAGGCATCGATGCTTCGATTTATCTGAAAGAAGAAACGACCTTCCATACGGTTCTCATGTGGGGAATGCTCATGGGCGGAGTAGGCCTCGGTCTGCTCCTGGGATACATTCTCTCTATCTACACTCCGATGAGAGAAGAAATTATAATGCCGATTATGGCGCTTCTCTTTGGCGGTTTTGGATTAATCGGCTATTTTGTGTATAGAAGGAAAACAGAGACGAAATCTGCCGGTTCATAATGGACGATCTATATCTCAGACTTGTTCTTGAGGGAAATGCATCCAAATACTCGTATTTTGTAGAGAAATATAAAGGCATGGCTTTTTCAATAGCGTTTCGAATTGCCGGCAACAAGGAAGATGCAGAAGAAATAGTTCAGGATGCGTTTTTAAAAGCATTCAGATCGCTTGATAAATTCAGGAAAGATTCTAAATTTTCTACATGGTTTTACAGGATTGTGGTCAACTGTTCGCTCACGAGGACAAGGAATAAAAAGTTGGAGTCAAGCAGTATCGATGCAGAAGATATTGCTGACTCCGTTGTCGAGAGCGTAGAATCGGCATATCGCAGTCTGGATGCATCGGATCAGAAAAAGTTCGTTCATCTTGCACTTGAAAAATTGAGCGTCGAAGACCGGCTTCTTCTAACACTCTGTTATTTGAATGAAAATTCTATCGACGAGATAACGGAAATAACGGGAATCACTCAGGACAATGTGAAAATGAAACTCTACAGGGCAAGGAATAAAATGTTTGCAATCCTCAGTAAGAATTTAAAACTGGAGGTTCAATCTCTGCTATGAAGAACTCGAATATCGACAAGCTAACAAAAGACATTCTCAAAAGCAGCTATCTGGAAATAGCCGATCCGGATTTCACCGGTACGACAATGCAGAAAGTTCTGTATGAAAACCGCAAGCGGCTCATTTTTGAAAATATATTTTTGTGTTTTCTTGCCTTTGTTGCGGTTGATACTCTTATTTTCCTCGTTTTATGGCTTTTAGGCCTGAATGTTTTTGATGTCGCTCTTCGGTTAGGCGGTATGCCTCGTGAGATATCCCTCCAGGTCGGGGAACTCAGGAATTCTCTCATTAAAAATGCAACCGTCATGTATGTTGTGTTGTCGTTCTGCGGGATTATGGCAACACTAACACTTATAGAGTCAAAGTTCAAATCGAGAGAAAGGCTGAAGTAAGAAGAAAATTATTTCCTGTCCGATTCACCTTTTCTCATTACTCGCTTTCAAACGTTCCAGCCGTTCTAAAGTATTTTATCAAAAGATTTAGATTGGCTTTCCTCAAGCAGTCAACAGAAAGGATGCATATGAATTTCGGCATATTATTTATGACGATTGTTGGAATGTGGGTTACTTCGGAAATTTTACTTATTGTTCTCAGCCGGTCCACAAACAACAGCCAGGATCATGATGCTGGTTCGCTGAAATGGCTGAATGCCATAATCTACGGCTGCATTACGGTTGCTGTTATTTGCGGTTTTCTTGGAGTCGGACGTTTGCACGCTTACATTGCTGTTTTTCCCTGGATTGGTTTATGCGTTATTGCGGCTGGACTTTTAATCCGGTGGACTGCTATTATAAAACTGAGCAAATATTTTACTGTGAATGTTGTGATTCAATCAAATCATCAAATGATAAGGACCGGTATATATCAATTCGTTCGTCATCCGTCATATTCCGGAGCACTCATCTCATTTTTTGGATTAGGATTGGCGTTCTATAATTGGATCTCGATAGTTATTCTTGTGATCCCTATTACTCTTGCTTTTCTAAAACGTATTCAAATTGAAGAGCGGGCATTGCTGTCTGCATTCGGGGAAGAATATGCGAGCTATCGAAAAGCAACCTGGGCTCTTTTCCCGTTCGTTTATTGATAAGAAGGTTTTTCAGACCGGAGGCAGTAAAAAAAAGGACTGGAGCAGCAGCGGCGGGAGCACCAATTTCATTCATCATACTGAAAAACGAGAATATCTTGAATATCTGCAATTTTGAGATAAAAGCTATTCATCCTGGTTTTTAGATCCCTCCTCTGCAGCCAACGCCGCCCGCAGGCGGTGTGACATCGAAAATCTTCCACGGCGACCTCCCTATAACATTAAATAATATTCTCGGGACAACCCGCCAAAAGATAACGCATGTCGGGCCCACCACAAAGACGGCGGGTAAACAAGCCTATCGCGGCTACATATTCAGATGAATGATTTTTGCCCCGTCGAAACCGTTAAATTTTGTCGAGGATGCTATGCTGTATGCCCCGATATTATCTGTAGAGAGGAAATCTCCAACTTCAAGATTCCAGGGGAGTTCGACGGAAAGAGATATTTTATCGAAGCTGTCGCAGGTCGGTCCGACCACCGCACAGATTTCCGGTTCACCCGCCTTGAAGGCATGAAAGTTGGGAATCCAATGATCGTACACCACGCCTGAAAACGTGTGATAAACCCCGTCATTGATGTGATAGAAAACTTTGCCGTCTCTGCGCGCTTTGCCGATAATCTCCGATACTAAAGTTGCAACTGTGGCTGCCATAAACCGTCCGGGTTCAGCAAGAATCTGAATGTCATCCGCAAACAATCTCGTGAATTCGGAATTCAGGATAGCGGCAAGTTTTTCAAGATGAGGAACAGTAGAATCGTAGGGGACCGGAAATCCTCCTCCGATATCGACGAGATTCAGGGGAAATCCTTTTTTCCGCGCATCATTGAGAATCGTCGCAGCAATATCGAGCGCCACAGTATAATTGTCGAAGTTGGTGCATTGACTTCCCACATGGAAACTGACCCCTTCGACATTCAGTCCCATGTCGTACGCTTCCTGGATCAGCTGCTGTGCATCACCCGGTTCCGCTCCGAATTTTGAGGCCATCTCGACTTGTGAACCCGTGTCCGGGACTTTCAGCCGCAGGACAAGTCCTGCCGTGTCGCAATAGTTCCTTGAGTTTTTTCAGTTCTGCAGTGTTGTCGTAAGTGACTAGAGGTTTGTATTGCTTTATTTTCGCAAGTGTCGTGCGGTCTTTAATCGTGTTTGAAAAAATGATTTTGTCCCAGACAAAATGTTTTTTTTCCTTTTTGTCGAAGTGCTTTATATACTGGTAAACCTGCATGAATTCATTGTACGAAGCGACATCGAAACTCGATCCTTCTTCGAACAATGTTTCGATAATCTGCTGCTGGGAATTTGCTTTTACAGCATAGTAGCACTGAACACGCGGCAGGTGTTTTTTGAACGTCCGGTAATTATCCCGCAATATGTTATGGTCAACAATGAACAGGGGAGAGCCGTGCTGTTCCACTAATTTCAGAAGTTCCTCATGTCTGTCCAAGTCGTTCTCCAAGTAATGATTCTGATGTGCAGGAAGCGTTTCAGCCGGGAAGCTTTTTCATGAGGGATTTCAATTCCTCAACTTCTTTGTTGTTTGCAAGATACGATTCGATCAACTTTTTCCGTAATTCATCGCCTCGTTCGTATAAACGTTTCAATTTCTTGGGCTTTGTCGTGTGCAGGACATATGCAACGAGCAGCGGGAAGGCGACTGTCACATCGATGTATGCCGTTACAGTCTCCTCCAAGCGCGTTGGATCGATCTTGCCCCAGCTGACCGCTTCGCTGGGAGGAGCGCCGGAAAGTCCGCCGGTATCCGGACGTGCATCTGTAATATTGATGTCGTAGTCCTGACCGGCTTCCGGAATCATCAGCACTTCCTGAATCTGCGGTTCTGTCTGAAGCATGAAATTCTTCGGACTGCCTCCGCCGATAAGGAGAACGCCGGTTTTTCCTTTTTCATAATTCTTGGCATTGAGAATGATGGCAGTCGAATCGTTGACGTCGATGCTCGGATTGATCTTGAGTTTGAACTGATCGCCCAGCCCGGATGCCTCTGCCAGAAGTTCAAGTCCCGCGACATTCATGCCTATGGTAGAGTCGCCCGGCGATGATGTGAAGACCGGTATGCCGTTGCGGTATGCCGCTGCAAGAACGCTGACTTCACCCAGATTGTTCTTCTGTTCATATTCGTTCAGAACCTTGCCCAGGAGATGATAATATTCTCTCGTTCCCATTTCTTTCTGGAATTCCGGCTGCAGCATAATTTTCCGCAGGATGCGGTCGGTTGCCATCAGAACGTCTTCATAATCGAAGAGAATGTCATAAATCCGGGTCACTCCTTTATCTCGCAGATCCGCATCGTCTACATTGTGTGTCCCGCGGAAGAGAGGCATGTTGAGGGCAAAATGCATATCATGATACATGTTGGCCCCGGTCGCCACCAGCCAGTCCACGAATCCGTGGTTCATCAGAGGAATGATGGTGGATGGTCCCAGACCGGCAGGAGTCAGCGCACCCGCAATGCTCAATCCGATTGTGACGTCCTCCTGAGAGTATTTGTCGCGCATGAGCTGACAGGCAGCCCGTAATCTTCCTCCATTATAGGCATCCATATTGTCTATGACGCTCGCAATATCGCTTTCTTTTGAGATCGGTTTGGGCAATACTCTTTTTCCCGATAGGTAATGATGCTTGTCCGAATGGTGTTTCATAGAGTGGTCCATGTTCTTTCCTTTTTGTGTGCAGCGCAGTGCAAATAATATTGAACAAATAATGTGGTTAAAATCTAAAGAAGAAAGAGCGTATTCGCAAGAGGAGAAGCTGCACTGATTGGGTTACCGATCAGTGCTAAGTAAAGAAGCCAAGGTGCTGATTGTTCTAAAGCCGCTTGCATGGGTCAAGACATTCCTTTTATTGTTTGTCTTGTCTGCAAAATCGGTGGACTGAACCTTGATATAAAGAATAGTGTTCTGTGTTCCGACCAATTAACTGACGATTTCAGACATATACTTGGAAACACAACGATAACACGCTCCTAAACGTTCCCTTTTTCTATACTCCCGGAATTTTTTTGCTCGATCACTCGTCCAGAGTTCTTCCAATGTGGATTCTTTAACATTGCCGATAATATAATCCGGAGTATCGACACAGAAATTTGCATCGCCGTTGGGCTGAATGTCGATAAGTTTTTCGACGTTCGAACACGGGAATGTCTTTACCGGTGTTGCCGCGTTTTGGAACCAATCCTGATATTCATTTTCCGAAAGAGCTAAATACGGATAGCTGTAAATATCGCCGAGGTTTTGCAGATATTTATGGTACTGATGCTGAAACTCGCTTATATTTATTCCCGAATCGTCATGATGAAATCCCTGCCAGGAAAATGCCGCACAGCCGAGGTGTTCTTTTAATTCCTGCTCGTATTTTTTTCCCATATCATCGGGAATATAGTTGTATGGCACGATGACGAGGGTTTTTATTGACAGCCGCCGTGCAACATCCGGCATATCGCCAAGCCCGGGGAGAGAGTAGGGGCTGATGGTAAAACAAATCGACCTGCTGATTTTATTGGCGCTGTGTTTTTCCAGATCGTTCAGCAATAGAAGACCTTCTTCGGTTTTCCGGAAACATCCTTGAACTCCTCGTACCTGATCATGAACTTCTTCCGGTCCGTCCACAGAAATTGTAATATGGATCTTGCCGATCCGAAGAAGGTCGGCGGCAAAATCTTTCAAGAGTGTTCCATTCGTATCGATGGAAATGAACATGCCTTTGCTGTGAACATATTCCAGCAATTCCACTATTTCAGGAAACATAAACGGTTCGCCGCCTCGTATCAGAAGCGAAGGAATTTGATGAGCTGAAAGCTCGTCGACCAATCTTTTCCAGACATCCAAACCGATATTCTGCTTTAATACGTTTTTATTGTTGGAGATATAACCTTCTTCGCTCCATTGACCGCACATTTTGCAGCGAAGATTGCAGGTATTGGTAACGGTAAACGATATTGTTTGAGGGAAATTCAAGATGATTCCTTTCGGAGAATTTATTCTTACTCAAGGTATCAAAAAAACCGAATATTTACTATTTGAAAGATTTAGTAAAACGCTTCTTGACATACCTTATGTAATCTATTAAATTGATTCTTGGAACCGCTTCAGGGGTTGAAGCAGTTTGATCTTTTCCACATAGAATTCTAAAGGATCATACAATATTAGCCCAATTATGCCGTTGCAATGCAGGCAAGGTTTGGCTACATTTTCATGAAGGCAAACTAACACAATGACAAAAACAAATAAAACCAAAATACATCAGCATAGAACTACAAAAACTGCAATGAAAAAACCGCGGGTGTCTGAAGAGCAGGCAGTCTGGTATACCGATACTGCTGTGCCACATTCTTTAATGCCGCTTGATTCAATAATTTGCGGAGATGCGCTTCACATACTTCCAAATATCCCTAATTGTACTATTGATTTGATTGTAACGTCGCCACCTTATGCAGATAAGAGAACGAATTCATATGGCGGAATTCATCCGGATAAATATGTTCGCTGGTTTTTGCCTATTGCGAAAGAATTACAGAGGGTCTTGAAACCATCGGGATCGTTTATCCTTAATATTAAAGAAGGTGTGTCAGATGGAGAAAGACAAACATACGTTCTTGAACTTGTTCTTGAATTAAAAAAGCAAGGATGGCTTTGGACGGAAGAATATTTATGGCATAAAAGAAATAGTTATCCGGGGAAATGGCCGAATAGATTCCGTGATGGGTGGGAACATTGCTTTCATTTTAATAAAGAAAAAAACTTTGCAATGTACCAAGAAGCAGTCAGGGTGCCAATGGGTGATTGGGCTAAAACACGTCTTAAGAAGCTCAGTGAAACGGATAAACGGCGGGATGAATCAAAAGTGGGAAGCGGTTTTGGCAAGAATATATCTAACTGGGTAGGCAGGGAATTGGCTTATCCGGATAATGTATTACATTTAGCAACGGAATCCTCTAATAAAAACCATAGCGCTGCATTTCCCACATCTTTACCGGAATGGTTTATAAGGCTCTTCACAAAGCCCGGAGATATTATTCTTGACCCATTCCTGGGTTCAGGCAGCACGGCAGTCGCCGCAAAAAAAACCGGACGAAGATATATAGGAATTGAAATATTAAACGAATTTTGTCAATTGGCGGGACAACGAGTTAAAGAGATATCATCGGACAATGGGGAGCTATTCAAATGAAAAATATTTTAATTAAAAAAGTGATAAGGTATGTTGAAGACAATATCGGAATATTTCATCAAAAAAGAATTGCGAGTATAGAAGAATTAGAATTATCGCAAGTATTAAAAAGAAAAAATCCATATCTCTTTAAAGCAAAGTATATTCTTACCGCTGAGAAGATAGTTAAGACTTTAGTTGATGCTCATATTTCTTCAAATGAAGAGACAATATTTGGGGATTGGTTGGAAGGATTGGCGATCTTTATTAATAAAAATATTTATCATGGTTGGAAATCCGGAATACCAGGAATAGATTTAGAGTTTAATAAAGACGGCAATCGGTATATCGTAAATATTAAATCTGGACCTAATTGGGGGAACAATAGTCAAATAGAAAAGATGGTTCTTGAGTTCGGAGATGCAAAAAAGACATTGTCAACGAGTGGTTCAAAAATAAATGTTTTAGCAATAAATGGATGCTGTTATGGTCGTGATAAAAAGCCACATAAATTCCCCAAGAAAGGTGGCGATTACTTTAAATACTGTGGTCAAGAGTTTTGGGAATTTATATCGGGGAATCATAACCTATATATTGAAATTATTGAGCCGTTAGGGCATAAAGCAAAGGAGCGAAACGAAGATTTTGTAAAAGCATATTCTCAGATGATAAATAAATTCACGAGACAATTTATAAATGAATTTTGCAAAGAAGACGGTTCAATCGATTGGGAAAAAATAGTGATTATGAATTCAGCTATGGTTCAGTTAAAAACAAAAAAATAAAAACATTATAGTCCACTCGTTATCCAAAGTTTTAATTCTTCGCAAAATCGCAATATGAGGAATATAATTCACTTATAAATATGATATAGCATATTCTCGCGAAATTAAGAAAGGATTTTAGTCGATGTATGGTTTGAAAGTCCAGATTCCAATTGTAATATGGCATAAATTCAAACGCTTTGCTTCTTTGTTAAGGGGAAAAGTCTTATAAACATGTGAGAAAATTGAAATTTGTAAAATTCATGTGGGTTATGGAGGATCATGTATGAAAAATGAAGATATATTGTTTTCCGTTAACGTTGGCTGGGTTCAAGCAGAAGCCAAACAAAGAATAAGTCGCAGACTAACAGATTCAGAACTTCTTTTGGTAAAAGATGGATTAGAAGAAGGGCTTGGTTTTGATATTGAAACTGTGTTCGAAACTGCCATCGATGATGCTGTTAGACTTGCCAAAGAGTAAACCTCAAAAAGCTTAGGTGGATAGCAAAAAAATCAATCTATATTGGAGTTCAAGAATAAGACGAATCATCTCTTTGGACTCACACTAACACATCTATCACGTCACAGTTGGTGATGTACAAACCGTTGCAGAGGATACTGTCGGGCGTAAACTTCGGGAAAAAGAATTACAAAAAGTCATCGAAAAGATTCTTGATAAAATCGAATGGTACGATGCGGTTGTAGAAGCGATAGATAAGGAAGTGCAACGAAGCAACGGAATAGTCGGATTAGTATTGCGAAATAGTTATACATCCTGACTTCTCGCTATCGTTTATTCCATTTCTAAAATATGCTTTGGTCTCTTGTGGATTGGGATTCTTTTATTGCAGAATGGTGTTATATAAGCAGCACATTAAAGGATTCCTAATGAAACGCTGGATAAAAATAGTCATTATCGTGTTTATTGCCGCTCTCGCGGGAATTCAATTGGTGCAGCCTGCAAGGAATATATCCCCTCAATCAGGCGATAAAGAAATATCCGCCGCATTTTCTGTGCCCTTAAGCGTCCAACAGGTCATTGAGCAATCCTGTTATGATTGTCACAGCAATAACACTCGATATCCCTGGTATGCAAATATCCAGCCGGTCGGCTGGTGGATGAATCATCATATTACCGAAGGGAAGTATGAATTAAATTTCGACGAGTTCGCTTCCTATCCTCCGCGTAAGCAATATCGAAAATTCAAGGCCATTGAAAATGAAATTGAAAAGGGCGATATGCCGCTGGAATCGTATCTCCTCATACATCGAGATGCAAAACTCTCCGAAGATCAAAAAACCATAATGACAGCGTGGTGTGAGGCAATGCGCGATTCTATGAAGGCGCATTATCCAGTCGATAGCTTGGAACGTCCCCATCGTCGTTGATTCGGCAGGGAAACAAATTTCCTAAGTCTTCCAAGAAGAGACAACATTTCCGCTGATTATTTTCTATTTATTCTCGCTACCAGGGCAGAGCTTTAGGCAAGAATAGTGAATTGCCGCCCCAACTGCATGTTTAAAAAATGCCGATTTATTGTTGACGGAATTTTCGCTATTTTGATAGGGAATAACTGAGAGTATACGATGACCAAGAAAAACACGAATCGTGAAGAATTCATTATCGGACTGATTCAGATGTCGGTCTCAAAGGACGCCGACATAAACCTCTCAAAAGCCATTGAGCGTATTGGACAGGCGGCAAAAAAGGGCGCACAGGTTATCTGTCTTCCTGAACTTTTTCGCTCCCAGTACTTTTGCCAGCAGGAAGACGCAAAGTTCTTCGATCTGGCAGAACCGATTCCCGGTCCCACGACGAAAGCATTAAGCTCCGTTGCCAGAAAACATCGCGTTGCTCTGATTGTTCCTGTCTTTGAACGAAGGGCGGCGGGCATCTATTATAACAGCACGGCTATTCTGGATACTGACGGCACATTGGCCGGTGTATATCGCAAAATGCATATTCCCGACGATCCCGCATACTATGAAAAATTCTATTTCACTCCCGGAGATCTGGGATTCCAGGCATTCAATACAAAATACGGGACGAATCGGCGCGCTCATTTGCTGGGATCAATGGTATCCGGAAGCCGCACGCATTACGTCGCTGCTCGGCGCTTCCGTACTGTTTTATCCGACTGCAATAGGATGGCATCCGAATGAAAAAGCCGAACAGGGCAAAGCCCAGCTCGACGCATGGCAGACGGTTCAGCGCGGTCATGCTATAGCAAACGGAGTTTATGTCGCTGCAGTAAATCGGATCGGTCTGGAAAATCCGTCTCCGAATATCGCCGGGAATAGAATTTTGGGGAAGTTCTTTTATTGCCGATCCGCAGGGAGTGATACTCGCAGAAGCGTCCGCAGATAAAGAGGAAATCTTGATTGCTTCGATAGACCTTAAACATCAAGAAGATATCAGGCGCAATTGGCCGTTTCTCCGCGACCGGCGAGTGGATCAATATGACGGTATAAAGCAAAGATTTCTTTCGGAAGAGGAATGGAAAAAGAAATGAATCGTTATGAATGGAGTGCCGCTCTATCGGATGCCCGCAGAATGGGAACGTCATGATGCCACGTGGCTATGCTGGCCTGCAAATCGGAACGATTGGGCTGGGAAGTTCGAACCGATTCCCTGGGTATTTGCTGAGATGGCAAAGAAATTATCCGATGGGGAAATTGTCCGCATTATTGTGCAGTCGCCGGATCACGAAAAGAAAGTGAGACTGATTCTCAAACAGCAAGGCGCGGATCTTCAGCGGATTGAATTTTTCCGGTTCCCGACAAATCGTGGATGGACGCGCGATATGGGTCCGATCTTTACACAGCGAGTCCCTGAAAATGATGTGGCTGTACTGAGGTTCCGGTTCCGTGCCTGGTCCAAATATCCGGACTGGAAAAAAGACGATGAGGTTCATCTCCGGGCAGCAAAAGCGCTGCAATTTCCGTTCGTACCGGTGAAGTATAAAGGGGAAGATGTAGAATTGGAGGGAGGGAGTATAGATGTCAATGGGAATGGGACTGTTCTGACGACAGAGGAATGTTTGCTGCATCCGGATATACAGGTACGCAATCCCGGAATTCTCCCGCGATGATTATGATGGGATGCTCGGACAATATCTCGGAATTGAGAAGGTCGTTTGGCTTGGAAACGGAATCGCAGGAGACGATACGCACGGTCATGTGGACGATATATGCCGGTTCGTAAATTCTTCGACGGTTGTGATTGCCGAGGAAAAAAATCCTGCAGATGTAAACTATAAGCCGCTGCAGGAAAATAAAGAGCGGCTGCAGGGCATCCGTCTTGCACATGATGAAAAATTAGCCGCAATTTCTCTGCCCATGCCTGCGCCTCTGTATTTCAACGGTAAAAGACTCCCGGCAAGCTATGCCAATTTCTATATCGGCAATAACGTTGTGATTGTTCCGACGTTTAACGATTTGAACGATCGGGTCGCACTGGGCATACTTTCGGAACTCTTTCCCGGCAGAAAGGTCGTAGGAATTCATGCGGTCGATCTGGTGCTGGGGCAGGGAACATTGCACTGCCTGACGCAGCAGCAGCCCTCACCCGGAGTGGCAAGACGTTTGATAGAATAAAAGGAAACTATAATGAGCGGAAAATATGCAGTTTTTTTATTTATATGTGTTTGTTTAATACTTGCAGTTCTTCTTCTTACTGATGTCATCTCATTCGCAGCAAGCGGAATCATTTTTGCGATTGCACTTGTTTTGTTTGGTGTCCTGTCGAAAGGTTTTAGAGAAAAGAAATAATTACCTTGAAAAAGAAAAGGGAGTGATCTTCTTTTAATCGAACACAAAAGAAAGAATAGACTCATTAAAAAGTCAATCGCGGATCCGGCGGGTGTTCCGTTCAGATGTGCTTTTCAATAAATGAGATTATTCGGCAGGTTCTTCCGGTTTGTTTTTCTTGTGGTCAAAGTGATGGGTCATTTCGTACTCCAGCTCCGGGTCGATCTTCTGTTGCTCTATTTTCTTTTCCCGTACCATAAGTTCCTCGTGATGGGATTGGAGATATTCGAGTTCCTTCCTGCCGTACGATAGGCGTGTGATGATGACAAAGAGCACCGGAACAATGAGTATCGCAAGCGTCGAGGCAGCAATCATGCCGCCGAGGACGGTAAATCCGATTGTATTTCTTGCAACAGCTCCCGCTCCGGTTGCAAATGCGAGCGGCAGGACACCTAAAATAAAAGCCATAGATGTCATGATAATGGGACGTAATCGCAGTTGAACGGCTTCAAGCGTGGATTCGATGAGTTCCTCTCCGCGGTCGACGCGCACCTTTGCGAACTCAACAATAAGAATGGCATTTTTCGCTGAGAGTCCAATCAAAGTTATGAGTCCTATCTGCGCATACACATTATTGGTAAGCCATGGCAGGCACATAAGCAGGAGAATAGCGCCAAAAGCGCTGATAGGCACGGGCAGTAAAACGGAAAGAGGCACCGACCAGCTTTCGTAGAGTGCGGCCAGAAAAAGAAACACAAACGTAATGGAGAAGATGAAGATATAAATAGTGACCGATCCGGCTTTTATTTCTTCATAGCTTAATCCGGAAAATTCGTATGTATATCCCCGCGGTAAAACTCTTGCCGCTGTTGCTCTCAGAGCGTCTATTCCCTCGCCGGTGCTGTATCCCGGCGGAGTGGAGCCGTCTACTTCTGCAGAGCGGAAAATATTGAAATGCGTGATCAGCGGCGGAGCTTCCGTTGCTTTGTAACTGACCAATGTGCTGAAAGGCACCATTTCCCCGCGCTGGTTGCGTACATAGTATTTATTAAGGTCGGATATCAATGCGCGATACGTTGTGTCTGCCTGAACCACGACATGATATGTACGGTCGTAGAGCGTAAAGTTGTTCACAAACAAACTTCCCATGTATGCCTGCAAGCTTGTAAATACATCTGCAATATTGACTCCCAGCTTTGCGCATTTTTCGCGATCCACTGTCAGGTTATAACTGGGCGTGTGTGCGCCGTAATAACTAAATGCCGTCGATATTGCCGGATTCTTATGCGCCTCGGCAACGAATTTTTTTACGACAGTTTCAAATGCGTGTACATCGTCGCTCGTGCTTCCCTGTTCAATCTGCATGCTGAATCCCGCGGCCTGTCCTATTCCGCGGATCGGCGGTGGCGGAATGACGACGATATTGGCATTGTCAATGCCTGCTGCGGCAATGCGTTTTCTCAGCACAGTCATAATGCCGGGGATTTGCTGCTCCGGTTTTTTCCGCTCCTCCCATGGTTTGAGCATGCAAAAAATACTGCCCGAATTGGATGTGGTGCCGAAGTTCAATATGTTCAGGCCGGATATGGCCGAGTAGTGGTTCACTCCGGGGGTGGAACCGACAATCTCCATAAGTTTCGTTATAACCGCGACAGATTGAGTGGTTGAAGTTCCCTCGGACATTTGATACGTTACGTACAGTCTGCCGTCATCTTCAGAAGGAATAAAGCCCGACGGCTTCTTCTTGAACAAAAAAACTGCCGCCATACAAATACAGAGAAGCAAAATGACGATATACTTTGATGCTTTGATGCTGCGTTTTACAGTGTGGACATAGTCGGCTGTAAGTGTTTCAAACCAGCCATTGAAACGATAGAAAAACCTGCCAAGCCATCGCGATTGTTTACTTATATGCGACGGCTTGAGAAGAAGCGTGCAAAGCGCCGGTGTTAACGATAATGCAACGAAAGCGGACAGCATGACCGAGATTGCGATGGTGATAGCGAACTGCTGGTACAAACGTCCGATAATGCCCGGAATGAATCCCACAGGCACGAATACGGCCGCAAGAATAAGGGCTATGGCTACAACAGGCGCTGAGATATCTTTCATGGCCCGATAGGTTGCCTCTTTCGCGGACAGGTGATCCCGGTCGATATAATGCTGCACAGCTTCGACGACAATAATAGCATCGTCAACCACAATACCGATGGCAAGCACAAAGCCGAACATGGTGAGTGTGTTGATTGTAAACCCGAGTGGTATGAAGAAGCAGAATGTGCCTAAGAGCGAAACAGGAATGGCAAGAATAGGGATGAGCGTGGATCGCAGGTTCTGAAGAAACAGAAAAACCACGAGAGCAACGAGTCCCAGCGCCTTCAGCAATGTTTCCATCACTTCCTGCATAGAAACTTTTATAATTGTAATTGACTCAAACGGCACCGTATAATCGACATCGGCTGGGAAAGATTTTTTCAGCTGCTCCAGCGCCGCATAGACATTATTTGCCGTTTCAAGAGCATTGCTTCCCGGTGTTTGATAGATGAATATGATTGAAGCTCGTTTCCCATCGACAAATGAATTGCTGGAAAAAGTGAATTTGCCAAGTTCCACTCTTGCTACATCTTTGAGATAAACCAATTCACCGGTGGATGGAATAGTCTTAATAATAATTTTTTCAAATTCGGCGGTTTTTTTCAACTGACCGTTGACAAGAATGCCTAATTCAAACGGCTGGGAATTTTGTTGAGGAGGAGCACCCGCCGAGCCGGCTGCAACCTGCACATTTTGCGCATTCAATGCGGCAATGACATCCTGGGGAGTAAGGCTGTAGGCGGCCAGCTTTTCCGGATTCATCCAGACACGCATGCTGAAGTTGTCCTGTACGCGTATAAACATCGCCGACGCCCGGTACGCGCAGCAATGCATCTTCGATAAATATATTCGTGTAATTATCGAGAAACGTTATATTGTGAGTTCCCTTCGGCGAAAAAACGGCGACCTGCATGAGCATACTTGGATTACGCGCGCGCACGGTCAGGCCAAGACGGCTGACGACTGTAGGTAAGAGCGGAGTTGCTATACCGACGCGGTTTTGAACATTGAGTGCGGCAATATGAACGTTAGTCCCCACATTAAATGTCACGCTAACACCCATTGACCCGGTGTTGGTATTGGTACTTTGCATATATTCCATGCCTGGAGTGCCGTTGACCTGCTCTTCGATGGGAGTTGCTACTGTTTGTTCCACCGTTTGTGCATCCGCGCCGGTATATTGTCCGCTTACCGAGACAGACGGCGGCGTTATATTCGGATATTGATCAACCGCAAGATTCTCTATACAGAGAATACCCGATATCATGAGCACGATCGATATAACGATAGCGGTGACCGGCCTTTTGATGAATGTATTGGCGATCATTCCTGAGCAGGCCTATGAAGTTCGCGTGCCTTCTGCAAATCGTACTCTAATTCGGTGTCGATATTCTGTTCCTCTACTCTTTTTGCTTTCTCCACCAATTCTTGATGGTGAGCCTGCAGATACTCGAGTCTCTCACGGCCGTATGACAAACGCGTGATGATGACGAAAAGCACCGGGACAATGAATATAGCAAGTGTAGTAGCCGCCAGCATTCCGCCGAGAACGGTAAACCCTATCGTCCTGCGCGCAATTGCTCCGGCTCCGGTTGAAAAAACAAGAGGCAGGACACCGAGTATAAATGCCATTGAGGTCATGACAATCGGCCGCAAGCGCAGCCGTACTGCTTCCATAGTGGATTTGATAAGCTCTTCGCCGCGATCGACACGCACTTTGGCAAATTCCACGATGAGGATGGCATTCTTGGCAGCAAGTCCAATGAGCGTGATGAGTCCAATTTGCGCATAGACATTATTTGTAATGCTTGGAATGACCGAAAGCGTAAAGATGGCGCCAAAAGCGCCGATAGGCACCGCCAGTAATACCGAGAAAGGAACAGACCAGCTTTCATAGAGTGCAGCCAGAAAGAGAAATACGAATGTAATTGAGAATGCAAAGATATAAACGGTCATCGACCCTTCTTTGATTTCCTCATAGCTTAATCCCGAATACTCGTAGCTGTATCCCTCCGGTAAAACTTTCTTTGCTACATCTTTCAGGGCATCGAGTGTTTGTGTGCTGCTGTATCCTGCTGAGGATGTACCTTCAATTTCTGCAGACCGGAAAATATTAAAATGCGATATCAGCGGCGCGGCCTCTGTCGGCGCATAACTGATCAATGTGCCGAGGGGAACCATTGCGCCGGCCTGATTGCGTACATAATACTTGTCGATATCCGACACGTTGACTCTGAACATCGTATCGGCCTGAATGACCACATGGAACGTGCGGTTATATGTCGTGAAATCATTGACATAGATGCTTCCCATATAGGCCTGGATTGTCGTAAAGACATCCGCAATATTCACTCCCAGCTTTTCACATTTTTCCCGGTTGACCGTAAGATTGTAATTGGGCGTGTGAGCGGAATAAAAGCTGTATGCATGAGTAATCGCCGGATTTTTATTTGCCTCATCGACAAATCTGTTGACAACTTTTTCGAATGCGTGAATATCATCGTTGGTATTGCGCTGCTCTATCTGGAAGCTGAAACCGCCCACCGACCCGACACCCGGAATGGGCGAAGGCTGAATAACCTGGACGCTGGCATTGTCAAGACCGGCCTCGGCAATACGCTTTTGCATCACGCGGATGATGCCCGGCACCTGCTCGCTCGATTTGGAACGTTCGTCCCATGGTTTAAGCTGGCAATAAATAGTGCCGCAATTTGAATTGGTTGCATTGGTCACAACATTCAATCCGGATAATGCCGCGTAATGTCCCATACCCGGAGTTGATGAAATGACCGCCATAAGTTTGGTCATCACTGCGACGGATTGGGCAGTGGAAGATGCGGGAGGCAACTGAAACGTTACATAGAGATTCCCATCGTCTTCAGAAGGTATGAATCCCGTCGATTTATTCTGAAAAAGGAATATCGTACCGACGCAAATGCAAATAAGCACTATGACAACATATCTGGATACGCCGATGCTCCTCTTAACGCCATCCGAGTAATTATCTGTCAGTTTATCGAACCAGACGTTGAAGCGGTTGAAAAAGCGTCCAAACCAATGAGATTGAGAGATTGCAGCATTCTGTGACGGTTTGAGAAGAAGCGTGCAAAGCGCCGGCGTTAATGATAATGCAATAAAGGCAGAGAGCATCACCGATATTGCAATGGTGATGGCGAACTGCTGGTACAAGCGTCCTACAATGCCGGGAATAAAACCTACAGGCACGAATACGGCTGCGAGGATAAGAGCTATGGCTACAACGGGAGCCGAGATATCCTTCATAGCGTGATACGTCGCCTCTTTTGCCGACAGGTTGTTCTCGTCGATATAATGCTGCACCGCTTCGACAACAATAATAGCGTCGTCTACCACGATGCCGATGGCCAGCACGAAGCCGAACATTGTAAGCGTATTGATCGTGAAACCAAGCGGTATGAAAAAGGCAAATGTGCCTAATATCGACACAGGAATAGCGAGGACTGGTATAAGTGTGGAGCGAAAGTTCTGAAGGAACAGGAATACCACTATGGCGACGAGGCACAGCGCCTGCAGCAATGTGCCGACCACCTCACTCATGGAAACCTTGACAACCGTCACGGATTCAAAGGGTACTGTATAGTCAACATCGGTCGGGAAAGACCTCTTTAGTTGAGCCAGGACGTTATAAATACCCTTTGCGGTTTCAAGAGCATTGCTCCCTGGTGCCTGATACACAAGTAGGCAGGAAGCCCGCTTACCGTCAACGAACGAGTTGCTGGAGAAAGTGAATTTGCCAAGTTCCACTCTGGCTACATCTTTAAGGTACACCAGATCGCCGGTGGACGGTACGGTTTTCACGATAACATTTTCAAAATCCGAAACTTTGCTGAGCCGTCCATTGACAAGTATTCCTAATTCAAATGTCTGTGTTTTTTGCTGAGGTGGTACGCCCGCGGAACCGGCTGCAACCTGTACATTCTGAGCATTCAATGCGGAAATGACGTCTGTAGGAGTTAAACTATAGGACGCCATTTTCTCCGGATCCATCCAGATACGCATACTGAAATCGTCCGTAAATCTGCTGATGCTTCCCACACCGGGCACTCGGAGCAATGCATCCTGCACAAAGATGTTCGTATAGTTGTCAAGAAATGTGATGTCGTGTGTGCCCTGCGGTGCGTAGATAGACACCATCATAAGCATGCTGGGATTCAGCGCTCGGACGGTCAGGCCGAGACGGCTTACAGCGGCCGGCAAAAGGGGTGTCGCAATGCTTACGCGGTTCTGAACGTCGAGCGTAGCAATATCAATATCGGTTCCGATGCTGAACGTAACATTCATCGACATTAAGCCGTTATTGGTATTATTGCTTTGCATGTACTCCATGCCCGGAGTACCGTTCACCTGCTGTTCGATAGGAGTCGCTACGGTTTGCTCAACGGTCAGGGCGTCGGCTCCCGTAAATTGACCGTTCACCTGAACAACAGGCGGTGTGATTTGAGGATACTGTTCTATCGGCAGGCTAAGAATACAAATGATACCTGTGATCACCAAAATAACAGAAATGACAATAGCAGTGACGGGTCTTTTAATAAATGTATTAGCGATCATGTGTTAATTCATTTTCCGGTCAGAAAGGATTGCATCGCGTGTCATTTGAAAATCGATACTATTTGCTCTCACTGCTTTTTTCCTGTTTGTGCGGTGTGGTCTACCGATGGGGCTATGGGTGAGCCGTTATGCAGGGATTGTATCCCGTCCGAGACTATGATGTCACCTTCTTCAATTCCATTTTTTATAATCACGTTGGGTCCCAAAATTGCTCCAAGCGCCACTTTTTTCTGAAATGCAAACATACGGGGATCCTTCGCTGCAGTGTGATCACCGGCCGCGTCGCTGCTGCCAGCTAACACACTGTCTTTGGCCACATAAACAAAATATTCTCCCATTTCTTCTACAACTGCCTTATTCGGTATGACCAATTGAGGGGCCGCGTCCTGATTATGAACCCTTACCACGCAGCTCATGCCTGCCCGCAAGGAAGATACCGGGTTAGAAAAAACCAGTCTGACTCTGATGGAACCCGTTTGAGGATTCACTGCTCTATCGATGACTGAAAGCCGGCCTGTAGAGGAATACAAAGCATTGTCCGGCAAGATGAGCGTGAACATGGAATCGGCCGGACGATAGTGTACATTTTGAAGATTCGTGAAAAAAGGCAATTGCTTTTCGTTAATTAAAAAATCAACACCCATAGGGTCGTCCGTAGAAATGGTAACGAGGACAGTCTGGCCTACCGTCACCAAATCTCCGAGTTTTACCTGGCTGAATCCTATCGTTCCATCGAATGGAGCGGTAATAATGGAATATGCTAAATTCGTACTCGCAATCTTTAATGCTTCTAATGCCGACTGGTATGCATTTTTTGAATTTTCCAGCGCAATCATCGCATGGTCGTAAATCTGTTTCGCAACGGCTTTGTTGTTATTCAGATACTGATAACGGTCGGCGTCCTGCTGCGCCTGTTTTAAATTTCCCTCAGCAACTTTAGCATTAGCAGCAGCCGTGTTGTAATTATCTTCGTAGATACGCCTATCGATATCGTAGAGCTTTTGTCCCTTTACGACATGGCTCCCCTCTTTAAAAAACATTCCTGTGATGTAGCCCTGCACTTCAGGGAGCAGGTTCACCTGACTCAGCGCGACCGTTGTAGCGGTGTACCTGTCATAATACGTGACCGGCACTGCCTTTACGGTGAACAGATTCACCGGCACAGGCGGTGGAGGAGGCGGTCCCTGTTTACATGAAAAAAGAGCCAGGCAACCGATGAGTACTATGTTAAAGAATGCTTTATTCATATACTGTCCGTTCAAGTGCATTAATCAATGAGAAGGGATTTCACCCATCGCTTTTTCCAGATCTATTTTGCTCGACAGAAGCTGGAAGAGGGCGTCGAGATAGCCTATTTCCGCGCTTATCAGATTTGATTCAGCCACAAGAAGATTCAGATAGGCGACAACTCCCTGATTGTACTGAAGCGATACAACACGGTAAACATTCTGTGCCCGCGATTTGTTGTCATCCAGCAGGCGCAGGTTATAGAGATTGCTTTTGTAATTGGCCAGTGCGGAACTGTACTCCGTGTAAATCTGCGATTTCAAATTTACCTCATCCCAGCCCACAACCTGTTCCTGAAGTTTCGACCTCTGCACGCTTTCAACGCGTGCAAGACCCGTGAATATGGGAAAACTGAGCGACATTCCGAAATAGGAATAGGGGTAAGCGGTTTTAAAAAGAGTTGAAGATGAGGGGCTTTCATATTCATAATAGTAATTGTAGAAAACGGAAACCGAAGGAAGAAAGGACAGTTCGTTCTCTATGGTTTGCTGGTGCTGGAGTTCCTTTATTGTCTGAAGCTGCTGATACTCTATTCTGTTTTCATACAGCAGCAGTTTTGTCGTATCGGTATAGATTTCCTGCAGCATCTGCGTCGTATCAAACGCAACACTAAAGTTCTGCTCGGGCGGATAACCCATGAGTTGTTTCAAGGCGGCATATTCCGGCGCAACATTTTCAGTCTGCTGTTTCAGTTGCGCCCTTGAATTATTAAGCGTGATAACGGCTTGTTCATGATCGGTTTCATCGACGATTCCGCCAACGTACTGGTTATATGTATCCATAATATTTCTTCCCAGACGCGCTGTATCATCTTTCAGCACATTGATTTCCTCAAGCGTAAGCAAGAGGTTGTAAAACGATTTACTGACGGATGAGACGATGTATATTTTCATGCTGTCCGTGATTTGTTCGGCCTGCTTTGTAAACAGCGGCGCACTCGTTGCTGCATAGAGAAGCTGCGGCTGGAAGATTACCTGCGAGGCGGATAATTCCGGAATCGCGGTATTGGCAACGCCGGTCGGTGTCGGGATCGGCGGTCCTCCCGGTACAGTATTCGGGGAAAGCGTCGTAGGCAGTTGATTGTAATGGATCATGTTGCCGGTAAGATTTATCTGCGGCAGCCAGCCGGACAGGTTAATAGCATTGGTGGCTTTGGCGATGGAAGTATTGAGAAGAGACCGGTTGAGACCGGGCTGGTGCTCCATTGCATAATGAATGCACTGTTCGAGCGTGAAAACTTGGGTCGTATCAGATCTCTCAGTATTTTGGGAATATGAGTGAATTGATAGAAATACAAAATAGGCGGTAAAGAAAAATAATCGTTTTATACGATGTGCTGTTTCGATGGTTTTAAGCACGGTGTGACTATCTGTTGTTCTTTGTTGTTTGTTCTTGCATCCTTGCGCCATGAACCTGTCTTCCTCCTCATTGGATCGCGCCGTGTTCAAGCAATGAGTGATGCCGGCGCTTGACTCTCATCGATTCAACTATTATAAATTAGAACGTTTTAATTTGATAAATGTTTCTTTCTGATCAATGGACAATAGATTTCTTGGGTGTCTCCGGCTGTCTAAATCGTGCTTGCTTTCATTGTCCTGTAAAACGGTTAAGAGTGCAGGTGGATCGTGAAAATACTGCGGGATTTTAAAAGAGGCCTTTTTTCGATAGTTGATCATTCGAAACGAAGGGGAAAAACCATACCGAAATATTATGTGAATTTCATGCTCCACCCAACGATTTACAGCAAATCTGGAAGGATGAAAACATTCTATGAATCTTTTGGCTTGACAAATGGCCTCGTAATTGCATACCTTATGCGTAGAATAAAATTTCTGGTTTATATCTTTTTGCCTCTCAAACAGCAGCGCATTATTGCGAGGGTCGTATGAAAACGTGTTTTCTTCTTTTGATTCTTCTGGCTGGGGATCTCGATTCACAATCAATCGGTCAAATTGAAAAAAATAAAATTCTTCTTCCAAACGGATGGGGAATTACCGTCGTCGGGAAGAGTCTGCCGCTCGGCGATCTTCCTCTGAACCTTGCAGTCTCGCCCGATCAAAAAATGATTGCCGCAACAAACAACGGGCAGGGGACGCAAAGCATCCAGCTCATCGATATTGCGGACGGTAAAATATCAGACACAAAAGAAGTGCGCGTTGCTTGGCTGGGACTCGCATGGAGTAAGGATTCTAAAAAGTTGTATGCATCCGGCGGCAACGGAAATTATATTATGCGCTTTGATATCCATGACAAAAAACTTGTTTTCCGGGATAGTATTGTCCTTGGAAAACCTTGGCCGGAAAAAATATCGATTGCAGGAATTGCTCTCGACGACTCAAGGCACGTCCTTTATGCGGTTACGAAAGAAAATAATTCGCTCTATGTTATTGATGTAAAAGAAAAGAAGGTAATAAGCAGATATCCTCTCGATGGAGAAGGATATACGTGCATTCTCTCTCCCGATAAAAAACTGCTCTATGTATCATGCTGGGGCTGCAATAAAGTGGTTATCTTCGATACGCAGACGATGCTTTTGATGGATGCCTTGACGACGGGTGATCATCCGAACGAATTGCTGTTGAATGCAAGCGGTTCATTGCTCTATGTCGCGAACGCGAATGACAACTCGGTGTCGGTCATCGACACGCGAAAGCGCAAAGTAATCGAAACACTGAATGCGGCTTTGTATCCCGATGCGCCGAGTGGATCCACAACAAACGGCATAGCGCTCGATAAAAAAGGGGAAACATTATTTATTGCAAATGCCGACAATAATTGTCTTGCGGTGTTCGATGTGAGTGTTCCCGGCTGCAGCAGGAGCAGGGGATTTATCCCGACGGGCTGGTATCCGACGTGCGTGAGGGTTGCCGGAAATACAATCTTTGTAGCAAATGGAAAAGGATTTTCTTCGCTTCCCGATCCGCGCGGGCCCAATCCAATGAAGAAAAATATATCGGTCGAATATCAAAAAGGAATACCCGCACCCGAGAAGGAGCAATATATCGGCAGCTTGTTCACAGGCCGCCTCAGCATGATTCATGCTCCCGGTGAAAAACAACTTTCCATCTATTCGCAGGTGGTGTACAGAAATACGCCGTATACGAAAGAAAAAGAAATCCGGAGCACCGGCAAAAATGGAAATCCTATTCCTTCGAAAGTGGGTAACCCGTCGCCGATAAAATATGTATTTTATATTATCAAAGAAAACCGGTCATACGATCAGGTGCTGGGCGATGTAGACGGCGGAGCACGCGATACCTCACTCGTGCTTTTTGGAGAAAAGGTGACGCCAAACCAGCACGCGCTGGCAAAAGAATTTATTCTTCTCGATAATTTTTATGTCGATGGAGAAGTAAGCGCCGACGGGCATAACTGGAGTCTCGGTGCCTATGCAACCGACTACCTTGAAAAAAACTGGCCAACGAATTACGGCGGCCGCGGCGGCACATACGATGCTGAGGGAACTCGCAAAATCGCGAATAATAAAAATGGTTTTATCTGGGATTTTTGCAGCCGGTCGGGAGTCTCTTACCGGACATACGGCGAATTTGCGGATGACTACAAACCGAATATTCCTGTCCTTGAAAAACATTTCTGCACGTATTATACGAGCTGGGACCAAACGGTGATGGACACCACCAGGTTCCGGCAGTGGAAACGGGATTTCGATTCGCTTCTTTCTGAAGGAGCGGTCCCGCAGCTCAACACGCTCCGATTCATCAACGATCATACCGAGGGTCTTAAGTTAGGACGCCCGACGCCGATCGCAGAAGTTGCCGATAACGATCTTGCGGTAGGCCTTTTTGTCGATTATCTGAGTCACAGCAGCATCTGGAACGAAAGCGCGGTCTTCATACTGGAAGATGACGCGCAAAACGGTCCCGATCATATCGACGCACACCGAAGTCCGGTCTATATTGCCGGCGGATTTGTAAAACGGCATTTCATCGATCACACGATGTATTCCACATCAGGTGTACTGCGGACGATCGAACTTATTCTTGGATTGCCTCCGATGAGTCAATATGATGCCGCCGCCGAACCGCTGTGGCGATGTTTCAGTGACAGCGTCAACAATTCCACTTTTCAAGCGATTCCTGCACAAGTGGACCTCTTCGAAAAGAATACGGCAATGAATGAATGGCAGCAGAAGAGCGAACAATTCGACTTTGGAAAAGAAGACCGTGTTCCCGAGGCAGCGTTCAACGAAGTTCTTTGGGCGGCGATAAAAGGGACCGGATCAACCTGTCCGCCGCCGAGACATGCGGCCTTTATCAAAATAAATCCATCCGTGGAAGAAAATGATCCTCATGAATGAAATGGACGTAGCATGGGAATAAGGGGGCAGGGAGTTTGGCCGAATCAGACGGAAATTCGAATCTCTTTTCAATAAAATTCTCTGTGAATAAGCGGCAATCTTGAATGTTTTATATAGAGGAAGGTTATGGTAAAAAGAAAAAAAGTATTTGTCAGTGGATGTTTCGATATGCTCCACAGCGGCCACGTTGCTTTTTTTAATGAAGCGGCAAAATACGGCGACGTTTACGTCGGGCTGGGATCGGATGAAACAATTTTTAATTTAAAAGGCAGTTATCCGATCAATAATCAGCATGAGCGGAAATATATAATCGATGCGCTTGCGTGTGTCAAAAAGTGCATGATCAATACTGGTTCGGGTATACTTGATTTTGCCGGCGAATTGAAAAATGTGAAGCCTGATTATTTTGTCGTCAATGAAGACGGCAATACGCCGGCAAAAGAAGAACTGACAAAGAATCTGGGGATTGAATATGTCGTTTTAAAAAGAGTTCCTCACGGACATTTACCGGCTCGATCGACGACGGCGCTGCGCAAAGAATGCACAATGCCCTACAGAATCGATTTAGCCGGCGGCTGGCTCGATCAGCCTTATGTCGGGAAATTTGCACCGGGTGCAGTGATAACGATTTCAATTGAGCCAACCATTGAATTTAACGAAAGAAGCGGAATGGCTTCCAGGTACAAGAAGAAGAGCGATCGATCTTTGGCTGACCGACATACCTCAGGGCCGCGACAGAGAGCAGCTGGCGAGATTGCTGTTCAGTTTTGAAAATCCGCCGGGGACAAGGATTATCACAGGTTCTCAGGATTCAATAGGTATTGTTTTCCCCGGCCTCAACAGGATTGACTATGCCGGGGATTACTGGCCGGTAAAAATAACTTCGATTCACGATGAAAATATTTTATCATGGCTCGAAAGGCATCTCTACCTGGTTACACTCGGCCCGCGCATTCATCAGTACGACGTTCTTGAAAATACTGTCATCAACAAAGAAAACGCAGAATCTTTGAGCTTTGCTGCAGCGCAATGCTGGGAGGCTCTCCTGGAAAAAAATCTCGAAAAATTCGGCGAGCATTTTCGTAAATCATTTGAAGCTCAAATTAGAATGTTTCCCAAGATGGTACTCGATGATGTTTTTCGTGCGATAGACCATTATAAGGATTCTGCATTTGGATGGAAACTATCGGGCGCCGGCGGCGGCGGATATCTTATTTTTGTTTCGCCAAAGCCGATTAAGGGTACGCTGCAAATAAAGATTCGCCGAAAGATACAAGAGTACGGCCGATTGCATGCTGATTATTCCGAGGCGTGATATTCATACATCGGAATACATATCCACAAGAAAGAGGAAACAATCGTGAATTTTTCCAAAATGTTTAAAACTGAAGACGGTCATAATCACGTCTTCACATTTGCGCTCATCAGTACATTGTTTATGTTGTGGGGGATATGCAACGGAATGATCGATGTGATGGACAAACATTTTCAGGATCTCTTGCATTTGACGAAAGCACAATCGGCATGGGTGCAATTTGCACATTATCTGGGATATCTTTTGATGTCGATACCGGCAAGCTGGCTCGCACGCAAGCTTGGCTATAAGGGCGGCATTATTTCGGGATTGCTGCTCGTTGCGCTCGGCGGATTTTGGTTTGTTCCGGCTACATATATATCAGCATTTTGGGCGTTCCTGCTTGGTGTGTGTGTCATTGCTGCAGGATTGACGGTTCTCGAAACAGTAGCTAACCCATACACGACAGTTCTCGGTCCCGAGAATTATGCTGCTTCGCGCATCAACCTTGCGCAGTCTTTGAACGGTCTCGGCTGGATCTTTGGCCCGATTATCGGCGGAGCGTTCTTTTATTCTGCCGATGGTGCAGAGGCCGCTCAGGGTCAGATCTATATCCCATACCTTGTGGTGGCGATTGTCGTTATTTTCATGTCTGTGGCTTTTTACTTTGCTCATGTGCCCGACCTCAATACCGAGGATGAATATCACTTCAACAATCAGATAGAGATATCCGGCGGCCGTTCAATTTGGTCGCGCCCGCACTTTATCGGTGCGGTAGCAGCTCAGTTCTTCTATGTTGCGGCGCAAGCGGGAATTTTTAGTTTTTTCATTAACTATATAATTGAGGAAATGCCGTCAATTTCGCAGGGGCTGTCGGGCAGCTGGTTATTCAGCAACCGTACGATCCTGCGGGATGGATCCTGCTATGTAAACGAAAAAGGAGCGACCTTTTTACTCGGAACGATCGGATTTCCACTTTTTCTCATTGGGCGCGTTGCGGGAGCTGCGTTGATGAGGAAGTTGAAAGCGCATCGAGTGCTCAGTACGTGTGCAGTTGTGAACGTTATTCTTTGCGGCATCGTTGCTCTTAGGCTCGGTTGGATTTCCGTCGCCGCAGTATTTCTCAGCTTTTTATTCATGTCGATTATGTTCCCAACGATCTTCGCACTTGGGATTCATGGTCTCGGCATTCAAGCGAAGAGGGCTTCAGGTTTTATCGTAATGGCCATCATTGGCGGCGCAATCATGCCAAAGCTCATGGGCCGACTCGGAGACGTTTACAATATGTCTGTCAGTTTTCTCATGCCGCTTTTCTGCTTCGTGGTCATAGCGGTATATGGATATTCCTGGTCTGCTCTGAGCAAGTCGGATGTTCATATAAATGTATCCAATTCAAAAGGGCATTAAAGCCGAAGATTGGATCTCTTGAGACTCCGCATGGAATACTCTGATCTAAAATGAACAGAAGAAGTCCGGTTTGTTGGATGCATCTGATATGAATGCTTGAAGAGCGCTCCGCTGCGTGTACGCCGAAGCGGATTTTATAAACAGAGGTCTTCAACAGATGACGGGGGGAGTCTTACGCAGGACATTATATTTCAGTTGATTTATAAGAAGAGCAACAGGGCGGCAAATTGATTTGGGTCGATATTTATGAGAACTCAAAATAATAAATGAATGCTGTTCGTTCCAACAGATCAGAAAACACCGATTCAACACAATCGTTCGCGATTAGCGAGCCATGCGCTGACCAAAATCCTTCTGTCAAAATAAATTCTATCCGCACCGTATATTTTTATAATTCCGGCTCCGTTTGCAATATTGCCAGAGGCATGAAAAGGATCACCTAAACAGGGCACTGTCTCCATTGGATTACGGCATTGCAAGATGCTTCATCTCAGTTACTTAAATATTCTATTCTTCTACAGCGAAAATAATGTCTTTATAGCGCTGGTATGCGTATGAGACGGCGAGCAAAATTAGCCCGAGGCCGATGAAAGAAAAGATACGATATAATGTCTCAAGGTACGATAGATCGTAAATGAATATTTTTAGAATCGTGAATCCGAACAGAACGAATGCAATAACCCTGATGCTGCGTAGTGAACGCCAGAATCCCAGAAACATCAGAATGAGGGAATAGAGGAGCCAGACAGCAGAAAGCGAGAGCTGTTCAAGATTGCTCAGATTTCGTAAGGCGTCCCCGGCAGCCTGCGTTGATACGATCTGCTGCTCAAAAAAATCACGAGTCTCTCCCGTGAGCAAAACAAGGGATAGGATGATCATCCCGATTTGGAATAATCGGTGGATCTCTTTTTTCCATTCGATTTCCCGGGACGGTAAAAGCAGCAATGACTGCTGCACAAACATTACGGCAAGCACGAAGAGTCCGCAGGCGAGACGCGTATTCAAAATCAGCCGGAACGCTGCGGCAGGAACATACTCGATACCGCGCGCAACAGCAAAGCATACGCTCAAAAAAAGAATACACAAACCCGCAAAAAGGAATTCACGAAAATTAAATTTCAGGGCAAACCAGACCATGAGCAGGGAGAGCGCCGCCCAAACGGCAGTAAGTGTCATCACCCGCGAATAGGCGAGTATTTCTCTGATTTCTCCGGCTTGATCTATCATTTGCCGCCGGAAGAAATCGTTCAATTCCACAGTGATTAATGTGAAGAGCAGAGCCGAAAATAAGTATAAGAGCGGTGAAATGGAAGATTGAATCCATGCTCTTTCACTTTGTAGGCGGTTGAGTCTCCAATAATGCAAAAGGACTCCCAAAAGCGCCAGGACGAAAGCGCCCGTTCGTATGTTCCAGAAAGGAATAAACTCGGCAAGCGGTACAAACCTTAATCCTAAAAAGAGCGTGCATGCTGCGATAGTAAGAAGGCACAGAGATGAGATGATCAGCGGTTCAAGATCCTGATGCAGTCCAATCCAGAGAAGCGGGATGGAGAGGAGAAGCCATACCATGGAGAGGACCATCGGCCGCATAAAAACCAACGAGTCTGTTTGCGATCCGCTTGCCGCAAGAATGTTCTGTTGGAAGAAGTCCGCCGTCTCTACGGTTACCAGCGTAAAGAGAATAATGCACCATGCGAAATGAAAGATGTTCGTCAATGTGCCGGTTTCTAACTCGAGTTTCGGAATGAGATAAGCGCTGAAACCGACAGTGACTGCAAGAACAAGAAAAGCGAGACAACGTTCATTGAACAATAAACGGAACGATTCGATCGGAATATATTCAAATGTCCCCTCTGTAAAGATCAATTTTATCGCTGCAAAAAGAAATAACGCCAGAGCGCTGTATGAAACAAATTGTTTTTTCCATTGGATTCCAACCCATAAAAGCGCTGCAGCTTCTATCGACCATCCGATAACTGTGCGAAAGTTTTCAAATTGTATTGCTGTAGCCGCTATGGCAAGCATTATCGCAGTGAGCACGTATCTTATGATCACAATTTCATGAAGCGCTGTTCGCAGCGTCAGCAGCCAGAATGCTCCTATATAGATTCCGGCAAGCGCAATTGTAAGTCCGGACATCATGTCATGGTGATGGAAGTTGATGAGGATATAAAGCACGATATAATATATGATCGAATTGAAGGCCGCATCAAAGTGTTGTAAGAAAATAGAATCTGCTTTCAGGAGTTGAAGGCGTGCAAAATCCAATCCGAAGAAAAGCATCCAGAACACAGAAATGAAAAACACTGTGACGATAAGGTCGGATTCCTGATAATATTTATAATACCATGCGAAGTACATTATCCATGTCGCTGCCAAAGTGAGAGGTTCGATTATTCCCCATTTGTTTTTCAGGAAAACGACGGCAAGCAGCCCGACATCCAGCAACGCGATGTATGTAAGGAGACCTATTTCGTTTGCCGTGCCTGTGCTGAGCATGATCGGAGTGAGAAATCCTCCTGCCCATCCGAGCATGCCGATTGTAAACGAGTTATAATAAATCCCGAGTGCCAGCGACATTGCAGTAACAATTGACATCAAGAGGAACGCCGCCCATTGAGGCACCAAGACATAAAAGTTGAAGGAAGCATAAACGGACAGGTACAGAATTGCGATACCCGCACCGGTCAATCCTTGCGAAAAGATTTGATATCCCTTTCGATGCGTACGATATGCCAGTCCGAGAGAAATAATTCCTGTAGACACTCCGATCAGCACGCGGACTGTTTCGGAAATCCAGTTGTTATCGAATGCATATTTTAAGAAGAATCCCAATCCGATAATGAGCGCCAGTGCGCCGATTCGATTGAGAAGTTTGCCGCCGATAAAGGATTCCCATTCTTCACGTGTGCGTGATTTGGGCTGCTCCCCTTCGATGTCTGTTCTTGCCGGGCGAATTGTCGGGGATGGAGGAATCGGCTGAACGCTGGTTTCTGACAGCACGAGCGTCGACTCAGGCGATGCAGTTTGTGCGATTGGTTCTGCAGCGCTGCGTTTCTTCAGCTCATCTTTCGCGAGCTTATCCTCTGTCGCATGGAAGCTGTCAAAACGCTTCGACAATTGTGCTGAGTCCCATTCCAATTGCTCGATTTTTTCTTGAAGCTTGCTGATCTGTGAGTATATATGTACGAAGAGGATGATAATACCGGCGACGACTAAAAAAATTAGAAATCCCATCTATTTTTTCTCTAAATTATATATGTGTTATGATGATCGGAGCACTGCCCCTGTGGAAATTTAATGGTAAAAGGGTCCTTTATGTCCGTAGGGATTGAATCTCCAAAAAGTATAATAAATAATTATAAATTATAAAAGAAGGTAATTATACAGCGTGGAATTCAAAGATCCTCCCCTTGTATAGGGAAAATTAGGTATTATGAATTCGAATAATTCATTTTTCTGTTTCCAATTCCCTTTTGTTCAAAAGGGGGATAAAGGGGGATTGATAACTGAATAAAAATAACTGTTTTAAAATACACTGAGTAGAGTTATGAAAGAAGCATATTTACGCCCGAAGACAAAAATTACTCCGGCATTCTATGGAATCCCAGCCACTCTGAAAAGAATTTATATACTACGTGATTATATCGTAATGATTTAATAAATTTTAGTAATTTTTCAGTGTGATATTGAAAGAATGAAAAATCTTCCCCCTACATAGGGGAAATTAGGTATATGCATTCGCATAATTCATTTTTATATTTCCAACTCCCTACAACGAAATTATGGAAAGGACATCCGGATGAAGACAGGCATCCCGCAACTCACTAAACTCGCAGCATGGCAATCTCTTGAAGCCCATTACACAAAAATACAGAAGATGCATCTTCGAAAGCTCTTTGCAGACGATCCAAAGCGCGGTGAGCGCATGACAGTTGATGCCCTCGGGATCTACTTTGACTACTCGAAGCACCGCATTACAGACGAAACGCTCAAGCTTCTTTTACAATTGGCGGAGGAATCCGGTCTGCGGGCTCGTCGAGATGCCATGTTCCGCGGTGAGAAGATCAATGTAACAGAGAAGCGGGCTGTTCTGCACGCAGCTCTACGTACTCCTATGGGCCAATCAATCATTGTGGATGGCAAAGACGTTGTGCCTCATGTCCATGCTGTGCTTGATAAAATGGCCGACTATTCCAATCGTGTACGCAACGGGGAGTGGAAGGGCTATACCGGCAAACCGATCCGCAACGTCGTCAATATAGGTATCGGAGGATCCGACCTTGGCCCGGTGATGGCGTATGAAGCATTGCGATTTTACAGCCAGCGAAATTTGGTCTTCCGTTTCATCTCCAATGTCGACGGCACCGATTTTGCCGAAGCTGTTTGCGATCTCGACGCAAGCGAAACACTCTTTATCATCTCATCGAAGACCTTTTCGACACTCGAAACAATGACCAACGCCCATACGGCTCGCGAATGGGCGCTTAAGACTTTGAAAAATCCTGCTGCCGTTGCAAAACATTTCGTTGCCGTCTCGACAAACGCAGTTGAAGTGGCCAAGTTCGGCATCGATACTGCAAATATGTTTGAATTTTGGGATTGGGTCGGCGGGCGCTATTCAATGGACTCGGCGATCGGCCTCTCGACAATGATCGCCATCGGTCCAGAAAATTTCCGTGCTATGCTCGATGGTCTTCACCAAATGGATGAGCATTTCCGCACGGCTCCTTTTGAACGCAACCTGCCGGTACTCATGGGATTGCTGGGTATTTGGTATAACAACTTTTTCGATGCACAGACCATTGCTGTTCTTCCGTATGAGCAATACTTGAAGCGTTTCCCGGCTTACCTCCAGCAATTGACCATGGAGAGCAATGGCAAGCAAGTCACGCTTGATGGGGAGAGGGTCGCTTATCAAACCAGTCCGATCTATTGGGGGGAGCCCGGCACAAATGGGCAGCACTCTTTTTACCAATTAATTCATCAAGGGACAAAACTTATTCCTTGTGACTTCATCGCTTTTAATCAATCGCTGAATTCCATCGGCAGCCACCATGACTTACTCATGGCCAACGTATTTGCCCAGGCGGAGGCACTGGCTTTTGGTAAAACACAGCAGGAGCTTGTTGCAGAGAATGTACCGGCATCGCTGGTACCGCATCGAACCTTTGAAGGAAACAGGCCATCCACTACTATTGTTATGGAACGGCTGACCCCGGAGGCATTGGGAAAGCTCATCGCATTGTACGAACACAGTGTTTTCACTCAAGGCGCCATTTGGGGTATCGACTCATTCGATCAATGGGGAGTCGAATTGGGAAAAGTGCTTGCCGCACGCATCATTCCTGAACTTGAGAATGATGATGGGAATCCACTTAAGCATGATAGTTCAACCAATGCTCTGATACAGCGCTACAGGAAATCCAAGGAGTCGTTGCATAAGATTTAAATCCGATTTCCCGCACACCGATGAACTATTTAGGGCATGATATTATGCAAAATTTACCAACAAAATTAAATAGGCGGCAATCCTAACTCTTTAAGAAACTGATTATGCTTATTGGCAGCTTCTCTTGCTTTCTTTTCAATGTTTATGAGATTTGCATTGACCTTCTGCAGATCAACTATTTCCTCGGAGATCGCAGTGCTTATGTAACGTGAAATATTTAAGTTGAAATCGTTTTTCTCGATCTCTTCCATCGATACCTTGCGGGAGTATCGGTCTTCATTATTTCTATTCCTATAAGCATCTACTATTTTACGGATATCATTCGGCTCATTATCGTCTCCATCGCGTAGACGGTTTTGACGTTTGCCTTTTTCATAATGCTCGCTGGCGTTGATAAACAGTACGTCATCAAACTTTTTGCACTTCTTCAACACAAGGATGCAAACGGGAATGCCGGTGGAGAAAAAAAGGTTAGCCGGTAAGCCGATCACGGTATCAATGTTGCCGTCGGTTAAAAGTTTTTTTCGGATTCTCTCCTCTGCGCCTCCGCGGAACAATACGCCATGAGGCAGAATAATCGCCATCGTGCCTTCTTTCCCTAAAAAATGAAACCCGTGCAGCAGGAAAGCAAAGTCGGCAGCCGATTTAGGAGCAAGGCCATAGCTTTTGAAGCGAAAATCCTTTCCCATCTCTTCGTTTGGCTCCCAGCGATAGCTGAATGGAGGATTGGCTACAACCGCATCGAACTCCATCTTTTTAGCGGGGTTCATTTCGTTCAGTATATCCCACTCGTTCAGCAGCGAATCGCCATGATGTATTTCAAACTCCGTATCCTTAACACCGTGCAGCAGCATGTTCATGCGTGCAAGGTTGTACGTAGTGATATTTTTTTCCTGCCCGTATATTTTTCCGATTCCATGCTGTCCCATTTGCCTGCGGACATTTAACAAAAGCGATCCGGAACCGCAGGCAAAATCCAACACTTTGTTGAGTTTTTTCTTTTTACCTAACTTAGGATCCTGGCTGTCAAGCGTTACAATTTCAGAAAGGATGGTCGATATCTGCTGCGGAGTGTAAAACTCGCCTGCTTTTTTGCCGGAACCGGCGGCAAACTGACCGATCAGGTATTCGTACGCATCGCCTAATGTATCAATGTTTGCAGAAAACTGGGCAATTCCTTCGGCTATTTTCTGTATAATAGTGCAGAGCCGCTTATTCCGGTCGGTATAATTTTTCCCCAGTTTATCCGAATCGAGATTGATCTCAGAAAACAAACCCTGGAAGCTGCTGTCAAACGATTGGTTCTCGATATACTTAAAACCATTTTGAAGCGTATCCAATAGTTCTCCGTTTTGCATACGCGCCATATCGGCAATATTGCTCCACAAGTGTTGCGGCTCTATGACATAATGCACTTTTCGGCGCATTTGCTTTTCAAACTCAACGACATCTTTTTTATTGGCTTTATACCAAACAGATAAGGGAGTTCGTTTATCATCCGCTTTTAGTTTTGGATAATCTTTTCCCAGTTCTTTTTTTGTTGCGGCATCATAGTTATCAGATAAATAACGGAGAAACAGGAATGACAGCATGTAATCCCGAAAATCATCTGCATTCATGGCGCCGCGCAGATCATCTGCTATTGCCCAAAGTGTTTTACCTAATTGTTGTTGCTGTTCGATTGCTGTCATGATTAATTTGTGCTTGGGAATAAACCTTGCATCAAACCTTTTTTATGTGTTTTGAGTGCTTCTATTTTTTCTGCTTGTGCTGTAATTAGTTCATCTAACGAAGAAAGACAATCGGCGATTTTTTGTTGCTCTTCTGGCGAAGGCGATAACGAACAGGAAAATAAGAGATATTATTTTTATGTGTAAGTTTGATTTCCGGCATGCATCTAGAAGAAGCTTGATATTCTGATTCTGATACAAAATCACTTAAGTACAGTCAAATAGAACATCACCATAAGTTTTAATTCTGTTAAATAGTTGATCTTGCAAATATTATTATTGTGCAACTCACCGAACTACTCGACAATGCTTGACCAAAGGTACCCATATTAACCATCATTATTATCATCCTTTTCAGATAACCTTTAGCTTAGAGTCGTTATTTGTATATAATTGAATTTATCCATGTATGAAATGTCTCGATGTATACAAGTATCTATATCACCATTTGAAAAATATTACTTGCTCATTCGTAGGTGGTTTATTGCCTTGTAATGAATTCGCTATTTTACCAATAGGTAACTCCACCCACTTCCCACTATCTCTAAACTCCGCAAACCGCAACTTCGGCACAGTCTCACCTTCGGCAGGGAATAGCTGTTGCATCAATCCTTTTTTATGGGCTTTGAGCGCTTCCAGCTTTTGATTATGTGCAGTAATTAGTTCATCCAAAGAAGAAAGGCAATCGGCGATTTTTTGTTGCTCTTCAAGTATCTGGAATTTCAATATACTATCTCAGATAAATCACTGAAATTTATTGCTGGATAATTAGAACCAGAGCATTTGGCTAAGACCTTATCAACAACATCGTTTGATTATGTAAATGATTGAAATAGGTACATTTTTGACTGATGAGCTCGTAAATGTGCATAACCTGTTGAAGCAACATAATCAACACCATCATCGGGCTGGAAAAAATAATCTATTCTTTTGGTAGGGCCGGACATCTGAAAAATAATATCACCGGTTTTTAAATGAGTCATCGTGAACCTCTGACTAGGTGCTCCTTCCAGGTGTATCATTTTTCTGTATTGAAGTAAACACACTGTCTTCACACATGATTTCTAAGTCAATATAAACAAATTGTTCCGGCAATTTATCTTCAGTGACGGATATAATTCACATATTGTGCCTAATGGCTTCTCTTCCCATTGCTCCTCATCCTTAAACTCAGGAAACCGCAACTTCGGTATATTTTTTTTAGTTTTCACTTATTTTATCGTTTTTTAATCTTTTTTTCTAACCTTTACGCCAACTTGTATGGCACTTGCATGGTAACATGTATGGCACTTGCATGGTAACATGCGTCGGTAACATGGTCGGTAACATGGTCGGTAACATGCGCGGTCATTTATTTGCTCCGTTTTTAACTATCAATTTCCCTTTTTCTGTCAACCGGTATTTCTGATTGATGCTTTTGGGTTTATCAGGAATAGTCAGTTCTATCAATCCTTCATCTAAAGCCGGTTGCAGGTATGTTTTCCTGAAACTTTGTCTATGCGCTAATCCAAGCTTATTTTGTAACTCCGAACGGCCATGTTCTCCCGTAAAAACCTCCAACAAACGTTCAACATGGGGGGTAACATGGGGGGTGACATGCGGGGTAACATGCGGGGTAACTTTCTCCGCCGCCGGAAATACAAGACGGGTAAAGTTTTCTGAAAAGTGAAAACATTCCTGCCCATAATGTTCGGTAATGCGTAAAATCCCTGTTCCGAGTTGTTCCACCATGTCCAAATCTTTGTAGATGCGCATCAATTCTTTGTTGCGGGGAACAGAATAGCCGTCAAAAAATTCATTCTGGCTCAATCCTTCCGGCAGAGCCCCTGCAGAAGTAATCTCAATTCTGTCCGTAAAAATTTCAAACTTGGGGGGCACTTCGCGTGTATAGTCGTTATGTACAAATGCATTGATAATGGCTTCCCGCAGGGCAATGGCGCTCCACAGCCGTTGTTCCTGCCGCTCTTTGCTGGTAATTTTTGTCCGTGTGCGGTTTTCAATATCTATTTTATTCAAAACGCTTTTGGTGGCTTTGATGAGCGAGCAGTACCCGTATTCGTTGCTTTCTATAAGATTGACACGGGCTTCGTCTGCATATTTGGCAACTTTTATGGAGATGTTGTTTTCATCTGCCAGGAGATAGGCGGCGTAATTCAGCGAACCGTCTTCGGCGGTAAGTTCCAGATTGGTTTTAAACTGCTGGTTGAGCGGTTTGCGTTGTTCTTCGTAATAAATCCGCAACTGCTCAAAACGTAAATCCTGCCGGTGCGATTTTATTTTGCCGATAGAATTCCGGGTGCGCGAGGCAAACAGTTTGTCGATCATGGCTTGCGGCATCGGCTCGGCGGCTGTCCCTACGCGCATGGAGCAGCCCCTTTCGGTCATACCGTATTTCTTCTTGAAGTACGGTTTTTCGCTGCCGCTGGCAACAATGATTTTAATGATTTCTTTGCCCTCTTTTTCTTCAGCCACCACATCGAACAATCCCATGGCCGAAGGAGAGATATTGTTTTTAATGCGGTCTTTGAGTTTGAGCATATCGCCGTCAATGTCCCGGACGCCAACGACCGCACCATGTGCATCGATACCGATAAAGAGTAAACCGCCTTCGGGATAGTTTAAAAAAGCAATGACCTCTTTTTCAATATCCAGCTCGGGGGTCAGTTCACGCTTATATTCTATGCGATTGGTTTCGCTCATAGTGCTTATTCATACGCTTTCAGCCCGGATATTTCGCGCCCCTGCGCAAGTTTCTTTAAGAGCGGCGTGAGGTCTTTCATTAATGCCAATTCTTTTTTCGTGCGGTCTTTCCATCCTAATTGTAATGGCGACAGTAAATCGCTCAATCGTTCACCGTCAAATATCATGCGGCTCAAAATGTCGTCGACAAAGCTTTTTAATGCTGCTGTTTTTAGTCCGTGTTTTTCGGAAATATCAGCCAGTTCTTTTGCAAACTTTTTTTCTTTAAACGTTTCATAGCCGTCTTTTATTTCTTCTTCGGAGAGTCCTTTGCCAACTTCCAGACTATTGATATATGCTATGATATCATCCCGCTCTTCCATCAGGTTGGCGCTGGAGCTCAGCAGGTTAATAAGCTGCTCCTTTGTCATTTTTTGTTTGGTAGGTTTGCCCTGTGTGTATTTGGCTATGAGCGCCATGATATAGTCGTAATCCACCAGCGCAGAGGCAAACAGCACAAATTCAAAATCCAGTTGCTGTAGTTCGGGATTTGCTGTATCACTTTCTTTGGCCTGCTTATCTTTTAAGCGTTTGGCAGTTTCCAGATAGGCGCTTTTAAATGAGCGCAATTGTTCTTCCGGTAACAGCTTTTCTATCGTTTCCTTGTTCTCCTTGGTTAAATCGGTGTATTGGTCAAGCTGTGTTTTCAGCCGCTGTACTTCTTTGAAGCGCTCTATAAAAACAGTCCGAGAGGCATCTCCTTTCAGGTTGCTCACATCTTCGGGTTTGCACTCCAACCCGCTTGACTGCATGAATTTGTCTAAGGCCGTCACTGCTTTTTCGTATTGACCTATCACAACGAGGGCAGGATCAACCAGCCATATCTCCTTGGCGCTGCCGGTTTCTTCGCCGGAAAATAAAGCTATGGCTTCATCCACAAGAGACTGTTGCCGGCGGAAATCCAATATGTTGCCTTGCGGTTTGTTTCTATTTAAAACGCGGTTGGTGCGGCTGAACGCCTGTATCAAACCGTGATACTTCAGGTTTTTATCTACGTACAACGTATTAAGGTACTTGGAATCGAAACCCGTAAGCAGCATATCTACGACTATGACCAGATCAATTTTGTTGACATGCGGATAATCTGCATTGCTGTATTTATGATCCTTTATGCGTTGCTGCACATCCTGGTAGTACAGGTCGAATTCATCAAGAGTATGATTTGTGTCATACTGTTCGTTGTAATCGCTGATAATGGTTTTCAGCGCCAGCTTTTTCTCGTCGGGATTTTCTTTGTTATCGTTTTTTTCCTGCTGCAAATCTTCCTGCATCTGCTGCACATCTTTGTTGCCTTCTGCAGGGGGCGAAAACACACAGGCAATGTTGAGCGGTGCAAAGTTTTCATCGGTTGCTTTGCGCTGTGCCTGTATATCTTTAAACAAGTGGTAATAAGCAATGGCATCGTTAATAGAACCGGTAGCAAGTATGGCATTAAACTGCCGCGAATGGGTGGCGGCATCATGTTTTTGCAGTATGGCCTCAGCTACCGCCTGCTTTATTATGGGCTCACCGGGTATTGGTTTGTAATCCCCCTCGGGCTTAAAATAGTCCACATGAAACTTCAACACATTTCTGTCGTCTATTGCATGGGTAATAGTATAGGCGTGAAGCTGCTTCTGAAAAATATCTTTTGTCGTTTTATATGTGCCTACATTACCTTCTATTTTTACATAGCTTGCATTCTTCTCGAAAATAGGAGTACCGGTAAAACCAAAGAGCTGTGCGTTCGGGAAAAATTCTTTGATCGCTTCATGGTTATCTCCAAACTGCGAACGGTGGCATTCATCAAAAATAAATACCAGGCGTTTTTGACTGAGAGGTTTTAACCGCTCCTTGTAGTTTTTTTTATATTCCGGGTCGAGCGCCACGCCCAGTTTTTGGATAGTGGTAACGATCACTTTATCGGAATAATCTTCCGACAACATGCGCCTGACAAGTGTTTCTGTGTTTGTATTTTCTTCAACGCAGCCTTCCTGGAACTTATTGAACTCTTCACGGGTCTGCTTATCGAGATCTTTGCGGTCTACCACAAACAAACATTTTTCAATATCGGGATTGTCCTTTAATAATGTAGAAGCTTTAAATGACGTAAGGGTTTTACCGCTGCCTGTTGTGTGCCAGACATATCCGTTGCCCCTGTTTTGATGAATGCAGTCGATAATGGCTTTCACTGCATAAATCTGGTACGGACGCATCACCATCAGCTTTTGCTCGCTTTCCACGAGTACCATGTAGCGGCTGATCATTTCTCCCAGTGTACACTTGGCAAGAAACTTTTGCGCGAAATCATCAATGTGAGTTATTTTTTTGTTGTCTTCACTTGCCCATTGATAGACCGGTAAATATTGCTCGTCTGCATCAAAACTGAAGTGTTGATTTCGGTTGTTGGCAAAGTAATACGTATTGGAACGGTTGCTCACGATAAAAAACTGAATAAAGCAAAGCAATGAGTTGGTATAGCCGTTGCCGGGATCGTTTTTGTAATCGACAATCTGTTTTATCGCCCGGCGCGGACTGACTTCCAATGTTTTGAGTTCAATCTGTACGACGGGAACGCCATTGATAAGCAGAATGACATCATAGCGGTGACTACTGTTTTCCGTATTCATCCGCAACTGGTTTATCACTTCAAAATCATTTTTACACCAGTCTTTTATGTTGACAAGTGTGTATTGTAATGGTGTTCCGTCTTCACGCTGGAAAGTATTTCGCTGACGCAATATTTTCGAAGCTTTAAATACGTCAGGATTAATGATTTCATCACGCAGGCGGGAAAACTCAGCATCGGTTAAACTAACCCTATTAAGGGTTTCGAATTTTTTTTGAAAGTTTTCCTCCAGTGACTTACGGTCACGAATATCAGACCGATAGACATACTTCAAATCGGTCAATTTTCCAATAAATCCGTATTCAACCTGAGGCTCGTTAACCTTGGTAATCATGTTCGGAATATGATTTTTCTACGTAGTTGTTGAACTTTAATGTCTGTAATTTAGTGAAATTATTGCTAACTCTTTGTTAAACGCAATTGTGGCGTATTTCCTTACTAAGTTGGAGGAATATACGCAATGGGTTTATTCCACTGTTGATTCAATTGTTCGTCCCAGCCAATGTAAACGTAGTTGTTTAAGAATGCAAGGGTAGAACATTGGCAAAACATATCCGTTATCCCGCCTTTTGTATACATCCTATTACCATTTTCTTCTTTATATTAGTATCGTTAGTTTTAAATCCTTCTTATGATTATAGAAAAAGGAAAGACAATGGAAAAGCGTAAATTGGGAAAGAACGGATTGGAAGTCTCTGCTCTCGGACTCGGCTGCATGGGTATGAGTTATGCCTATGGTGCGATACCCGACAAAAAAGAAATGATTTCTTTGATACATTCGGCTGTAGAACGCGGTGTTACATTTTTCGATACTGCCGAAATGTACGGGCCGTTCACCAATGAAGAACTTTTGGGCGAAGCCTTAGCTCCATATCGCAACAAAGTAGTGATTGCCACCAAATTCGGTATTAAGATGCAGGATGGAAAACAGGTGCAGGATAGCCGTCTCGAGCAGATCAGAAAATCTGTTGAGGGCTCGCTTAAACGCCTGAATACCGATCATATAGACTTATATTACCAGCATCGTGTAGATACCGCAGTGCCTATTGAAGATGTAGCAGTAGCAATGAAAGATTTGATCCGGGAAGGTAAAATCAAACATTGGGGACTTTCCGAAGCCGGCGTAAAAACCATTCGCCGCGCACATGCTGTGCAACCGCTTACTGCTATTCAAAGCGAATATTCTCTTTGGTGGAGACGCCCGGAAGAAGAAGTGGTACCGGCACTTGAGGAACTCGGAATCGGGTTCGTAACGTTTAGTCCGTTGGGTAAGGGTTTCCTTACGGGGAGTTTTAATAAAGATTCTAAATTTGCCGGTTCGGATTTCCGAAATATTGTTCCCCGGTTTACTCCCGAGGCGCTTGAAGCGAATCAGGTATTAGTGGATCTCCTGAAGAAGGTGGCAGAACAAAAACATGCAACGCCCGGTCAAATTGCACTTGCATGGCTGCTGGCACAAAAACCATGGATTGTGCCAATTCCCGGAACAACCAAGCTCAATCGTCTTGAAGAAAACATCGGAGCTGCAAAAGTTACATTGACTTCAAAGGAATTGAGTGAGATTAAGTTGGCACTTGACAACATCAAAGTTGTCGGCGACCGCTATCCGGAAGAGCTAGAAAAAAGAACGGGACTATAAGAGATGAATACTTTAGAAAGTCAAAACGCTATTTTCCCGAAAGGTGAAAAGACATCCCCCGATTACTTCACTGGAACGGCATGGTTGAATATGCTGGTGCCGCAAGACGAGACGGGAAGTTATGCGATAGGTAATGTCGTCTTTGAACCGGGCTGCAGAAACAACTGGCATACACACCCGGCAGGACAGATCCTGCTCGTTACCGACGGTAAAGGTTATTATCAGGAAAAAGGTAAACCGGCACGACTGCTCACGAGAGGCGATGTTGTCGTTATCCCGTCTCAAGTCGAGCACTGGCATGGCGCAGCGAACAATAGCAGTCTTACTCATATCGTAGTCACCAACAACACAAAGCAAGGGGCTGTGAAATGGCTGTCACCTGTGACAGACGAAGAATACAAGAGTGTTCAGAAATGAAGCGCTATGTCTCAACGAAGTGATACCGAATAAAAACGATGAAAGGATCATTATGCAAACGGTTCTGTTGAACAATGGTGTAGAAATGCCCTTATTAGGGTTCGGTGTTTTTCAGGTAACGAATGCAGGCGAATGTGAAAGAAGCGTGCATGATGCGATACGTACCGGCTATCGTCTGATTGATACCGCTGCTTCTTACGGAAACGAAGTGGAAGTTGGTAAAGCAATTAAAAGAAGTGGCGTACCAAGGGAAGAACTGTTTGTTACCACAAAGCTTTGGATACAAGACACCGGATACGAAAGCACGAAGAAAGCTTTTGAAAAATCGTTGAAGAGATTACAATTGGATTATTTGGATCTTTATCTGATTCATCAACCCTATGGAAATATTTACGGTTCCTGGCGGGCGATGGAAGAATTGTACAATGAAGGCAAAATGAGAGCCATCGGTGTCAGCAATTTCCATCCGGACCGGGTCATGGATTTGATCCTTCATAACAAAGTAGTCCCTGCGGTGAACCAGATTGAAACACATCCCTTCTGTCAGCAAATTGAATCTCAAAAATTCTTGCATGAGAACAAATTGCAGATCGAATCCTGGGGACCCTTTGCCGAAGGGAAGAACGATATTTTTAAAAATGAATTACTGCTCTCCATCGCAGGAAAATACAAAAAATCCATTGCTCAGGTGATCCTGCGCTGGTTGACACAAAGAAAAGTTGTTGCAATCCCCAAATCAGTTCGTAAGGAAAGAATTGAGGAGAATTTCAATATATTCGACTTTGATATAAGTTCTGAGGATATGCATGCGATTGCTTCGCTTGACACAAAGAAAAGCTTGTTCTTCGACCATCGCGATCCGGCCATGGTGAAATGGTTAGCTTCGAGAAAATTTGATATTTAAATCAATAACGATGGAAAATGAAAAGCAGATAAGCATACGGCACGAAGGCAGCAGAGGCACCTTGATATGCATTGAATATAAATCCAAGAGAATCCAGACCCAACGATGTGGAGATCAAAATCCTCTACAGCAGTGTTTCGATGCAATGCGGGCGATAATGTTGGCGTCGGCTGTGGCGCCGATTCCTGCTATCATAGTGCTTCTTGAGAAATAGGAGAAGCAGGAGAAATGGGAATACAGGATGTGCACTACTCGGCTTCGAAGATTCATCCGTCGCACTTTTCCCGGCTATTCAAAAAAGGAGCAGGTATGAGTCCAGAGGAATTTAATAACCATCTTCAAAATGAATTTAATCCGGTCCCGCCTGCACTCGTATAGATCGTGGATTTGAGGCGAGGTGAAAAATAAAACCGTATTTATTATGAATTTGCCATTTTTGCAGCAGTTAGGAAACCTAACCAAAATCGCTTTGTCGTTGGAACTCCTTTCAGCGAGGTCAGAAAAATTCAATAAAGATAATTTTTTAATTTGACTTTTCTTGAAACCTTTATTATTATTAGACCGTAATACGAAAACAGTCGAAAGGACTATTAATGGATAAAGACGATATTGTAAAAGCAGAAATTTTAAAAGCTGCTCAACGCGTTTTTCAAAAATGGGGAAGCAATAAAACCACCATGGAAGATATTGCCCGCGAAGCAGGTAAGGGAAAGAGTACTCTTTATTACTATTATCAGAGTAAAGAAGAAATCTTTGATGCCGTGGTCATTATTGAATTTGAAAAGATACTTCAAAAGGCAAAAGAATTAGCGCAAGAAACCAGGACAGCAAAAGAAATGCTGATCAAATATATCGTTGAGTCGATCAATGAAATGAAAAACAGGATTAGCGCGTACACAATTATCCGGGAAGAAATTAAACGGAACCAAAATTTTATCGGCAAACTCCGGGATAAGTTTCAGGCAAGAGAAGAAAAATATATCCAGGAAATATTAGAACTTGGCTTGAAAAACAAAGAGTTTACATTTATTCATAAAAGTGAAGTACCGACCGCTGCAAAGACAATCACAGGAATGATGCATGCGCTTGAGCTTTATTTATTATTGGAAAATGACGATACCGCTCAGATAGATATTGCTGCCCGCTTTATCGCAAACGGACTTTAATTTTTTTTGTCCATAATTCGACCGTAATACCGTATTGGTCTAATAATCCAAAGGACTAAATTATGAAAAATAAAAAATATCTGCCTGTCATCTTTTTTCTTGGAATCGCTTTTTCAGCGTGGGGTTGTTCCGGCAATTCCGGCAATCAGAATAATGATAGCGTTAAAGTACAGATTGAAAAAGTAAAACCCGCCGATGTAAGTCAGGAGCTTGCATACAGCGGCACTATAGAAGAATCGGAAACGATTCCGCTTAGCTTTTCATCGGTGGGAACTGTGTCGAAAGTTTTTGTTTCCGAAGGTGCACTTGTCAGGAAGGGACAAATTCTTGCGGAATTAGACAATGCGACATATCAAAATACCTATGCTATGATGCATGCATCCGAGGAACAGGCAGAAGATGCTTATAAACGCTTGACGCCGATGCATAAGAACGGCAATCTACCTGATGTAAAATATGTAGAAGTGGAAACCGGTTTGCAAAAAGCAAAAGCGGGAGCATCCATCGCAAGGAAAAATTTAGATGACTGCAATCTCTATGCAACTACCGATGGGTATATCGGCAAACGATCCATCGAGCCCGGAATGACCGCTCTGCCGAACCTCACTTCGATAACGATTGTCAAAATTAATAAGGTGTTTGCCCGCGTATCGGTTTCAGAGAACGAAATTGCCCTTATTCATAAAGGGCAAAAGGCAAACATAACGATCGGCGCATTGGGATCTGCGAGCCATGACGGCACGGTAGAAGAAATCGGTGTCATTGCGGACCCGATTGCACATTCGTATAAAGTAAAAATTGGAGTAGCAAACAAAGATTTGTCCATCAAGCCGGGGATGATTTGTTCTGCCATCATTGAAAGCCCGAGCACATTCCGCGGCGCTGTTGTTCCAAGCAGATCCGTTTTAGTAGATGAATCGGGAAAGAATTATGTCTATATCGTTTCATCACAGAATAAAGCAATGCGTAAATATATTGTAACGGGTCAGTTACTGAACGGCGGCATTGAAGTGCTGGAAGGATTACAGATAAACGATACGATCGTTGTGGAAGGCCAGCATAAACTCATTGAAAATGCCGCTGTGCAAATTGTGAATTAATGGCAAACGGAAAGTAATTGAATATGGAAAAGAAATATACATTGCTCGAAAGGCTTCTGCGGTACAAACAGGTGCTGTATATCTTTACTGTTATTGCGATTCTTGTAGGAGTGCTGGCCCTCTTCCTGATGCCGCGCGATGAATATCCGGAATTTACAGTACCAACAGGTCTCATCGTTGGCGTGTTTCCCGGCGCTTCTTCTCAACAGGTGGAAGAACAATTGACAACGAAAGTGGAGAATTATCTGTTTCAGTATAAGTCGGTCGATCGTTCCAAGACCTACTCCGTCTCCAAAGAAAATGTTATGCTCATCTACGTCCAGGTCTCGGATGCTGAAAAGGATAAGGATGCATTTTGGGCAAAGCTGCGTCATGGCTTGAATGATTTGAAAGCAGAACTGCCTGCCGGGGTGACTTCTTTGGCAGCGGATAATGATTTCGGCAGCACGTCCGCAATGCTGCTTGCCGTTCAGTCCGGGACAAAGACATATAAAGAACTTGAAGACTATATCAAGCTCTTTGAGGATGATGTTCGTAAAGTACCGTCGGTCTCAAAAGTAAAACATTACGGTTTGCAGAAAGAACAAATCAGCATTTACATGGATGATGCCAGGCTCGCTCATTACGGCATAAAACCTGTCCAGGTACTTGTCGCTCTTAAACCGCAAAGCACTGTAAATTATGCAGGGGAGATAGATGACGGTAAATATGTGCATCCGATCCATATTACATCAAACCTTAAAACCGAACAGGATGTCGCCGGGCAAATTATTTACTCCGATCCGCAGGGCAATGTTGTCCGCGTTAAGGATATTGCAAAAGTGGTGCGTGAATACGACGAAATGGATTCCTATATCCGCGTCAATGGAAAGAAATGCCTGCTTGTTTCGCTTGAAATGAAATCAGGGGAGAATGTTGTCCGTTTTGGCGATGCAGTACAGAAAGCCATCGATAAGTTTTCCGTCATGCTTCCGCCTGATATAAAGATCATCACCATTTCCAATATCCCCAATGTCGTGTCGAAAGCTATTGCAAATTTTCTCAAAGAATTTGCCGTTGCAATGATAGCTGTAATATTAGTCACCATGCTCCTTCTTCCGATAAGAGTTGCCCGTATTGCGGCGATGTCAATACCAACTTCTATATTAACAGCTATCGGGATTATGTGGATCAATGGAATAGAACTGCAAACCGTTTCACTGGCAGGTCTCATTATTGTCCTTGGAATAACGGTGGATGATGCCATCGTTATAGTCGATAACTATATAGAGAAGCTGGATCAGGGTATGACCCCGTTCGATGCAGGATCAAAAAGCGTGACCCAGCTTTTCAGCTCCGTGCTTTCTGCTACGATTATCATCATAGCGTGTTTTATGCCGATGCCGATATTCATGACCGGTCAGGGGGGAGATTTTATTCAATCGCTTCCGACGACCATTATGTATGCATTGCTCATATCATTGCTGCTTTCAGTCTCTGTCATTCCCTTGTTAAGTTACACATTCATTAAAACAGGAATAAAAGGACAATCATCAGAAAAAAAGAAAGCGACATTTCTCGATAGACTTCAGAAATTTTATAACGAACTTCTGGAGAAGGCGTTTAAAAGGAAAAAAATGGTCGTCTTTGCAGGCGGTCTATCGTTCATTATTGGACTGGTTTTGATTGCGGTGACTCCGCAGCAGTCATTCCCGAAGCTTGAAAGGAACCAGTTTGCAGTGGAAGTATTTCTGCCCGCTGGAAGTTCTCTGCAGAGAACAGATTCGGTGATGGCAAATCTTGAAGGAATACTTCAAAGAGATCCGCGCGTTCAGGTGGTGACGTCATTTATTGGAACAAGCTCGCCTCGTTTTAATGCTCTCTATGCACCCAATTTTCCTGCAAAGAATTACGGTCAATTAGTTGTGGTAACGGAATCGAACCAGGCTACTGTCGAGATTCTTGACGAGTACAGCAGGAAACTGGAAGGCAAATATCCCCTTGCCAATGTAAAATGGAAGCAATTAGCGTTCGAGGTTTTCAAGGCTCCAATCGAGATCCGTATTTCAGGAGACAACATCCCGACCATCAAACAGACGGCAAATCGCGTCTCCGATATTTTACGCTCATTCAAGGACGTCGAATTTATTCGTACCGATTATGAACAGCCACTGCAATCCGCCGATCTGGTCGTCAAGAGAGATGAAGCAGCGCGGCTTGGATATTCGAACTCACTTCTTGCATATTCGTTGATGGTCGGAACCAAAGGATTTCCGATCTCCACCGTATGGGAAGGAGATTATCCCGTCGATGTGAAGTTGAAAATTAATAAAAAGATCAAATCCACCCCCGGTGATATCATGAATCAATATGTAACCTCTCCCTTTATGTTTTCCTCTGTTCCGGTTCGTCAGCTGGCAGCGATGAAGCCGGGTTGGACAGAGGGAGAGATTGTGCGGCGCAACGGGGTACGAACCATAACTGTCTTTGCGGAAATAAAAAGAGGATTGCTTCCTGCGCCGATCTTTAATAAAATCAAACCTCTTGTCGATAAAATGGACCTGCCTTCCGGCGTATCTCTTGCATACGGCGGCGATTATCAAATGAGCATCGAGAATATTACACCGATGTACTATTCACTTGTAGTAAGCATCACCCTGATATTCCTTACCCTTATGTTTCAATTCAAGAATATTAAAACAACGCTGTTAATCATGGTAACGCTCCCGTTAAGTGTATTCGGCGCCGCGTTTGGAGTGTTTGTCACCGGATATCCATTCGGAACAACCGCTTTCATCGGATTGATCGGCCTTATGGGAATTGTCGTTCGTAATGGAGTCATATTTGTTTCGTATGCAGAGGAACTTCGCCGCGAGCATGGACTTTCATTGGAAGAGGCTGCGATATCGGCAGGCAAGAGAAGGATGCGCCCGATATTTCTCACTTCAGCCGCGGCAGCTGTCGGTGTCATTCCGATGATTGCAAGCCGTTCGTCTCTTTGGGGACCGCTTGGTACTGTTATATGTTTCGGGCTGCTTTTTGCGCTTGTACTCTCACTGCTGGTGCTGCCTGTGCTTTACTATTTATTCCACAGAAAAGATTTTGATAAAGTCGAGAAAAGTGAGCTGCTATGAAAAAGTATAATATAATCTGCCTGATCTGGATTTGTGCGTTTCCTGTTCTTGCTCAGCGTGTGCTGACTTTGGACGAGAGCAAACAGCTTGCATTGCAGAATAATGCAAGGATAAAAAATGGCGCGCTGGAAATAGAGTCGGCACAGCAGGCAAAAAAGGCAGCGTTCACAAATTATTTTCCATCCATCAGCGCCGGCGGAGCAATGTTTGAAGCGCAGAAAAACTTAATGGAAATATCCACACAAGGCGGCAATCTTCCTGTCTATAATGGAAATCCGGCGACATTGCCAACGGCGGCACAATTTGCGTATATGCCTGCTTCAACTATGGGATTGCTGAAATCCGGAACGTTCGGTATGGCTACTGCCGTGCAGCCGATCTTTGCCGGCGGCAGAATATGGAATGGCAATCGTCTGGCATCACTGGGAGAAGAGGTAAGTGAAGAAAAGAATCGTCTCGCTCGGAATGAGGTTCTTCTAAAAACCGAAGAGCAGTATTGGCTCATCGTTTCGCTGAATGAAAAGACAAAGACAATGCAGCGATATGAAGAATTGTTGAACAGTTTGTCGGCGCAAGTGGAAGATGCCTGCAAATCCGGCATGGTATCGCGAAATGATATGCTCAAAGTAAAATTGAAACGCAGCGAAGTACTTCTGTATAAATCCAAACTGGAAAATGGACGGAAGCTGGCGGTGATGGCGTTTTGCCAGCACATCGGTATTCCTTTTGATTCGGCATTGGTACTCAGGGACTCCTTGGCGGTTCATGATCTTCCGGAAGAGTATTATGTCGACCATGCCGAGGCGTTAATGAATAGACCGGAATATCAATTGCTGCAGGCGTCCGTAAGAGCGGAAGAACTGCAGACTGATATGAAATTGGGAGAGTATTTCCCGCAGGTCGGTATTGGCGTGAGTGGAATATACATGAAGCTCGACGAAGGAAATGACCGAACCATTGGAATGGTTTTTGGAACAGTTTCCATTCCAATCTCCGATTGGTGGGGAGCGTCTCATACATTGGAGGAGCGAAGCATCAAAGAAAATATTGCGAAGAACTCCATGCAGGAAAATTCGGAATTATTGCTGCTGCAAATGCAAAAAGCATGGCAGGATTTATCCGATGCATACAAACAGATATTACTGAGCGAAGAAGCCGCAGCGCAGGCAGAAGAAAACCTAAAAGTGAATCAGGATAGTTACACTAACGGTATGAGCAATCTTTCCGATCTACTGGAAGCACAGGCGCTGCGGCAGCAGATGAACGATCAGTTGACGGACGCCAAAGCAAGTTATCGAAGCAGGAAGATTGCATACTTGCAAGTGACAGGAAGATAGTTGTAATTATTTTCAAATTATGTACATTGTTGTTTGCACAGGTATTAAAACATCTATACAAATCGATAATTTAGTAAAATTCGGCGGCATCAGCATGCAAAATCATGAGTGAAGGACAGAGAAAGGAATTGAGATGGCAGACCAAAATGGGAAAGAAATGATATATCTGGATCGTAATGAAAATAATTATGGTCCGGCTCCAAAGTGTTATGAGGTCCTGAAAAACATTGATTTCCGGCGGTTAAGCTGGTATACGCGAATACATGAAAAAAATGCAAAGGGAGAATTATCGCTGCGGCTGGCTAAAGAATATAATCTTCCGGAAAAATATATTGCTATGGGCTACGGCGGTGAGGACCTTCTCAAGTCCATCATTCACTGTTATCTTAAAAAAGGAGAAACACTTCTGATTCCGGCTTTTTCCTGGTGGTATTATAAATCCATTGCATCTGAAGTCGGCGGAATTACGGCAGAATATCCATTATACGCGGGTGAAGAAAGTTACCATTATGATATTGAGGGGATGCTTAAAGTATTTCGTCAATTAAAACCTAAAATTGTATTCATCAGTTCACCGAATAATCCTACGGGTAACAGTTTAACTCCTGAACAACTTCATAAAATTCTCGATGAAATGAAAAATACTATTGTTGTTCTGGATGAAGCCTATGCCATGTTCAAAACGACGGATAAATCTTACGTTAAGCATATTGCAGAAACATATCCGAAAGCGGCCGTCATCAGAACATTCTCAAAATATTTTGCTCTGGCCGGCGTGAGAATTGGTTTTGCTTTAATCGGCAGGGAACTGGACTATTTTGAACTGTTCACCTCCAAATACCTGGGCTATGACCGGATCAATGAACAGATTGCTATTGCCGCGCTGGATTCAATGCCGTATTATGAACATATAACGGCACAGATGAATGAGGATAAAGAAATGTTTTTTCATGAATTCCGCAAACTTCCCGGATTTAAACCCTACCGTTCGGATGCAAATTTTATGCTGATCGATATGGAAAAAAATAAAATGGCCGCTATGGATGAATTTCTGAGGAGAAAAGGATTTGTTATCAAATTTATGAATGAAAAAATTTTAGATTCTCAATTACGGATTACGCTCGGAACGCACCAGGAAAATGTTCAATTAATGGAGGTCATTAAGGAATATGCGGCCAGGGAATAATGGGAAATCACAGCTTATGAAACTCGCTGAAGAATATAAAAAGTCGCTGAAGCTTGTAGAAGCGGAAGAACCTCTCGATCTGTTCTTTTACCGTATTATTTCCTTTTTCTTTGTCAAAATCATTCTGCCCTTTCCCATTACGCCGAACCAGATATCCATTGCCGCGCTTTTTATGGGGGTCATCAGCGCTGTCTTTTATGCCTTTGGAACTCAGGAGGCGTTTATCATTGCCGCGATTTTTTATGCAATATATTATTTATTCGATCTTAGCGATGGCCAGGTTGCCCGGCTGAAAAAGAACGGCACCAGAATCGGCAGGATCGTTGACGGCATTGCGGATTATGTGACTCATTTATCTATTTATATCGGATTAGGCATCGGACTGGGAAATGAACTCAACACCTGGATCCTGGTATTTGTCACCCTTCTTTGCTTGATGGGTCATGTTATCCTGTTCGATTTTTACAGAAGCCGTTATCTGGAGTATACCCTGGGAGTGGTAAATCTTTTTGGAGATGATTTGAAACAATTCCAGCAGGAATTTGAAGAATTAAAAAAATCGCCGGGGAATAAAACGGAGAAAATGGTTTATTTATTGTATCTGAAATACGTAGTCGTGCAGCGATTCTTTATTTCCAAAGCCGCGAAAGAACAAAAAAATAAGAAATTTGATAAAGTTGATTTTTTAAAGAAAAATAAACTGATGATCCGGCTCTGGTCTTTTATGGGCAGTTCACTTCATATTACTTTGCTTATTATCATGTCGGTTCTGAATCGTATTGATTTATATCTTTATGGGATACTTATTATTATCAATATTTATGCGGTGTTTATGGTTATTCTGCAAACCCTTACCGATTTAAAAACAAAATTAATATAAAAGGATATTCTATAATGTATGCTGTTATTCTTGCCGCTGGTATAGCATCCAGACTAAGACCGTTGACTGATTCCACTCCCAAATGTTTGCTCAGAGTAAAGGATAAACCAATCCTTGGCATGATGATTGAGAATCTTCGTTTATCAGGAATTGAGCATTTTGTTTTGGTAACAGGTTATCTTGAAGATCAGATTCATCGTTTTATCAAAAATAATTACCCGGCAGTTAAGGTGACATTTATTTCCAACGAAATGTTTGCCTCAACCAACAATATCTATTCCCTGTGGCTGGCTAAAGATAGAGTAAAATCAAAGGATTTTCTTCTGTTAGACGGGGATATTGTTTTTGACAGAGGAATCATTGATTTGTTATTAAATGGAAAGTACCACGCTGCCCTGGCATTAAGAACAATTGGTCATGTGGGGCAGGAAGATATAAAAGTGATGACAGATAAAAACGGATATGTAAAGGAAATCAATAAAACCATGAATCCGGCGGAAGCTGCTGGAGAATCTATTGGCATTGAACTTTTTATGAAGGACGCTTCAGTCGGATTATTTAATGAGTTACAGCTTATGATAGAGCAAGAGAAAAAAGTTAATGTCTGGTATGAAGAAGCATTCCAGAGAATCATTAACCTTGGAACGAAGATTGCTGCCGTAGATGTTGGGGATTTGAAATGCATGGAATTGGATACGGTCGAAGATTTTAGGAGCGCCGAAAATCTATAATTCACGCATTATGCCGATCCTCTGTTTCCTGCGGTTGAGATAAATGGGATGTGCGCTGTATCAAAATCCAATCAATCTACTGCAAAGTGTAACGATACCAAAGAGTATCAGGATGGAACCGGCAATTTTGTTCACAAGAGAGATACCGTCGGTGTCGATATTTTCCTTAAAAAAATGGACGAGAGTCGTGAGCAGTGTGAACCAGCTCATCGTACCAAGAAATATTCCCCCGACAAGAAATAGTCCAAAGATATGATTACCTGTAATCTCTTTGAGTCCCATGCTTGCAAAAACAGCGGCGAAGGTAAACAGCGTCATCGGGTTAGTCAAGGCCAACAGGAAGGTCGAGAAGAACGTGCGTATATGTCCATTCGTTCCATTTGTTTTTGTATCTGTTGAAGGGTGGGAGCGTAACGTGTGATATCCCAGCATGATCAGAATGGAACCGCCTAAGAGCCTGATCCATTGCTGTTGATTATAAATAAAATCAGAAATAAGTGTGATACCAAATGCAGCGACAATACCATAGAGTATATCTGCAGCAGCCGCACTTAGACCAACAAGGAGTCCGCGCTTACTTCCATGTGCGAGTGTTCGCCGAATACACAGGACCCCGAGGGGTCCAACTGGCGCCGCCAGTGCGAATCCTATCGCAATGCCTTTCAGAATATAAATCAAATCCATTTAATAAACCGATACTTAAATGATAATCCTCTACTATAATAAAGTAAGTTTCTTAATATAAATAGAGAAAAATATGAAACAAAAAAAACAGTAAAAAAGCAAAATATAATGACGTTGCTAAAAGTAATGCAAGGTTTATTTTATAGGTCTATATATGAAGTTTTTAAATTTAACTATCCCATCACCCATAGAACAAAGCCCCAGCCGTAAACTTAAAAATCCGCCGAGAACATTATGATTTAAGGAAGAGACCTCGACGGAATTTTCTATTTTATTCCATTGAATCCCATCAATGCTATAATACATATCAACCGTGCTGTTCATGTTCTTGAGGCGAAGGAATACATGCTTTTTAATCGCCTTTTTTTCGGTTGGGAACTGCCAGCCGCGAAGATCGGCTAAAACATTTTCTTTATCTGCCAATATTCCCGAATGCGCATTATTGTTATAGAAAAGTACCTAATCCCCCTGTTGCTTCTCCTTCGATGAAAAGCTCTATCTGTACTATATAGGAATGGTCTGATGGGATACAAACCAACGGAGAACAATCGCCAACGGAATGCCCTTTGGTCTTCATAATTAAACAGCTGTCAACTAAATGAAATCTGCTCGTATCGTATTCACCATAAAAACTCCATTGAGGTTTTATCGAATTTCTTTCAAAGCTATCATTTAAAGTGAATGCTTCATCTGGAGCATTGCCTACAGGTTTTTTAATGAATTCAGCTGTTCTTATACCGTCAGGTGTCTTATACCAACCGTCGTTTGTCCATTCTACGGGTTGAAGTAAAGTTTGACGGCCCATATTGTAATGTCCGTTTTCATATCCATGGAAAACCATCCACCAATTTCCTGTCGCATCTTCGAATAAAGTACCATGTCCCTTAGACCACCATTTTTCAGAGCTTTCTTTTGTTCTGATGATAGGATTATACGGTGAATTTTCCCATGGACCCAAAGGCGATTTAGACCGGGCAGAAATGACCATGTGACTTGTCGCAGGACCGGCCGTTCCGCCTTCAGCGACTGTTAAATAATAAAAATCGCCTCGTTTCACAAGCTTCGGGCCCTCCATAAAAAAACCTTCGATGGTCCATTCGCGAGGTATCGGCCAGCCGTCGTACGTATGTTTGAGTTCGCCTGTAACGGAAAGTCCATCCTCGGACAAAGGAACATATCCGCCGCCGCCGAAATACAAATATCGATTCCCTTCAGCGTCTGTAATGTGACCGGGATCGATATTACCGATTTTTAGATCTACCGGATCACTCCAGGGTCCATTTATCGAATCGGCAGTGACCACATAATTGGTATTATGAGCAGGAAAATAGATGTAATATTTATTTTTATATTTAACCAGATCAGGAGCCCAAACCGACCCTATATATTTATGCAATGCATTGGTTACTGGCGTCCAATTAATCAAATCCTTCGAATGCCAAATGAGTAACCCCGGATAATAATCGAATGATGAATGAACGATATAGTAATCGCTGCCATCACGCAAGATACTGGGGTCAGGGTGATCTCCGGCAAAAATTGGATTCAAATAATACTCATCGCCCTTTGCATTGGCATTGGTTTGATATTGTGCATTCGCTAAAAAGCTCAATTGAATGAGCAGTGAAAACATAAGGGTTTTTTTCATAATTTGGGCAGCTCAAATAGGTTTTGCATTTGGCTCATGAACATCGTATTTATAAACTATTGTAATAACTCAACGTTAATTATTAAAATATTACATTGCATGCCTATCGTAGAAATTGGGAAGATCTTATTTTTCCATCTTTATCTGGAATAGGCCTGCCATGCGGATCTATCTTCGGAAAGCCGAGGATAGTGTCCATTCTCTCAAAGAACTCTTTTGCCTGTATATGCTCCAGCTGCTCCGCAATTTCATGTACCTCTTCCCAGCCAAACCCCATTTTTTCAACAAGAAACAACTCGGTAAGGCGATGTCTGCGAATTATAAGCCGAGCCTCTTTCTTTCCCTTTTCTGTGAGTCGTAAAGGCCTATACCTTTTGTAATCAACGAGGTGTTTTCCAGCCAGCTTTCTCATCATGCTTGTGACTGTGGGCATCTTGATTCCTAATCTTTTGGAGATAGCGGCCACATTGACTTCTCCTGAGTCATCAGAAAGGGAGAGCAATGCCTTTAAATAGTTCTCTTCAGTAAGCGAATTCATATGGCACAAATATAAAGAGAAAAAAGGAACTATTCCCAAAAATATATAGTTCTAAATGTTTGATTCGTCTAACATTATAATGCGGCTTAAAAATTAGAATAGCAAAGAAAAAGGAAAGAACGTGATACGAATATGCATTTTCATGTCAGTTGCCATCTTGAATATAAGCGTAGTTGTGTTAGCTCAAAACGGCACAGTTGTTAGTCGTGGAACCGATGCGGAGATAATGGAATCGGATGCCGCATATTCAACAGAAAACACCGTTGGCTCAGAAGCCAAAGGCGGCATAGATTGCAGGATAGTAGTTTATGACAGCAACGAAAAAATTCCCATCGGTCTTGCCCGAATAGTTTTACAGCGGGGAAAAATGGTTATTGCCCAGGAGGCGACTAATACCGCCGGACAAGTTTGGTTTCGCGATATTCAGCCTGGCATGTACATGTTGACAGCCTGGTTTGTCGGTTATCAGATGTTCACAGATTCTATTCTGATAAATAAGGATCAAACAACTTTCACCATAAACCTCCGGCAAAAGGAGAGTCAATCTCAGGGTGTTGAAGTGGTAGGCCAGCGTGAACTTGGCGTTTCAAATATAGACATGAAGACCGGCAATCAAACATTCGAATCTGAAACCTATCATCCTCCGCCGACGACACAAATGACAAACTTGATTCAGGAGAATACGATGGGAGCGGCAAGAGCACCCACAAGCGAGGTTCATATTCGCGGGCAGCATGGAGAGTTTACATATTACATCGATGGTATTCCGGTTCCGCTGGGAGTATTCGGAGGATTAAATGAAGTCGTCGATCCGAAAGTAATTGACCGTGCAACATTTATCACCGGAGGATTTCCCGCCGAATACGGCGGTCAGATGTCTGCAGTGATCGATCTCAATAACCGTGTCCCGACTGGAACATTTCACATCGATGCTTCAACGTATGCAGGCAGTTATCTGGTTTTTAATGGAACCAAACCATTCTCGCCGGGAGCGGCGGTAGCCTCAGGCCCATCCTCAGCTCTTCGCGGTGATACGCTCGGCGGGCGGGTCGGTCCTTTCCGCGCTGTTAATTCCGATGGCCAGTCATTATCGTTAAGTGATCATATTGGCAAGCTCGGTTTTTATATTTCAGGAACGCGTCAGGAAACCGATCACCGTATCGATACACCCGTGCCAAATCTGTTCCACGATCATGGATTCGATTATTTTCTCTATGGTAAGTTCGATTATATCTTAAGCGATATCGATTACCTTACAGCGAATCTCAATTTTGGAAGAACCTCCACACAGGTTCCTTACGATCCTACGGTGCAAATTGCTTCCGATATGCAGGCGACAACAAATTCATTGCAATCGGTTTCCTATTTCCGTGCGATAAATTCGCAGCCTGATCAAGAGAAAAACCTGTTTGTAGGAGCATTCGCACGCGAAGGGACTTTGGTCTATATTCCCGGAGAGAATGATCCGCCAAATTTCCAATTTCTCGGTGACACAACAAACTCATATCGTCTTTTTGAGAATAGAAGTTTTACTACGATGGGTATTCGGTCAACCTATGATGAGAGACTCTCTCATTGGGTTATGATCAAAGGAGGTATAAATATCAGCAGCACAACAGGAACAGAACAATTCACGTCATCTGACTCGATGAATAATCGAGGGCCTGAAATTCTTACAGATTTTAAAGGCTCCGATTTTGGAGCCTTTGTTCAAGTGCAATGGCGTACTTTTGATTGGACTTCATTTGAATTCGGTTTACGATACGACCAACACATTGCGCCAGACGTTAGCTTGCAAAGCCAGTTCAGTCCTCGAATACGATGGAATTTCTTTATCGATGAAAACAGTTCGGCCTACCTGTATTACGGCAGGCTCTTTATGCCAACGAATATTGAAGGACTGAGGTCGATAGCTCAACATGTCGACAGTTCGGTGACCCCGACATATCCGGAGCGCGACGACTTCTACGAAGCCGTCTATACTCATCGTTTTCCATTTGGTGTGAGATTGAAATCAGCAGCTTTTTTCAAGTATGCCAGTCCATTTACTGATGATGCGACAATCGGCAACACGGCAATCAAGACGCCGTTCAACATTGCCACTGTAAGAACAACAGGGATAGAATTGGGACTCTCGTACAGCGATCCAACAACCCCATTCTCGGGCCACCTTAATTCTTCAATCATTCACGCCGTTGGCTCCGGTGCTCTTACGGGCGGCTTTTTGCCTCCCAGCACCGACGGATCGGCAACCGACCTTGACCATGATCAAAGGCTTTCAGTCGTTGCTGATATCAATTATCAGCCTCAAGATTGGTTCGCCAATCTTGAGGCAACGTATGGATCTGGACTTTCTAACGGTCACCCGGAAGATGTTTCAAATTATAAGACGGGATTTTTTGATTTCAATCAGGCGGCACACACAACTCCAGCCTGGATACTTGATTTCAGCGCAGGCCATACCTACCATCTTGCCGACGAGAGTTCTTTAGAACTATCTATTTATATAACAAATTTATTTGACCACTTACACTTACTCAAAGGCGCATACACGACTGGAGCAAGCTGGGAAGAGCCGCGCAATGTTGTCTTTAAAATTGCCGTGCATATATGATAAAAATTTTCACAGTCATAAAAGGACTCAAGAGAGGATACTACAAGAACAATGAACGATAATTCACAGTCGCTATACAAGATAGCGTTTCGACTTTCCTTGTTTACCATAGCCTATAATTTAATCGAAGGACTCGCGGCAGTTTTCTTTGGCTATAAAGATGAGAGCCTAACTCTTTTCGGTTTTGGAGTTGACAGCTTCATTGAAGTAATTTCAGGTTTTGGTATCGCTCACATGGTTTTACGTATTCGACAAAATCCGGCAAGTGACAGGGACAAATTTGAAAAGACTGCATTAAAAGCGACCGGTATTTCTTTCTATGTACTCGTGATCGGTTTGCTGGCGACAAGCGTTTACAAAGCATTTACCGGAGAAAAACCCGAAACAACATTTATAGGCGTAATACTTTCTTTGATTTCTATAGTGATCATGCTTGTTCTTATGTATGCGAAGATGAAGGTTGGAAAAGCACTGACCTCAGATGCGATAATAGCAGATGCGAGATGTTCAAAAGTTTGTGTTTATATGTCTTTGGTTTTGCTCGTAGCCAGCGCAATATACGAACTGACAAATGTTGCATATATCGACATCTTAGGTTCATTAGCATTAGCGTATTTGTCATTCAACGAAGGACGAGAATGTTTCGAAAAAGCGAGGAAAAACAATTCAATGGACTGCCAATTGAACGACCAAATGATGAGCAGTTGAAGAAGATTCCTTTCGTAGAATCCTATCCTCAAATCTGTAATCTGAAATTCTTAGTAGCGGGTGGTCGCTTCGGCGGGACGTCGCTCCGCTCAGTTCCAACTTCGATCATCCGCTGCTTCAAAAAGAAAAATGCCCCGAAAATAACTGAGCCTTTAGTGCATCATGATTATATTATTTATAATATTCAATATGCAATTTGCAATCTGAAATTTTTCGTAGCGGGGGCACGCACTTCTCTCTACTCTCAACATTGCACTATGTCATCGAGATGCCATTAGACAAGAATTCGAGCAATTAAGACTGTTTTGTGAATCCAAATACCAAGCCAATATCAAAGGTGCCCCAGATCGTGTAGTTTATAGATGTTCAAAACAGCGAAGAATGTCATGCTTTGGGATTACAGGGTTTTCTTTAACACTTTTATCATTATCACTGTATCATTTATCTATCCGTCAATAAATGTTTATTCTTAAACCTGAAACCTGCATGAAAATAATGTCTTAGAATGCGATTTCGCACAGCAGGGATAGTTTTTTCGTTCATAAGGTCATTACATCCAAACCTAACTAAAAGGTAGGTTTGCGTGTAAAACGAATTATAAAGAATGTTATTGTTTTTGCTATACATAATAAACTTTTGTATCTATATTCACGCAGGATTCAGGTTAAAATCTGAAGACAAAAACAGGACACTATCACAATCTACCATAGATATTACGCCACCACATTTAGTAAATCGGAACATTTTCCAGTCGTTGTTAAATATTGGCTGACCAAAGCAATGTTCGATTGTAAACAAAGGTACAAGCGTTCTATGAGATTCAAACCGGATCCTTTGATTCCTGATTATACTAATCTGGATCAGGTGTCTATTCCGACATTGAGCCAAGAATCGTGGAACAACATCGGAAAAGTAGGTTGGGTCGGAGCATCCGGGACAATAATAATAATAGTTATGCTTTTGCCGGTCGGTATTATAATAAAGATTTATTTTTTTTCATTGTTAGCAATATTATGAAAGGCGTCACTGTAGATAAAGCGGAAATGGTAATATCTACATCATCATATAAATGAAACAAGTAATATAACCACTCTTTCCTCCGTCAGGTGAACTATACATGAAAATGTAGCAATTACATATATCACAAAATAATGGAGAAATCATATGGCAATACCTGGAAGAAGATGGCAACAAGTATGGACATTTTTAAGTCTTGATATTATTCAGCCCTATCGAGAAGAATTATGGCTTTCATTTTTGAATTTCGATATGTATAAAGATTTAATTCGCAAATCTTTGGATTAAAATAGTCATGAAGATGAAGATTTAATGATTTCATCCGCAAGGATTTGTAACGCAATATATTATGCAAAACACGAAAACTTTTTTCCGACTTGATTGGTGAGCACGTAATGTATTTGTAGCAGGAGGACATGATAGAGAAGCCGAAATGATGTGGACTCGTCTTGCTACGGTAATTGCGCGTGAAGGATCTGATTCTTTTCCACAAAATTGGATATTTGAAAGGATGCGTATAATATCTGAGAAGTATCTTCAGCATAATACGCAGATAAGAACCATGCTGGCAATCCCAAAAAATGTTTCAGAGTGGGATTGTCGTATAGATCGATAAAAGTGCACAAACAGTAAACGATCTTATAACTACGATATCACTTATAATGTTCTACAACTCGTTCGCGGAAATATGGACTGAAACATTGAATAATGTCGAATTTCAAAAACTATGTGAGTTATACAATCTTGGAAAAAAACTTGCTTCAACAGAAATGAAAGGAGTGCGAATAAGTTTCCAGGTGTTTGGCAATATGATTTTGATGAGTATATTCAGGTTTCGCAGTAGATAGTCTAAGGACTCACCAGGTAATTTGGCAGACATCAATGTTATGGATTTGAAGCTGTATGATAGAAAAAAAAAAGAGGCCAAATCTTTTCGGGATTGGGCCAAAACGTAGCGGGGGAGGAACCTCTCTGAGCCCAGCAAAATAATTGAATGCCCGATCGACGATTTTTGGTGAAAAATAGAATTTTATTGAAAATACTGTGTTGTTGTAAACACAAAAGTTGAGAAGAGCCGAGAACATAAGCCAAAACCCGGTGTCTTCCGATATAAAATCTATTGGTTGCATAATGAGCCGAATATCGATACCTTTCGCTATCGATAGATTTATCAAACATCGGAGGCTTATAAAATATGAAGTTTAATTCTTTATCAAAATATATAGAATCTTTGCAGCAAAAAGGACGCTACAGCTTTACAAGGTCTAAAGCTTTGAAATTCGTTGATATAACGGATGTAGCATTAAAGTCTTCATTGCATCGATCGATTGTGAAAAAAAGAATCGCTTTGATAAAGCGCGGCTTCTATGTTATTATACCATTTGAATATTCAGCAAATAGAATACTTCCTCCGGATTGGTTCATTGATGATCTTATGAACTATTTAGGTGAATCGTATTATATTGGTCTTTTATCGGCAGCCGCGATTCACGGAGCAACACATCAGCAGCCACAAGAATTTCAGGTCATCGTTACAAAGCATATTCGGAACATCCAATCAAGCTAGACTTAGAATTCGTTTTATCGAAAAGACAAAGGCACAAAGAGTATCTCTTCAGCAGGAAAAGACGTCAACAGGATATATGAAGGTCTCCGATTCTGCTTTGACAGCGCTCGACCTTATAGGATATGCAAAGCATGTCGGCGGTCTGGATTCCGTCGAGCCTGTCATAAAGGCATTACTCGAAACTATCGACGTGCCAATACTTATGACTGCCGTGAAATCTGAGGCGAACATGGCTTTTGTCCAAAGACTCGGATATATCTTGGAGAAACTCGGGAGTAACGATTTAACGACCAAATTATCGGAATAGATCCAAAGAAAAAAACCGAATTGGACTCCATTAGAGCCGTCCATGCTGCGCAAAGGCAAACCGCGGAATCTAAGATGGCATATTATCGAAAATATTGAATTTGAAAGTGAAACATGATCCCAAGATCGGATATTACGGCATGGAGATCGGAATCTCCGTGGGTAAGCGATGCTCAGGTGGAACAAGATCTGATTATCAGCAGAGCTTTGGTTGAATTGTTCAGCAATAATCGGCTGACGGATGGATTGGCATTCCGCGGCGGAACGGCGCCTCACAAATTGTTCCTTCAGCCGGCGGCAAGGTATTCCGAAGATATCGATCTTGTTCAAATATCGGCGGTCCAATTGGGACAATCTTGGATAACATGGTATTGGCCTTAGATTTCTTGGTTAGGAACTTCTACAAATAAACGCTCCGAAAGCGGAGTGACATTGGCTTATAAGGTTGATTCTGAAATTCCACCGATTATCCCGCTTCGGTTAAAAATTGAAATAAACACACGAGAACATTTTATGGTATTTGGATTGATGAAGAAAGATTTTAAGGTCGCGGCGCGATGGTTCAAGGGTAGCTGTAAAGTGACGACTGATCAACTAAGTGAATTACTTGGGACGAAACTCAGAGCATTATATCAAAGAAGAAAAGGAAGAGATTTATTTGATCTTTGGCTCGGTATAACATTTGGGCATGCTGATCCGAAGAAAATTGCAGACTCATTTGAGAAATACATGCTTAATGACGAAATAGAGTTCTTGGCGAAAGAATTCCAGAAAAATCTCGACTTGAAGATGACCCATAAAGGGTTTTTATCGGATATTATGCCATCTAATCCGGCCGGAAATCGAATA
>CAVZWL010000007.1:0-253973 GCA_963778945.1 Ignavibacteriota bacterium
GAACTTGTAGGGAATTATTATATCCCGGACAAGACGAAACCTCAGATAACTGCGCTGAGCAGTATGGATCTTTACTTTTATCCAACACAGGAGCAACGATATGACGGGACCCTTGTGCTGGATTATAAACTACCCGATGGAAAAATAATCCTTACGAATTTATTTAGTCAGGGTAATTCAAACACTCAATACAACCGCGAGACTTATGAACTCCAGGGTAATGATATACAGTATGAAGCCCAATATTCACCTAATACAATCAATGTTATTACTAATATTCTCAACTATGAGCAGACGTTATTTTCATTCAAGATTGATGCATCACTGTCTCATTCATACTCAGAGAATATTACTCCTAATAGTTGGTGGATGAGTTTTGAGCAGACTTCTGCAGGAATTGGCAACATACCGAATAATGAGAGCCCGGTGCAGATCGCTCAAGCCGCTGCAGCCAAGACAGATTTTAACAACATGACCTTTCGATATAATAGCACCTGGAGCAGTTTTAACAAGCAGAGAAACCTTGCAGGATCAATTGACTTAGAGAGAGGCGTTAACCTGTCGGACCTGCTCACTATCACATTTAAGGCCGGGGGATCGTTTAAGTACACCGACCGTTATTATAACACCGATAATGGTAGTGGTAATATATTCGGGTCATTCTCTTCCACCGACCAAGTTCGTGCATTAATTATCGCACAACACCCGTGGATGGCTCAGCCGCCGTATAACCTCAATCCTAATGGGACGCAGGAGCTTCCTATTACCATGTTCCTTCAAAATATGAATTTCGGGCATTATCTCAACGGAAATTATTTAATGAATGCCGGAACAAATATTGACCTCATATCGTCGGTCATGGACGATATAATAGGTTTTGGCAGAGGCGTAAAAACTGCCCCAACCGGCGGCGTTAATGCTTACCTGCCTAATGTTTATGGAAGTCTTGCAGATGATTATTCCGGATTAGAACGTCGAAATGCCGGATACATTATGGCCACCGTGAATATCGGCCCTGAGATAACTTTTATCCCGGGCGTCCGGTATCAGGGGCTTCAGACATCCTATACTGCCGCCCATTTCCTAAATGCAAGCGCTACAAATCCTTATCCTAATACACTTCCTCATACAGACACAACTGTTCTTGAGTATCATGGGTATTGGCTGCCGGATGCGAGTCTAAAATACAGTCCATTTCCGTGGTTAAATGTCCGGCTCGCTTACACCAGCACGCTTTCATATCCGGATTTCAATACCATCATACCAAGAATGGACGTATTCAGCTCCTCGGTCACATGGAACAATTACGCATTAAAACCGGCGCGTTCCCAAAATTACGATCTGCAGGTATCCACGTATGATAATAATATCGGGTTGCTGTCTGCCGGAGGTTTCTTAAAACAGATTGATGATTTTGTATTCTACACGAACACCAGTTACATAACCGATCCTTCGAAATATCCCGGGATTCCGAGCTATACAAAAGGGTTTCAGCTCACTACCTATATTAACGATCCTTACCGGGTTAACCTCTGGGGTATTGAGGCCGAATGGCAAACGCATTTTTGGTATTTACCAAATCCTTTGAACGGATTAGTATTGGATGTTAATTATACTCATATATTCTCCAGTGCAAAATATCCCTGGACATATACGTCAAATTCAGGCTATCCCAAATATCAATCTATATATACTGATTCCTCCTATGTCGACCGACTTATAAATCAACCGAATGATATTGTCAATCTCTCGGTTGGGTATGACTATAAAAAATTTTCTATTCGGGCTTCCATGATATATCAATCGGATGTTTTTAATAATACGAATTTCTACAACTCACTTCGTTCTGACAAAGTTAAATATCTGCGATGGGATTTCTCAGTAAAGCAAGGTCTACCGTGGTTTGGAGTTGAAGTATTCGCTGACCTCAATAATGTTAACAGCGAAAATGATACGTACACAATTCGAGGTCCTGGTTTTCCTAGTCAAGAATGGGATTACGGAATGACGGCAGATTTAGGACTTCGGTGGAAACTATAATAATTAACTAAGCAGAAACAGAAAGGAAGAGCATTATGAAAATAAGATTTACTTAGGTGCAGTATTTTTCACAAAGGTTCTAAGTGCTAATTTGGCAATGGGTGTCATGAATGAGATTGCCAGATTTACGGAACATTAGGTTACAATTAACATCAATATAAACTTCAACCGAAAGGATTTATATTATGAAAACGATGTCCATTTCGATGTTTTTGATTGCTTTGATGGTGCTGTTTATGTTGCCATCTCAGTCGTTTGCACAGGTTCCTGATAGTGTTATTGTAGCTGCATTACCGCCTGGAAACCTCAACAACGTTATTCTCAATGATGTTGCAGCCGGAGTTACTAACCGGGTGTACGTGCTTCAGCAGACTGGTACGGTTGATACCGTTTATTACCTAACCGCCACTATACAGATGAAACCGAGTTTAACAATCGTTGGGAAAACGAATCCAAATACGGGATTCCCTCCTGTGATAGCGCCGTTCATTCTCGCAGATAACTCCTCGCCTTCAACCTATTTCAACCCCATGGGTGGTGACACAGTTAAGCTTGAGAACATATTCCTCTTAGGTACACGAGTCGACGGATCATCAGTTACAGGTATTTGCTTAGGTGCAGGCGGAGATACCGTAACATACATTGCAGACCATTGTGTGTTTGAAAATTTCGGAGGCAGCGGTACACCCAATATAATTAATACCTGGAATCAGCAACATATTAAAATCTTTCTCACGAACTGTGAGTTCAGAAACAACCAGGATGACGTACCACAAAATCCAGGTATTGCATGGGTAGATCCGGGAACGTTTCCATTAGATACTGCAGTGTTTGTTAATAATACATTCTTTGTGTTCGGGGGAACCGTTATTGGTTCCGGCGGATACTGCGGGTATATTCGCTTTGAGCACAATACCGTGTTTTTGACGACGAAGGGAGGAGCCTTTACTATAGAGCAGTTAACGAATGCAGATATTAAAAATAACATATTCTTTGGCGTGAATTCGGCGGGCTTGGATTCTGCGCACGTGAATGAATTGGCGGTCCAAAACGCCAATTTCTATACTGCCCCTGCGGTAATCGAGTTGGACACATTAACTACAGCTAAACTCGCTCCTATCAACGCAACGGAAGCCTCGAGAACAATTACGGTTACGAACAATGCTTATTTCTGGCCACAGGCTGTCGTTAATAACTGGGCGGCACTTAATGCTAACGGTGCGGGTACCACCTATGGTCAGATTGTGCCGACAATTTGGGAAGCCGCAACGGATCCATCTATACTTACCGACCGTACGCGATGGCCGGGCATAAATATATCGAATAATGACAGTACGGATCCAGGATTCAATGCCACGCTGGTAGCAAATGCAGCAGATAGTATGGTTCATTTTGTCAATACATGCTGGGCTCTTGGGACTGGTCTCAATGATCGCCCGTTCATATATCGTTCCGATCCTACAAATATGTTTGTGAATGTGCCGAGTAATTGGGCAACAACTCAGGGCTATCCTGTGCATGAGAATCTGCGTTACTCTAATACGAACCTTCAGCATGCAGGTACCGACGGAAAAGCACTCGGCGACTTAAACTGGTTCCCGGAACAGGGAGTTACAGGTGTTCCATCACCCAAATCAGTGCCATTGAAGTTCAGCTTAAGCCAAAACTATCCGAACCCCTTCAACCCGAGCACCCAGATTTCCTATACACTTGCAGCCAAAGGCTTGGCACGACTCTCAGTGTACGACATCCTCGGCAGAGAAGTGGCGGTTCTCGTGAACGAGGTTCAAAATGCGGGATCTCACGACGTTACATTTAACGCCAAAAATTTAAGCAGCGGTATTTATTTCTACAAACTGATGAGTTCCGGAACTACGAATACAATGAAAATGCTCCTGTTGAAATAGCACAGTTATATTCTTCTCCTTTCTGAAGCAATGGATTATGCCTGCAGTCTATCGTGGACTGCAGGCTCCTCCATTTGAGTCATGATTTCCGACAGAGTTCAGCACGACATCCAAGGATGATCTTTGGTATGCGAGCTGAATGCAGGGAACATGCCGTGATACCGAGGAATTCCCTCTGTACTGGGAGGATAAGAAACCGCAAATGAATTCTTTCGGGTGTTCCCAAATGGGGCACTGCTGAGTGTCCCTATTTGAACAACTGGTGGAATACCTTGACAAATAAAAAGGTGACCGATGTGAAAAAAATCAAAACTTTGTTACTGATATGTACAATAATGGCCGTTTCAATGGCTCCGCTCTTCGCACAGGACAGCACGAATTGTTTCTTTAAAGATTTCAAACCGGATACCGCTGTGATTCCTCCTTACGCGGTTTCTACAAAACCGACTGCCACTCCCACTGTGACGGTTATCATAAACGCGGCGGATACGGTTGGAAAGGTATCACCATATCTTCTGGGAAATGCAGTTGCAGTCTGGGTTGGGCAAAATGTGAACAACCCAACCATGGTAAACTGGATCAAGATGTTATCCCCGAGCCTCATTCGTTTTCCAGGCGGAAGTTGGGCTGATGGTTACTTCTGGAATTCGCTCCCTAACGACCTGCCGATCACCATTCCGGATGGAACTACATATAATTATACTACTCATACGTATACGAAAAATCCATTTAATGCTAATTCAGGTCCGGACCGGGCTCTGACGCCTGCCGGCTATTACGACTTGCGGAACAAGACTGGCGCCCAAGGATTGATAACCGTTAACTATGCTTATGCCCGCTATGGTACCAGCGCTCATCCGGTTCAACAAGCTGCCCATCTTGCGGCGGATTGGGTTCGTTACGATGCCGGCCGCACGAAATTCTGGGAAATAGGTAACGAGGTTTCAGGGCCATGGGAATATGGATGGCTGATAGACACGACACTGAACAAAGATGGACAACCTGCCATAATATCGGGAAATTTGTATGGCCGGCACTTCAAGGTTTTCAGGGATTCTATGAGAGCCGCTGCTGCAGAGATGGGATCTACAATATATGTAGGTGCCATAATCGATCAGTTTAACGATGAAAATTCCAGTAATGGTAATGTTAATATAGGAAACAAGGGTTGGAACCGTCAGCTTTTCAGTACTGTAGGCGACACAGTAGATTTTTATGCGTGGCACGATTATTATGGTTATTCCTCGTCCGTAATCGGTCAGGTGATCCTCGGTCAAAACCAAGTCAACACTGATATGACCTCCATGAAGAGTGACATTGCAGCAAAAGGTGGTGCAAATCGCCCGCTTGCGTTAACTGAGTGGAACACCAGCGGGCCTTCTTTGGCTGAAACATCGATCGCGAACGGAATGCAGGCTGTAACGGTGTTTTGTGAAATGGCTGAGCATAACGTAGGAATGTCCACCCGCTGGTTATTAGCCAACTGGGACACTGACGGAATGTTCTATTATATTAGTCCGTCTAATCCTGGCATACCACTCTGGAATCCCCGGCCTGAATTTTACTACTTATATTATTTACGCCAGTTTCTTGGTGACCACATGGTGGCTTCATCCGTACAAGGGAGCAGCAATATACTTGCCTATGCGAGCACTTTTAGCTCTGGAAACACCGCGGTGGTGGTGCTGAATGTTGGGTCCACGAATCAGGTTGTCAACGTGAAGCCGAGAAACATTGGAGTTGGTAATCAATTCTATACGTACACCCTAACGGGGAGCAGTAATGTTGCATTGCCACAGACAGTCGTCGTGAATGGGGATACTGGCGTAGGGACGGTCTGGGGACCAAATACCGACCTGCAGAATATTGCGGCGGTTGCGTATCCGATCGGAGATACCGTTGCCTTCAACTCGCCTCCTAACTCGGTGGTATATGTCCTCCTTGATGCAGGCAATAATATTATCTCATCGGTTGAGAGGAAGAGTGTCACAACCCCTGATATATTTGAATTGAATCAAAACTATCCGAATCCGTTCAATCCTTCTACCAAAATCACATACTCGCTGAAGGGCACAGGAAAGGTTCGACTGACAGCGTACAATGTACTCGGCAGAGTGGTTGGAGTTTTGGCAGATGGTGTTCAAACTGCAGGCAGCCATCAGGTAACGTTCTCCGGTTCTAATCTTGCCAGCGGAATCTATTTCTATAGACTTGAGAGCTCTGGACAGAGGATTATAAAGAAAATGATCCTACTGAAGTAGATGCAACACGACTTTTTCTCTTCGACGAACAGTATCACGACTATGCCGGAGATTTCCAGCCCTGACTGCCTCGCAATCTGGCTTGCGTGGTCGCCTGATTGTAAGGTTCTTTATTTTGCAGTGCTCCTAAAAAAGAGAACTTTGAAGATACTTCGGTCGCTGGTCTTGCATACGTAAAATCAAATACGATTTAATGGGGATTGTCTATGATCCGGTAAGCCGCGTCTGGCGGAAACTCGAAACCATAATTTCCTCCTCTGAGATTGGATTAAATATAACCGAACCAAGGGTTTCACCCGTCGGCCGCTTTGTTCTCTTCACAACAGGGCTCAATACAGTCGATTCCCGATCTGTCTTCCTATCGCCGATATATATTTATGGGTCTTCTCCCAACCGAGTGGGTGAAGGCCCTTTCTTATAAGGGGTCACCACTTGTTCGCCGAATTTCATTTCAATTGAATAATAACTCCATGTGTGTTGAACTCCTGTACAATTTAAAGTACGCCACTGATCGATCATATGAACTATGCATCTACTGCAAGAATAAAGATGGCGGGCAGGCTGCTCGCAGCAGGACAGATTGGTACGGGGTCAATCGATATTTGTCCGGCAGAATGCCGGACACTACAAAGGCTAAAAAGGAACACTCTTCGAGTGTGGCATTGTTAGGCCATCGGCTGACTGCGAGTCGTTCCGTAAGTCACATAGTGATGCCTATGGCAAACTCCTATGGAGGACTCTACGGTCGGACTCTACAACTGGACTATTTGAATATTCTTCATTCTGAACTCTTCATTCTTAATTCTGTGTGCTCCTTGACAAATGGCCGGCAGGATGTTATATTTTATTTGAAGCATTCTTTTATATATCTTGCTCTTATCAAGAACGGCTGAGGGAACAGGCCCTTTGATGCCGTAGCAACCGGTCCCGCAACAGGCAGGACGACAGGTGCTAATTCCTGCTCCGCTGAAGCGGAGAAAGATGAGGAGAAGAAGGAAATTATTCGCACGCCTCTTCTGTTCCTATGAAGAGGCTTTTTTTATTCAGAAAGGAATTCTGCTATGCGTTTTCAAACAAAAACCGTCCATGCCGGTGTCGATAAGGACACTGCTTATAACAGCGTCGTTACACCGATTTACCAGACGTCGACATTCCGGTTCGAGGAGGTCGGCAAAACAAAAGGGTACGACTATACCCGCACACTGAATCCGACACGGAAAGCGCTGGAAGAAAGCATCGCCGCTCTGGAAGGCGGGGCGGGTGCAAAAGCTGTGGCGACCGGAATGGCCGCAACCATGACGGCGCTTCATTTTCTCCATGCCGGAGATCATATCGTTTGTACGAACGACTGCTACGGCGGTACGGAAAGAATTCTGCGTACGTATGCCGAACTTTTTAATTTTCAAGTTACATACGTCAATATGACCGACCTTCAAGCCGTCCGCGACGCTCTTCGCCCAAATACCAAAGCCATCTGGATTGAAACTCCGAGCAATCCGCTGCTTAATATCGTGGATATCGAGGCATTAGCCAAAATAGCCCATGATCACGGCGCTCTTGCTTTTGCCGACAATACGTTTCTTTCTCCGTACAACCAGCATCCGTTTGAATTCGGCGTGGATATTATTATTCATTCAACGACGAAATACTTGAACGGACACAGCGATGTTGTAGGCGGAGCCATTGTTGCGAAAACACAGGAACACGCCGACCGTCTGCAATATCTCGTGAATGCACTCGGTGTGAGTCAGGCGCCGTTCGACAGCTGGCTGGTTTTGCGCGGTATCAAAACGCTTGTACCGCGCATGAAAGCGCATGAAGAAAATGCACATGCAATTGCGGAATTTCTAAACGGAAATAAAAGCGTACGGCGTGTTTTTTATCCCGGCCTGCCTTCACATCCGGGTCACGAGCTTGCCAAACGTCAGCAGACGGGTTTCGGCGGTATGGTGTCCTTTGAAGTCGAGGGAAATTTAGAAAAAACGAAAAAGATTCTTGGTTCGACAAAAATATTCGCACTTGCCGAATCGCTCGGCGGCATCGAATCGCTTATCTGCCACCCGGCAACCATGACGCACGGATCGATGAATCCTGAACTCCGGGAAAAAGCAGGAATAAACGAACGAATCATACGGCTTTCAGTAGGTATCGAAGATAAGAACGACTTAATAGAGGATTTGGAGCAAGCGCTTCAATAAAAGTGCTTAGTTCTTGGTTCGTAGTTCTTAGTTGAGTTACACCTCCGGCTTGCATTAAGAACGATGCACTAAACACTACGAACTACGAACTTTTCAATAACGGCAATACGGCAGCTGAATCACGGTAATCAACTTCGAACTATGCACGAAGAACTACGAACTACGAACTTTTTTACCATCTCCTCGTCCGGTCATTCCTCCGCTGCACAGGTTCTCTGTTTTTGCGCTGCTCGCTCTGCTGCTCCGGCGTCAGCGGCGGAAGGGGAGCAGTCAATTTTTCATCCGGATAAGTGCACACCATTTTCTTGCCTAAAAATTCTTCCAGCTTCACAAGTTCATAGGCGTCGTCTTCGGCGGCAAAATTGACCGCAATTCCCTTCGCTCCGGCGCGTCCCGTCCGCCCGATCCGGTGGACGTATTCTTCCACATCGGTCGGCATGTTGTAATTGATAACATGCGTAATTCCTTCGATATGCAATCCACGGGAAGCCACATCGGTCGCAACAAGAACGCGGATTTTTCCCTCCCTGAATCTTTCTAACCGGTACACGCGCTGCTTTTGTTCCACATCGCCGGAAAGAAGTGCGCAGCTAACGCCATAGGCATGAAGAAGTTCTTTTACATGGCGTGCGTCGTCACGGCGGTTGACAAACATCAGGACGCGGTCAAGGTTCTTTTGCATGATAAGATGATATACAAGCGCCGGTTTTTGATTGTATGTGGTAATATAGGTGATCTGTTCGACCGTTTCAACAGCAATTTTGTCCGGCATAATGGCAACGTCGAATGCCTGACGCGTCCATGTTTCCGCAAGACGCCTGACTTCGGGCGAAATAGTTGCTGAGAAAAACATCGTCTGCCGGCGTGCTTTCGGCGGTGTACTCAAAACAATGGTTCGCACGCTGCTTATGAATCCCATATCGAGCATGCGGTCGGCTTCATCAAGCACGAGAATCTCCACCTTGCTGAGGTCGATGAGGCGCCGCTTCATAAAATCAAGAAGACGTCCCGGCGTGCAGACAAGAATATCGCATGCTTCGGTTTTCAACGCATGTTCCTGCTGTGTGTAGTTCATGCCGCCAAAGACGGGTTGAACGCGGCAGGGAACGTATTTACCCAGACCGTGTGCATCCCGATCTATCTGCATCACAAGTTCGCGAGTCGGCGCCAGAATCAGCGCCCGCGGAACACCATGATGATGTTTTTCATGCAGCGGATGTTTAATAAAATGCGCCAAAATCGCAATCAGATATGCGGCCGTTTTTCCGGTTCCCGTTTGTGCCTGCGCCGTTACGTCGTCCCCCCGCAAAGATTGGACAAGCGTTTCCGCCTGAACGGGAGTGCAATACTGAAACTTCAGGTCGTAAATGGAATGCATAATTTCATGGGGAAGTTCGAGATCGTGAAAACGTGTTTTTCCGTCGACGACCTGCACTTTGAAAACAGAACTGTCCCAGGGTTTTATCGGAGCATCTGGAACAAGTGGAGCAGCCGGGGCAGGCGGAACTTTTAGGGCGCCGTGTGCTGCCGGAACCGATGAAGGATGCTGACCCGGTGTGCGTTGTGCAAGTTTCGCATGCCGTGCGGCATATTCTTCCCGCGTTTCCCGTCTCTGATGTTCGCGCGGACGATGCGTGCCTGAAGGTTTTTCGTGCTGTGTTGCTTTTTGATTTCTGTTCGGTAAAAGTTTTGGAGCTTTGATTGATGGGACGGCGGGAACAGGTGCTGGTTTTTTAAAAATGCCTTTAATGCGTGTAACGATTTTTCTAAACAATGTGCTATAATCTTTCTTCTCTTAGTTTATGATGTCTTCTAATATACAGGAAAAAAGGAAATGACAAAGCAAAGAAAATTATGAAAACGATGGAAGAGCTAAAATTCTCGGGAATCGAACAAATTGGAACGATTTAAAGCAGGATGTGGTTTTGTGGAAGACCTGGAATCTTGACATTTTCGCAAAAATGAAGCAAATATTTCTCTATAATAAAGAGCAAAGACAGCTAAACGAAAAGATTTCCTGATTAAAAAAACTGGAGATAAAGAATGAAAATCAAAGCCGTCATTTTTGGCGCTACCGGCATGGTTGGCGAAGGTGTTTTACACGAGTCCCTTCAACATGAAGATGTCGAATCGGTACTGGTCATCGGCAGAAGGCCTTGCGATGTCGAGCATCCAAAACTCAAAGAAATCGTTCACGGCGATTTTTACGATTACTCAAATATTGAAGAGCGCCTCAAAGGGTATCATGCATGTTTTTTCTGCCTTGGCGTGAGTTCATTGGGAAAAAAGGAAAACGAATACCGGCGGATTACTTACGATCTGACATTGCAGGCGGCACGAACATTATCGAGACTTAATCCGGATATGACGTTTTGCTATGTGTCCGGAGCGGGAACGGACAGCAGTGAAAAAGGGAAGATCATGTGGGCAAGAGTAAAAGGGAAGACGGAAAACGACCTGGCAAAACTCCCGTTCAAAAAAGTTTTCCTCTTTCGTCCGGGACTTATCAAGCCGATTAAAGGATTGAAACACGCTTTTACTCTGGCGAAAGCCGCAGGCGCTCTGTATCCGGTTTGGAAATTATTGTTTCCGCGTTATGTGTGCACGTTGGAAGATGTAGGCCGTGCAATGATCCGTGCTGCCTTGTACGGATATACCAAAAACATAATCGAGTGCAGGGACATTGCCATTCTGGCCGGTTCCGGTGATAATAGCGGAAAAAAATCTTTGTAAAGTGTTTTAAGCCAACGATTACTCTGATCTATCTTCTGCAACCGATCTCGTGAAGAATAAAAATGTTATCAAGCATTAACGTAATTCACATGAGATGACTCCACAGTCATTCAAACGGGTGATGTCCAGCTTTTTCCGCGACCACCCGCCAGAAGATGATGCAGGTCGGGTAAACCGGTCGCGGCTACAGAGAATCTGCAGAAGAATCCAGAGAATAATATTTGTAGCCGACACCGGCCTGCTCGACTGATGCAGTCATTCAGGCGGGTGGTGTCGGATGGTTCGTGTTGCGTCATAAATAAAGGTAACCATAAATTATGGAGTAGGAGAATCCTTTTTGAGGAGATACCGAGGTAAAGGATCGGCCTGTTTAACGATAGCATGGATTTTCTTTTTCATAATCTTTTGGAGAATAAAAGGATTAAGCTTTGAGTATGTATCCTGTAGCTTGATTTTGGTAGATTCCGGGATCTCGGGAGACAGGAGAAGCCGTTGGAAAGGAGTCTGGGGTTCATCATAAAGTTTTTTAATCTTCGCTCCGACACGTTTTTTAGCAATAAGCTTGGTCGATGGAATAAAGAAGTTCATAAGCAACTTCCATTGAGAACAATAGAGAGAGTCCAGGAGTTTTGCCAAGTGTGGTTGAGCAAAGCGCTGATAGCCAAGATATTGGCGGACGAGAGTCCAATTTTTTTCTTCCACATGGGCGTTATCGTTTTTGTGATAAGGTCGAGAACGTGTAAACTGTACAGGACTTTTGCGATCAGTAAAGTATTTATGAATGGGCCAATTTAAGAATTCAGAACCATTGTCGCAATCGAAGCCAAGAATGGGAAAGGGTAATGATCCTTCAATGTCCTTAAGAGCAGAGAGCACACCTCGTTCACCTTTTCCCCAGACAGCTCGTTGTTCACGCCAAGAAGTGGCCAAATCGATGCAATTGATCGTTAAAACATACATTCCTTCGGTTGTAGTGCCGCAGTGAGCGACGGTATCGGCTTCGAGAAATCCGGGGCGTTTTTCGTCCCATTGATCGGTTGCGATGGGAATGTGCCGTTTAAGCAATGATCCTGGCTTGGTCGTAGAGAGGCCGTATTTGTGTGCTGAGGCACGCACAGGAGCCATAAGGCGGTCAATGGTGGACGGAGAGATACTCAGCAGCAATGAAGATTGTTTTGAGTCTAAGTTCTTATGGAAAAATGTATTGTAGAACGGGAGCCAGAGTGGTAAAGCTGCTTTGAGCCGTTTGGAGCACGGAAGATTAAGGATGCTCCAGATGCATTTAAGGACTTCCACAATGACTGGATCAGCATATTTCTTTGGTCGGCCTTTACATTTGGTCAAAAAGCTTTTACGTGTATTCTTTAGATTACGTAACAGCCGGATAGCATATTTACGGTTATATTCACAAACAGCACAAAATTCATCGAGGATTTTACGCTTTTGTTTCTTTCTCGCGATTCGATAACGTTCTCGAATGGATTCAAGATATTCTCGTTTGCTGTTGATTCCCATATATGTAACCTTTCTTTTTTCGGTTACATATATTATGAGTCAACGACTATTTCGCAATACCTCTAAAGTTACATTATTTATGAGTCAATGCGTGGTTTTAAAAACGTATTTGGTAGATAGATAAATTCTTAGCAACTTAAAGCGTTCCGCTGCCTGATGACTTCATAAAGAAATACTGCAGAAGCGCTCGCTACGTTGAGCGAATCCACGCTGCCATGCATCGGAACGGCGACTGCGCTTGAGCATGCCGCCAGAACCTCCGGCGAAATGCCGTTCCCTTCACTGCCCAGTATAATACAGATGTCTTTTGTGCAGTCGGTCGTAGAGAGAGTATATTCTTCCGTATGCGGGTGGGCGGCAATGACAGATATGTTATGGCGCGTGCGGAGTGTCCGTATGGTCTCTATGAGATTGGTGCAATGGACGATAGGAAGCGTAAAAACGGTTCCCATAGAATTTCGTACAGCGCGCCGTAAATAGGGACTGCTGGAGGTTTCGCCGACCAGAATTCCATGCACGCCGAATGCTGCGCAATTACGGACTACCACACCCAGATTTTCCGAGTTTGTTAAACCGTCCAGAGCAATAAAAAGATACGGCCTCGGCGCGTCAGCCAAAACAGATTCAATTGCGGCAGGAACCGGAATTTTTCCCAGCGCCATAATACCCTGATGCAGGTTAAAGCCGACAATCGTTTCCAGTATATTTTTGGACGCTGTATAAACGCGGATCTGCTCGGGCCGGGCTTCGAGCAGCGGACGGTATTTATCGAGCCATTCCGGCGTGATAAGCACGGAGAGAATTTCCAGACGGCTTTCAATCAACCGCCGCACCACTTTTTCCCCTTCGGCGATAAAAATTCCTTCCCGAAAATGTTCGACCGGCTGCCGCAGCGTCCTGTACGGATACAGTTCCGGAATGTCGAGAGACGATATGGCAATGATATCAGTCATGATGCATCAATATGGATAAATAATGGGACAAAAAAAATCCATTGTAAAAAAACGACAGGGATTTATTGAAAGTATATCCTCGATTATTCTGCAATGTGAATCACAATCCCTCTGAAGACGAAACAAGCATGAAAGAATGGAACTTAAAAACTGCTGTTTGAATGTTAGAAATAAGCCGGAATGCTATTGAAAAAGAGGAGTCATCGTTCAAATTATACAATCAATGATTGCGAATCGCACCGACCGCATTCGCACTGGATAGTGATATGTGCGATGTTGAAGCGGTGCTTCAATTCGTGCTCAAGAGAGGAGAGAATGGCTTCCGTTTCGCCGACCATCATGTTCTGGACACGGATGTGCGCTTCAAAGTGGACGGCTGTTTCGGACATCTGCCATAAGTGGGCATGATGAACATTTTCAATTCCGGGAATCGTACGCATAAAGCTGCAGACTTTCTCAAGAGATATGGAAGAGGGTGCTGCCATCATGAAAATATCGGTAGTATCCTTGATGATATCGTAGGATTCCCAGATGATATAAAAGGCGATTAAAATCGTAATGAGCGGATCGATCCACGAAACCGACCAGAACCGAATTGCCAGTCCTCCAATCACCACGCCCGCACTGGAAACGGTGTCGGAGAGAAAGTGAAGGGAGGCGGATCGAAAATTGAGATTATGATGAGCGTGACTGCGCAGAAGGAGCATTCCGGCGAGGTTCGCAAAAAAGCCCACTCCCCCTACGATGAGCATGATCATTCCGGAAGGTATGGACGGATGAAGGAATCTTTCGTAAGCTTCTTTAACAAGAAAAACGCACAGGACGACAAGAACGGATGCATTGATCGCGGCGGCAAGAATTTCGGCGCGTTTTTTGCCAAAAGTGTATCGCATCGTTTTAGGCTGTTTTCCGATCCGCAGGGCGATACCGCTGATCATCAGAGCTATACCGTCGCTGAAATTGTGCAAAGCATCTGAAAGGAGGGATAGACTTCCGGCGGCAATGCCGCCGATAATTTCTGCCGCCGTAATAACAAAGTTCAGAACGATTGCACTTGTCAATCGCAGTGCCGTATTCTCTGTATGCTGTTCGTGATGATCCATATTGATATTCTACAACGAAAGCGGAGTAAAATCAATTCCCTTTGAAAAATATATTCTGCAGCATAATGCGACTTACGCCTTAATAAGGAACTATGCAATTCCTCGAAACCTGTATATGCCATGCATATTCAGAATAGGCGTCAAATTTATGAAAATTGACGGTGACAGCTCGTCCGTATGAAAGGATTCAGTCTATTCATAGTATGGAAGACCCCATGCATTCCCGAAAACATCTAACATGCTCTCGGGATGGTATCGGTTTTTAGCTCAAGGGGAATCACTTGCGGCTGGGAAACCCGACTGCCTGTAGAATGCATAAGATGATGTGAATAATCGATATGTTGAATAGATGTTACGAATATCGCAGAAAAGTAATAAAACTTCCAATATTCAGCATAATATATTGCATTTAGAAGATGTAATGCCTGTTATTATTGCCAGAATTCTATATATTAATACATTAGATATAAATATATGAGCTTATATATTGCATAATACAAATATTATGTTTATATTAATCATATAAAGTTTTATATATTAAGATGTTAGTTTTATAAAAAGGAGATTAAGCATGCTTAAGTTCAATTTTCAGCGTATATTGAAGGCACGCGGAGTTGAAAAGCCGTATACGTACCTTGTGAAAGAGGGATTTTCGCGCAACATTGCTGTTCGCATGAATACCGGCAAAATGAAGACAATGAACCTGAAAGACCTGGAAAAACAATGTGTAAGGTTCCAATGTACTCCGAACGATCTCTTGGAATGGATTCCTGACCGTTACGTGACCGATATTTCTTCCCATCCGCTTCGGGATCTGAAACGGACCGACACTTCGGCTAACATTAAAGCGATACTCAGCTCGATTCCTATTTCTCAGCTTGAAGAAATTGAAAATTATATCAAAGAGAAGGTGAAGAGTTGATCGGTTTATTAGTTCGTAGTTCGTAGTTCGTAGTTTATAGTTCATAGTTCATAGGCTCTGGTTTGTGGTTATTTAAACTTTGGAGAAAAAATATGAAAAAAGAGGATAAACCATTGTTGCTCCGCTGCCCGCATTGCAAGCAGGTGCGCGAGCCGGACTATAACGAGACAACAAAACGGTATGTCTGCTCTATCTGCTCTGCACCGCTCGATCAGCAGGTGTTTATCGAAAAAAAGAAACGCGGGCTGAAGTAATTAATTTATTCTTTTCTCAGGAAAATATCCGAAGTTGAACAAATTTTTTATTTTAAAATCCGTATTTACTCAGCACGTTCTTCCCTGTAGCCGCGGGCGATGACCGCGGAGGATTCCTGACGTCAGGATGCCTCTGCAGGAGGGCGAAGTCGGTTATAAAAAAGCACATTTGCTCATTACTTAAATGCTTCGAAAGGAAAAAACATGCCGCACCTGTTTTCATCTTTAAAAATACGAGGGGTCCAACTAAAAAACAGAATTGCACTTTCGCCGATGTGCCAGTATTCAAGTGTCGATGGAGTTCCGAATGCCTGGCATCTTGTGCACCTTGGAAGCCGGGCAATCGGAGGGGCGGGTTTGATTCTCACGGAGGCCACAGCAGTTTCGCCTGAAGGCAGAATATCGCCGGACGATTGCGGCATATGGAACGACGCGCAGGCCAAGGCGTTTAAAAATATTACAGATTTTATTTCTTCGCATCACGGCGTGCCGGGCATACAGCTTGCACATGCAGGCCGTAAAGCATCGACCTATGCGCCGGGCAAAGAGGACGGCGAAGTCAAGCGGGAAAACGGCGGCTGGCAGACCCTGGCTCCGAGCGCAATTTCTTTTTCGGAAAATTATCCGGCGCCGAAAGAAATGACGGAGAGCGATATTGAAATCGTCCAAGAACAATTTTGCAGAGCGGCTCAGCGGAGCATCGATGCCGGATTTCGATTCATAGAATTGCATATGGCGCACGGCTATCTTATGCATGAATTTCTTTCCCCTCTGACAAATACGAGAACCGACGAGTACGGCGGAAGCTTCGATAATCGAGTCCGGTTTCCGCTGGAAGTTCTGGTCGGTATACGGAAAGTCGTTCCGGATTTATTCCCGATTATAATACGCATATCATCGACAGATTGGGTGCAAGGAGGCTGGGATATTGAACAGTCGGTTCGGTTTGCCGGTAAACTTAAAGAGGCGGGAGCAGACCTGATCGATTGCTCCAGCGGGGGAAATATTCTCCGTGCTTCCATACCTGCAGGTCCGGGATATCAGGTTCCCTTTGCGGAACGAATAAAACGTGAAAGCGGAATTCTGACCGGGGCAGTCGGTTTTATCACGTCGCCAGAACAAGCGGAGAATATTATCACTCAAGGGCAGGCAGATATTGTTCTTCTGGGAAGAGAATTATTGAGAAATCCATACTGGCCTCTTTCTGCCGCACGGCAGCTAAAAGCCGATATCGACTGGCCCCGGCAGTATGTGCGGGGAAGATAGTGAATGGTTAATGGTATACTGAGAACTGAGTTAAGATCTGGAAGTTCGTGGTACTTGGTTCTTAGTGGGTAGTTATCGTGCGGAAGTTCAATGTTCAACGTGCTGCGGTTGAAAATGATGAATAGTGAATAGTAAACTGCAAACTGAGAACTGCAAACTGTGAACTGTGAAAAGTAAAAGGAAAGCAAAATATGCAGATTGTTGGGCACTTTAGTATAATAATCAAAACAAAACAGAATTGATGATGGTATACATATTTCAATGACAAAATATTTCGCGTATCTGTTTTCGATAATGCTTTTGCTTGCCGGTTCGGATTGCAAAAAAAATCCTGTTGCTCCACCACCGCCGAATAGTAATGACACAACATCGAACAACTTCACATTCCAGTCTTTTACATTCGGCGGGAATGCGGGAAGCTGCATTTTTAGCGATGTTGCGATCATAAACGATACTAATACAAACGTCCTAAATAAAGTGACAATGTAGAGAATGTTCGTTATATTGGGGGCATGAAAAACCCCACATTAAGTTTAGAGCATAAAGACGCCAATAAAGAACGATTATTGGCAATAGCCGATCAAATACCAGGCGCATGGATTGGCATAAAGATAGCCGCCCTTCTTTTAGTGCTGGAAGGACAACGCCCTGGATGGATAACCGAGGTATTCGGATTAACCCGAATGAGCCTAAGTCGTTGGATTCACGGAGTAAACAGAGATGGCATAGAGTTCTTGAAACCCAAGCCCAGAGCAGGAAGAACTTCACGGTTAGAGCCGAAAGTCCAAAGAGTACTTGCAGCACATTTGGAGAAGTCTCCAAGGGAATTTGGATTAAACCGCGTACAGTGGGATGGGCCAACGTTAGCGATTCATCTAAAGCGTTTCTTTGGAATAAACATGAAGGTACGACAAGCCCAACGATGGATGCACCATCTTGGATATCGTCTAAAGCGGGCAAGTTACTCGTATCTTCAAGCACGGAGCCAAGAAGCACAGAAATTTCAGAGGGCTTTAAAAAAAACTTAAGTCCCTTAAGCCGAATGAAACCATCGTCTTCCAGGATGAGACAGGATTCACGATGCACCCTCGATTGAGTCGTGGTTGGGCGAAGAAAGGGAAACGTCTGAAGATTCCTACGACAAGCCAGCATCGTGTCCGTCTGAATATCTCTGGTTGGGTTAATCCTTTGCTCGGACGCTATGGTATGATTAAGACAGAACGAGGTGATCGAAAGGGATTCCTCAATATTTTGCGTCATCTTTATGGGAGGTTTAAAGGATATACTATTTGGTTGTATGTTGATAGGGCCCGTTGGCATAAGGGTGAACCGATTGATCAATTTATTGAAAAACATCCAAGGCTCCATCTCGAATATCTGCCGCCGTATCAACCAGGCTTAAATATGCAGGAAAGGATTTGGCGTAGAATTCGCTATGAATCCACCACCAATCGGTGGTTCGATAATCTCGATACTCTTTGGATTGTTGTTCGTCAGACAACTCGTTCATGGTCTTCTCAGAAAATTCGTAGGTTATGTAACATTTTATAATACGTTTGTATTAATATTTGGGCTGTCGGAGCAGTGTATCTTGATTCTGCTAACGGTAATCCCGATCCATTTCCATATAACGCTGCTCATTGGAATGGAACTTTATGGAATCTTCAAAAGATACCATTTATCTATCAAGGACAAGCATTTTACTCACCGATTTATTCCATTTTGGCGTTTAATTCCAATGATATTTGGTTTGAAGCTGGAATTCATTGGGATGGGAACCAATTCACCACAATTCCATTAAATATTAGTTTTCCATCTCATGCAAACAGAATGTGGGGTAATTCAAGCAATGATTTTTATATAATTGGTGACAATGGTCTCATTGCTCATTGCACCTATGGTGGTTGGACAAGTATATCGAGTGGCACAAGCCTGACATTCCATGATATTTACGGTTCAGGAGGACAAATACTTGCAGTCTGTATTCAATTCAGTCCGCTAGGCGGTGAAATCTTCAGTATTCAAGGGAATACGGCGACACAGATTTCCTCAAGCCCGATAGAAGGGTGTCAACTATACGGTATTTGGTTTGTGCCTAATCAACAATATTATCTCGCCGGAGAGTTTGCAGGGGTTTATGAAACACAATCTCTGTCAGATAACTGGAGCCCATTGGCGATAACCGGGACTTCGACAACGGGAGTCAGAGGAAATGGAGTGAATGATGTCTTCGTTGTGTCAGCGGCGGGCGACTTAGTTCATTGGAATGGAGTAAGCTGGCAGAATTTCAGGGGACAGACAGGTCTTCCAAGCGGCGGTTATGCTAGAGTAGCAGTGAATGGAAATACTGTGGTTGCAGTAGGAGCGAATTCATCTCAAGCAGTCATTACCATGGGAAGAAGACAATAACAATGGAGGAACAACAATGAGCAAGTTGTGCAGGCGGAGAGCTGTGTTTTATTTCGCCTTACTATTTACCCTTAGTATATATTATTCTCTAAATTGAATCCCGATTCCGCGGGATAACATTTTTAGGCCTCCGGCTACCATTAACCATTTACCATTTACCATTTACCATTTACCATTCTCCATTCATTGCTTCTCCTATTCATATCGTAATGACTCGACCGGATCCAGTTTTGCAGCTGTCCGCGCAGGGAATACACCGGCCGCAAAACCGACTGCCGTAAGTATTCCCACGGTGATTGCAATAAGCACAGGTGAAAGCACCGGGCGTCCGATGAATTGCATCGCTCCTTTGTCTGCCGGCATTGAACGGACTATCGAGACGATGATCGAGCAAAAGATAATTCCGATTGCACCGCCGGAAAATGACAGCAACAGTGATTCGAAAATGAATTGCATCATAATGTAGCTTCGCCGCGCCCCGACGGCAAGCTTAATGCCGATCTCTCTGGTTCTTTCCTTTACGACTACATACATCACGTTCGCCACACCGACGCCGGCAATCACCAGCGTAAGAAATCCGATTGAAAAAAGGAAAAGCGAAAGTCCGAGGTCAACTTTCTTCGTAATTTTTTCCGCCTCGATAAAATCCCACATATTCAGCGAGCGTTCGTCTTTCGGATCGAAATGATATTTTCGTCCAAGGACTTCATAAATGGAAGCTTTCATGGTTTCCTGCTGGGCAGTGTTGACGGGCCGTATAACGATTGAGTTGACATGCTTGTTGCCGTACATGGTTCGAAATGTCGTATACGGCATGATGGCGCGCCGTGTGTCGGGCCCGTTGTTCATCGCAGTTTGAGTCTTCCGTTGTATAATGCCGACGGTTATAAAAGGCACTCCGTTGACCATAACAATCCTGCCTACCGGGTCCTGATCTTTAAAGATGTCTTTAGCGATCTCTGATCCAAGTACGAGAACTCGTCTCTGCCGCTCGATATCCGCATTGTCGAGAAATCTGCCGTTTGCTGCAGGGTACATGCGCCGCATCTCTTCAAAATCCGGATTCACACCTTCGCATTCCGTGTTTGTCGAAAAATTGCCGTATGTCAATGTAACATTGGAACGATACTGCGGAGAAATCATTCCTATGCCGGCTATCGTTCTGGTCAGAAGATCGACGTCTTCTTCTAAAAGAGAAATTCTCCGTCCTTTGGGCAATCCCTGATAAATCATTCCTGTTTCGCCGCCGTATAAAACGATAATCTGATTTCCGGCATTCATCAATCCTTTAAGGATTTGAGTACCGAGTCCCTGTCCGAAGGAAAGCAGAAGAACGACAGCAATGGTGCCCCACGTAATTGCAATGAGCGTCAAAGCGGCACGCAGCCGGTGGACGCGAAGGTCAAAAAGAAAATCTCTGAAGAGTTCAAAAAACATAGAGCTGCCGATCCGTTCGTGATACTATTAACTTTAGGTGCGCAAACACTCGATAACATCCAGATTGGATGCGCGGCGTGCCGGCATGAGTCCGGAAGAAAGGCCGACGAGTATGAGCACGGAAATTGTCGTCATGACGACTTCCATCGAGATTACGGGTGTACCTACATAATCCTTAATCGGAAGCATTCCCAGGAACGTTACGATGCCGTATGAAATAAGAAAGCCCACCACCGATCCTGTAAAAACGATGAAAAATGTTTCGCAGAAAAATTGAAGCATAATATTTTTTTTGGTGGCTCCGAGAGCTCTCTTTACGCCGATTTCTTTAATGCGCTCCTGCACGACAATAAACATAATGTTTGCAACACCGAGTCCTGCAACGCCGAGTGTAAAGCTTCCGATGAGTCCCAAAAAGAGATTGATACCCAGGAACATATAAAAAGAGAGCCGGTCAAAATCCGTCGTATCCCAGATAAAGGCGGCGTCTTTGTCGGTCGGGTCGAATTTATACCGTTTGCTCAGTGCGGCTCTCACGTCTTTTTCAGTCTCTTCTCCGATGCGCGGATCGCTGATTTGATAAATAATGTTATCGACATGAGTATAGCCGTAGAGGGAAACGAATGTTGTGTGAGGAATGAAAATACGGTCTTGATCCTGGCTGTTATAGGACGACGGCTGCGTTTTTTTCTGCATGACTCCGACAATGGTAAAGGGGACCTGATCTATAAAAACTGTTTTTCCTACCGCATTTTGGTCCTTAAAAAGGAATTCGTTCACTTTGTTGCCGATCACCGCAATTCTTCGCCGGTCCTGTATATCCAGCGCATTGATGAAACGGCCTCCTTGCTCCGGATTGATATTGCGCATATCGCCGTAGATAACATTAACGCCGGAAACAAGCGGATTGAGTATGTTTTCTCCTACGTGTGCGACCGTTCGTTTTCCGTATTCCGGACTGATGGCGCATACTGCCGGTACTTCCGCGGTTATCAATTTTGTGTCTTCTTCGACAAATGAAATCGGGCGGCCGATTCCGTACCCGGCCCACGGTTTGGTGGTCCTGCCCGGCCATACGATGGCGATGCCTTCTCCCATACCGTGCATATTGGCGGCTGTCTGTTTCCTGAAACCGACTCCGAATGCCACGAGAACTACGATTGCAACCGTGCCCCAGATGATTCCGAACATCGTCAAAAATGCGCGCAATTTCTGTGCACGCAGGTCGACGACAAATTCAGAAATGATCGAGCGGAAAGTTTCCATTTTATTTCCTGCCGGGATTAAGCATTAATCGATTTTTTTTACCGGTTTTTCCTGCACTTCGTCGCCTTCTTTCAATCCGGAAACGACTTCGATATTAATCGCATCGCTGAGGCCGGTTTTGATCAAACGCTGTTCTTCCTTATTGGGAGCGAGAGCCAGCGTGACGAATGCAGAATCGTTCCTCATCGTAACGACTCTTTCAGGGATCATGAGTACGTTGACTTTTTTCTGAATAATAATATCGGCATTGGCGGAATACCCGGCCCGGAGAACGGCATTTTTTTTGTTCGGAATAAGTATTTCGATCGGAAAAACAGTTGCATTGTCTTTCTTTTCCGCCTTGAGCCATATTTTCCGCAGAAAGCCGTGGACCGTATCGCCCGGCAGCGCGCCGACTTTAAGCTCAGTCTCCATTCCTTCCTTCATTTTGCCGACATCGATTTCATCCACTGTACCCTTGAAGAGCAGTCTTTCCATGTTCGCCATCTTCATGAGAACCGTTCCCTCCTGATAGGACGTCAGCGGCGTCACCGGGTCGCCGACTTCCACTGCACGGTTGAGTATGGAGCCGGATATGGGCGCTTTAACAATAGATTCGATTTCCGTTTCTCCAATTTTCACTTTTCCGCTTTCCATGAGAGCGAGTGTTTCCAGAGCGATTTTTAATTTAAGTTCGGATTCCTGCGCCTGCATCTGGTAGTTTTCATAATCTTTGTCGGAAATCATTTTGCTTTGATGAAGCGATTCCTCGCGAACCATGTCCTTTTTAAAATTATCGGCGTCGACCTGACTGATCTGAACCTGACGTTTTGCATTTGCCAACTCCAGCGGCGCAGGGTCGGGCCGTACCTCAAGAATCGGATCGCCGAATTTTACGTACGCTCCCACGTCGGCATAAATATGACCGACAACCCCGGAGACTTTCGCTTTTATCGATATTTCATTCTCCGGCTCGATAGTCCCGACGGCAAGCGCTTTATCGACAATGGTTCCCCGCGTGACCTTGATTTTTGGAAGTGAGTTTTCATTGGCAGACTTATTTCCGCCAAAGAAGAAAAATGCAGCGCCGCCGATTGCAGCGACAGCAATGGATGAAACGACGATTTTCTTTTTCATAGTCATGCGTCAATAATAATGAAATTTATGGATTAAGAAAAACACAGGGATTAAATCTCCCTTACCGCCTATACAGGGAGATACGGCAGATGGCATAGGAAGGTTTCACTGAAAAAGAGAGATGAATGGCCTCAATCCGCGTTACAAAGGCAGGATTAGCCCAATCATGGTAAAGAGAAGTGTCCCGCTGTCGAATGAGTGTATCGGAATGAAGTCGCAGATTGTCTCGGTCTTTTTGCAGGACAAAGAGCTGAAGATCGGATACGTTCGGTTTCCGTGTTCTTTTTTTTTCGATCAATACTGCTGTTTCGAGAGGAATTGACTTTCTTTTTGTTTGATCCTTTGGATCAAAAAGCTTTTCGCTGCCGTCCATTCATCGTCGATCATAGAGTACCATGCAGTATCCCGATTTCTGTTTTTGATGATCATATGTTTTCTGAACAATCCATCATGCTTAAATCCCAATTGAAGCGCAGCTCTTTTACTCGGTTCATTTGTGTTGTCGCATTTCCAGACGACTCTGCGATATTTCAATTCTTCGAAAAGATAGCATAACAGGAGATACACCGTATTTGTATTGATCTCAGTTCTACGAGCGGATCTGCAATACCAGATGCTTCCGATTTCCGACGTACCAAAATTCGTGTCGGTATTAAGAAGGGAGCAGGTGCCGACCGGCCTCTGCAGTCTTTTACTGTAAATTGAAAAAGTAATTTTATCGGAACTTTGCTCTTCCTTCGTAATCCATTCCTTCATATCCTTCTTGGAATCGAAAGGACCGAAAAACATATGATGAAACGTTTCTGCAGGTTCTTCACCGGCCGATTCATATAAGAGATCCAGATCATTTGCCGCAATCGGCCGAAGAAGAACCGATCTGTTTTCAAGTTTTATTTTTTCAGGCATCTTATACATAGTATGTTTAAGATAAACGATGAAGAACGGCACATACGGGCTGGAGCATCACCGCTCCATCGAGCAGCATCAGAAAGCGATGTGTGCGCGCATGCCGAAAACGTGAACAGGTCCTCTGTCTGCATTGTATGCCGGATGAAGCACTAACTGGTAATCCGGCGTAAGCGAGAGATGGAATTCCGGCAGCGCGAATGAATAAAACAGCTCTGTAATAAATTCCGGCGAGTAATTGAGACGGCCGTCGCCGATGAGAAATCCATAACCGCCTGCTTCCAGATACTTGCGGTGGTCTTGAGAAATTCCATTGAGTACCAGCGCAAGACCCATGCCGTCGCCTTTCCGCCGCCAAAGGGCGCCGTCCAGCAGGACGGCAGAACTGATTGTTTGATCGATTTCCGTGAACATCCATGTCTCGTTCGCCCCCTCGTTCCAGCCGGCTCTCAACATAAAACCGATAGAGGCGGAGAATGATTGTTCAATATTCAGGCAGAATCCATGTTTTGTCCGGCCGTATTCTCTTGTGTTTACAATGTTCGGCGGAAGCTGATCTGCTTGCGAAAACAGCAGCGCCTGCGAATAATTTCCCATTCGGGCTTCCGTATAGTATCCGAGTGTGCGAATGACGCCTTTCTGCGAACATAGTTCGTACGATCGTTCGATTTCAAATGTTTCTGAATTTGCCTTGCTGATATTTTGGTCCATGTCGGACATATTCGCTTCCGTAGGCACCATGGCGCTGGAAACTCTGAACGCCCATGGAGACAGCGATAGTTCACCGACGAATCCCCACGTGTAACCTCGTGTATTTGCTGGATAATCCCATGCACCGTTTGACATGAGCGCCCAGTTCATAAACTGCGTGCGCGGATCGTGGCTGCAACTGTTCTGATCGAAATAATCGGTCATGCTGATTTTTCCGAGTATCAGCGTCAGCCTCTTTGAGGGCTGCAGCCCTGCAAGCTGATCTTCGTCGTCTGAAAACATCGTATCCCGGTCGGAAAGGGCAAATGTGGTTTTGATAAAAAACCTGCTTATGGATATTTGGGGCGCCGGATCGCCGATGCGGTAGGTCTCGCCGTTCGGGAAGCCGGCAATTCCTTTTACACCGCTCAATCCATTGCCGCCGCCGAGCTCGGGGACGAAATAAATTTCAGTGCCGTTCCATAATCTTCTTCCTACAAAAAAAGTTGATGTGATGGACGTCTGAGCCGGCTCGCTCGTATCAAGACTGTTTTGACCCGAATATTTTGCGCTAAAATCCGGATGATATTGCGTTATAATTGTTTGCTGAAAATGGAAACTCCAATCGGAAAAAATTGCCTCATTTGCGGCGGACTGTGCAAAGAGCGACGGAACTGCTGAAGCGGTCATAAACAGTATGAATAGACCATTTTTTATCGTTATCAAGCTTTCTTCTCTAATATTTTTATTGCAGAATCGAATAGTATAATAATGAATAATAATACGAGAAAAAAATGAACCGGAATTTATTTTTTAAAAATCCAAATGATAGGCTGCTGCAATCGAAAGATGATTCCATATACTTTATACGGAAAATAAAGTACATTCAATCATAGTCATATAATTTGTAAAAGACAGGAGGCAAATAATGAATTTTTCATATTACATTCCCACTAATATTTTCTTCGGGCCCGGTTCGCTCAATCAACTCTCTCAAATTCATCTGCCCGGAAAGAAGGGTCTCATAGTTCTCTCCGCCGGCCCATCCATGAAAAAACACGGCTATCTTGATCGCGTCGTTCAATTGCTGCATTCAAACGGCACAGAGTCGGTTGTCTTTGATAAGATTCTGCCGAATCCCATTCGACGGCATGTTATGGAAGGAGCCGAACTTGCACGGGCCGAGAAATGTGATTTTATTATCGGTCTGGGAGGCGGCAGCAGCATCGATTCGGCCAAAAGCATTGCTGTGATGGCAAAGAACCCCGGCGACTATTGGGACTACATCGGAGGCGGCAGCGGGAAGGGAAAGCCGGTGTCCGGCGGAGTTCTGCCGATCGTTGCAATTACTACGACTGCCGGAACGGGCACGGAAGCGGATCCATGGACGGTTATTACGCATGAAGAACGTCAGGAAAAAATCGGTTTCGGTACTCCGGAAACATTCCCATGTATTTCCATCGTCGATCCAGAATTGATGATTTCCGTTCCTCCCTTGCTGACTGCGTATCAAGGATTCGATGCATTTTTTCATGCCGCCGAGGGATATATATCTAAAATTGCAAATCCTGTCAGCGACATGTATGCACTTAAAAGCATCTCCCTTCTGAATACATATCTTCCCGCCGCCGTAAAAAACGGATCGGATATGGAAGCGAGAACCAATATTGCTTTGGCAAACACACTTTCCGGATTTGTCGAATCGACTTCTTCCTGCACATCGGAGCATTCTATGGAACATGCATTGAGCGCGTTTCATCCTTCATTGCCGCATGGCGCCGGTTTGATTATGCTGTCGCAGTCGTATTTTTCCTTCTTTGCTGAGAAAGTGCACGGAGCGTATCATCCATATGGGAGAAGTGATGGGGAAAAAGGAAAAAACAAAAAATGTTCATTCCTTTATCGATGCTCTTGCCGAGCTGCAGCAGCGATGCGGTGTAGCAGACCTGAAAATGAGCGATTATGGAATCCGAAAAGAAGAAATTCCCGCTCTGGCGCGCAACGCGCATGAGACAATGGGAGGATTGTTTACACTCGACCGATATACGCTGTCGCTTGCTGAAACGATCGCAATTATGGAGAGGGCTTTCAAATAGAAACCGGCGAATCTAAGACCTGTAATCCTTATGCAGAGGTTCAGACATGACGCTGTGATTTTTTTGGAAATTTTGAAAGCAGTCCTTCTTTGCCCGGTAATGTTAAGGTTTTCTTAGACAGTTAGTTTCATGCCTTCCGTACATGCAAAACAATCGACTGAACTTCCATTGTCCTTTAGATAATCTTTGCACTGAGCAACGATGCGGTCCAGATCATCATCAGTCCTGTCCGGGTCGTGATGGAAGAGTCCCAGGCGCTGAACTTCCGCATCGATTGCGAGGTCCAGCGCATCCTTAAAGGTCGAATGTCCCCAGCCGCGTGTTTTTTCATATTCTGTTTCTTCAAATTGCGCATCGTGAATCAAAAGGCCTGCATTTCTGCAAAACCGAACATAGGCATCCCTCGTCATTCCGCTGGGATGAGAATATCGTATTTCATTATCCGTAAGGAAAACGAAAGAGCCGGTACTTCCTGAAAGTTTGAAACCAAATCCTCCATTGGGATGATTCAAGGGAATCGATTCACACTGTATCGAACGATCGGCATACTGCAGGATCTTTTGGCAGAGCCCGTTATTACAGCAGCAGCCGGACTCAAACCTGGCTTTTAATTCCGTAAAATTTACCGGAAAATAGGGAGGATCCATCTGGTGCATCAAATAATTTAGAACCGATGTTTGTGCGTCGGATCCTCCGCATAAAGCAAAAGAATATCTTGAAAAATATGCAGGTTGGAAAAAAGGAAAACCCGCAAGATGATCCCAATGCGAATGTGTCAGAAGAAGATTGATTTTTGTAACGGACCGCTCTTTCAGCAACTGCTGACCGAGTTTTCTGATGCCGGATCCGGCATCGATAATGATAACGTCTCCTGCCTCGCTCCTCACTTCAATGCATGTCGATTCCCCGCCGTAGCGAATGGTCGACGGTCCGGGCGATGTAATGGATCCCCGGCATCCCCAAATGACGATATTCATAGCGCTGTCCCTTTCAACGTAGTGCTGATGATCCTGTTTGATAAATAAAGCATATGAAACAAGAGCTTACTCATTCAAACTATTTCCAGGATTTCAAGGCGCAACAAGTCTGTAACTCACGAAAGCAAATTCTTTACTGTCCGGCGACCAGGAATGAACGTTCATTGTTCCTTGTCCGCCGAAGAGATGTGCAATCGTTTTAATATCGCCGCCGCTCGTCGTCATCAAACGGAGCACTACATTTTTATTTGCCGGGTGTCCTTGAACCGATTTATCGTATGAAACAAACACAATCCATTTATTATCCGGTGACGGATGTGCAAACCAATCGCCGTATTCATCTGACGGGCGTGAATTGAATTTGCTCCGATCCGTCCGGTTTCATGCGCCATATTTTCATTTGACCCGTTCTTACGGAATTGAAATATATATAATTCCCGTCGGGAGAATATTCCGGCCCGTCATCCAGGCCAGGTGCCGAGGTCAATCGCTTTTCCTCGCCCCCGTCTCGCCGAAATCGTATAGACGTCATATATACCGTTCCGTTCTGCGCAGTATGCAAGCGTTTTATTGCCGGGAGAGATTCCGTGCCAATATGACGGCCCGTTTTTTGTCACGAGCCGAGGTACTCCGCCTCCGCTCGGCAGGATATATATTCGCGACTTGCCGTCTTCGGCATGATGACTGATGACTAATTCTTTTCCATCCCATGAGAGTCCGTGGTCATTATTGCATTTTAAGGCAAAGCCGGTATTGATCTGCTGCGGGGTTCCGCCTGTTGCAGGAATCATATAAATTTTTCCGCCGGAATTGTATATGAACGTCTTTCCGTCCCGGCTCCAATTGGGTGCTTCAAAATGTTCTTTTGCGCGCCGAATGATAGTCCGTACACCTGTCTCGATATTCATCGTCTCGAGCGTGCTTTCGACAACTCGCTTATCGAATGGAAGCACGCCTTGTTCAGCGTAGCTGATATTCGAAAAGAGCGCCGTCTCCCGCGCCATGGAATCGTGCGAACACACAAGAAGACCCGCATACACATGTCCGGGCATCTCGACCGTAATGGTTCCGACCGGATGCATGATGCCGGCCGAATCGGATACATACATAGTAAATTGATCGCCGGTACGTTCAAATGATATAGTTTTTGTGTCCTGGAGAGGCGATTGAATTTCATATGTTTCTCCGCCTTTCGTTTTTCGATATTGAAGCGAAATAAGTCCATCGCCGTGAATAACGGCATCTGCATATGCATCGTCCGGATCTAATCCGGCTCGTATCATCCATCCGGCTTTGCAGTGAGGATTTATTTCCGTATCTTCCCATGCAATATCGGTTTTTCCAAAACAGTCTCCTTCAATTTTATCCCACATGAAAAAGAATGAATCCTGATTTTCCCACATATTTTCGCCGCTTCCCGTCAACCTTATTATTCCATTGGACGAATCGAATTGAACATATCCTGGAAGAGATATTTTGCCGATATCGTTTTTTCCTGTGAACGCCGGTGTTTTTCCCATAGGGACTCCTGATATTAATCCAATGAAAAATGAAGCGGATATACATCACTGACAAAATATGCAAATTTCATAAATAATTTCAATTTTATCGAGCTGTGACAAATTGCCTCTCAGCGGTCTGTAATTTCCGGGCCTTTCCGGAAAATTATTTGATACATAACAATCAGCTCAACTCGAAGAATCAAGATAAGTAAAAAATTGAATTATAAAGCGGGCAAAATAGTTTATATTTGATTCATTGAAAAATCGAAACATTGCAATTTTTGAACGGTAGGCATTGAATCTTATTATTCGCCGCTTCTATGGACAAGCTGGCGTTGAGTAGTTATCCGGCTGTTTGGTTGTTTTGCCGCTCTGCTGTTGGTTTTTTTGCACTTCACAATCCACAGTTCGCTATTTACTGTTTGCAGAAAATTGTTTACTGTTCATTGATAATTATTGATTGAATATGCTCTCACGTGAACGATGTGACGAATCATTTTTAATCGCTTCCTATGAAGCGGATTTCTTCAGGAATACTATCCCTCTACGCTCTTTTCAACCGGTTTCAGGAACTGGCGGGTATTCATGCAGAGCACCTACAGGTCGGTTACGATTCGCTTCAGCGATCGAAACTGGCATGGGTGCTTTCCAGAATTAAAGTGAAGATTGATTCTCTGCCCCACTGGGGCAGGACGGTTCATTTAGCCACATGGCCGAAAGGAATCGACCGGCTTTTTGCACTTCGCGATTTTTGCATGACCGACGAACAAGGCAAGACGCTCGTTGCTGCGACCACTGCATGGCTCATGATCGATACTGAAAAAGGGAAGCCGCGCCGGCTCGATAATTTTCCTGTCAATTTGGAGTTTCCGGGTGCACCGCATGCTTTACGGGAACCGCTCGATAAAATAGCGGTTCCGCAAGGATTGAATCAAGTCATGGAGAAAACGGTTCTTCTCAGCGATATCGATACAAATCAGCATGTCAATAATGCCCAGTATGCAAAATGGATTACAGATTGTTTTTCTCCGGAGCAATTCCGAAGCGGGCGTTTGGCATCCGTGCAGGTAAACTACCTGGAGGAAACATTGCTGGGAGATCGGGTGGCTCTTTATTAAGACTCCCGCTGCCTCATCCTCCACAAGAATATTATATCGAAGGCATGAGCCGAACAAAAGGAACGAAGGTTTTTCAAGCCCTTGTGACCTGGGAATAGCAGCTCGATTTTTCCGACACCTTTCCAAGGTGTCGGAAAAAGGCACAATATTTCGTCCATTTTTTAATCTTTTTTAAACCACCTTGGAAAGGTGTCTATACCTTAAAGCATGTGGGGATGCTATTCAACTCCGAGTATGACGGAGAGAGAATGATGCTCTCCTGGAGCAACTGTCACAATGTCGTCGTAGGCATTTACGGCTTCAACGCAAATGAAATTCCTGTATCCGTCTTCGTGAATATCGCCCATTATTTTTGCGGTCTCTGCTCCGGGATTCCAGACAACGGTTACGCTGCTTCCGTGTTTTGCAGCATGGATTTTTCGCTCATACCCGGAATCGTTGATCGTGCATGCCTTCGACGTGTCGAAATAGCGCCGGTTCTCTTCCGGCTGAATGACAAGTTTTGCTTCATTCTGGCGTTTGCGCGCGTCCTTTTGTGTCCCGTCGTAGTATTACGTTCCGCCCAGTCCATCGATTGCAATATTGCCGATATCGCTGATGTTAAAATATGAATGCAAGGCGCCTGATAGAGTGAACGGCTCGCTGCCGGTATTGATCGCGGTCATCGTCACTTCGAGTTTTTCACCTATAGTGATTGCCATCTCAGCGGAAAAATCGAACGGGAATAATCTCCATGTTGTTTCCGTACTTTGCAATCCAAGCACTAATTGAGTTTCACCGCCGGGAAGTGCGGATGTTTTAAGCACATCCCAAGGAAGCAGCCGCGCGAAACCGTGTGCAGGTTTTTGAGGGTCCAGAGGATGGGGCCCGAACCAAGGAAAACAAACCGGTATCCCCCCGCGTATCGCTTTTCCGGTTTCGAATTTGGACATCTTGCTCAGCCATAAAACTTCCTGCGTGCCTTCTGGCCGATAACTCAGGACATGGGCGCCGTAAAGGGAGACGGCTGCAGCGGCATGTACATTTGAAATTTCCGCTCTCGGAAGGGCTCCGGCTCCTTCCTTAAATATTAATTGTCCGGGAATTGCAAAAGAACAGTTCATTTCGATTGGAGTCATAAGGATTCTAGGTTTTTAATGCTAATTTTTTTCTACTCTAATATAGAATGTAAGTGAAATTAGCGCGGAGTCAAAATTTCTTCCGGATCCTTTCGCTTTTCAGAAACTGAGCGGAATTAATAAATTCGGAATAAAGTATAATTTTCCTGTAACTTTTTCGATGTACAGTGATAGTATAGGTATGAGTATGAATATTCTGACCTTCAACGAATTGTATCGGAAGTACGCAGACGATGTTCACAGGTTTGCCTTCTGGCTCTGCGGCGATGCCGATACGGCGGACGATATAACGATGGAAACATTTGAACGTGCATGGTTGAGCGATGCCGACATACGTTTGGAAACGGTGAAAGCGTACCTGTTAAAGATTGCAAGAAATTGTTTTCTCCGTCAGCGCCAGTCTCAGAAAAAAAAGGCCCCATTGAGCGAAACGATTGTGGATGGAGCCGTATTGCCGGATAAAAATTTGGAACTGATGGGGGATGTACAACTTGTCCTTGCCGCCATGCAGCGATTGCCGGAAATCGACAGAACAGTCTTACTCCTCCGCGCGGAAGAAGGACTGCCGTATGAAGAAATTGCCCGCTTGACCGGCCTGAGCCTTTCGAGCGTGAAGGTAAAAGTTTTTCGCGCGCGCGCCAAATTGAGCAAAGATTTGAACAATGTTAAAGGAGAATCTCAATGAATATTACCGAAAACATCATCACTGATTTAATGCCTGCATATTTTTCGGGAGAGTGCAGCGGCGATACGAAGCATATCGTCGAAGAATATTTTCAGGATCATCCGGAATTCGCCCGGCAATTGCGGAAGCAATACGAAAGTCCCTTTGCCGATAAAGCGCTTCCACATTTGAAAGCGGAGAGTGAAGTTAAGGCGTTGAAATCGACTCGCCGTCTCATCAAAATACGCTCGTCCATTCTGGGTTTAGCAATCTTTTTCTCGCTCGCTCCGTTTTCGTTTTACCATTCGGGCGACCAGAATTTTTTCTTTATTGCGGATAAACCGGCTGAAGCGTCTGTGTATGCAGCGATCGGAATTGTTTTCTGGCTTGTGTATTTCGGCTTGAAGAGAAAAATAAGGGCACTTTAAGACACGAAGAATTTCATCAGGCCGGGTACCGGTCTGCACAGAACCGTTTAAAAAAAGAACACGCCATTCATGCTTCCACCTTCCGCTGGATTTGAAAGCAGAGAGGCAAAACATGCGGCGGTTATTCCGCGGATTTCAGCAGTTCGTCAAGAAGCGCTGCCGAGTTCTTGATACACTCTGTGCAAACGGTTGCATGAAGATTATGATCACGTGAATAGGCCTGTCCTTCCGGCGTATTGAGATCGCAGCTCATAAGCGTCCTGCATTCGATGCTGCCGTGCAGCGCCGTAAAGCGGTCCGTAAAAACTCGGACCAGTTTGTACGTTCTATCGCGGGCACTGTCGTCTCCTTTGCTGTCTTTTCCATGTTTCAAACCGAGCACCATAAACGAACCTGTAACGGCGCCGCATGTCTTTTGCAGCCGCGCCATACCGCCGCCGAAGCCGGTAGAAATTTTCAGCGCTTCGTCTTTCTGCAGTCCGAGTTCTTCTGCATAAGCGGAAAAAACCGATTGTGCACAATTATAACCCTTTTGAAAACATTGTACTGCGGCTTCTTTATGATCCATGCCTTATCCTTTTATACATTCATATTCATGTTCAAGAGACTGTATGCTCTAAAAATGCAAAAGGAACCACTCACTGTCAACAATAAAAAAGCCATCACCGGCTTTTTGCTGAGATCAGCGCCCTGGAGACATGGAGGAAAACTCATCAGTTGAAAATAGATGTGGCGAATCCGTCTTAGAATGAGGTACGAATTCCCGCGGAACCGATTTTTCGTCCACGTCTCCAGCAGCTTAAAATATTCGATTGCAAACGATATTGAAAGCCGGTATCTTACCGATACGTGTATGAATACAGAAAGAGCGGAAAAATACGATATCGGCATTGCATGGACATGGGAATACGATGCGGATTTTATCCGATCAATCGAGGCATCAGCCCGCGTCCGAAACCTGAAAGTTTTACAGATTATACCGCAAAACGTTCAAGACCTCACAGAATTATACCTTCAGGAAAAAATTTCATTCCATTATTATTTTGACCGTGCTTCGGATGAGAACGAGTTGTTTCTTCCTCTTGCGCGGGAGGTGCTGCGGCGGTCAAAATCCGAAGGACACGCCGTTTATCCGATCAATCCGGGGGACAAAATACTTCGAGCCGCAGATAAAGCCACCATGCACCTGGAATTTTTATCGCATGGACTTCATGTACCGTATACCATCATTATATCTCCCTTCAATCATCAAAAAGAAATCGAACTGTCGTTATCGGAATTGGAAATGCTTGGCAGGCCGTTTATCATCAAACCGGCCAATACGACGGGAGGGGGTGTTGGCGTTGTGATGGGAGCCGAAACACTGAAAGAAGTGATCGATGCCCGTCAATTGAATAAGAATGACAAATATTTACTGCAGGAGACGATCGTTCCCGTCGAGTTCGGCGGCAGGCGTGCGTGGTTTCGTGTCTTTTATGCTTTCGGGGAAATTATTCCGTGCTGGTGGGACGATCGGACACATGTCTATAGTGCGGTCACGCCGGAAGAAGAACGGTCGTTTTCACTTTGCCCGCTGCGCAGCATGACGCAAACGATTCAGAGTATATGCGGGCTGGATTTTTTTTCGACCGAAATTGCGTTTATGGAAAACTCCCGTATCGTAGCAGTCGACTATGTCAACGATATGTGCGATATGAGATGCCAGTCCAAATCAACGGACGGCGTGCCGAATGATGTTGTCGAGGCCATCGTGCGAAAAATGACGGAAACCGTATTCTGCGGGATTGCCGAGAAAAATATGTGAAGCTGTTCGCATGCAGCGGCCGCAGACCCGAATTCTTGATGCCGGAATGATGCGCGCTGTCAGAAGTAAACAGTTTACGCCGGGGCGGTTTCACTGTTCAGGACATCGTTGGTTATGCAATATTATTGATTTTTATGGTCTTCTATCGGATGATCGGAGAATGCCAGCTTTGAGGCCACAACGATTCGTTCCTGTTCGATGACGAGATTCTGGCCGTAAGGTTTTATAAAAATCGTTTTCTTGGTGCTGTCCGGAAGTGCAACGTCCACACTTGCTTGAATCGGCTGCGGGCCTGCGAATTCGAATTCCGGCTTGTAAAACCTCGCTGCATCGATATCGGTGATATGGATCTTCTTTCCGAAAATTTTAAAATACACTTCAAAGATTGCCTGTAGAACTTTAACCGAAATTCTGTTCGATTCCGGATGATAGAGAACCTCGACATTGCCGGATGCTCCCGAACTGTATGAAATCGGACCGGCATGGATATCTGCATCGGCAATAAATTTTGCCTGATTCGGACGCAATTCAATACGGGCATTGCGGAGAGTCCAAGTGTACTCCCCCTGCATCCCGAGCAGATTGTATTGACCTTTGCCGCTGATGGGACCGATGGCGCCAAAAAAACCGTTCAGCGTGCTCTGGTTAATGATGACGGCCGCATCGGAAGGTTGTGCAAAGCTTGCCGGCAAAAGACAGATGAATGCAATAAAAAATAAAAGGCATGTTCGCATAAGGACTCCTTAAAAAACAATTGTTATGATATGATCATAATTTTTTTATGATAATCAATGAAAGATCGTCGCTTGTAGGCGCTGCACCGACGAACCAATCGATCGAGCGAATAATATGTTCGCCGATGTGTTCGGCAGGAAGAGTTTGAAGCTGGGGAAGGCTTTGCAAAAACCGCTCTGTTCCGAAAAATCGCCCCGCCTCATCGCGCGCTTCCGTCACTCCGTCCGAGTAGGCAATAAACACATCGCCGTTTTCCAGTTTGCAGGAAGCTTCCTGATACTGCGTTGTCATCATAAGCCCGAGCGCCGGCTGTCCTTTTAAAAGTTCAAGGCAGCTTTTGGAATGCAAGAGGATAGGGGGAAGATGTCCGGCATTTACATAGCGGATCGTGTCCGACTTCACATCGATGCGGGCGGAAAGAAGCGATGCGAATGACGAGGGAACGCGGTCGCGATGGAATATCCGGTTGATATTGCCGAAGAGAGATTCCAGCGATCCTTCATCGAAAGCAAGAGCGCGAATAGTAGCCTGCAATTTTGTCGTCAGCAAAGCTGCCTGCAATCCCTTGCCGGAAACATCAGCAATGGAAACGATATGCTGTTGTTCATTGAGAGCAAGATGATCCACAAGATCGCCCCCGACATCATTGGCGGGACGTGTGAAAAGAAAGACCTGCCAGCCCTCGATAACAGGCGACTGCTGCGGCATCAATGCCTGCTGCACTTTTCGGCCCGCTTCCAACTCATCGCGGGCAAGAAGCTTATCTTTAAGTTCCAGAAGGATGACCAGTACAAAGAGCACGCCTGAAAAAGAAATGTTTGTTGAAATGGAAACGCGGTTATCCTTAAAGACGAGGTTATCTCCCCAAATAAACAAAACTAAAGCGATGACAAAAATAAGGCGCCGTGCCGGAGCAAGTTTTAGAATAAGACTTTTTAATATCCACACGGTCAGCCAGAATCCGCGCTTGACCGGCGACATATCTTGGAGCTGTTCTTTTTTCTCGGAAGAAATATAAAACTCTTTGAGCTCTTTGAAATCGCGTTTCAAAGAATTCAAGAAGCCGCCGCGGTGAATATCCTGTCGAAGAGCGTCCCAGATGCGCGGGTCGCTGTTATTTGATGTATGATTCGGCATATGATCTTCCTTCCCTATCCATTGTATAATATACGATTCTTCGCCCGAATTTGTTCTATGCGGAAAGAATTGCAGTACACATACAATAGTCTCATATATTATTAAAAGAAATTCTATGTTTTAGTTCTTATTTCATTGATCTGAGGCCGGAGGACCGGGTTGCGCTTTCGACGCCGGGCCCCCTGGACACACTTATTTAAGTCGGATATCCCTGGACTTTAAGACCAAACTGTCAAAGTCTTACTGCATATACTGTCAATGGTATTTTACAAATAATGTTCATCGCGGAAAAGTTTCAATCAGTATTGCAAAAGAACTGAATTACAGAACTTTGTCCGGAATGCTATCATCGACAATTCAGAATAAAACTGTACATTGAGTCTGCTTATTCGACGACAGCAAATAGCGGGACGATCATCTCTGCGTCAGATCCGTTTAATCCGAAGACAGCGATTTCATGTATTATTCCATCAGTTCATTGTTTATGCTGAAAAGATCTTATCTGATCTTAACAGAAGCATCTTTTTTTAAAATAGTGCAAATTCACTCATGTTAAAAGCAATCCTTTGGGATAACGACGGCGTTCTGGTGGACACAGATGTCCTCTATTTTCTTGCGACGCAGGAAGTCCTTGCAACTGCTGGAATAACTTTAACTCAAGAGATGTTCATCGATCTGATTTTGACTCAGGGGAGAGGCGCCTGGCATCTTGCCGAAGCAAAAGGACTGGCTCCAGCGGATATTCTTATGCTGCGCAGCCAACGTGATGTGCGATATCTCGAATTGCTCGGTTCGCAGGCAAAAGTTATGGACGGTGTGGAGGAGGTCTTGAAGATTTTGTACGGAAAGTATCTTATGGGAGTTGTTACAAGCTCGCATCGGGAACACTTTGAGTTCGTGCATCGTCGTACCGGCTTGATGAAATATTTCGCTTTTGTTCTTACCTGTGAGGATTACAATAAATTCAAGCCTGATCCGGAGCCATATTCGGCTGCAGTTCAGAAGACTGGTTTTAAAACAGAAGAATGTATTGCCGTAGAAGACTCCGAAAGAGGATTGGCATCGGCAGCGTCTGCAGAATTGAAATGCATTATCGTCCCCAATAAATTAACACAGTCGGGAAAATTCCTGAAAGCATATAAGGTTTTGAAAAATATTCAGGATCTTCCGGCAGAGTTGGCACAAGCATAGAAGCGGTGTTTCATTGAGCCGCGGGTGATGTTGTCCGTCCGTGATGACGTCGAAAAACATCCGCGACGATCTCCCGATAATATTTAACAATATTCTCGGGACACCCCCATGGGGGCAGGCCTCAAAAAAACCAAGACATTTCAAAAGAGAGTAAGTATTGACTTTCTTTCGTGGTTTATTTATATTGACTAAGTAGTCAGTCATAAAATATAGAGGCAATTATGTCGCCGCGATCAAAAGAATCATCCAAACAAAAGAAAGCACAAAGCCGCAGCGCCATTCTTTCTGCAGCGCTGGAATTGTTCGCAAAAAAAGGATTTTCTGCAACGACCACAGATGAAATTGCGATGAAAGCAAAGGTCTCCAAAGGGCTTATTTTCTCACACTTCCATACAAAGCAAGATGTTTTGTTAGCCATCATGGATGAAAAAATTATTCAGTTTTTACCCAAGCTCGATGAAACGAACGATACACGGCATCCCAAAGAACAATTTTTGTCTTTCATCGATTCATGGATGGATCTATTGAAAAACGAACCGTTGTTAATTCAACTCTCATTGCGATTGAATCTCGACGACGGCTGGCGGAAAATCTTGCACAAAAAAGGGAAACAGTACCTCGAACTCTATTTGAGTTCTATGCGTAAATTACTTGTCCGGCTTGGATCGAAAAAGCCGGATCTTGATTGTTATCTGCTTGCCGTCTTCTTCGACGGTGTTGAGGCGAATTATATTGCCGCACCTGAATTGTTCCCGATCAATGCAATGAAGGAACATCTTCTTGAAATTCTGCTTTCTCATTGGGGAAATCGTCAAGAGGAATAAGTCTGCAGGAATGAACTTTTGAAAACAAGAATTAATTGCATGAGTTTTTTTCTTTGTTTTTTCTGTGGTCTGCCGGCTGCATTCGGACAAACCTCTTCCTTCGAAGGCCAGGCGTCCGGATGGATCGCATTTACTCCGGACAACTCTATGGTTTCCGCCGGCCTCCGCTATATCCCCGAATTGACTCTCGAACAAAAACTTCATGATGATCTGAGCGCCCAGGTAGATCTGTCGCTTAATAATTATATGACAGAAGGTTTTGTAAAAAACCAAAGCCCGGAATTCGACGGAGAGATACGGCCGTACCGTGCATCGCTTCGGCTCGCTTCGGACGTGTTCGAACTGCGGGCGGGTCTCCAGAAAATAAGTTTCGGTACCGCAACGCTTTTTCGGCCCCTCATGTGGTTCGACAAAGTCGATCCGCGCGATCCGCTGCAGCTTACCGACGGGGTGTACGGTTTGCTCGCACGCTATTATTTCCTCAGCAATGCCAACATCTGGTTGTGGGGGCTCTACGGCAACAACGATACCAAAGGATGGGAAATTGCCCCGACACAGAAAAAAAGCATCGAGTTTGGCGGGAGAGTGCAAGCACAGATTTGGAGCGGTGAAGCGGGGCTCTCGTACCATCGTCGTGAAGCCGATCTCAGCAATTTGACAGGAATCCCGGCGGACACTGGAGAATCTTCTGTTCCTGAAAACAGGCTGGGGCTTGACGGGAAATGGGATATTGGAATCGGAGTATGGTTCGAGGCGGTTATAATCCATGAACAAACCGAAATCCCCGGAATGACATATCAGCGGCAATGGACATTAGGGGCCGATTACACCTTCGACATTGGAAATGGATTGACTGCACTGAGCGAATATTTCCGTAATGAACATCCGAACAGCGTTTTCGACCGGGCAGACGGCCTTGGTTTTTCCGGTTTGTCATTGAGCTATGCACTGGGTACACTTGATCGAATATCGGCTATCATGTACCGCGATTGGACAGATCATGATTGGTATCGTCTTTTGACTGTGCAGAGGACCTATGATAATTGGATTATTTATTTTCTCGGATTCTGGAATCCGAACATTATTCAACTCAATCAAACTCAAGGAGGCAGCAGCCTCTTCGCAGGGACAGGAATTCAAGTCATGCTCGTATTGAATCATTGAACGAATGAAAGAGAAAGCAAGAAGAATGGAATTACCTATGCAAAATTCAACACTTATAAAAACAGAAAATGTTGACAAAATTTATCCGCTCGGAATAAATAAACTTAAAGCTCTGGATAAGGTTTCCATTTCAGTGGACAAAGGTGAATTTCTTGGATTGGTCGGTCCCAGCGGTTCCGGTAAAACCACATTGCTGAATATCATCGGCTGTCTTGACATTCCCACCAGCGGCAGTGTCGAAGTGCTTGGACTGAAAGCGGAGTCGCTCTCACATAAGGAAGCTGCGCATTTGCGGATGAACCATATAGGTTTTATTTTTCAAACTTTTAACTTGCTGCCGGTTTATACCGTTTTCGAGAACGTGGAATTTCCCTTGCTGCTTCTCGGCTTAGAAACGTCCGCACGAAAAAAACTTGTGATGGATGCACTGGAATGGGTTGGACTGGCTGATCGCGCCGAGTCAAGGCCCGCCCAGCTTTCGGGAGGACAATGCCAGCGTGTTGCAATAGCCAGAGCTGTCGTTAAAAAGCCGGAACTTATTCTTGCCGATGAACCTACAGCCAACCTCGATGCAGCGAATTCACACATCATCATGAAAACAATGGTGCAGTTAAATGAAGAACTCAAGACCACATTCGTCTTTGCCACGCATGACGAAAAGGTGATAGCTTACCTGAAAAGAAAAATCACGCTCATCGACGGCAGAGTCGAGAAGGACGAAAAACAAATCCGATTGCCGGATGTGCATACCCTCTCTGCGAATGGGCAGGCCCTCCCTACGGGCGGGCAAGCATGAAAGGAGGTATAGGATGCTGATTCTCAAACTCGCTTTGCGCAACATTCTTGGCGCAGGCATTCGTACCTGGCTCAATGTCGTCGCACTGTCTTTCTCATTCGTTGCCATTATTTTTATGCAAGGCATGTACAATGGAATGAACGATCAGGTAGAACGAGCTACCATTGAAGCGCTCTATGGAGGCGGTCAGTTCTGGTTCAAAGCGTATGACCCATACGATCCGCTGTCGCTCACAGACGCACACGCTGTTCTTCCGGCAGATCTTGATTCTCTCATCAAGAATAATGAAGCGACTCCGATTCTCATTCGTCAGGCCGCGATTTATCCTGATGGCCGTTTTCGGAATATTCTCCTTAAGGGCATCGATCCGAAGCAAAATATTTTATCTCTTCCTTCATTTCTATTGACAGGCGGTCAGGGCAGCATACCGGCTCTCATCGGCAGCAGGATGGCAAAAAGCATCGGACTGCACAAAGGCGATGAACTCACCGTTCAATGGCGCGATATCCATGGAACATTCGATGCGAGAGATGTAAGGATCGTAGAAGTAATGAAGACTTCGGTCCAGGAAATCGATAATGAACAAATCTGGATTCCGCTGGATCGGATGCAATCGCTTACGACAATGCCGGATCAGGCGACAATAGTCGTCCTGAAAAATAATGTCCAAATTTCAAAACAAATTGGCGGATGGGAATTCAGAAGTCTTGATTACCTTCTGCACGATATTCATGCACTCGTCAGGAGCAAAACCATTCAAGGAAGCATCTTATATACAATACTTCTCTTCCTTGCAATGCTCGCAATCTTCGATACGCAGGTTCTGTCTATTTTCCGCCGCAAGAAAGAGATGGGAACGCTCATGGCGCTCGGGATGACCCGGACAAAGATCATCGCACTGTTTACATTGGAAGGGAGTCTGCATGGAGTATTCGCAGCAATTGTTGCAGCCGCTTACGGCATCCCGTTCCTGGACTTTGCCTCGCGAACGGGAATGGCTCTTCCAGGAGCGCTTGACAACGCCGGTTTTGCGCTCGGTGAAAAACTTTTTCCTGTCTATTCTGCGGGATTAGTTGCAGGAACCGCACTTCTGGTTCTGTTCGTTACAACAATCGTCAGCTTTTTACCGACAAGGAAAATTGCCCGATTGAAGCCGACAGACGCACTCAGGGGGAGACTCTCATGATTAAATTTCTGCTCAAAGGATTGCTCCGCGATCGGTCCCGATCACTTTTCCCCGTGTTGACAGTTGCAATAGGCGTCATGCTTACGGTGTTCTTGCAGGCATGGATCAATGGTGCAGTCTCGGGTCTGATTCAATCCACAGCGCACTACCAAACAGGGCACTTGCGTGTCATGACAAAAGCGTATGCGTCGCGTGTTGACCAGAATCCCAATGATTTAGCTCTCCTGGGGATCGATACGCTTCTTGCTTCACTGAAAAAAAATTATCCGAATCTTTTTTGGACGCCGCGAATAACTTTCGGCGGGCTTCTTGATATACCCGATGAAAAAGGCGAGACGAAAGAACAAGCGCCCGTGGCAGGAATGGGAGTGAATCTATTTTCCGCCGGCAGTCCGGAATGGAAAATACTGAATATTCGGTCTGCACTTGTTCGCGGAGAATTGCCGGCAAAGCCGGGTGATCTTTTAATAGCGGATGAGCTGGCAAAGAAGCTCAATATTCAGCCGGGGCAAAAAGTGACATTAATCGGTTCGACGATGTACGGGAGCATGACATACACAAATTTCACAATTGCCGGAACGGTGAGTTTTGGAATTGAATCCATGGACCGAAGCGCTATCATTGCCGACCTTTCCGATATGCAGCAGGCATTAGATATGCAGCAAGGAGCAGGAGAAATTCTGGGTTTTTTTAATGATGATCTTTATCATGAACACATCGCTGATTTCATGGTTCATGGATTTAATGCCCGGTATCCGGATGCTGCGAAGTTTTCGCCGGTCATGGAAACACTTCGAAACCAAAACGGGCTTTCCGATTATCTCGATTTAGTCGATACATTAACAGGTCTTATACTGGGAATTTTTGTTTTTGTCATGTCTATAGTTTTATGGAATGCGGGTTTATCCGGAAGCTTGCGGCGGTATGGAGAATTCGGCTTACGGCTTGCAGTCGGCGAGGATAAGGGACACATTTATCGAGCCATGATCGTTGAATCGATGGCTGTGGGCATTGCCGGCTCTTTGATAGGTACGGCGATTGGAGCAGCGTGTGCGTACTATTTGCAAGTACATGGTTTTGATATCGGATCGCTCATGAAAAACAGTACTATGATGCTCACCGATGTCATCAGGGCACAAGTGGAGCCATTGACATTTATCATCGGTTTTCTTCCCGGGATGCTTGCTACGGTGCTTGGCAGTGCCATTTCCGGAATTGGAATTTACAAAAGACAAACATCACAATTGTTTAAGGAGCTTGAATCATGAGATTTTTTTGGTGTTCCATATTTTTTTTGGCGCTTGCACCGCTCTGGGGACAAACTCCTTCGGGAGATGAGATACTAAAAAAAGCGGATGAAAATATGTTTTCAGAAAGCAAGATTACTGTTTCGCGCATGGTCATTCATGGAGAGCGCAGCAGCCGTACTATAGAATCAAAATCCTGGCAGCGAGGCACGAGCGAAGCGTTCACTGAATTTCTGGCTCCAGCAAGGGAAAAAGGCACAAAAATGCTTAAGCTTCAAGATATGCTATGGAACTATTCTCCTTCGACCGACCGGACAATTTTGATATCCGGCCACATGCTGCGCCAATCCATGATGGGTTCCGATCTTTCATATGAGGATATGATGGAGGATCCCCATTTGCCGAATCTTTATGCGGCAAAAATTTCTGCTCAAGAAATAGTCAACGGACGTCTGTGCTGGGTTTTGGATCTCGCTGCAAAAAAGGAAGACATTTCCTATAACAGCCGGAGAGTTTGGGTCGACAAAACCCGCTACGTCATTCTCAAAGAGAATCTCTACGCTACGAGCGGCAAACTCTTAAAGACGATCGATGTGCGGGAAGTGATGGAAGTTCAGAACCGGTGGGTAGCAAAGTCCATCTTGTATAAAGACGTCCTTAAAGAAGGAGAAGGGACGGAGTTTTTTATCGACTCCATTACACTTGATGCGGATATACCGGATTATCTTTTCTCTAAAGCGGCGTTAAAAAAATAGGGTCAAGATGATTCACGACAAATCGATTGCAAGCAACAAGTCACACCTTTTGGAAAAACAACTGAGAGCGCAGTCCCGGATTTCCCGGCGACAATAACGAGATGAGAAAAATAGAAGACAACACGTCCCCAATCGGCCGGGGGGACTGAAGCTCTCATAATCTGCAGGAAGTTTATCCCGGAGTTCCTTCAATGATGCTTTCCATGGTTAACCCGAAGTGAAGAACAGCCGAGCCAGGCTCCGGCAAAGTATGATCACCATACAAAATACTGCGGAATAAACAGAGCGATTATTTATATTGTCGCACGCCTTTCAATGAAGGGTCTGGATCATGGACAAGTATGTCTCGGCACCGATGGCATGGTAGAAGGGGACACCCCACACCTCCTGAGTATTCCATTCTACGGCATTCGATGCCTCCATGTAGGGAGTATCGTCCAGTCTTCCGACGAATCCGTCTACCGTAGCGTCGGGGATTCGGTAATTCACGAACGATCCGATGACAGGATGCCTAAATCCTATGCCGGTAAAGAGACAAAGGCCTGTTGTGTTATGACCTGTTGCCCATTGAATTAATTTCTCGCTCTCGTCGCGATAAAGATCTTTTTTCCAGAGGAAAGCAGCCCGTGCCAGGAGATAAGCGTGGTGCATAAGAACAGCGTCAGTTCCGTGCACCATCTCAGCGGAATTAAGCGGGCTTATAAATGTTCGAATAACATTGCCTGCACCGGCATCGCGGAACGTGACTTCATCGGAGTGCAGCGGTTTGACAAATACCCCGTACGGTGTAACAAAAAACGGATTGCTGCTGGCATCTCTTAATAAGTAATTCTCGATATACCGTTGCACAGCAGATCCTGTCCGTTTTGTCAGGTCGGCCATACCGGGAATGTCAAGTTCGCACACTCGAAGCAGCGCCATTGCCGGTTCTGCATTCCATACGATGCTGCGGTATCCGTCAGTTTTTCCTTTCTCATAAAAATATCCGCTTAATCGATAATCGCCGGTTTCCTGGCGGCTCATGAGCTCGTTTGCAAACTCTTCGATCTCTTCACCCTTGACCTGTGCGAGTCCGGATGCGTACAATTCACATGCTGCGAGCAGCTCCTCAGCGACAAACAATGTTCTTCCGTCATGCTGCGCCTTCCGGCTGTATTTCCATCCCAGTTCGGCCAGGTACTGGCATTTGAAGGCATCAGCAGTGTCAAGGACTCTCGAAGCAAACACCTGATTGCGGATAAAAAGGAACTGGCAGAGCGGGTTGTAGGTTGTCCGTATCTTTCTCTCGGTCCCGTTTTTTTTATTGTTGCTCTGCGCTTCTCCCGAGCCCAGGCACCCGGCATGGTTTTCACACCACCAATCGTCCGGATATTTTTTTCCTCCGCGCAGTGAGCCGCTCCCGATATCTTCATAAACCCTTCCATCCGGGGTGATCATTGCGTGAAAGAACTTATTTCCCCATCTGATTTCATCCAGTGCAGCGTTCCTGTATGCAGGGCCGGCATGTTGCGCAATCAGAGTAAGGGCTTCGATATGCGAACTCGTTTGCGATATCCACTTACGGAAATCTCCGGCGTCATTCCAGCCGCCGGCAGCGGGTACATATGACCCATCGGTATCGAGGACGCCGTCGTCCGCGTTTTCGACCGGCCGTATTCCGGGTGTCTCGATACCCGATCGCTGACAGTACAGATAATTCAGATAACTGCGGATAAGGTGGTTATACGGATTGTTTTCGATCACGAACGGAGTCGTAAAACCGTATTCAGTTTCAATCTGGTATATTCCCGGCTTTACGAACGCCGTAAAATCACCCTGCCAAAATGTGCCCCATCTGGTTGTGATTTTTTTCAATATTCCCCGATATGCAGAGACACCGGAGTCCTGCCCGATATATTTTCCTTTGTCAATATCGATAGGCCAGTCAAAGAACGCGCCAGTCCAGGCTTTCGGCAGATGCTGTTCTCGTTTCATACGTGAGAGGAGATGATCGACATAGAAAGGAATTTCATCAGGAAGCGTCGAATCGCAAGCTGCCGGCAGGAGTGTAACAGTCTTTGGGCCTTGTACACGAAAACCGAGCTGCGAAGTTACGAGAGTCGGGCGATCAACATACGTCTTGAGCGCCTGCTGTGCTGCGGTCGGGCCGGTCGATGTTATGCCAACGATGGTTAAAACAATCAATGTTCTTTTCATACAAAACTCCTTCGTTCATGAACGCTGCATCGAATTCCATGTATCTGTTATTGAATTTTGATTTACAACGGCTGCTTGTTTTGCCAGCTCCAGACATATGCAGGAAAATTTTTATACGACATGTTCGATACAATCCATCTGCAAGAAGATTGTATTTGAAAGACGGAATAAACGAAGATATTCAGCCGGTGGACGTCATAACCTGAAAATAATCGCGATTTCATTGTCTGTTTGTTGAGCTTCTTCGTATGCAGAAATGATACGTCAAATATGCAGCGATGTCAAGCCTCGCCCTTCCGGTTCAGCGGCGATTACTACATGCAGAAACAGCATGCATTTTGTTAAAGGAAGGTATGAATATTAAGAGAAGATGAGTAAAACGTTTCCTCTGCGGGATTTTGTTTTTGAATTGCTTCAAAGACGGCGGTTCGCTATATTTGTGCAGGTTTTTTGTTTTCAAGGCTGCCGGGTGATTATCCATTGATCCGTATTTGACAGCATCTGCATCCGGCACAAATGACGTCAAATTGTCGTTGAGCAAGCATTGAAAAGTTACTCTTAATTTGCAGACCGTAGACTCGATCCCTGCAGGGTCCACAAAAAATGACCAACCTCAAAGATCTTTCCTTCATTCCTCACAGGTGCATTCTCATGAAAGCCCATGCACAGAATGTCAGCCAGTTTTGCCGTTTCAGTACGGGCATTTCCATATTTTCTGCATTGATGAAAGAGCATCGCAAAACCCCAGATCGCTCATGAAGACGAATGATTTGACCGGAAATATACAAAACGGCGGAATTCGACTCATAAAAATCTTTCTTGCTTTTTGTTCAATCGTATTCATCGGCATGTACCTTGTCGTCGGCTTTCATCGGCTTTTCTATCCATTTGAACTTGAATGGATGGAAGGCGAGATGCTTGATCATGTCCGAAGGATTATCGCGGGTCAGAGTCTTTATGTTCGGCCGTCTGTGGAATTTGTACCGTCTATTTATCCGCCGTTATATTTTTATTTGGGCGCAATTGCAGCTCATGCCTTCGGAATGGGATTCTTTCCGCTGCGGCTTATTTCCTACGTTTCCTCGTGCGGGTGTTTTGTGCTTATTTTTCTTTTGGTGCGGAAGGAGACAAAATCCGCCTTATGTGCTCTTTTTTCCGCGGGTTTGTTTGCTGCGGCCTATAGAATCGGCGGCGCCTGGCTGGATGTTGCAAGAGTGGATTCTCTTTTTCTTTTTTTTGTTTTGTTCAGCGCGTATATACTCCGTTACTATAATACTGCGGTGCCGTTGTTCTGTGCCGGATTTCTTCTTTTTTTGGCATTCTTGACCAAACAAACGGGCATGATCTTTATCTTCACTATGGCGCTCTACTGTTTTCTTTATCTGCCGGGTTGGAAAAAAATTGTCCTTCCTCTAACGGCTTTAGCGTGCATTGTCATAAGCACGCTGCTGTTCAATGCGGCAAGCGGCGGCTGGTACAGTTATTACGTTTTTCAATTGCCGGGAAGGTACTCAGTCTCAATGCGTCATTTTGCTTCATTTTGGATGAACGATTTTTCTTGGATAGGACCTGCATATGTTCTCACGCTGCTATTCTGTTATACGCTCTTTCGGAAGTTGACAATATCCAGAAACGGTTTTTATATCCTTTTTTTATTCGGCATGATGATGGTCTCCTGTTCTGCCAGAATTCATGTGGGCGGCTACGAGAATGATCTTATCCCGGCATTTGCCGCCATAAGCGTTCTTTTTGGCCTTGCTCTTCAAGAATTCTTCAATTCTGGGAATGCTCAATCGGCATTCTTCGGGAACATGAAGATATCTTATTTCGCAGGTCTTGCAGGTTGTATGCAATTTCTTTTGCTCATCTATAATCCTCTCGATCAAATTCCTTCGCAGCGGGACAGGGATGCAGGAGAATACATCCTCGGATTGGTTAAAGAATACAAAGGAGACGTTTTTATTCCTTCTCATGGCTATCTTTCAGCGATGACGGGTAAAAAGAACTTTGCACACTGGATGGCTATCGAAGATATTTATCACAGCAGAGATGATAGCGCCATCAAGAGCCTTCAAGAAGAATTTCGTTATGCATTCTCGACTAAGAAATTTGACGCAATTATTATCGATAATGATGCTTCCGATTTGGAACGTGAAATGCTGAAAACATATTCCTGTGCATCGAGGATTTTTAACGCTCATGATGTCTTTTTTCCTGTCACAGGATTTAAAACGCGTCCTGAATTAATATATAAAGCACTGCCGTAGAGCGGGAACTGCTTCAATCGCCACAGCTTAAGAATGCGTGTACGTATGACGACAAAACTGAGTTCAATATTATTGCTGCTTCTTATCGCTGCTGCCGCGATGTCCCTTTATGGTTTTATCCAGCAAAACCGGATACAAAACGGCGCATACCTGTTTGCATTCGATGATGCATGGATTCATTTACAATACGCAAAAAATATTGCCGCCTATGGAAGTTTTTCGTTTTTTAAAAATGCCGAATCGTCGTCAGGGTCGACATCGCCTCTCTACACAATTTTGTTAGCCGTTGTGTGGCATTTGTCTGCAAATAAAATAGTGCTCAGCAATATCATGGGCTGTGCAGGATTGTGTCTTGGGGGATGGTTCTTTTTCAAACTTGCGAGATTCTTCTATCCGGGCCAGCCGGTGCTGGCATTAGGCGGATCAGCTCTTCTGATGTTCGAGCCGCATTTGCAGTGTATCGCCGTTTCCGGGATGGAAACGACGCTGTTTATTGCACTGCTTCTGATGGTGTGGTACTTTCATCTTGTACGCCGTCCCATAATGTTCGGTGTCGCCGGCGGATTGTCGGTGTGGTGCAGGCCTGAAGCCGTTATCTTTCTCTGTATTCTTCTCGGCGTCAGTATGTATGAGCGGTATTTTCTGAAGGAAAAAACAAAACACGTCTCAGCGATATCGCCATCAGAGCAGCGGCGATTCCTGCAGCCGGCACTTATCATTTGCGGTTTTGTCATTGCATATTGTTTGTTCAATTATATCCTATCAAAAACATTGCTGCCGAATACATTTGCTGCAAAGGGAAAATATTATGAATCGATGACGCTTATCTTTCCGAAATGGGCATGGGAATTTGTCAGCGAAGCCGCAAGCCCGATTTTTCTTTTGTCGGCATTGATCGGGGTGCTTTTTCTTGTGTTTTCTATTAAACACCGGCGATCGATAGACCTTTTGCCTGCGCTGATATGGATTCTTTTGCTGTACCTGGCTTATTGGTTTTATCTTCCCCGGGTTTATCAAAACGGACGTTATCTTATGCCGTCGCTGCCGTTCATTATTCTCCTCGCTTTAGAAGGCATCCATCGGATCATTCTTCTGCTTCAAAAGATTGAACGGCGGAAATTATCTGTCGTGCTTGAAGGTGTTGTTGTTGTCGTTATTCTGTGCGGCGGTTTATGGACCGAGATAAGGGCGATTCCGCGCTATAGAACTGATGTATGCAATTCAGGTCATTATACACTGCAAAGGCAGATCAGGGCGGCTGTTTGGATAAAGGATAACCTTCCCGCAGATGCCGTTATTGCTGCACACGATGTCGGCGCTCTGGGATACTATTCTGATCGCAAGATTGTAGATATGATCGGTCTCATTACGCCTGGTGCGATTCCGTATATCCATGATAAAAACCAATTGCTCGCATGGATGTCAAGAGAGCATGTAACACATATTGCAGCATTTCGCGATTGGTTCGATGTCGATCGGCGAAATCCCGTTTTTCAAACAAACGAACTTTTTCCCCAAATTATGGAAATATGTGCTTTGGATTCGGTCCCTGATTTTATCAATCCGGTCGCGTGCACGAATATGAACACCGACATTCTCGATCTGATGAGACAGGGAAATTATGCGCGGGCAAAGCAATTGGCCTCATCGGCTGTGGCTCAATTTCCGCAATCTTCAAGGTCATGGGCGTTACTGAGTATTATTTCCAACGCCCTCGGTGAGTTCAGCACAGGCCGGGAAGCATTGCACGCTGCACAAATTCTTAATCCCTCAGGATATTATATCGCATATGCTGATGGTGTATCATCATTTTACCTCGGGCAATGCGACGATGCCGTTAAAAAATTAAAGACGGCTGTAAAAATCAATCCTCATTTCCCGCTGCCGTTTATCTATCTTGCTTTTGCCGAAGAAGAAATGAAGCATGATACTCTGCAAAGCAAAATATACCGGGAACAATTTGACTCGCTGTTCGTTGCTGCAAATCAGTTTACCGGACGTCAAATTCACTAGCGCCTTTTTCAAACATTCACGAGCGGCAAACTTCTGCGTCCCGAATCATCGGTACTCTGGAAATTGTAAAGGATATCAGGACGAGCGGATAGAAAAATCCGGACTGTCTCATAATTACTTGATATCTACAGCCTCTTTTAGTTTAATATCTCTTGAAGAACTGCCTATCAATATTTCATATTTCCCGGGGTCGGTAGTCCAATCTTTCTTATCGGTACTATAATAAGCAAAAGCATTGTTATCGATATTCATCTCTACATTTACTGTCTCGCCTGCTTTTAATAATATTTTCCTGAATGCTTTCAATTCTTTAGGCGCCCTCTCAATTTTCGGATCAACAGCGCTCACATATAATTGAACAACTTCGGCTCCGTTACGGCTGCCTGTATTTCCCAGGGTGAATGAAATTTTAAAATAATCTTTATTCCCTTTTGCAAGAGCTTGAACTTTTAAATCTTTATACTCAAAATTCGTATACGACAGGCCATAGCCAAATGGATATAAAGGTTCAATATTTTTAGCGTCAAAGTGCCTGTAACCGACAAAAATGCCGTCGGAATATTCTGAAATGCTGTCCTGCGCTTTATAAGTTTTAAAGGCAGAGCAGTCTTCCCAGCGCTTTGGGAATGTTATTGGCAATTTGCCCGAAGGATTATAATTGCCTAAGATCACATCGGCAGCAGCATTTCCTATTTCTTCACCTGCAAACCAGGTTTCTAGTATCCCTGCTGCCTTCTCATTCCAGCCATTCATTAAAACCGGCGATCCCGTAGTAAGGATAACAACAGTATTTTTATTCGCTTTTATGACTTCCTCAATCAATTCATCCTGATTCTGAGGCAAAACAAGGTTATCTCTATCTTTTCCTTCGGTTTCATACTGATCTGAAGTACCGACAAAAAGCAACACAGCATCCGAATTCGCAGCGGCATGAACGGCCTGCTTAAAGAAGTCGTCATCTGTACTCCGCCACGACAATTTGGCGATTGCGCTGCCTGTTCCCTGATAATATTCAACTTTTAATTTATATTTCTTGCCTGCTTCCAGCTCTGCACGATATGAATTATCGGTGGGTGGGTGTTCCGTCCAGTTGTTGATCAGAAGTGAATCTTCCAGGTACAGCCGGACCCCGTCATCACTAAGGAAATTCAAATCATAAATTCCGGTTTTTGGAACCTGTAAAAATCCCGTCCATCGTCACTGAAAAATGTTCTCTCGGAAAGTCTTCTTTGGGAGATTTTGATCCCCAGTCGAAATCTATTTTTTCATCGTTTCGTGTAAAGGCGGGCCGGCCTTCAAGATTTTGGTTGTTAAAATACTCTCCCTGTAGACCTTCACCATCACCGGAGGGTAATAAGAAATATTTTGATTCGACAGCTTTTCCATTAAATCCGAGATTGATTCCCGGAGCATAATTTATTTTTACCATGCTTCCAATTTTATTTTGCAATGCCTGCAGCGGGCTGATCGAATAAAGAGGCGTTACCTCGGAGCTTCCTCCTCCTCCTGTTCTTGCGATAGCCGCATTTGGGCCGATAACGGCTATTGATTTAAGTTTATTTTTGTCGAGCGGAAGAATTCCATCGTTTTTTAAAAGAACAATTCCCTCCCGGGCTAATTGTAAAGAAATGTCCCGGTTTTCTTTTGTGTTTAATAAACCGGCATCTTCTTTCCGCGGGTGTTCAAATAGACCGAGCTTAAAAATGACGGTTAATATTCGTCTGACTTTATCGTTCAAAGTTTGCTCGCTGACGATGCCGTTTTTAAATGCATCGCTTAAAGTTTTGTTATTTAGATATTCACCGGTAGGCATTTCAAGATCAAGCCCCCCGTTTGCCGTAGGGATGGAACTATGAACTGCGCCCCAGTCCGACATGACTATTCCGGCAAATTTCCATTCATCTTTTAATTTTGTTTTAAGGAGATAATCATTTTCGCTGCAGTAATGGCCGTTTAATTTATTGTATGCAGACATAATCGCCAAAGAATGAGCTTCAGTCACTGCCGCTTTGAAAGCCGGAAGGTATATTTCATTCAATGCCCGTCTCGCTGATTTTAACATCGACAAATCCTCTTTCATATTCCTGATTATTTACGGCAAAATGCTTTACTGTTGCCGCAACATTTTCTTTTTGCACACCTTCGATGTAGCTGACTGCTATTCTCGAATCTAAATAAGGATCTTCACCAAAGCTTTCAAAATTTCTGCCGCCCATAGGCAGCCTTGCAATATTCACACAAGGACCTAAAATCACATCACGCCCGTGTGCTTTTAGTTCTCTTCCGATAGCGGAACCCAATTGGCCGACGAGCGCTGTATCCCATGATGCTGCAGCGCCGATGCCTGCTGCAAACGCAGATGAAGCATTCCATCGAACGCCAAGCGGTCCATCCGACATTTTTAATTCGGGAATGCCAAGCCGCTGGTTCGGCCTTGTTGTAAATCCGGTTCCTCCGAGTATGTCAATCTTTTCTTCGAGAGACATTCGGCTTAACAAATCCTCTACGCGTGTTTCAACGGGCAATTTCGGATTTTTATAAGGAAGATTATTTTGGGAATATGAAAGAGACAGAACAGCCGGCAATAAGAAAGCAACATATTTTATCATATATTCTCCTGGAACGCTATGCATAGAAGTGCGGTTGCGAAAAAGTATTTCCTTTAATCCATATCATGAGTAAATCAATTTACAAATATTATCTTATATCAAAATCAATTTAAATGCCATAGATAGAGCACCCTTTTTGAGTATATTTTTTAATTCCGTTAAATTGATTAATTATTCTCATTTATCAATCCTATCATCAAACTCCGTTGACAAGAATACAGATGTATATTTATTCTGAGCGTCTCTCAAGCACAGTCAAGATGATTCACATCCCCGAATTAACCCAGAACGCGGTTGCTAAATAGGAGCTTCCCTTGTTTCATAGTCAGTTGTTTCGTAAATTGTAGCGCAATGTAACATTCAAAACACCAACGATTTAAAGTGTCAGACTGGGTATTTATGGGGTGTGACCTTCGGCGAGGTTGAATGAGCATGAAGACCGCATCATTAGTGGAAAGAGAATTGCTAAGTAATTGCTAAGTAAATTAGCAATAATGCGGTTACCAGACCAAAAAATTGGCGATTTTCATCGGGACGTGGCGCAGCCCGGCTAGCGCACTTGCTTGGGGTGCAAGGGGTCGCGGGTTCAAATCCCGCCGTCCCGACAATAAAAGAGCCTGAGATTCAATAGGATCTCTGGCTTTTTCATTTCCTATAGCTCTTCAGTAGAAAAACCAAAATTACGCTGCTAACGTATTTGCCGACAGCGAAATCCCTCTTAAAAAAGTCGGCAAACGTGGAATTAATGCATGGAACCGAAATCACCGCGTTTACAATGATCATCCAGTCGATGACTGTTAAACATCGGAAGAGTTTCTGCTCCAGTAAAGTTCACACCGCCTAACTTCACGAGCACGAACGATTTCCTCGGTTCATTAAGCGACAGCGAAATGACCGTCCTGAATGATCGAACAGACGGCTATCAGATGAAAGAAATATCCGCACGGACATCTATGAGCCAATCGCGTATCCCCGCTATTCGACAATCCCTCCCAGAAAAAACCGCTGCATACCTTTCACGGTGAGAGAAGAGCATGGGTGCGTAATCTTCTTTGCCGGCGGAGTTTAGACTATTTGGTTTATTTGTTTTTTTTATTGAGACCGGCCCTTGAAAGAATCTACCTATAAGCTGCTCTATACCGGCAATATCTCAAGCTTTGCCGATAAATATTAGACGATCATACTGTGCTTCATTAAATTTTAATGAATCATTTTAATGGAAAATAATCAAAAGGGAAATTTGGAATGAAACATTCAAAAGAAAGTATTCGTTTAGGAAGATTTGAATTCTTAGCGATGAATAATCCTCTTAGGCGATGGCGATGGAAACACCAGGAAAATCTGGGGAACCACATTCCTAAGTGCTGATTATGAAACAAAGATTCGTAAACTCCAGTGGCGGCTCGGTTACAGCCGGCTGGCCGAAGGCGCCTCTTTTGAAAAGAGGTAGAAATAATCAATACTTTGCTGCTACATAAACCACGCGATAATAATATGGTTATTGGTCATCGCTCAAACGGACATAGCGAATAAGAGCCCCTCTGCAGTAAATTCATGAATCACCAAAGGCAAGAGCGGCGTATGGAAGGTATGGCGCAATGGTGCTTTACTTATTAATGAAATGTTCATACGTTATGCACTAGACAAAAGGTATTTCATGACTTTCTTGAACGATTACGAAAAACCTACAAAACAGCACTACGAGATTCTTCTCATGAGCTGGGCGGGTTGGGTATTTGATTTCTACGATCTTATTCTGTTCTCCTTCCTGCTCATTCCGATCGGCCATGAGCTTCATTTATCGAATGTCGATCTCTCTTACGTTCTTGGCGCATCGCTTGGGGCAACCGCAATCGGTGGTGTGATCTTCGGAATTCTATCCGATCGTTTTGGCCGGAAAATCGTGCTGCAATGGACGATATTAATTTACAGCTTCGGGACATTTCTTTGCGGGCTCGCTTCATCGATCGGATTACTGGTTCTCTTTCGAATCATCACTGGCCTGGGCGTTGGCGGCGAGTGGGCAACTGGTCAGACATATGTAGGCGAATCTTTCCCGCCTAAATTACGCGGCAGGTACTGTGCAATGATGCAGACCGGCGCGCCATTCGGCATTGTGCTTGCATCGATAGTCGGCGGATTTGCTGCACCGGTGATCGGATGGCGGTTATGTTTCTTCCTCTCAATTCTTCCCGCATTGCTCGTCGTTGTTATCAGAAAGAGACTGCCCGAATCTGACATCTGGCTGGAAAGAAAACGGCTTAGCGCTGAGGGTTCACATTCTGCCGAAACGGCTGAAGCGGGGAATCGGAGCAAATTTTTGCAGTTATTCTCCCGAGAATACAGAGCCGTGTTTTCCAAATCTCTTATTCTTGCAATCTTCGATATGTCGGCATATTGGTTCACGTACAGCTGGATGCCCGGTTACCTGCAGCAGCAGCGGCAGTTCACCATCGCCAAATCGGCAATTTGGATGCTGATTGCACAGGCAGGCGGATTGTGCGGATATCTTTCGTTCGGCTATGCGGCAGACACAATCGGCAGGAGGCCGGCGTACTCAATCTATTCGGTTTTTATGGCAATCGGTCTTATTATGATCACATTGATGTGGGACACTGTTGTTATTTATCCTTCGCTTGCACTCGTATTTATATTTCTTGTCGGTTTTGGGACCGGTATGTTCAGCGGATATGGCCCGCTTTTCGCTGAATTATTCCCGACTTCAATTCGTAACACTGCAATGGGTTCGGCGTTTAACCTTGCACGCGGCGTCCAGTTTTTTACGCCGGTTATCATCGCAGTCATTGCAAAAGATACGGTCTTGGAAGCGGTATATCGCTCGCCGCATTGTTTGCTCTGCTGACCGGTATATGGATATGGGTCTTTCCCGAAACCAAAGGGAAAAAACTCGATATGTAGAAGAGAAAAGACGACCAATTCAGCGCCAATGCCGGGAGATGCTGCAAACAAATACCATAAAATTCAGCTGTCCGGCAAAGAAATCATTCGGGATATTTCAAACACACCGTCAAAATAATAAAAGTGAAAACATTGTTAATGCTTACAAGATTCTCCGGTTGTCTATGAACTTGAAATATTTAAATTCTTGAATTTAGATGCTTGTACAGAAATATTTTTTGATGCTTGCATAACATTTGACAGAAGCGTATTTTAGTTTATAAATAAATGAAGTTGCAGACGCGAATTTGCCGAAAAGTTGAATTGAGGAAAAGTGTCTTTCATTGACGATGCGACCTCTGGCAAAGGAGAAACTGGGGTATAAATGGCGGCGGGGCGATCCCGAAAATTGAAAGCCGGTTTTTTCCTTGTTGAATATCTATCAAGATGGAAATAAAATCCCACAAAAAAATCATTCTGGTCGGCGATAAGGTACTTATTGCAGCCGATAAAGAAAGCGAACGCACGCCTCACGGTCTCTACCTTCCTCCCGGTGTTAAAGAGAAGGATAAAGTGCAAGCCGGATATGTAGTCAGCATCGGTCCGGGACATGCGATTCCAAACCCGCAATTCATCGATCAGGAATCGTGGTCGACGACCCCCAAAGAACCGGTCAAATATATTCCTCTTCAGGCCGAAGAAGGAGATTATGCGGTGTTTATGCGTGATTCCGCTATCGAGGTAGAATTTGAAAATGAAAAATATCTCATTGTTCCGCATTCGGCAATTTTAATGCTGCTGCGTCCCGGAAATTTGGACGAATTGACCCGCTGACCGCTCGCAAATGGATACCGATATCCATATTTTTTCTCACGAAAATATTCTCTGCCAGCTTGAGACTGCCGGATACCGCAACGGCTATTATGTTTTGAGATTTTATTCCGAAAATAATCAGCCCATGACCCGCCGCACGGCAGCAATCGAGGAATTTTATCTCTATCCTTCCGGCGGAACACTGCGGGATAAAAATTTTGATTTACTCTTTTACGATTCCCGATACGATACGTACCGCGGATTTCAGCCGCCGCATTTGAGGAAAAAATTGGTCTAAGAGCCGGCAAACTATTGAATCGGCAGGGAATATGTATGGCAGCTTCATCGGAAACATTTGTATATAAAAAAGCGGCGGATCGGATTCAGTCCGGTGGCCTGCGTCCTGCTTTGATTCTTTTGCACGGACGCGGCACCGATGAACAGGATTTGATCGGGCTTGCCCCTTCATTCGATCCGCGATTTCTTGTGTACAGCCTTCGTGCTCCGTTCCGTTATCCATTCGGCGGTTATATGTGGTTCGGAGCCGACGATCTTGAACGCTGGGATGCGGATCAACTTCAGATCAGTCTCGATTATTGTCTGAAATTTTCCGAACATATGATTCACAAAGACTGCGGTCGATCCATCAAAAATATTCTTATTCGGGTTCAGCATGGGAGCTATGACGGCGCTTGAACTGGCATCCCGCGAAAGAAAACAATTTGCAGGAGTTGTTGCACACAGCGGATTTTATGTGCCGCACGAACGGCTGCCGCAGGCATTCGGCCCGCATACACCGGATATTTTTCTTGCTCATGGAATCTACGATCCCGTCATACCGGTCGATCTTGGAAGATCGACTTTCGCATTTTTGCAAAAGCATAATGTACCAGTCGTGTATCGGGAATATCCGATCGAGCATACGATCAGCGAAGAAAGCCTGCAGGATGCGGCGCGCTGGCTGCAGCAGAAGCTGGATCAAACGCACTTTCGTTTCATAGGAAACTTCATGCATAGAAAACAATTGTTTTCTCCTGTTTATGATTCTCTTCAGTGCGAAAGCGTTTGCAGGGAGCGGCGACTATGCGGAGCGATTGCTGACAATCCGGGAAAAATTTGCGCCGGACGAACGATTTTCTGTTTTTACGGTCAAAATCAAAACCGCTTCCGAAGCACTCATAGCATCCGGCGATGTCGATAATGCGGAAGCGAAAACGGCGGTTTTGAAGATGCTGAAGGAAGATACTCAGATGCGCGTGATCGATGAAATTCATGTCCTGCCCGAAGCGTCGCTTGGAAATAAAATCTACGGCATTACAACGCTCAGCGTCGGGAATGTGCGGAAACATCCGGACAACAAATCGGAAATGCTGACTCAGGTACTATCCGGCACCGTCATTACACTGCTCAAAGACGGCGGATATTTCTGGCAAATAAAAATGCCGGACGGCTATATCGGCTGGATCAATAAATTGTCGTTCATTCAGGCCGATTCCGCAGCCGTCCGGGAATGGTCGAACGCTTCCAAGATCATTGTGACCGGTCATTACGGAATGCTGTACCGGCAGCCGGAAAAAAATTCCGAACCGGTATGCGACGTCGTAGCCGGCTGCATTCTTAAAAAAATCGGAACAAAGGAAAATTGGATCGAAGCGGGACTGGCCGACGGCAGAAGGGGATTTCTGCAAAACGATATCGCAGAAGATATCGAATCATGGCAGCAGAGCCGCAGACTGACCGGAGACAATATCGAAAAGACAGCAAGAACATTCCTCGGCATTCCGTATCTCTGGGGAGGGACATCCGTCAAAGGTTTCGATTGCTCGGGATTCGTAAAAACCGTTTTTCTTCTGAACGGAAAAATATTGCTGCGCGACGCCGATCAGCAAGCGGCGATGGGCCGTCCGGTCGATCCGGGAACGAACTTCGAAAATCTTAAAAAAAGGGGATCTTCTCTTTTTCGGAAAAAAAACGACATCAAAAAAGAGAGAACATATCAAGCATGTTGCGATTTATCTCGCCAACGGAACGTTTATTCACAGCTCGGGTTGTGTGCGGCTGTCGAGTTTTGATCCTTCGTCCTCCTCTGTATGAGGAAGCGCTTTTAAAACAATTTGTCCGGGCACGGCGGATTATTCCTGATTGAAACGAGACAGGCATGATGAAGAAAATCGATGAAAAAAGCGCGGATACAATTCTTGCAGCGCTCGCTATCGGGCATGCGGTATTAGTTTTTATCAATGCCTATTTCCGCCAGCAGGTCGATCTCCTTGTATTCGATGCAGTGATTATCGTTTCCTGCTCCTTTTTGTCATGCTGCGCCGATGGCTGCCGCAGCGCTGCTTTCTTCAAAAGGAAGACGGTACGGATTGATTCTTCTTTTGGGTTTGAACCCGGCTTTTTTTATTGGCAACCTCTATAATCGATTTTTTCCCGTTTTGCCGGCCGGCATCTCGATTGCATCCTTCGGACCGAAGATCCTCTTCGAAGTTTCCTATTGGCTTATTTTATCCGCGGAATCGGTGATGTTTATTTTTGCCGTAAAATTTTTTAAAAAGTTTCATGCATAGAGAAAATCGTCAGGATCAGATCGAAATAAAAATCTTTATCTTGCGCGGAGAAAGCAGTTTCTGCTCTGTTTTTCGTCCTTGCATATGAATTCTGCGCCGAAAGAGTTGCTTCTTTGTAAAAAGTGTAGTATTGTTCCGGCACAGGCTTAATTAAGAACATTCAACTAATCTGATACATGAGGTGAAGTCATGCGATACTTTTATTTTGTTCTTCTTATCTGCTTCGTTTTTATGGAAGTTTTGCCGCAGCAGGGAACAGATCGCTTTCTCACCGTTGCCAAAACCGTTAGTTGAGGACTCAATCGTCAGGATTATGCGTTTATTCAAAATGAATACGGACCGGGCATGGCGGATTTTACAATCGCGCAGACTACGTATTTTTTTCAGAGCATGCTCGATCGGCTTGGAAAGCCGGTCAAAATCGATCAAATCAAGCTGGTTACTTCCAACCGTGCGGATTTTATCTTGATTTTTGAAAAAGGCGCGCAGGATGTTCAGCTCTATCTCGACAATCAGAATAAAATCGCAGGGTATCTGTTCTCCGAACACACAGCACCGATAGAAACCCCCGTCGAGCATCCGGTCAACCGGTTGTTGCAGCGCCGCCGGCAGACAAACAAAAAACCGAACTGTCTCTTCCGTTTAAAGGAACATGGACGGTACTTGCCGCTTAAATCTCCCGATACTCACAACGTTCTCACTCAGCCGTTTGCATTCGATTTTGCAGCGGTCGATGAATCGGGCCGGCAGTATAAACGGAACGGCACGAGCAATGAAGATTATGACGGGATTTGGAAAAGAGGTTATGGCTCCGGCAGACGGCGTTGTGCTGGAAGTCATCGACGGCATTCGGGACAACGTGCCGGGAATTGCCAATCCGTACGCTCTTATCGGCAATGCAATCGTTCTGCAGCACGGCCAGAACGAATATTCCGTGCTTGCTTATTTGAAACAGAACAGCATACGTGTTCGTGTCGGCGATCGGATCCTTAAAGGACAAGCAATTGCGCAATGCGGAAATTCCGGCGGTTCTCTGCAGCCGGGAATTCATATCCATTTGCAGGACTCTCCTATCGTGAGCGTTGCAAGCGGAGTGAAATTCTATTTTGAAAAAGCCGGAATTATCAAAGACGGAAACAAAGAAATAAAATCGAATTATTTGCCGGCTGATAGGAGATCAGGTCGTTTCTGAATGACTCGGATCTTTTTTAATCTCCGATATCGATGCCGTGAAGCGTTGAAGAGAGGGATATACTTCGCTTTGAAATCCGTACCGTCCCGTCCCGTTTTGACGGGACGGGATTTCCAAAGTATCGGAGAGAAAGAAAGAGACCCGTATGTCAGCGGCCGGTCTCCTGCCGGTTTACACATTGTATTCTTTTCAACAAGCCGGCTGAGAAATCCTCTATAAAAAAAACCATTCCGGGATAAATCTCTCTTCTCCAGACCTTTCTGTTTTCAACTATTCGGGGCGGTACAGATCGAACTGGTTTATGATCATCGTGCCGAGCGGGGTATTGATGCTGCGCGCGGCGGCAACTTTAAGGAATGGATTTTTTATCTTCCACATTCCGAGAGATGCTGCATTCTCCTTGACGAGGATTGGTTCCAGATTGTTCGAAGGGGGAAAATGTTCCGGGGAAGGCAGGTTTCCTGCAAGGATGAACATCGGGTATTTCTGTTCGCCTGCATTTGCCGTAAGTTTTTTGAAACATTTGAGCAGGACGGAACTGTCGGCTTTCGGCGGAAGTTGAGTGCTGATAAGAGTCACCGATCCTATTCCCGCATCGATATTCGCCTGTACTGCCGATTCGAAAGAAGAAGATGATTCTGACTCGAAAGAAATAACATAATGCGCCAGGACCGGATAAAGACTGAATACCGCATTGCCGGTTTGGCGGCCGTTGATATTGGACATTTCTCCGAAGACCGGACTCATGCCGGTACGGGAAGCAAACTCATCGACAAAGTCCAGACGTGTGGAAGTCCCCGGATAACGAGAAATATTTTGAACCGTTACGGCGTCGATATGCTGATCTTTGAGCGTCTTCGCAAGCTGGGCAATGTCTTTTTTCTCGATGCGCTGTTTGTGGTGCCCGAGATCGATGCTTGCAATACGGAGGATCATTTCAGGTTTTCTGTTTTCCAGATTTGTTATTTCAGGTTTGGAAGAAGAACATCCGATGAAGATCGCTGTAAGCATCATGCAGGAGAAGAGGATGGGAATGGTATAATTTTTCATAGTCCTGTTTTTTGTAAGAATATAATTTTGGTGATTTTATTAAACCTGGTCTCCGGGTTTCTCCGAAGATGGAAAAACATCCCGCTGTCTGTAGGAATGAAAATCGACGACGATCCGGTCGTAGTATTTATCCATCAGCGTGGAGGAAATAATAAAATCTGCCGTCGTTCTGTTGCATGCAACGGGAATATTCCAAACCACAGCGAGACGCAGCAGCGCCTTGATATCGGGGTCATGCGGAAGAGGCTCCAGCGGATCCCAGAAGAAAATCAGAAAGTCGATCAGACCTTCAGCGATACGGGATCCGATCTGCAAATCGCCGCCGAGAGGCCCGCTTTCGAGTTTCGTAATCGGCAGGTCCAGTTGTTTTTCAATGAGTGCGGCGGTCGTGCCGGTACCGAACAGCTTGTGCTTTTTTAAGATTTCACGGTTGAATTTTGCCCAATCGAGCATCTCGACCTTTTTATTGTCATGCGCAACCAGGGCAATACGTTTGAGCGCCGGAAGAGGCAGTTTTTGATAATTCGACACGGTGTCCGCCTTTTCTTGTTTATAATACATCAAGATAACGAATATTCGGCTGAGATAGTGTAAAAAATTTTAGCTGCTTGTTAGTCCCATCGTCCCGGGACGGGATACCGCATTTTATGCATGCGCCGTTTTGCATGCGGTTGCAAAGAATGGTGAATCCGTATCGTTCGATCAGCATCTCACCGCAGGAGGGGCAGTACGTATTTTCGAGATTACGCGTTTGTCCCGGAAGATTTCCGGCATAGACAAAATGCAGTCCCTGGTTCAATCCGATCTCCGCCGCTCTGAAGAGCGCGGATGCCGGAGTATATTCTTTTTCAGCTTTCATGGTATAATCTTCGTGATACGCCGTGACGTGCCACGGGATATCCGGCGATACGGAATGAATGAATTGTGCGATGTCGGTCAATTCTTCAGCCGAATCGTTCATTCCCGGTATGATCAGCGTAACGATTTCCACCCATATCTTCCGCCGGTGCAGCGACGAAATCGTATCCAGTACATGCTGCAAAACGCCTCCCATGCGCGCGTACGATTTTTGCGTAAATGCTTTCAAGTCTACTTTGTAAAGATCGATCCACGGCGCGAGATAATCCAATACTTCTTCCGTGCCGTTGCCGTTGGAAACGTATGAAGTCGCCAGTCCGGCCTGCTTTGCGATTTTAAAAATTTCCACTGCCCATTCAGATGTAATGAGCGGTTCGTTATATGTGCTGGTGACAACACGGGCATTGTGCCGGAGGGCAAGCCGGACAATTTCTTCCGCATCGATCTCTTCGATAGATGAGACGGCATGCGGATCGCGGAGAGCCTGCGACGTAATCCAGTTCTGACAGAAGGGACAGTGATAATCGCAGCCAAGCATGCCGAAACTTAAGGCCTTGCTTCCCGGATATGCATGAAAGAACGGCTTCTTTTCTATCGGATCGAGCGCAATGCCTCCCGTATAGCCGAAGGGAACGAAGAGAATGCCTTCCCGGTTAAAGCGAATTTTGCAAATGCCGTCTTTTCCAGGCGGAATTTTGCAGCGATGTCCGCATGCATAACATTGCAGCCAGGCATTCGGCAGAGGGATGTACAATTCTCCTTTTTGCGTATGACGCGCCAATATGTTTTTCAGATCCATATTTTCCATCTCACATGCCTCAAAGTAGCGAGTTTGATGACATATGTCAAGCCATGAGAAAAAAGGGTGAATATTGATAAAAGACCCGCGTCAAAGCAGGATGTCTTTTCAAAGAAGATTTGATTCAATCGTCAAATCTCCCGACCTTTTTACAGCCGATCCGGCAAACACAATGTCAAGCATTATTCCAATAGAGAACGAACTTCATTTTCCAGACTTTACACTGGTCTCCGCATCTGCGGGATCGGGAAAAACGCACGCCCTTGCATTCCGCATTCTCCGGCTTTTACTTTCGGAGAAAAACGGACGGAACGATCTTCGTAATCTTCTTGCTATGACATTCACAAAGAACGCCGCGGCAGAAATGCGTCAGCGCGTTATAAAATACCTCAAGCAAGCCGCGTTCGGCGATCCGGAAACACTCGAGCAGCTTCGCAGCTTGCTGCCTCTCACGGACGACGTTCTTCGACGGCGAGCGCGTGCGCGCGTGGATGAGATACTGGACCGCTATACGGATTTTCAAATTCAGACCATCGACAGTTTTCTTGCGCATGTATTCCGGGCATCGGCTCTTGAACTCGGATTTGCACCGCAGTCCGCTGTCTCCATTAAGGATACGGCAATGATCGAAGAAGCGTTCCAGGAATTCCTGAAGTCAGTTATAGAGAGCGGCGAGACAGCGCTCTTAGAAAGTCTTGTCCGGCAGATGACGGAAGGTCAGTCCAGCAGCGCAAAATTTCTCTGGGACCCGTACGAACAACTCCGGAAAAAAACGATTGAATTGTTCACACATCTTCTAACGCTTTCACAGGAACCTCTTCCGGCGGAAAAAGGTGCGGAGATAAAAGAACTTTTGCGGAAAGATTTTCTAAAAGCAGTCGAGGCGCTGAACGGTGTTGCAGAGGAATCGGGATTTGAGAAATCTAAAGAATTTGTAAAGATATTGGAATCGGTTAAAAAGAGTGACTTCGATGAATCTATGGGAAAAGTCATCAAGAAACCGATCAACAAGGGCAAGTCGAAGGGGAAAAATTTCGAGGAATGGAATGAAAGATGTTTAGAATATGCTGAAGCGGCGAACGATGTTTCCCGCCGGTGGGTGGAGCTCCGGTGCCGTCAGTATTACCGCCCCTATCTGCAAACGCATGAGCTGCTTGTGCGCAACCTGGAAACGATACAGCGCCGCCGCGGAGAAATCTCCGTCGGCAGTGTGACAAAAAAACTTGCAGAGTATATTTCCGCCGATTGCGTTCCGGAGCTGTACCTGCATCTCGGCGAGGAAATTGTTCATTACTGCATCGATGAATTTCAGGACACGTCTCCGATCCAATGGCGTAGTCTTTATCCGCTCTTAGAGAACGCCCTCTCGCAGGGCGGCAGCATCTTTGTCGTCGGCGATACCAAGCAGTCCATCTTCTCATTCCGCGGAGCTGACTGGCGGATTATGAAGCATCTGGCAGAAGAGGATATATTTCCATCAGCGCCGGTTCGAAAAGAAACGCTGGAAACAAATTACCGAAGCAGGGAAGAGATCGTAGAGTTCAACCGGAAAATTTTTCAGGATATACTGCCAGTAAAAGAAGATCCGGCCGTGACGAGCGCCAGCGGTCTTTCCACATATAAGCAGAAGGTTCACGAGGCCTACAAAAGCAGGGGATATGTCGAGCGCGTCGTAATTTCCGCCGGAGAACCGGAAGACGTCGAGCGTAAAGCGATCTTAGATATTTTAACCGGCTGCTGCGATCGCGGCTATGCTCTGCGTGATATTGCCGTTATAACGCCGAAAAACGACGCCGTGACGAAAATCAGCGGCTGGCTGAACGAATCCGGTATACCGTTTATTTCCTACAGCAGTTTGGACATCAGAAGCCGCAAAATGACAGGCGAATTAATTGCACTCCTGAAATTCCTGGATTCCCCCATCGACGATCTTTCGTTCGCCGCGTTTATCCTTGGCAGCGTTCTTCAAGCCGCTTTGAGCGGGGATCTGCAAACGGCACAGCCGCAAGCGTCATCAGCCGCAAGCGCGTCGAACGAGGCTGCATGAGTTCATACGTTCGATCCGGAATGATACGCACAGCCGCGGTGCGCTCTACAGGGAATTTAAGCAGGAGTTTCCGGAAATCTGGGACAGGTATTTTGCGGATTTGTTCAGATTAACCGGCTACCTGCCGCTGTACGATCTTGTCGTGGAAATCGTTAAGACGTTCAGGATTTTCCAAAATCTTCCGGAAGAAGAAGGGACGCTTGCGCGGTTTTTGGAAACAGTCAAGGAATTCGAGAACAGCGGCGAGAACAGTTTAAAAGACTTTTTGATGTTCGCCGGCGATGAGGACGACGATTCGCAGTGGACGATAGATATTCCGGAGGATACGAATGCCGTACGCGTGATGACCATACACAAATCCAAAGGACTCGGGTTCCGCATCGCCGTCGTCGTGTTGTATGATTCGCGCTCAAAATATGACAATCTGTTCGCCGAAGAACGGGACGACGGAATCGTGCTGCTTCATATTACGAGCAAAGAAAAAGAAGTTTCGACAAAGCTGAATGCCATTTACACCGAACAGCGCAACCGCGAAAAGGTAGACGGTTTGAATCAGCTTTATGTCGCTCTCACGAGAGCGGGAGAGGAAATGTACGTTGTCAATATTTTGGCAGATAAAATAGATCGATCCGTCCGCATATTTTCCCGGAATCCGGATCGCCTGCAGAACGCAAGACGAAGGCAGAATCTGGACATCATAACGAACAGCCGGAAGCGGAAATTTTGCATACTTCGGAGACGATCAAATTCTCCGGCGGAAGCGAGGAACCGCTCCGATGGGCGGAACGGCGGCGCGGCGACGAATTGCATGCCGCGCTTTCACATCTGGAATTTTTAGAAACAAACATTGAATCGCAGATCGAAGCATTATGCGAAAAATATATGGATCCGAATTCACCGCCGGCAAAAGAAAACGATTCTGTTTCGACGCTTTTGAAATTCATCAAGAACGAATCGATCCGGCCGTTCTTCGATCGCCGGGAAGGCCGCCGTGTTTGGAACGAATGGGAATGCACTACTGCCGACGGGAAGGTTGTTCCGGATGGACCGGGTCATCGTTGATCCGGCGGAAGTCGTCGTTGTGGACTTCAAAACCGGCGGAGATAAAGACAATTACACGGATCAGATTCGGCAGGTACATGAAAATTCTCAAAGAGATTTATCCGGAAAAAAAGGTCAGCGGAGCGTTAGCGTTTATCGACAGGAATTACGTGAGGCAGATACAATGAGCACGACAGTCGTCATCGATGCTCATGAAGATCTTATCGCGGAAGTGATACGGCAGCTCGGACCGGTCGGTGAAGATCTGTCCGGAACGATGATCGTTTTTCCGGGCAAACGTCCCGCGCATTTTGTCCGTAAGCACATCGGAAGCATACTCAAAAAAAGCTTCATTCCGCCTCAAATCGTTTCCATCGACGATTTTGTTCAGCGCCTGTGCGCTGTCAAAACCGGACGCGAATCCCGGCCGCAATTATCCGATATCGATGCTGTTGCAATTCTTTATGGAATCCATTCAAAGTCCGAACGCCCGATCGGCGGCGGACAATTCCGCTCGCTCGACGATTTTTTTGCCGTCGGCATAAAGCTTTATTCCGAGTTGGAAGAACTCAAATTGACCGGCAGCAGCGCGGATCATATTCAGAAGGTTATCGAGGGACTTCCGGCCGGAAGGCTGCAATCTTTAGGGGAGTATTATACTGCATTCTACGAGGAGATCGAACGCCGGTCATTCACGACGCGTGCGATGCAATACCTTGAATCTGTCGATGCTGTCGAAGCCGGCGCATGGCCGGATGTGCGGAGGCTTGTCGTTGCCGGATTTTTTGCACTGACCAAAACTGAACAGCGGTTGTTCCTTTTACTGAGGCAAAGGGAAGACACAATATTTATTTTTCAAAAGACAGCAGGGGAAGAACAACCATGGAAAGATGCCGGATCCGCACATGAAGAAAAGTCCGGAATAAAATCGGATAGGGAGCCGGAACCGGAAAGGATCTCCGCTCCTGAGATTACATATACAAAAGCTTCCGATGTGCATGGTCAGGTTTTTGCACTGGCACAGGCGCTCAAGGATAGACGGGAGAAGGGGGAAGTTCTGGACGAAAAAACGGTAATCGTCCTGCCCGATCCGGAATCGCTCTTTCCGCTTGTGCATCAAGCGCTGCCGCCGTTTAAGGAAGAAGAATACAACATTGCACTCGGTTATCCGCTCTCCCGGACTCCCATCTTCGGTTTTCTGCAGGACCTGCTTGCACTTGCCGCCGCATCGCAGGACGGTGCGTATCCGGCAAGTTCGTATATCCGGTTTGTCCTGCATCCCTATGTAAAGAACATCCGCTTTGAACAGCGTGCGGACGTGACGCGTATATTGTTCCATGAAATAGAAAAACATCTTGCCGGGGAAACGAATCTCGGCACTATCCGGCTGGAAGAATTAGAGGAACGGAATAAAATATTTACCGATGCAGCCAGCGTTCTTTCCGGAGACGAAGGAGATATCGATTTCAGAGCATTGCAGAAACATCTCAAGAACATTCACGACCGGACGATCCGGCCGCTCCGGTTTACACCGGATATGACCATAGGTTCGTTCGCGTCTGTTTTAATCGAATTATTGAACTTTGTCTATGATACAAGCACTGCCAACGTCCATCCGTTTTTCCGGAGATATGCGGAACGAATGCTGGAAACGCTGGACAGTGTACGCAGATCGCTTTTGGCGGATTTGAAGTTCCGGGAACCGGCAGGATATGCAAATTTTATTCAGACCTACATTGCCGCAGTCGATGTTCCGTTTGCCGGAACGCCGCTCAACGGCTTGCAGGTACTTGGACTTTTAGAAACGCGCAGCATACGGTTCAGGACAGTGTATTTCATGGACGTAAACGAGGGGATTCTGCCCGGCGCGCAGGGGCAGGACATGATGCTCCCGCAAAAACTCCGCCGTCAGCTCGGTATGGAAACGTATAGAGACCGGGAAAAACTGACGGAGCATTATTTTCGCATATTATTGCAAGGAGCGAAAGAAGTTCATCTTTTCTTTTCAGAGTCCCGTTCGGGTCAAAAAGAGCGGAGCCGCTTCATACAAAAAATGCTCTGGCGCAATGAACGGGAAGCGCAAAAATTGATCGGTGATGCGAACGTGAAGACGGTGCGGTATAAGGTCCAGCTCACCGCCGGAAAACCGAAGAAATTTTCCAAAACTTCGCCAATGATGGAAACAATCCGCAAACTGCAATTCAGTGCAACGTCGCTGGATGCATACCTCCGGTGCGGATTAAAATTTTATTACTCCTCTGTTTTACGCCTGCGCGAGAAGCAGGAAGTTGAAGAGGAAATCGACAACCAGGATATCGGCGACATCGTGCATCAAATTCTCCATGAGATTGTCCGTCCGATGATGAACAAACTCATGACGACGGCGGCGCTGGACTGCGATCGAGTTAATTCCTATCATAGAGGAACAGTTCCGCCGGTACTTCGGCGACGCGCGGGGTGCGCGGGAATTCCTGATGCAGGGTCAAATTTTAAAACAAATGCAGGCATTTATAGATCATTATCAGATTCCGCTGATACAACGGGAGCAGATTGTACTGCTCGGCGCTGAAGATGAATTGCAGGCATCCATCAGGGATGTATCTTTCAGAGTGCGCACAGACCGAATTGAAAAGCGCGATGACAGGATTGTTATACTGGATTATAAAATTTCCAACTCTGCCGACCGGTACAGCATAAAGTTCTCAAAATTGCAGCCGGAGGAGCGAGAGACATGGCCGGAAGCAATAGGATCTCTCCAGCTTCCGCTCTATATCATGGTTTATTCGACATTGCGAAACATACCGCCGGAAAAAATCTCCGCCGCCTATTTGCTTCTGGGGAAACGCTCAATCGATATGGACATCGAATCCCCGCTTTATATCGACACCGAAGAAGCCCGTCAATGGCAGGGACAGATTGAAAATATTATTTTTTCACTCGTCAGCGAAATCCGTAATCCCGATATCGATTTTTCTCCGACAACCGATTTTATGAAACAATGTCCCGGCTGTCCATATAAGGTAATGTGCGGAACGCAGTGGACGGGGAAAAGTTCTTAGTTCTTCGTGCGGAGTTCTTGGTGTTATAACTACGAACGATGTCTGCCAAAATGCACAGAGGGGAAAAGATAGTTCACAGTTTTACCGCTACAAATCGACAGAATCCTTAAAATAACGTCCATTCACTGTAAATCGCTCGCGGTGCTTTTGGGACTTTTTTGACAACCACCTTACGAAGGTGGGGAATATTTTACTGGAGGGTCAGCGAAAGATTCTTCAAGGCAAGGAAGAAAAAGCTGCAGGACAAAAGACGATAAGTCCTGTAGGCTTCTCATATCTTTTCTTGCAACTTTTCTTTATTAAGGTTAGTTTGTTCTGTGATGATGCAAAATCCATTGAGGAAATTTATTCGGCATTGCAGCGCCGATTTTTTGAGGAGAATGTTTTATGAAATCTTTTTTCCGGACGGTATTCGTTTTCGTGTGTATGGTTAGTCTGACCTCGGCTTCCGGTCTATGGCAGCCGGATTCATTTCAATTCAACACAGCCGGGCCCGCTGCGGCAGCGGATACGAGCGCTCACGGTTTTTCCAGTGCGAATCCGTTTGCAGCACCGAGCCCCCTTCTCTATCAGGCGCCGCCGTTCGATAAAATTCATGATGCCGACTATAAGCCTGCCATCGATGAGGGGATAAGGCTGCAATTGGCTGAGTTCGAGAAGATTGCCTCCGATGCGTCGTCGCCGACATTCGAGAATACCATCATTGCCCTGGAGCGTTCCGGCGCACTCCTCACACGCGCAGCGAAAGTGTTTTTCATGATCGTTCAGGCGAATGCGGACGACGAGCTTCAGAACGTGCGGTCAGAGGAAGCGCCGAAACTCGCAGCCCTGAACGATGCAATGTATCTCAACGACAAATTATTCCAGCGTGTAAAGACGGTCTATGACCGCCGGGAGATCCTTCCATTGGATCCGGTTCAAAAGTTTTTGGTCAAGCGGTACTATATCGATTTTGTGCGGTCGGGTGCCCTTCTTCCGGAATCGGATAAGGCAAAACTCCGCATCCTCAATCAGGAAGAAGCAACACTCATGACTGATTTTCAGAATAAACTTCTCGCTGCAACAAAAACGGGCGGTCTCGTCATCGAGGATAAAAAATTTCTGGATGGTATGAGTGATGCCGAGATTGCCGCGGCTGCACAAGCGGCGCACGACCGCGGGCTCGAAGGAAAATGGGTGCTGCCGCTCCAAAATACCACACAGCAGCCTGCACAGGTTTCCTTGATTAACCGGTCGATACGGGAGAGGCTGTTCCGATCTTCAACAATGCGCGCCGAACGCGGCGACAGCAGCGATACGCGTGCGACGATTCTGCGTCTTGCAGCGCTTCGTACGGAGAGAGCAAAACTTCTCGGTTTCCAGAACTATGCGGCGTATTCGCTCGAAGATCAGATGGCGAAAACACCGGAAGCGGCAATCAAGCTTTTAACGGATCTCGTCCCGGCCTCGCTTGCGAAAGCGCGGAACGAAGCGGACAAAATGCAGAAACTGATCGACCGGCAGGCCGGCGGTTTCAAGATGGAGCCGTGGGATTGGCAGCACTATGCAGAAGAAGTGCGCAAAGCGGAATACGATCTGGACGAATCGCAAATCAAGCCGTATTTTGAGTTGAAACGCGTACTGGAAAATGGGGTCTTCTATGCCGCGAATAAATTGTACGGTCTGACATTCAAAGAACGGAAGGATCTGCCCGTCTATCATCCCGATGTGCGGGTGTTCGAAGTCTTCGACGAAAACGGAAATTCGACGGCGCTCTGGTACTGCGATTACTTCAAGCGGGATAATAAAAGCGGCGGGGCGTGGGAAGATACGTTTGTTGACGGCACGGGTTTGTTGAACACGCAACCGGTAGTCTGCAATGTGGCCAACTTCACCAAGCCGGCTCCAGGCGAGCCCGCGCTGTTGAGTTATGACGAAGTAACGACGATGTTCCACGAATTCGGCCATGCGCTTCACGCTATGCTGACGACAGGCGTATATCCCCGTCTGACCGGCACTAATGTCTCGCGGGATTTTGTAGAGTTCCCATCGCAGTTCAACGAGCATTGGGCATTGTACCCCGAAGTGTTTGCGCACTACGCCATGCATTATAAAACCGGCGTGCCGATGCCGCAGGCGCTGGTGGAAAAAATTCGAAAAACGAAAACATTCAATCAGGGATTTGCGACCACTGAGTACATTGCAGCATCGCTTTTAGATATGGCCTGGCATACGATCGCACCCGGACAAACCGTGAATGACGTCGGCTCGTTTGAATCCGAAGCACTTAAGCGTTTCAACGTTTCTTATCCGCTTGTCCCTCCGCGGTACCGGTCTGCATACTTTGCACATATCTGGGGAGGCGGATATTCTGCAGGCTATTATTCGTACCTGTGGAGCGAAGTTCTGGACGACGATGCATTCGCGTGGTTCGAAGAACACGGCGGTATGACGCGTGAAAACGGAAAACGCTTTAAGGAAATGATCCTCTCACGCGGCGGGTCGGAAGACGCCAATACGCTCTATCGCGCATTCCGCGGCCGAGATCCGGACGTGCATGCTTTAATCAGGGAGCGGGGTCTGGACGAAAAATAGATAGGCAAAAAATAAGACCAATAGGTCTGGGAGGACTTATTGGTCTTATTGAGATGTTTTTTCCCTTCCGTTAAAATCCGTGTTTTTTTCATTATTCACTTGACTTTCACTCCTATTTCTCTAAATTACTATATGCCGGTGGGGAAAAGTGGGGAATTAGGGGAAAATATTTTTCGACATTTTTTGAGGCAATAATTTACAGATATGTCATCCTTTAAGGGCAGATATAGTTATTCCGTAGATGAAAAAGGACGTATTGCGCTTCCCGCGAAGCTTCGAAAAAATGTCGCTTCGAGCGCCAAAGGAAATTTTGTCATAACCCGCGGATTTGAAAAATGTCTCTATGTCTATCCGCAGGATGAATGGAATACGCTCGAACAAAACGTCCGCAATCTTTCTTTTCTTGACGCCAAACAACGCAATTTTAACCGGACTCTTTTCCAATGGGCGGCAGACTCTCAATTAGACAGCCAGTCCCGCATTACGGTGCAGCAAGATTTGCTGGATTATGCAGGAATCAAAAACGAAGTGATTGTACTCGGCGTACTTGACCGCATTGAACTTTGGAGTCCGTCTGTGTACGATGAATTTCAAAAAATACAGCCGGTAACATACGAAACTGTCGCTGAACAAGTTTTTAAGCAGCAGTAGAAAGTGTAAACTTGTGCTTAGCGCTCAACAAATTTCATACTCCCGTTCTTCTGCAGGAGGCAGTGGACTGTCTGCTTTCTGCAGGAAACGGGATTTTTGTTGACGGCACTCTCGGCGGAGGAGGACATGCAGAAGCGATTCTGCAAAGACTTCCGCCTCAAAGTTCTTTGATCTGTTTTGATGCGGATGCCGATGCTGTCCGGTACGCTTCGCAGCGTCTGGAGGTGTTCGGAAATCGGGTTGCCATTTATCATGCAAATTTCCGAACGATCAAACAGGTTCTGAATAATAGAAAAATAGAAGGTCTCGCCGGATTGTTTCTCGATCTCGGCGTTTCATCGTACCAGCTCGATGAGCCGTCCAAGGGATTTAGTTTTCAAGCGAATGAGCGGCTCGATATGAGGATGAATAAAAACGAACCGCTTGACGCCTATGCGGTGGTGAACGGATACGGCGAAAAAGAACTTGCCGATGTTATTTGGAAATTTGGCGAAGAACGGCAGTCGAGGAGAATCGCGCGCGCAATCGTCTGGAACCGCGAGCATGAGCCCGTTGCAACAACAGCGGATCTTGCGAAAATTGTGAGCGGTGCTGCCGGAGGGAAATTCCGAACCAAAACACTGGCTCGGGTTTTTCAGGCAATCCGGATCGAGGTCAACCGGGAACTGGAAAATCTTCGGATAGTTCTGGAGGACGGTATAAAGCTTCTGCGCCCCGGCGGTCGTCTGGTTGTAATCTCATATCATTCGCTCGAAGACCGGATTGTCAAGCAGACGTTCAAAGCTGCAGCGGAAGACAAGAATGATTTTCCATTTCCTCTGAATCCGATACCGGCCCGCAGTGAACCGGCTGTCACCCTGGTTATGAGAAAACCGCTCATTGCATCGGAGGAAGAAATTCGGAGAAATCCGCGGGCGCGCAGCGCAAAAATGCGCGCCATTGAAAAGCGATAAAACATGGAAAGAGGCAACAATATATCGGGAATCGGAGCGCTTGTCAACCGTGCGATGGGACAAGAGGAAGCGCCGGAATCCGGCCTTTCGTCGCCGTCTCCAAGGGAAGGACGCATCTACAATTCCGTTCTGCCGGAACTGGAAAAATCATATACCGTTCCGAACCGAACAGCTTCAGCAGCACCGAAAAACCGCAAAGCGGTCAAACGGAAAATATCTCCGTTCAATATTGTGCTCATATTGCTTGTCGTGGCGATGGTGAGCGTCTTTTATATCAGCAACATTCTGACGGTCGGCCGGCTCCTGACAAACATTAATAAAATGCAGGTCAAGCACCAGCAAATCCTGAATGAACAGGAAATGCTGAATGCTCAAATAGACAAATTGTCCGGATTGGAGCGAGTACAGCCGCTTGCCCATGAACGCGTAGGATTAATCGATCCGAAACAGGCTCCTGTCTGGATTCAAATCGATCCCCGGCGCGTGGAGCAGGCGGAAAAAGTTTTGCGCGGCCGCGAGGAATCGATGCAGGGACGTTAATGACCGAGAGAGAAGAAAACTATAGCGGCGGTACAGAAGGGAATCGGCAGCTTTGGCGAAAACGGTTTTTCTTCGTCAAGCTGGTCTTCTTTGCATTCTTTGCCGTTATTACGGCGAAGCTGGTGCAGTACCAGATTCTCGAAGGAGGGAAGTTTCAGGCGCTTGCCCGCAAGCAGTACGAACAGAAGTTCGTTCTTCCCGCAACGCGCGGGAATATTTACGACCGGAATGGAAACGTCCTTGTTTCCAACACGAGTATTGGTTTCTTTTGCAGCGGATCCGAAAATTATCGGCGACAACGCAGAAGCCATTGCTGAAGCGTTCGGAGCGCATTTTCGGCAAATCGAAATCGGCGTATCTGTCCAAGTTAAATGCATCGCAGGAAAAAAGATTCGTGTGGCTGGAACGGCGTGTTTCCCCCGATGTCGCACAGCGCATCGAAGCGGCAAAACTTGCCGGTGTTGTTGCGATCAACGAATCGGAACGGCTGTACCATTACGACGAGCTTGCTTCAGCTTTGATAGGTTTTACCGATATCGATAACAACGGCATTGCCGGCCTGGAGTACGAATACAATGACGAAATGAAAGGCGCCGACGGATCAGTCACGATGCAGCGGGATGGAATGGGGCGCGTCCGGCCATCGGCAGATTATCCGCGCCGCGAGCCGGTCAACGGGAGCGCACTCGTGCTGACAATGGATCTGACGTATCAATCGATTGTCGATGAGGAATTAAAACGGGGCGTCGACGCAAATAAAGCAGACGGCGGTCTTGCCGTTATGCTGAATCCGAAAACAGGAGAGATTCTGGCGCTTTCAGTCTATCCGAATGTCAATCCGAATGATGTCGGGAAGTTCAATATGGCGCTCGCCCGCAACCGTGTTGTCACCGACGTGTTTGAGCCAGGATCGGTGTTCAAGATTGTCACTGCATCTGCGGCGTATGAAAATCATGTAGTAACGCCGGATCAGCCCTTCAATGCCGAACATGGGAAAATGAGAATTGCATTGAACGGCAAAAAATTTCGCATCATCAGCGATTCGCATGAATACGACCGGCTGACTTTTCAGCAGGCCATCGAGCTTTCCAGCAATATTGTTTGTGCAAAAGTCGGCAAGCTTATCGGTGCGGAAAAATTTTATCGTGAGGCAAGGGATTTTGGTTTCGGCATGATAAGCGGCATCGATCTTCCCGGCGAAGTGCGCGGTATTCTCCGCAAGCCGAACGAATGGTCGGGCACGTCGCTGCAAACGATGGCGTACGGATACGAAGTCGGCGTCACACCGCTTCAGATTGCCTGTGCGTACGCTGCAGTCGCCAACAATGGCGTTCTCCTGAAACCCTATGCCGTTGCTCAAGTAAAAAATGCAGGCGGAACTGTGATCCGGGAAAATAAACCGGAGCCGATTCGGAGGATCCTTTCGCAAAACACAGTCGATTTGCTGACGCAGGCTTTTGAAGGGGTCGTCGAGCGAGGAACGGGCAAAGAAGTCCGGACGCAGGGTGTTCGCATCGGCGGCAAGACCGGAACGTCCCGCAAATGGTCGGAAGGAAAATATGTGGAGAATAATTACACCGCTTCGTTTGTCGGATTTTTCCCGCTGGAGAATCCGCAGGCTGTGCTTTTGGTGATGATGGACAATCCGCGGACCCGCGGATATTACGGAGGGATTACGAGCGGTCCGATTTTCCGAGCCATTGCGGAACGTGTTATTGCGACATCGTATAAATATTCTCCTGCACTCGCTGCACGGACTGAACAGGAATCCACAGTGCGCGTCGTTCCTGATGTTCGCATGCTGCAGCCGTCGGTAGCGGAAAAAATGCTGACCGGCTGCGGTTTGCAATGCCGGATTTTCGGAAAAGGCGCAATCGTAGCGCGCCAGGCGCCGGAGCCGGGGAAAAAAATTGAAAAAGGCGAATCGGTTTCGCTTGTTTTGAATGAAGAAGCTTCGCCGCTGCAAAGACGGATCGATTATTGTTCCGGATGTGCTGCGGCATGAGCGTGCGGCGGGCTATGAATCGTTTAGTGATTGATGATTTCGATGTGAAGCTGCAGGGATCCGGAACCGTTATCAGCCAATTGCCGGCGCCCGGGAAAAATGTTTCAGTCGGCTCGAATATTGTTTTACTGTGCGCGCCGCGCGGACTTTCACTGCGTGCTCAGACAACAGCTTCAGCCGCGGTGAATTGAAAATATGAAATTAGCAAAACTTCTTGAGGGTGTGAGTGTTTCAAAACTGTTCCAGACGATGTTCGGACAGATGGCGGTTACGCAGGATATTACGCTTGCCGGCTTGCAGTACCGATTCCCGCAAAGTGCAGCGGAATGACTGCTTCGTGGCGATTAAAGGCGCTTCAAGCGACGGCCACCGGTTCCTGCAGACCGCAATTGCCAGCGGCGCCAAAGCGGTCGTCGTTGAAGACGATCAAGCGATTCCCGATTCTTTGTGCATGCATACAGGCGTGATTAAAATCGTCGTCCCTGATTCGCGTAAAGCGCTGGCGCAGATGGCTGCGAATTATTACGGCCATCCTTCCCGGAAGATGAAGGTAGCCGGAGTAACAGGAACGAACGGAAAAACGACAACGACGCATTTGTTGAAATCTATTTTGGAAAGCGCGGGCGAAAAGACCGGATTGATTGGAACCATCGAATACCGCATCGGTGAAAAAGTCGTTCCGGCAACCCATACGACTCCCGAGTCTCTTGAGCTGCAGCAGTTCTTTGCGGCAATGGCGGAGGAAGGATGCACGGCGGTTTCCATGGAAGTCTCATCGCATGCGCTGGATCAATCCCGCGTTTCCGGGATCGATTTCGATGCGGCTGTGTTTTCGAATTTGACGCAGGATCATCTGGATTATCACGGGACGATGGAAAAATATTTTTAGCAAAAAAAATATTTTTCGATATGCTGAAACCGGATGCATGCGCGGTATTCAATGCCGACGATCCATACGGATTGCGGATTGTGGAGTCGTCTTCCGCGCGAAAGATATCGTACGGCATCGAACAGAAGGCGCGATGTCCGCGCCGAGAAAGTGGACTTGAGCATCAACGGCACATCGCTGGAAATTTTCTACGGCAGCGGGAGGTGTACGGTCGCCACGCCGCTTATCGGACGCTTTAATGCATACAATGTTCTTTCCGCCGCTGCTGCGGCTTTCGGACTTGGAATTTCCGGAGAGAAAATTCAGGAAGGAATTTCCCGCGTTGCGAATGTGCGCGGGCGTTTCGAGCGCATTGCATCGCCGAAAGGATGGACGGCAATTGTCGATTATGCCCATACTCCCGATGCACTGGAAAATTGCCTGCAAACGATTCATGATGTTCTTCCAAAAGGGAACCGGGGTAATGTTATTACGGTCTTCGGCGCCGGAGGAGACAGGGATAAAACAAAACGTCCTCTCATGGGCGAAGTTGCCGGCCGGCTGAGCGATCTTGTGATTGTGACGTCGGACAATCCGCGAACGGAGAACCCGGAAACGATTGTCGATGAAGTTTTGCGCGGCATCACACAGCATGCAAGCGTTCTGCGCGAAGTGGACCGCGCTCTTGCGATCGAACGAGCGCTGCATAGCGGCAAAAGAAGGCGATGTTGTTCTTGTTGCCGGAAAAGGGCATGAAGACTATCAAATTATCGGAAAAGAGAAACGGCATTTCAGCGACCGGGAAGTTATAGAAAAGTTATTATGAAACTGACAAAGAAAGATATCCTCAGTATCCCGCATATTCAGGCGTCCGGTTTTGATACCTCAGGGCCCCTTGAAATAACCGGCGTGTCGATAGATTCGCGCACAGTGAAACCCGGAGAATTATTCGTTGCAATTCGCGGAGATCAATTCGACGGACATAATTTCATTTCGGCCGCAGTCGAGCAGAGAGCATCCGCGCTCGTCGTAGAAAAACGATGGGCTTCCGGAAACATTACGATGCTTGTCAGCCTGAATCTTCCGATTCTCGTCGTAGAAAATACCGTTCATGCGCTCGGACGGCTGGCAACAATTTATCGGAGGCGGTTCGATATTCCTGTCCTTGCGGTTGCGGGTTCAAACGGAAAAACAACGACAAAGGAAATGATCGAAAGCGTTTTAGCTGCAAAATACAACGTTCTCTGCTACTCAAGGGAATTTGAACAATCATATCGGTGTTCCGCAGACGCTCTTCCGCCTCGAGAAAAAGCATGAAGATTGTCGTCCTCGAAATCGGAACCAACCATCCGGGCGAGATAACGTATTTATGCGATGTTGCAGAGCCGACGCATGGAATGATTACCAATATCGGACGCGAGCATCTGGAGTTTTTTGGTACAATCGAAGGAGCGGCTAAAGCGGAAGGGGAATTGCTGCACTGGCTTGCTGCTCATGACGGAATCTTCCTGAGTCAATGCAGACGATGCGCGTATCGTTCGGCTTGCAAAAAAAATAAAGAAAGCTGTGACGTACGGATTTTCAGCACGTAGAGCGAAAGTGAAAGGGTCCGGGCTGGAAATGAATGGGCAGGCATGCGCTTCGTTTTTTGTAAAGGCCGGAAAGAAGAAAAAATTTTCCGTGCAGCTTACCGTGCCGAGCGAGCACAATGCGAAGAATGCACTTGCCGCTGCGGCGGCGGGACTGGCCTTCAAGGTAACGCCGGCAGATATTCAAAGAACACTCGGACAATTTTCTTCGGTCGGCAAACGGATGCAGCTTCTGACAATCGACGGCCTTACGATTATCAATGATACATACAATGCAAATCCGGATTCGATGATGGCCGCATTAAAGACGCTCAAAGCGACACAAACATCAGGGAAACGAATTGCCGTGCTCGGCGATATGCGCGAGCTCGGTCCGAACGCACCAGAGCTGCACCGGCAGATCGGAGAATCGGCCGGAGCATGCGGCGTCGATATTTTGCTGACGCATGGCGAACTGGCTGTCAATATTTCCGATGCTGCGAGTAGTCAATGCAAAAGCGCACTTTGAACAAAAAGCGGCATTGATCGAATATGTTCTGCAGACGATCGTTCCGGGGGATGTCGTCCTGGTGAAAGGCTCCCGCGGGATGAAAATGGAAGATGTGGTTGCAGCAATCAACGAACGATTTTCACAGCCGATGGTATAACTGTATGCTTTATTATCTCTTTGCCTATCTTCATAAAACGTTCAACGTGCCGGGATTCGGCGTTTTTCGGTATATCACATTCCGTGCCGGCGCTGCAGCGGTTACTGCGCTGATGATTTCGTTCTGGCTCGGACCGAAAATTATTCAAATGCTTCGCAGCCGGCAGATCGGGGAATCGGCAAAATTGGAAGCTCCGAAAAATCACCTGACCAAAGCCGGTACACCGACCATGGGAGGATTTATTGTGCTGGCGTCCATTATCATTCCTGCGCTTTTATGGACGGATCTTAAAAATATGTATATCGTTCTGATTCTTTTTGTCACTATAGCCCTCGGCGCTGTCGGTTTTCTGGACGATTATTTTGAAAGTGATTAAGAAAAAACCGAAAGGGCTTATCGGGCGTTATAAAATTGCCGGGCAGATTTTTGTCGGGCTCGTTGTCGGAGGTATTATATATTTTTTTCCGCAATGGATCGATCCCGATTTATGGCGCATGAAATCGAGTACGACAGTTCCCTTTTATAAATACACGGAATTCGATTTCGGCCTCCTTTATATTCCGATGGTTATCTTTGTCATTACGGCGACATCGAATGCCGTAAATCTCACAGACGGCCTGGACGGCCTTGCCATCGGGAATGTCGGTATTGTCAGCTTTACGCTCGCGATTATGACGTACGTCTTCGGGTCATTCCATCTGGAGCCAGTACCTGACAATTCCATATCTTCGGGGCAATGGAGAACTTGCCATTTATTGCTCCGCTATAGTCGGAGCGTCTCTTGGATTTCTCTGGTTCAATTCATATCCGGCGCAAGTGTTTATGGGGGATACCGGATCGCTGGCTCTCGGCGGCATTATCGGCGCATTATGCGTGCTCATTAAAAAGGAATTTCTCCTGCCTACACTCGGCGGTGTTTTCCTTATGGAGACGGTTTCCGTGATTATACAGCGGATGTATTTCAAGTATACGAAAAAAAGGTACGGCGAAGGAAGACGGGTTTTCAAAATGGCGCCGATCCATCATCACTTTGAAATGAAGGGATGGCCTGAACCCAAGATCGTGACCCGGTTCTATATTATCGCCGTCATTTTGATGATTCTAAGTTTGTCAACATTTAAAGTTCGCTAAAAAAATGGACCGCTCGTCGTTGCTACATAAAAAAGTTTCAATTATCGGTGCTGCACGGAGCGGTATCGCTGCTGCACGCCTGCTGCAATCGCAGGGTGCCGATGTCTTTATCAGCGATGCATCCGGCTGAAGAGAAGTTGAAAGCTTTTCTGGAGGAATTGAAGGCTGCCGGTATTGCTTACGAAGCCGGAAAACACACTGAACGCGTATATGATTGCGCATTGATAGTAATCAGTCCCGGCGTGCCGAGCAGCGCTCCGGTTGTTCTGGAGGCACAGAAGCGCGGGAATAAAAATTATGAGTGAGCTCGAAGTCGGCAGCTGGTTCTGCCGTGCGCCCATCGTGGCGATTACAGGCAGCAATGGAAAAACGACCACAACAGCCTTGACTGGAGAGATACTCGAACATGCGAAAAGAAAACATGTCGTCGCCGGCAATATCGGAACGGCTTTTTCATCTCTTGTTTCTGATTTGACTGAAACAGATGTCGCTGTTCTTGAGGTCAGCAGTTTTCAGCTCGATTATATATCGACATTCCGGCCGCGAATATCGGCGCTGCTCAACATTACACCTGACCATATGGATCGATACGATCACTCGATGGAAAAATATGCAGCGTCAAAAGCGCGTGTTTTCGAGAATCAATCCGGAGACGATGCCGTCATGTACGATGCAGACGATGAATGGACGGCAAAAGTGATCGGGAAAGCACGCTGCCGGAAACTCGCTTTCAGCGTGAAACGAACACTTCCTGAAGGAGCGTTTCTGGAGAATGGCATGCTGGTCACGGTTCTCAGCGGTGAACGATCGGAAATTGTGCAGATCGAAAATATTTTCATAAAAGGGACACACAACATTTATAATGCTATGGCATCGGCGCTTGCCGGACAACTGCTCGGAGTGGATACGGCATCCATTCGTTCGACACTGGAAACTTTTAAAGGCGTGGAACATCGCCTGGAATTTGTGCGGAATCTGAACGGCATCCGTTATTATAACGATTCCAAAGCAACGAATGTAGACTCCGTCTGGTATGCTCTTCAGGCGTTCAAGAGACCGATCGTGCTGATACTGGGCGGGCGGGATAAAGGCAATGATTATTCCCGGCTGAACGAACTTGTGAAAGAGCATGTCCGGACGATTGTGGCTATCGGTGAATCGTCCGATACGGTGGAAAAGGCGTTTCGCGGAACAGCCGTCGTTAAGAAAGCCGGTTCGATGGATGAAGCAGTCTCGACCGCAAAATTTTTGGCGGAGCCCGGCGATATTGTACTTCTTTCGCCCGCATGCGCTTCGTTTGATTGGTTTCGAAATTATGAGCACCGAGGTGAAATTTTTAAAGAATTAGTAAACGCGCTGTGACAACGATGAAAAAAAATCATATCGATATCTGGCTGATGGTTGCCGTTCTGGGGTTGATGGTCATCAGCCTCGGCGTCGTCTACAGCGCTTCGGCTGAATGGGCGTACGCACGGTATGAAAATCAGAACCACTATCTTGACCTGCATGCGATTAAAATTCTGCTGAGCATCGGCGCGCTGTTTGCGGGACTGAGTATTCCGTACCGTGCGTATAAGAAGCTTGCAAAACCGGCGCTCATTATCGCCATTGCTTTCTTAGCGGTCACCCTTATGCTCGGAGGTGAAACCAAAGGGGCGGTGCGCTGGCTTCATTACGGCGGCCTGGGCTTCCAGCCTTCTGAATTTGCAAAATTCACTCTGCTCTTTCATTTGTGCGCATTGCTGGCGCTAAAAGGAGAAACTATCAGAGATTTGAAAAAAGGGTTCATCCCGGCGATGATATGGGTCGGCATCGTAACGCTTTTTGTGATGCTGCAGCCGAATTTCAGTACGAGTGCAATGATTATTATTCTTTCACTCATGATCCTTTTTATCGGCGGCGTGCGTTTCTCGCATCTGGCAGCGACTGTCGGATGTATCATTCCATTGCTCGCCGTATACGTCCTCATGGCGCCGTACCGATTGCAGCGGATGAAACTTTTCATGCAGAGCCGATCGAACGGAAGGGCTAATTATCAGCTCTGGCAGGGTATGATCGGATTCGGCAACGGGGGAATTTTCGGCGTTGGCCCGGGTGAAAGCAGGCAGCGCGATCTCTTCCTGCCGGAATCGTACAACGATTTTGTGTACTCGATTATCGGGGAAGAATACGGATTTGTCGGCGCTGTTCTTATTCTGGCGGCGTTCTTGTTCATTATGGTCCGCGGCTATAAAATTGCCAGGAATGCGAAAGACGATTTCGGACGATATCTTGCGATCGCCATCACGGGGACGATCACATTGTACGCAGTCGTCAATGCATGCGTTGCGCTCGGTATTTTTCCGACGACCGGATTGCCGATGCCGTTCATCAGCTATGGCGGATCCGCGCTGCTTATGACGGCTTTTGCAGCCGGCGTACTGCTGAATATTTCCGCTTATACCGATATGCATCCGCGTCTTATCAAAACAGAGATGGCAGCGGAATCGCAGCCATCAGCCGAACTTGGAAAGGCGTACTGAAATAGCAACGAAAGAGTGACATAAAAGTTTTGATTGCGGCCGGAGGCACCGGAGGACATGTTTTTCCGGCACTGGCGATCGCAGATGAAATAAAAAAAATCAGGCCGGATGCAAAGTTTTTATTCGCCGGCACGAAAGGGAAGATAGAGTCGCGCGTCGTTCCGGAACGCGGTTACGAATTTTCAAAAATCTGGATCAGCGGATTTCACAGGAGCCTGCGTCCGGGGAATCTCTTGTTTCCTTTGAAGGCCGCCGTTTCGCTGATTCAATCGTTCTTTCTCATCAGGAAGTTTTCACCGGATGTTGTAGTCGGAACCGGCGGGTATGTCTGCGGTCCGGTGCTGTACGCGGCGGCGCTGCATGGGCATTCCGACGGCCGTTCATGAGTCCAACAGTTATCCGGGCGTCACGACGCGCATGCTCTCGGCAAGGGCGGCAAAAGTCTTCATTGCTTTCGATGCAACGCGCTTGAAACTAAAACGCACAGGATAATATTGTAATGACTGGAACGCCGACACGCAGCACACTCGGGAGTGTTTCACGGGAAGACGGGCATTGCACGGTTTCGACTGAATGCCGGCAGGACGACCGTTTTGGTGGTCGGCGGAAGTCTCGGCGCTTCTTCCATTAATCGTGCCGTGGAGAGCTGTGCAGAAGAAATTACAGCGAGAGGAGCTCAGTTTATTTGGCAGACCGGCGCAGCAGATGCAGGGCTTGCCGGGCTCATGAAAGCGAAAGGAATTGGCTGGATCGGGCCTTTTATCGATGATATCGAATACGCTTATGCTGCTGCCGATATCGTCGTTTGCCGCGCAGGCGCGACAACACTGGCGGAAATTACGTGTCTTGGAAAAACGGCGATCGTTGTACCGTATCCGTTTGCTGCAGCAGATCACCAGAGCTACAATGCGAAAGTTTTAGCGGAAAGTGGAGCTGCCCTGGTGTTGAAGGATTCCGATCTGCAGAAACATTTGCAGCCGATGTTGAACGAACTTTTAAAGGATGAAGCGAAACGTAAGAGGATCGGCGAGACCTGCCGGTCACTCGGAAAACCGAATGCAGGAAAAGTTATTGCGCAGGAAATTATATCGCTGATTCGATAACAGAGGTTATCACGGATAAAGCAATGGAAGAGAAAATTTTTAAATATAAATTGGATTTTTATTACCAGCAGTCGATTATTTATTTACTGACGCTGATTATCTATGCGGGAATTCGCGGGAGTTTTATCGAAGACCAGTTCAGCTTTGTCTTCAGGGATCCGATTGTGTTCATTATTATTTTATTTGTCGTTGTTTCGTTTGTGGTTCTTCTTCTCAACATCTGGCGGGGCCGGAAACTGATAATTTCCGACAGTCGCTTTGTTTTCTATTCACGTACGCGCCGGCGTGAATTCGCCGTTGCAGATATCGAATGGATGCATATCGGAAAAGAGCGTTCTGTGCAGACCGCAGGACGGTTTCAGCATATTTCGATAAAGCTCAAAAACCGTTCGCTGCCGATCCATATCCGTGTCGGGCGGTATGAACGCGACCGGGAGCTTATTGCAGAGATGGAGCGGATTGCCCAAAAAGTTCCGGCAAGAAAACCGGGGCGATTTTCCTCCTTTTCAAATCGGAAAGAATAGATCATGTTCAGTTCAATTAAGAAACTGCATTTTATCGGCATCGGCGGCATCGGCATGAGCGGTATCGCAGAAATATTACTCGACCAGGGATTTGCTGTCAGCGGATCCGACCGCTCTCTTTCGGAAGTGACGGAGAGGCTGCAGAGACTCGGTGCACCGATTTATGAAGGACACCGCGCGGAGAATATTGCAGCTGATGTCGATACTGTTGTCTACTCGTCAGCCGTTCAGTCTGAGAATCCGGAACTCATCGAAGCACAGCGACGTAAAATTCCAATCGTGCGCCGTGCAGAAATGCTTGCAGAAGTGATGCGTTTAAAATACGGCATTGGAATTGCCGGTACACACGGCAAAACCACGACAACATCTATGACGAGCCTTGTTTTAATGGAAGGGGGTCTTGATCCAACGGTGATTGTCGGCGGAAAATTAAGCGGCCTCGGAGGCACGAACGCCCGCCTCGGGCGGGGTGATTTTATCGTGGTGGAAGCGGACGAGTACGATCGTTCGTTCCTTTCCATAACCCCGACCATTGCCGTTCTGACCACGCTGGAAACGGATCACCTGGATTGTTACCGCGATCTTGAAGATATCAAAAATGCATTCGTACAGTTCGCGCAGAAAGTCCCGTTTTACGGATTCATTGTTCTTTGTCTCGATGAGCCGGCGCTGCTGGATATTATGCCGTTTTTAAATAAGAAAAAGATTATAACATACGGATTGAATCCGCAGGCCGATGTGCAGGCAGTGGATATCCGTCATGCGGATAACCAGTCGTTTTATACTCTTGTCAAGAACAACGCCGAACTCGGAACGATTACGCTGCAGGTTCCTGGGAAACATAATGTACAGAACTCCCTCGGTGCCATTGCGGTCGGCCTGGAACTTGGCATTCCGTTCGAAAAAATAAAGGCAGGGATTGAAAAATTTTCCGGGGTCTATCGCCGATGGGAAAAAAAAGGCGAGGCCTCAGGCATTACGTTGTATGATGATTATGCACATCATCCCACTGAATGCAAAGCGACGTTAGCAGGAGTGAAAGCCGGATGGCGCCGGAGAGTGGTTTGCGTGTTTCAGCCGCACCTGTATTCCCGCACGCGCGATTTTTATGAGGACTTCGGCAAATCGTTTCTTTTATCCGATGTGCTGATCGTTACGGACGTGTATCCGGCCCGAGAAGAACCCATTCAGGGAATTACCGGAGAGTTGATCGTCAATGCGGCTAAGCAATTCGGCCATAAGGAAGCACATTATGTCCAGGACAAAAAGAAAGTCCCCGCATTTCTGAAGTCGATTGTAAAACCGGGCGATATCGTCGTGACGATGGGTGCAGGCGATATCTGGAAGTACGGAGAAGAGTTTTTAAAAGCTGTCAATGGTAAATAGTCAATGGTAAATGGTTAATAATAAAGAATATAGAATACGAGAATATGGGAATACATCGTTCAATTCCTTCTTCCATTCTGTCTTCTGAATTCTTGATTCTTAATTCTAAAATATGATTTCAATTTCCGACATACAGAAAAATCTCCGCGGCACAATCGCTGTCGATGAGCCGATGGCAAAATATACGTGGATGAAAGTGGGCGGGCCTGCGGATTTCTATATCGAACCGGCCGATAAAGAAGATCTCCTTGCCATCGTTCGCTATTTTCGCCAGCAGCGTTTCCCCTGGATGATGCTCGGACGCGGAAGCAATGTTCTGGTCAGCGATGAGGGAATCCGCGGTGCAGTAATCAATGTCGAATCCGCTCTCCCGGCTCTCTCTCAGGCCGGCGACAGTATCATTGCAGAATCGGGTGTTCGGCTGACAAAGTTTGTGGATTTTTGCATTCAGCACGGATATGCCGGTTCGGAAATGCTTGCCGGAATCCCCGGAACCATCGGCGGCGCGGTCGTGATGAACGCCGGTGCACACGGAGGTGAAATAAGCGATTATCTTCTTACGGTTGAAGTGATTCGTGGCGGTGTTGTCGAAATTATAAAAAAAGAAGAGGCAGGATTTTCGTATCGCAGTTCCGCACTTGCGGGCGATATCGTCCTTGCGGCGACATTTGGCTATCCGCGCGGTGAAAGAGAAGCATTGTCGAAGAAGAGACGCGAGTTAATTATGAAGCGCAACGATTCGCAGCCTCTGGATCTTCCGAATCTCGGAAGCATGTTCAAAAATCCGAACACGACGCATGCGGCTCAATTGATCGAACAAGCCGGGCTGAAAGGGAAACGCATAGGCGGTGCTCAGGTTTCCGAGAAGCATGCAAATTTTATCGTGAATCTCGGATCGGCAAAAGCGGATGATGTCGTAAAACTCATCGAACTTGTCAAGCGTACTGTTTATCAGCATTTCGGCGTCATGCTCGAGCTGGAGGTTAAACTGGTCGGTTTTCCATTGGAACGGCAGGTAGCAGCATGAAAAAAATAAGATCCAAAAAAATTATTTTGCTCTCTTTGCTTGCATTCGCGCTTATACTCGTCTTCGGTGCGAATGCATGGAAATCGAGTCTGAAAGTCGCTCAGATCAAAGTAGAAGGGAATCTTATTGTCGGAACGAATGAAATTGTTCAGTTGACGCAGATTCAACCCGGAACGCTTCTCTATCAGGCAGACCTGACTGCAATTCAGCGCAATGTGATGAGTCACTATTATATCAAAGACGCAGTTGTGGAAAGAAATTTGCCAAATTCAATTTCTGTCAGCGTTTCCGAGCGGGTACCGATTGCCATTGTCAACCGTGTGGAGACGCTCTACGTCGACGATGAAGGCGTTGTGCTTCCGCGCAGTATCTCGAAAAAGCTTTTCGATCTTCCGGTGATCAGCGGAATACCGCTGAGCGAAGAACTTGCACTCGGGTCGACGATTCGAGATGATCAAACACGACAGGCGCTGCAATTGCTCATGACAATGCGGAGCATCAATCATGAAATGTACTACAACATTTCCGAAATACAGGTTCATACGGCAGGAGATATCGTGCTTTATGCCGTTGAAAACAGCATGCCGATCGTTTTCGGCATCGGCGATGTTGCGGAAAAGTTTGTGAAGCTTGAAGTGTTTTGGGCTGAATATATTAAAACGCGCGGCGCACATTCCTTGCAGTACGTCGACCTGCGGTACAGGGACCAGATTGTTGCAAAATGGTATCCTGAATCAAAATCTTAATGCTGAAGAATGGAAAGAGAATCTATGGAACAAGAAATTGCGGTTGGCCTGGATATAGGAACGACAAAGGTCTGCGCCATTGTCGCTTCGCCCGATGAAAATTATCCCGGGAAAATGAAAATTTTGGGAATCGGACGCAGCATATCAGATGGATTGACGCGCGGCGTTGTGACGAATATAGAAAAGACCGTCCGCTCGATTCAGGCCGCCGTGCAGGATGCCGAGCAGCAGTCGGGGGTCAAGATCAATTCTGTCACTGTCGGCATTGCGGGCGACCATATTCAGAGTTTTCAAAGCCGCGGCGTCATCAGTATCAGCCGGCCTGAAAACGAAATTACACAGGAAGATGTAGACCGATTGATTGAAGACACAAAGCGCGTTGCTCTGCCGCTGGATCGTAAAATTATTCATGTCATTCCGCAGCAGTTCATCGTGGACGGTCAGGACGGCATTTACGATCCTGTCGGAATGTCCGGCGTCAGGATGGAAGCGGTTGTGCATATTATCACGGGGCTTGTCACGGCAGCACAGAATATTTATAAATGCGTTCAGCGGGCGGGGCTGCATGTCAACGATATGGTGCTCGAACCGCTTGCATCGAGTTATGCAGTTCTGGAAGATGAAGAGAAAGAGGTCGGGGTTGCTTTGCTCGATATCGGCGGCGGTACGACCGATCTTGCGGTTTTTGAAGAGCGGACGATTCGTCATACAGCTGTCATCGGCATTGCAGGAAAAAAAGTCACGGACGATATCCGCAAAGGTTTCGGCATTCTAACGGATCAGGCAGAAAAGGTCAAAGTCGATTACGGCTTTGCGTTCGAACCGGCGATCGTTGACAATATGCCAATTATGCTCCCGGGTATCGGCGGCCGTGCCCCGATCGAAATCGATAAGCAGCTGCTCTGCAAGGTCATTCAGCCGCGGATGGAAGAAATTTTAGAATGTGCGGCGATAGAAATCAAGCGTTCTGGATATTCGAAACATCTTTCTGCCGGGGTGGTCTTGACCGGCGGAGGTTCGCTGATCAAGGGAACTGCGGAACTTGCGAAAGAAGTGCTCGGCATGGGGGTCAAGATCGGCATTCCCGGCGGCTTCAGTTCCGGGTTAGTCCGGGAAATCGAAAATCCGATTTTTGCAACCGGTGTAGGCCTTGTATTTCACGAATTGAAACATAAAGACCGATCGACTGTAAAGTCGGTCATTCAAGATGGAAAAGGAAAAACAATCTTCAGAAGAATGAAAGCTTGGTTCGATGAACTGTAAAGGAATGGTGAATAGTGAATGGTAAATGGTGAATAGTAAATGGTGAATTGATTTAAAAACGATGATCAAACAACAATAGAATCGAAGAACAATGGAATCGAGGAACAATGAAACCGGAGAACAACTGAACGGGGAACTATAGTCCTGCCGCGCCTTGAACTTGAATAACATAAGCGAATGGAAAAATTTAAAAAACATATTTCACCAACTAATAAAAGGAGAATCTACCGTGCCTATTGAATTAGATTTACCGGGAAGTCGTGGAGCGAAGATCCGTGTCGTCGGAGTCGGCGGCGGAGGCGGTAATGCAGTCAATAGTATGATTAACAAGGGTCTTGCCGGCGTCGATTTCGTTGCAATCAACACCGACCTTCAGGCTCTTGAGCGCAGCAAGGCGGCGCAAAAAATTCAAATCGGAAAAAGTCTGACGCGAGGCCTTGGCGCCGGTGCGGATCCCGGAATCGGGTTCCGTGCGGTGGAAGAAGATCGCGAAGAAATCGCCCAAGCATTGAGCGGATGCGATATGGTCTTTGTAACCGCCGGTATGGGAGGCGGCACGGGAACGGGAGGCGCACCGCTGGTGGCAAGCATAGCAAAAAGCATCGGTGCGCTTGTTGTCGGGATCGTGACCAAGCCGTTCAACAGCGAAGGAAAGAAACGCGGCGGCCAGGCGGAAGACGGCATTGAGGAACTGAGGAAAAATGTCGACACGCTGATCTGCATTCCAAACCAGAAGCTGCTCGATCTGATTGACAGGCGTACACCTATTATGGAAGCATTCGAACTTGCCAATCAGGTTCTCTACAATGCCACCCGCGGCATTTCCGAAGTCATCACGGTTCCCGGTTATATTAATGTGGATTTTGCCGACGTGCGCACGATCATGAGAGAAATGGGAGATGCGTTGATGGGCAGCGGCGTTGCGACAGGCGAAGAGCGTGCAACGGAAGCGGCTCATCAGGCCATTTCCAGCCCGCTGCTCGAAGGCATTTCGATTGCCGGTGCACAGGGTATTTTAATCAACATTACCGGCGGACCAACGCTCAGTCTTATGGAAATCGACGAAGCGACGAAGGTCATTCATGAAGCAGCCGGCGAAGAAGCAAATGTTATTCTCGGCACGGTAATCGACGAAAACATGACGGACGAGATGATCGTCACGGTTATTGCAACAGGTTTCAACAAACGGGCGACAGCGCTCCAGCGTCCGGCAAGACCGATTGCAAGACTGATCGATCATGTTCCAACCGGGTTGACGGAGTTGTCGAGATACGATGCGCCGACTTATGCGCGCCGCGGAGTGGAACTGCCGAGTACAGCTCAACGTGAATTCGGACAGTCAAAAGAAAAGATCGATAAGACCGATATCGAGCGTCCGGCGTTCTTGCGCAAGATCATGGACTAATTCAAGTCCGGCAGCGCATCTGCTGAAGAAGGAATTTTATTATTCAGCTATTCGATTTGGCGGCCTCTGCCCTGGCGGGCAGGATATGCGTATCGATGCGCCGTTCTTTAAAATTTCGTCTCTCCATGCACGGTGGGTTTTCGAGACGAATGCAAAAACCCCTGCTCTTCTATGTTCGCGATATGGGAGGGCAGGGGGATTTTTTAAAGAATCAAGAATCCAGGAGAAGAATAAGAATAACAGACTATAGACTCTAATGTCTTTAAGAGCGAATGGAAAACAAAGGATTAAACTTCAACCTTCTTAATTCCGGATACTGTATTCTTGATAAGTTTGCTTGTCCCCCATATTCTTTCTGCATGTTTCTTGAAAGAATAATTTGCAACTGTTATTTCATGAGGATTGTATGAAAAGTAATTGGACATCGTTCGGCTATGCTGGATGGCTTCTTTTAATTGTTCTCGGCGGCTGTTCGACAAGGGAGACGACACGAACAGAATTGTGGAATTTTATGAAGCACGATACCATCAGGGCGGGACGGTTTGACACGGGAAAAATGTGGACATTCGATTTTCCGCCTGCAGAGTACTTTGCGCAAACCTACAATTTTACACCAAGCAAGGAATGGTTCGACAAAGCGCGTTTGGCGGCGCTCCGCTTGCCGAATTGCAGCGCCTCTTTCGTCTCCGAAGACGGGCTGGTCATGACAAATCATCATTGTGCGCGGAGTTCACTGGACAGCGTTACACGCCAAGGTGAACGTCTGGCAGAAGAAGGTTTTTATGCGCCGACGCTTGCTGATGAGCGAAAAGTTCCCGGATTCTATATCGATCAACTGCGCGTTATGGAGGATGTAACCAGCGAGATTCAGCACGCTTTTGATAAAGGATCGACGGATAAAGAAAAGATTCAGAATCGCATCGACAAAATATCCGAAATTCAAAAAGCGGCAGCAAATAAATATAAAGAAATCGCACCGAACGATTCTATGATTTTCAGCGTTATCGCGTTTTATAACGGCGGCAGGTATTCTCTTTACGGCTACAAGCGGTATACCGATATTAAGATCGTCTATGCCCCGGAGGAAATTGCTGCGTTCTTCGGAGGCGATCCGGATAATTTTACATACCCGCGGTACGATTTCGATTGTGCGTTTTTCCGTATCTATGATCACGGGGTCCCTTTAAAGACGGTCGATTTTTTTAAATTCAGTCCGGAAGGGGCAAAGGAAGGCGATGCGACGTTTGTGATCGGAAACCCGGGAAGCACGAGCCGCCTGGAAACGGTAATACGACTCGAATTCCTTCGCGATTATGCATTGCCTCTCTCCGAGGAATTGTACGAAAAAGCCGGGACGGTGTATACAAAGTATGTAGAACGGCATCCCGATTCAAAATTAAAATATTTGAATACGATTTTCGGTCTTGAAAATTCACGCAAAGCGCTGACCGGATATCTGGACGGGCTGCTCGATCCGGTCGTGCTGACAAAGAAAATAGATTTTGAGAATAAATTTAAAGCGGCCGTGAATACGAATCCGGAATTGAAACGAAAATATGGAGATCCTTGGTCAGAGATAGAAAAACTTCAATGGGAACTCAATGCAATGTATCCCGAACAAGCCGCTCTGAACATGAGCGGGAGGACGCGGTCTCAATTTCTCTTTCTGTCTCAGCATATCGTCGATCGGGCAGCAGCGATGAAAGGTGCAGCGAAGTTCATACCGGACAGTTATCAAGGGACGCGGCGGGATTCGATAGAAGCGATCTTGTATCCTGCTTCTTTTAACCCGGAACTTGAACAATGCATTCTTTCGTATCAGCTCGAAATAATGGCCCGTTTGTTCAGAGGAGAGAATGAAAATTTCAATAAACTGCTCGCAGGACGCCCGCCTCGACAGGCGGCAGAGGCGCTGGCTGCCGGGTCGGTTTTTGCCTCGAGAGAAAAATTCCGTGCATTTATCGGCAAATCACCCGGTGAAATTCTTGCTTCTTCCGATCCGTTGATTGCTTTTGCGGCGGCTGTACGCGACCGGAGCATTGAACTGCGTGATAAAGCAAATACGATTCAAGACAAAATTCAGTCCCAAATGGAAATTCTCGGTGAAGCGATGTACAGCATCTATGGGACTCAAATTCCTCCCGACGCTACATTTACGCTTCGTATCGCTGATGGAAGAGTCAAAGGATATGAATACAACGGAACACTTGCGCCTCCGATCACGACCTTCTATGGGTTATACGACCGTTATTATTCATTCGGCAGAAAGGATCCATGGAAGTTTTCCTCCCGCTGGGAGAATCCCCCGCCAACCTTCAGCATGAGTACTCCGATGGATTTTGTTTCTACAAACGACGTTATCGGAGGCAATTCCGGCAGTCCGGTTGTGAATAAAGATTTGCAGATTGTCGGATTAGTTTTCGACGGTAATATGGAAAGTCTGCCCGGCGATGTGATTTTTGACGAAACGAAAAACCGCTCCGTATCGGTTCACTCTGCCGGTCTTCTGGAAGGATTGGATCAAATCTATAAAGCGGAACGTCTCGTCAAGGAGCTGCGCGCTGGTAAAATTTCTCAATAGGAGCAGGAAGAGAGAAGTCGGAAGACAGGAGTTAGAAAGAAGATGGAAGAACAGAGTGAGTTTATTTTTAATTCTATATTCTTTCTTCTGACTCCTGTATTCTTGCTTTTCTTCCTCTTATCCTCTCGGATGAAACGTGCGGTGCACTTCTTTGAGATATTCTCTGTCGATGTGGGTATAGATTTGTGTCGTTGAGATATCGGCATGGCCGAGCATTTCCTGGACGGCACGAAGATCGGCTCCGCCTTCGAGAAGATGCGTGGCAAAAGAATGCCGGAATGTATGGGGATGCACTTCTTTTTCGATTCGGGCGGCTGTGCAGTAGCGGTCGACAATTCTAAAAATCATTGAACGGGTCAGTCTCGTCCCCCGGTTGTTCAAAAAAACATAATCCTCGGACTTATTTTTTCCCGCAAGATGAATGCGCGTCTGTTTGCGGTATGTATCGATCCATTGCCGTGCTGAAGTTCCGATGGGAATCAAACGTTCTTTGGATCCTTTGCCGAAGACTATAACCAAACCCTCATCGAACATCAGATCGGCCTGTTTGAGATTGACCAGTTCAGAAACGCGCATGCCGGTCGCATAGAGAGTTTCCAGAATAGCGCGGTCGCGAATGCCCCTGGAAGAGGATATATCCGGCTGCTTGAAAATATCGTCGATTTCTTGAATGGTCAGTACGCTGGGAAGTGTTTTAGGGAGCTTGGGCGTATCGATGGACTCTGTAGGATCATCGGTCACTTCGCCCTCGCCTATCAGAAATTTATGAAATCCGCGTACCGTAGATAAAATTCTTGAAACGGTTCTCGGGTTTAGCTCTGCATGATGAAGCTCTTCAAGAAATTCATTGATCAATGTCCCGCTTACTGCTGCAGCACTTGTCTGATTCTTTCGCAGAAGGAAGCCGGAATATTTCTGAAGATCGAATGAATAGGAAAGAAGAGTCTGGTGCGCGACGTTTTTTTCGAGACGGAGGAAATTCTTAAATCGTTGAATCTGATGTTGGAGAGGAATGGATGCTTCAGATCGGTACGGCCCTGCCGTTTTTATTGGGTGATGCGGTATTCATGAAAGAACAGCGATGTCTTTTTCTTCCTCCATAAAATAGAATATTCTATTTTTTAACTGCTTCTGCAAGAGAATCATAGAGTTGAAAGGTACGGTCCAAGTGCGATATTTTAATCAGCGAAAGGATTTTTTTCTGCACACCGGCAAGTTTTACGACACCGCCATGTTCCCGCATTTTTCGTTCTGCAATGAGCAGTGCGCCTAATCCGCTGCTGTCGCAAAATTCAACAGCCGAAAGATCGATAATAAGCTCCTTCAGCTGAGCGGTACAGAGCACCAGAAATTCACCTTTGAGATCTGGGGAAACGGCGGCATCCAGCTTTTTGTCGTGAACTTTTAAAATTGTTGCTTTGCCGTTTTTCTTTATATCAAAGTGCATGGTGCTGCTCCGTTGAACTCGTTAAAACATATCCAGACATTTTAGAAAATTTCTCAATGTTGAAATTATATTGGAAGACTCCTTCAATTGAACCTGAAAATTATAGAAGAAATCACCTTCCGGTTTTGTAAAACTAATGCGCAGAGGCGCGTTGGATGCTTTGCAAAGAAACGCGCCGGGAAGCGAAAGATATTCATTCAAATCGACGGCAACATCGAAAGTATTGGAGGTCAGTCGAGTCATCACATCGCGCCTCGGTATGAACCAGCGCGAAATATCTTCTTTTGTATAAATCAAAGTTTTGACCGGCGGCGCTGACGATAGAACATGGAGAAAGTCGTTCCGGATTAATACAAGTATTCCTCTCGCCGAAAAACGCCGCAGAAGATACCGCAACACCGTTGAAGCCGAGTCAGCATCGAATTCTGTCTCCGGAAAAATCACGAGAACACGGTGCGCACGAGTCAGAATGTTCTGTAAAGTTCATCGCATGATCTTTTTTTCTGCGGAAATGGAATCGTGCGTAAGCCATTCCGATGGCAAAACGAAATTTTTCAAACATTCACTATTAATTTTTCTTGAAACGATCCTTTATTGCTTCCAGCATCTTGGTGATGAACGATTGATCGAAGAAATAATAACGGACTTCCAGACCTGCGCGAACGAAATTAGCGCTTTTCCCTGGGAAAGACCCGTTGGTCCGCCGTCATACCATGAAGAATTCGTCATTACATATTCTCCTTTGACGGTCACCGACCAAAATTCATTGAGAAAGTAATCGCATCCGCCGCCGACGATATAATGTATATCAATGTTCGATATATTTTTCTTGTCAGGCGTCCGGTGTTCCGTCAAGCGCTGTCGGGTCGAACAATCACTATTCCTGCACCCGCCATAACGAAATGGATTAAACGAACTATTGGGCATAAAGTCTGCACTGACATAGAAGTTATCGTACATAAGATTGGTCGTAACATTCTGTAATGTCACGGGAGATTTCCAGCCAAGTTGCCCCATGCCCAGAGTCGAACGAAGTCCGACGCCCTCTGTGATGGAATAAAAAGCACTGAGGCCGGCGTCCGTACGAGATGTTCGCATTCGAACTCGACGAGAGGCCTAAAAGTTCTGTCCCGTCTGCGGCAACTCCGATACCGAATTTTCCGCTTCTTGTTTGAGCCGATGCAATAATGCAGAAAAAACAAACAAACAGAAGGAAGATAACTGAACGTTGGAATGAAAACATAGGACTTCCTCCAATATATGGATGATGATTGTCTTGAATTTATTTTGTTATGAGTTTAATAAAATTCTTTTCATCGATCAACGGTATTTTCAATATCTGAGCTTTTTTCAGCTTCGATCCCGCATCAGCGCCGACAACGACAAAATCGGTTTTTGCACTTACCGATGAAGAAACTTTTCCGCCCGACGATTCGATGCGTTCCTTTGCCTCGTCCCGTGTCATTGTCTGTTAAGGCACCCGTTATAACGAAAACTTTTCCTGACAACGGACGCCGATGCTGCCTTGGGTCTTTCCTTTCTCCGTCCATCGTCAAGCCGGCTAATGTCAGTCGTTTTACAATTGTCCGGTTATGGTCATCGGCAAAATATCGAACAATACTTTCAGCTATCTGCGGACCAATTCCTTCAAGTTCTTTCAGTTCATCAATGGAGGCAGATTCCAATTGTTGTATTGTACGAAATTTTTCAACAATCCGCTGTGCAATACTTGCACCAACATGCCGAATACCGAGTGCAAAAAGGACGCGGGGAAATTTCTGTTTCTTGCTCTTTTCGATCGCATCCAGCAGATTCTGGACGCTTTTTTGTCCCCACCGTTCCTGAGCAAGCAAAATAGCCTCGTTTTTTATGCAAATCATAGAGATCGGCACTGTTTTTCAGGAGTCCGCAAAGAACGAGCTGTTCTACGTTTGCTTCGCCGAGTCCCTCGATATCCATAGCTCCCCGGCTTCCAAAATGCTGAATTCTGCCCATGATTTGTGCAGGGCATTCGCTATTTTCACAAAAATAATTGGCTTCACCTTCAGGCCGGAATAACTTTGCACCGCATTCCGGACAAACGGCCGGGAATTTAAAAGGCTGTGTTTCTTTCCGGCGTTTTTCCAAAACTACACCGCTGACCTTTGGAATAACGTCCCCGCCCTTTTCAACAATTACGTGATCTGTCAAACGAATGTCAAGCTTTTTAATATATTCGACATTATGCAATGTGGCGTGCGTCACAGTTGTACCCGCCAAAAAGACAGGCTCAAGGTCGGCGACCGGTGTAACGGTTCCGAGCCGCCCGATTTGAAGATGAATTTCATGCAGGAGCGTTTCCGCCTGCCTGGAAGAAAATTTGAAAGCTACAGCCCATCGCGGACTTTTTGCTATAGAACCGAGTTGTTCCTGCTGTGCAAGAGCATCGAGCTTAACGACAATACCGTCGATATCGAACGGCAGCGAATCTCGATTCTGTTCCCATTTTTTCCAATACGCAATAACCTCATCGATCGTCGTGCAGATTTGCGATTGCGGGCTGACCGGCAGACCGTATTCTTTTAATACGGCGAGGCATCGGCTGTGACTCTGCAGGTCAATTCCGGGACAACGGAGATAATAGGCGATAAAATTCAGCGGCCGCTGGGCGACTAATTTCGGATCCTGAAGTTTCAACGTCCCTGCAGTCGAGTTCCGGGGGTTGACAAAAGTTTTTTCTCCGGCAAGAAGCCGTTCTTCATTCATGTGTTCAAAATCGGATCGTTTCATAAAAACTTCTCCCCGCACTTCACAAAAATCCGGAACCGGGGACTGAGCATGCAGCCGAAGTGGAATAGACCGTATGGTTTTTAGGTTTTGAGAAATATCGTCCCCTTGTGTTCCATCTCCGCGTGTTGCACCGAGCGTCAGGATCCCGCGCCGGTAGTGCAGCGTCACCGCAATGCCGTCGAATTTAAGTTCGCAGACGTACCGGTATGCACCGAATCCCAGGGTCTCTGCAATTCTGCGGTCGAAGTCCCTTATGTCGTCTTCATTATAGGTATTGGCCAGACTGAGCATCGGAACATCGTGGGTCACAGTAGAAAATTCTTTCAGCGGCTGTCCGCCTACACTCTGGCTTGGGGAATCGGGAGTGAGGAGGCCTGGATGCTGCTGCTCCAGCGAAAGAAGCTTGTGCATCAAGAGATCGTATTCTTCGTCGGAAATAACAGGATGGGCAAGAGTGTAATAACGATAATCGTGATCGAGAATCTGAATGCGAAGATCTTCTATTTCCTTTTTAATATCCCGTTGCATAACACTCCTCGATGCGGCAGTCTTACTGCCCGCGGAGGTTGGCTTCTGTCAGGATCATATTGCGAAGGACTGCCCCGCGCTTTCCGAGCATTCCGAGATCTTTTCCGTTGAGTTGAAATGTAGCACCCCCGGCATTTCCCATTGTCACAGCGAACCGTTCTTTTGCGGTCCACGAATATTTCCGATGAGGACCGACGAGATGCTCTTCCGATTTTTTATTGTCGATCAAGAGATTAATCCAGACCGAATCGGTCGTCGTCATTTCCAGAGTCAGACTGTCGATTTTAGGCGGTACAATGACCTGCGGCTGCTGCACGGGGTTTTGAGAAATGGCAGCCGCTTCATTTTCCTGAACGATCTTTTCGAACGGAATTTCAGGAGTTTTGGATGAATGCTGAGCCGGTTGAGAAGTGACGGCAAACCAGGAAGCGAGGACGATGATAACGATTGCAAGCCCGGCAATAAAAAACCATGTTTGCTGCGGAACTAATCCCCCACGATGGATCCGCTCCCGGCAAACGTGTTGATAAGGATGGCTCGATTTTTGCAATGGATGCAGGCGGGGGAGAGGACATGGCAATTTCGTTGTATTGCCGAAGGAGTATCTTCCGGTTTGGCGCCAACCATAAGGCTGTACTCCCGGAGAAACGCACGGATGTACGTCTGGGGAAGCATATGAAACTGTCCGTTTTCGATCGCCGCAAGAAATTTGATATTGATCCGCGTTTCGGTCGAAATATCCAGAAGGGAGAGCTGCCTTTCAATGCGAAGCTGCTTTAATCCTTCAGCGAATTGTTCCAAAGTCATACGTTCTGCATCCGATTGAAGATTGTGGATGTGAAGGTTTGTTAAAGTGTAGTGATTATTTCAGCCACTTTCAAGAAAAGAAATCGGTCCTGTCGTTCTCTCAAAGCTTACTCCGGCCGCAAATCAATTTTTGCCTTCGTCGAGAACGGTTCGGAGAGTTTTAGAAAGTTCTTCAATTTGAAAAGGTTTTTGCAGAAGCGCATTCGCATGATCGCGCAGAGGAGAAGTATCGATGATGCGGTTGCTGTATCCTGTTGCTATAATGACGCGTACTTGCGGATCGATTTCTTTGAGCTTAAAAAAAGTCTCCTGTCCGCTCATTCTCGGCATATTAAGATCGAGAATCAACGCATCGAAACGTTTTTTCTTTTTAAAAAGATCGATGGCGGTTAAACCGCTGTGCACAGCGCTCACCTGATAACCGAGCGACTCAAGCATTTCTGCGATAACGCCTGCGACATCTTTTTCATCATCAACAATAAGAATATGTTCGTTTCCGTGCGCAAGTTTTTGCTTCCGGAGCGGCCGTCGAAAAGTCTCCGTCACCGGATGAAGGGGGAGGTGTACGATGAATTCCGATCCGGCTCCGAATTGACTGTTGACTGTAATGAAACCGTTATGTGCATTGACAACGCCGTAGACAACGGATAAACCGAGGCCGGTTCCTTTTCCCTGATTTTTTGTCGTAAAAAATGGTTCAAAAATATGCTGTAGTGTTTCTGCGTCCATCCCCGTGCCGGTGTCCGCAATAGAAATAGCAATGTAATTTCCCTCACGATGTTCTCCGCTTTTAAGGGTTTCTTTTTGTAACGGCAATCTTTGAGGTCGTGATTGTGACCACCCCTCCATCGGGCATGGCATCCCGCGCATTGATGAGGAGGTTCAAAAGAGCCTGCTGAATTTGTCCATCGTCTCCGTTGATAATGTAAGTGTCCGGGGAAAAGTTAGTTTTGATCGAGATCGTTTTATCGATACTTCGTCCGAAAAGATGGAGGGTTTCTTGAATAATATCATTGACAATAATGGGGCGGAAATGAGCCGTGCTTTTCCGTGCAAAGGTCAGCAGCTGCCGGGTCAGAGAAGCTCCGCGTTTTGCGGCAGTTTCTATGATTTCGACAAAATGATACCATTCACTTTCGTGCTTTATCTTGCGGCGCATGATTGCCGTAGATCCGAGAATGCTGGTCAGAATGTTGTTGAAGTCGTGAGCAATCCCTCCCGCAAGATTTCCGATGCTGTCGATGCGCTGTGCATGGATAATCTTGGCCTCCATTTTTTTCTTTTCCGTAATATCGCGGGCAACGGCGCGCATAAGCATCGGTTCTCCCTGTTCATCCGGGATGAGCGAAGCTTTGATGCTGACATCGACCAGATCTCCGTTTGCCGTTATAAATTTTTCCTCCAAGTCCTTGATTTCCAAATGATGTCTGAATATATCCTGCAGCATTTTATTGATTGAGTTGTGGTACTCTTTCGGATACAATTTCAAAATCGATTGGCCGATAAGATCTTCTTTCAGATAACCGAGGCGCGCCGCTTCCGTTTGGTTGCAGCTGACAATCACTCCGTCTTGATTGACGATATGGGACATATCGGGCGAGTGTTCAAAGAGGTCTGCATAGCGTTCTTCCGATTTGATAAGGCGGTCGAACAAAGCGGCATTTTCCATTGCAATGCCGAGTTGATTGGCAAACGCGGTCATGAGTTCGACTTGTTTTTGACTGAAGGCATTTCTTTTTTTGCTTGCCGCGATCATGACTCCGGAAAATTGGTCTTTCATGAGAATGGGCGTCGATGCCCACGATCCGATCATTCCATATTGCCATACATCCGTAGAACTTTTTTTTGAAGAATTTTTTCGTTTCACAATTTTGGGATTGAAGACCCATGCAAAACGTTCGTCGGAAAGGTCGACAGACGAGTCAAGCACGGAACTATCGAGTTCTTCCGTGCCGCGTTGTGCGCTTAATGATAAGAGTATTTCCTTCAGCCCGGAATATCCATCCGTATTCAATATCCAAGGAGCCGCCGAACTTCGTACAGAGCGTTTTGGAGAAGAAATTGGATCGTCACTGAGCGATTCATGGATTCGGTAAATGCATTCAGTGCGATCAGTTCTTGTTTTTGTTCTTCAAAGAGCCGCCCGTATTTAAGCGTTACCGTAACGATAATGAATCCGAACGCGCCGACAGTAATGACGCTGCCGAACAGCAGCCATTCCAGCGTGTGTCCGCTTGTCCATCGCAGTACGACGATGGTGATGAGCGAAGCGACAACAACAAACGAAACGACAATTTGTGCCTGTTCGACGGGCCCAAGGGAGACGCGAAATTTTTTAAGGTTTTGGAAGTTGATTCCGAACATAGCTTTTTTGCAGCCGATATCCTGATTTCCCCGTGTTACCCCAAAGGGTCTTATGCGAGGTATTTTGAAAGAATAAAATCGATTTCTTTTTCATTAAACGGTTTTATGATAAAATCGATAGCGCCGAGATCTCTCGCCGTTTTTCGTGCGTCAAAATCGTCAATCGCAGAGAAAAAAACAACCGGAATTTTAGCAATGATCGGCAATTGGCGGACGGTATCTAAAAAATCGAATCCGTTCATTTCGGGCATCCGTACATCGCTTAAAATAATATCCGGCCTGAATGAAGAAAGCATCTGAAGAGCTTCCGGCCCGCTTCCGACCGTCTTAACAGAATAGCCCCTATTTTCCAAAAAACGGCGAATCATAAGCCGCCATATTTCTTCATCATCAATGACAAGTACATTTTTCTTGATTTTCATAACATCAAAGCCCTCTATGATATGCCTCTCCAATGCCAAGATACAAAGACCGGCAAAAGAATGCAATATTCTTGTGTAAGAAATATTGCTTTTTGCTGTTCCATTATCTATATTTAAAGTAACAATTCACGTACTCCGTTTTCGCGCTGACGGACCGATGTGTTGTAGTAAAAACAACATCGCGCTTTACAACAGCTTCGGATAGAGTCTCTGTGTTCCACGTGTTAGGATGCTTCACGAGGTCTATCAATAATTGTGAATCGACCATCTTTAAAGGAGATTCATAATTAATCTGTGAAAAAGCCAAGAACATCTGGCGAACAGCCTCGGGTACATTTATTAATTCCGCAATAAGAAAGGAAGTTTCCTATGGAGCAGGGAACAGTAAAATGGTTCAACGCCGCAAAAGGCTTTGGATTCATTAAACGAAACAATGGCGAAGATGTATTCGTTCATTTCAAAGCAATTGTCGGCGAAGGTTACAAAACCTTAAACGAAGGCGATCGCGTTGAATTCAACGTTGAACAAGGCCCCAAAGGCCTGCAAGCCGCACAAGTTAGCAAAGTCTAAAACTTTACTGTTTTGTGAAAAAACTTCAAAGCCTCGCATTTATGCGAGGCTTTTTTTGTGAGATTCTTTCCTGCGTCGGTAATTATTTCCGTGATGGCGTTTTTGCTGTGTGTAGAGCGTCCAGTTGATATCCTCTTGCCGCTTCAAATAAATAAAGTTGTATTTCATTGACAGAAATATGAATGATTTCGCGGCACTGTGCCTCATGGAATAAAATATCATTTTTTCGGAATGGCACTAGAATCTCTGTAAATATTCGGTAAATTTGGCTGCAAAAAAATATTCTTTTGTGAGAAGATATATCTTGGGGTTTTGCGAGTATACCGGCGAAAAGAGAATTATTTGAACTTAATAACTCTTTGCGATTCTCTTAAAAGGCGAATCGATGAATCTAAATGGAACATTATCCATATTAAATGCGATAAGTTGAGAAACCGCTGGAAAATGATATGGCGAAATTTTTGTCCCCGACGATCATTGAAAACGAGTCTGGCAATTTTGGACATCAGGTGTCTATCTACCACTCCATATTCATCGGCTGTCATGCTTCGCCCTTGACTCTACGCTTTTTAACAGATTACTGTTTTTTTTACAATGAAGCGCTTTATAAGCGGTAATTAATACCGACCAACATCTGATAAAGCGCCGAAATTCGCTTTAAAAAGACGTTCTAATATGTGGAATGGATTTTGAACAATTAAGTCCAGATCGGAAAAGAAACCAATCTATAATATTATAAAAAGGAGTACATCATGGGTCAACAACAACTTCTGCTTATCATCCTTGGCGTTATCATTGTTGGTATCGCAATCGCCGTTGGATTGAGCTTGTTCAGCGCACAAAGCGTACAGGCAAACAAAGATGCCATCGTTAACGATTTAAATAACCTCGCTGCAAATGCATATCAATATCGCATTCGTCCCACTTCGATGGGCGGCGGCGGAAACAATTACACAGGATTCACTAGATTCCGTCAAAATTACAAACGAACGAAAACGGCCTTTATACCACTTCGGGAACCGTTGGTGCTGCAAGCGTAACTTTTGTAGGAACTTCTCAATCCTCCAGTACAAACACAGTCACTGTGACAATCGGTACGGATGGACGTCCGACTGTCGGATCCTGGTCTTACGGCGGAGATTTCCAGTAAAATTTTATATACGCCAGGATATTATCCCGATCGCTTTCCGGCGGTCGGGATTTTTTTTGCCCGTTTTCTAAACGGAACCTTCTCGTTTCTCTCGCGTCTATACACGCAAAGGACCGACGGCGGGTTTATACGCCGCTTTTTGTAGAGGACAGAATCTTTAAGAAAGGGATTGCTCTCATGAAAAAGATGGTACTGATTTGTTTACTCTTCGTTGCAACGGCTCCATGGGAATCAGGAGCGCGGGCAGCGGAGAATGAGCCGGGTCAAAAAATAAAAAAGTCCGGCTGGATGGGCGTCTTTGTTCAAGATGTTGATAAGAAACTTGCAAAAAAAGAAAATCTGAAAATCAATGAAGGAGCGTATATTTCTGAAGTGGTGGACGATAGTCCGGCGGATTCGGCCGGTATTTTACGCGGCGATGTCGTCATACGCTTCGCAGAACAGACGATCGAAAATGCTGACGGACTTATGCGTGCCGTTCGTAAATCCAAACCTGGAACACAAATCTCCCTTGTAGTCGTACGAAACGGGGAAGAAAAGAACTTTTCAATAAAAGTCGGAACGTACCGCTCGAAGCCGGAATTTATGTTCCGGGAAAAGAAATTAATGCCTCCCATGTCCTTTATGTTCAGTGCCCGAATTTTTGGAATGCGGCTTCTTCCTCTGAATGAACAGCTCGGTGAGTATTTCGGCGCGCCGCGGAACGAAGGAATGCTCGTTCAAGATGTAGCAAAACAAAGTTCAGCCGAAGAAGCGGGATTGAAAGCAGGGGACATTATCCTTCAGGCCGGCAAGCGAACCGTACGTGAGAAAAAAGATATTCTACGTGAAGTGCGAAAATGCGATGAAGGCGACACGCTGCAGCTTAGTATATTAAGGCGAGGAGAAAAAATGAACATTTCGATTGTTCTGCAGGAATCCGATATTGAATTCTATGATTATCGGTCTACTCTCCCGCAAATACAATTTCAGCGCTTCTTCGGTGATGGAGAAGAGTGGATGAATCCTTTTTTCAATAATTATAACGACCATGTCGAAATTTTCTCCTCACAAGATGAAAATGCAGATTCCGCGTCGGGCGATATGACCGGTCCATTTTAATAAGTTCCCCCTAACCTCCTTCTTGGTGGAAAACATCCGGTATGTCAGCAATGACTGCCGGATGTTCTTTTAAAATCAGTAAACGGCGAGCTGTGAACTGAAAACAGTAGACTGAATAAACAAAGTAACTGACAAACCAAATAACTCAATAGTAGATTTGCATAAAACCGTGAATGCCTGAACTGCAGCCCATAGGCTTATGAAAACGCACTAAGAACCAAGAACCAAGAACCAAGAACCAAGAACCAAGAACTAAGAACTAAGAACCAAGAACTAAGAACCAGAACTAAGAACCAAGAACCAAGAACTTTAATTACCCACTTGCCTCTTGGCAAAGCATCATGTAATTTGTAAAGAAGGCATGGAAAAAAAGTCCTCAATATTTTCCGGTTTCGATAGCGTTGTTGATAAACTGCCAGGAATCGTTTTCATTCTTCTTGAAGATCTTACTATTCTTTATTCCAATGCCTGCGCCAGGGAATTGTTCGGTTCCCGGGCCAATCCTTCAGAAAACAGTTTGTCCGGCCTTCTTTTCCCCGAAGGGCGGGAGGCGTTCCATGCGTCTCTGCCATGGAAGGATGGAATGAACGGGGAAGTGCAATTCCTTTCAGAAAACGGAACGCTCATGTATGCCCAATGGAAAGTTCGGTCCATTCAGAAAGGCCGGCAGACAGCATGGCTGTTTGTTGCACACGATACGACGGTTGAAAAACAAAAAGAACTCGATCTTCTGCGTTTTTCCAACGTCATTGAGCGTACCATCAATCCGATTCAAATTACCGATGCAAGCGGAAACATGGTCTATGTTAATCCGGCGTTTGAAAAAGTCAGCGGATTCTGCCTCTGCCGAACTGATCGGCAAGAATCCGCGTATACTCAACAGCGGCAGGCACAGTAAGGAATTTTGGTCCGGCGTATGGCAGCATATTTCTTCGGGCAGAATCTGGGTTGGAAGAATTGAAAACCGCCGCAAAGACGGAAGTCCGATTTTTATGGAAGTCGTTCTTTCTCCTATTATCGATGCGAACGGGTTGATTCTCGGGTATCTCGGCGCGCATCGGGACATCACGGAGCAGAAAATTCTCGAGCAGCAGCTGATTCGATCCCAAAAAATGGAAAGCATCGGAACGCTTGCTGCAGGTATCGCTCACGAAGTAGGGAATCCCCTGACGGCAATCTCTTCTCTTGTCCAGGTCATTCAGCGAACAAGCAGCGACGGGTTCGCAAAAGAAAAATTGGAACTCATTAATAGTCAAATTAACCGGATTACAAGGATTATACGCGAGCTTGTCGACTTCTCCCGCCCCTCGACCTACATCGTCAAACCGACCGATATCAATCAGGTTCTCCGGGAATCGCTCAATATCGTGCGCTACGGCAAGAAAGTAAAAAATATTTCGTTCGAACTTCTTTTTGCCGATGAAACACTGGAAATTACGGCAGTGCCCGATCAAATTGTTCAGGTGTTCATCAACATTCTTATGAATGCGGTCGATTCGCTGGAAGGACGGACGGGTGACAATAACGGTTTCGAGCCGGAAGAATGAAAAGACGGTCGAAATAATGATTCGCGATACGGGAAAAGGAATCGAATCTTCGGAACTCGAAAAGATCTTCGAACCGTTTTACACGACGAAGGAAGTCGGGCAGGGAACCGGCCTCGGGTTATGGGTGAGCTATGGAATTGTTAAAAGTTTCAGAGGCGATATTTTTGTTGAAAGTATTCCGGATCGCGGAAGCACGTTCACGATCAGCTTTCCGGTGAAAGGGTAAACATGACAAAGCGTATTCTCATTGTCGACGATGAGCAGATCATCCGCGAATCCTTGTCGTTTGTTTTGAAAAATGAGGGATTTACGGTTGCCGAATCTTCCAACGGCAAAGAAGCGCTCGAACTTCAGGAAGCGGACCCGTTCGATATTATCATTACCGATATCGAAATGCCGCACATGAAAGGAATGGAATTGCTCAAGCATGTGCGTCAGCGGACTCCTCAGACATCCGTTATTATTGTCACGGCATTCGGATCCGTAGAAACGGCTATCGAAGCGCTGCGGGAAGGGGCTGCCGATTATATCCTCAAGCCGCTTAACTTCGATGATGTAATTTGCCGGTTAAAAAAATTATTGGAATATCAGGCACTGGCGGTCGAAAATTCAATGCTGCGTCAGGAACTGCAGAGGACCTATGACTTCGGCCAGATTGTCGGTCAAAGTTTTTCGATGAAACGCATTTTTAATGTCATTGCACGCATTGCTAAAAGCGACGGGACGGTGCTTATTACGGGCAAAAGCGGGACTGGCAAGGAACTCGTAGCCCGTGCCATTCACTATAATGGTCCCCGGCATGAAAAACGTTTTGTTCCAATCAATTGCGGCGCGATAGTCGATACACTTTTTGAGAGCGAACTCTTCGGGCACAAAAAAGGATCGTTCACCGGTGCGACAATGGATAAGGAAGGTCTTTTAAAAGTTGCAGACGGAGGAACGGTGTTTTTAGACGAAGTGAGCGAGATCCCGATGCCGCTTCAGGTTAAATTACTGCGGGCGCTTGAGCAGAAGGAAATTACACCGGTAGGAACAACCGATCCGATCATTGTCGATGTCCGTATTATCGCAGCCACAAACCGGGATCTGCGTAAAGAGGTTGAAGCGGGAAAATTTAGGGACGATCTCTATTATCGGCTCAATGTAGTGGAAATTGATTTGCCGCCGCTGAAAGACCGGACCGACGACATACCGCTCCTTGCGGAACATTTTCTTGATTTGCATAAACGCCATATGAACAAACCGATCAAAGGATTTTCCAACGAAGCGATGCGTGCACTTCTGCAAAACCAGTGGAAGGGTGAAGTGAGGGAATTGGAGAACGCTATCGAGCGCGCTGTGATTTTTTGCGACGAAGACCTTATCGGCCTCGAGCATTTACCCGAATATATTCATCCGGCGCAGACCGCCGATGCGCCGGCTGATATATCCGGCGCGGGTGCGCTGAAAGAAGCCGTGCGGACATTCGAACGCCAGTTTATACAGCAATCCTTGGCTTCTCACGGTCAAAATAAAGAAGTAGTCGCAAAAATTTTAGGCGTCAGCCTCTCTTCTCTGTACAGAAAAATCGAAGAACTCCAAATTCCTTCCCGATAGATCCTTACTTTATATTTCCCATCGGCGTAGGAACTGCCGCGCCCGTGGGTTCTTATCGGCCGGCCGATGCATATTCCGAAAAATGCGTTGTTCACCGTTACGTGTTTAAATTATTTCCGATTTGTAGGAAACAAATATAGATGTTCTTCTTAAGAACAACAATTGTTTTCATCTGTTCTCCATCTCAAGATGAATCGCGGGAAAATGCCTTGTTCTTTTGCCATCGATGCTGGCACGTTCCTTGAAGAAATTCACTCTCTAGACGTTAAAGAATGAACCAAAATTTATGTCCGATGAAGCGCCAGATATGATCCGTACAGAAAGACCCGGAAGCTGTTCGATTTCAGAAGCAGCGCATCATTGTCTTTAGCCCTGATCCGGACCTCGCCCGTTTTTTGTTGATGGATATGGAAGAAAAATGCGAAATTGTCCGGCTGAATGCGCTGGACGATTTCAAGGAGGCGATCTCCGGCATGAATGCCAGCATTCTTGTCGTTGATTTATTTTCATTCTCCGATGACATTGTCAAACAACTGGAGCTTCTTCGTTCTTTTGCTCATGCAATTCCAGTCATCGTGCTCCGTGCATCACGACTTTTGGCGCCGGAACTGAACGCTGCTATCGAAAGAACTGCTTCACGTATTTTTTTTAAACCTGCCGACGTTGAACTGATACATCAGACTGTACAGGATATGCTGGAATAATTTATTCCCGGGCATATCGAAGAAAATATTTGAATAGTTCCGGTTGCAAATACAAATTCTCATGACGATATTTCACTGCGGCAATTTCCCTGTAATTTTTTAAAAACAATGCATACGGGAAAGTGCATCATTCAGTCTCGGATGGTCGACGGCAGGAATGTGCTCCTGAAGTTATCGGCAGGCGCATTTATGTTGCACTCGAGTCCGGCTCCCGTAATATTTATGATTCTCAGACGGCAGCTTTTGCCGGTCCCGAGATTGCAATTTATTCGATATGGATTTATCGACGGCCCCTTTTATGAGTGCCTGACTCGCGGTCTATGGATCGATAAGCCGGATCTGTGATGCTGAAACACATGGAATTTTGATCCTGTGCGTCGACATGCGATATGGAAAATCGGAATGCTGTCATGGATCGTGAGATGTGATCGTTGTGATGTATCTTGTTTTGGCAATGGCGGTTATAATTGAATATTCCAACGCGTTGATGAAAGGAAGCGTTAATGAAGACACTCGGATGCCTAATTATTGCTTTGCTCATTTCCCCGTTTCTTTACGCGCAAGAAGCGTCTCAAAATACGCTGTATCTTAAAAACGGGAACATGATAAGGGGACATATCGTTGAATTTATTCCGGATTCGATCGTAAGAATCCAAACAGCCGACGGAAGTCTTTTTGTTTTTCGTTCCGATGAGCTTCGTAAAATTTCGACAGACAGCATTTCTGCTCATTCCATGCCGGATAGCGCTCTGCATTTGAAAAAGAACATGCCTGAAGCAGAAAGAATACATGTCGGTTTTTATGGAGGTGTGGCTTTGCCTCTTGCAAGCTTTCAGGCAAAGGACGGCGGCGACGCTGCCACAGGTGCAACCTTCGGTCTCCAGTTATGGTCGGAGAAGAAAATAGGGTTTCTTATCGACGCGAGTTATACTGCCAACAATCTGTCCGATGCATCGGAGCGGCAGCTGGACGTCGGTTTTTATACTTGCAGGACCTCGAATCAGGTTGAAAAACAAAGATAATGCTTCGATAAGTATTGCGCCGCTTGCAGGTATTCTTATATCCAAATTGAGCGGCGGCGGAACAATTTCGGCCAATTCGATTGCTTATGGAATAGTAATGCAATTTGAAATTGCGAAGCAGCTTGTCCTGGGTGTCCGATTTATAAGCGGAACCCCCACGTATGATACGTGGATACACTACTCTGCTACTCAAACGACGAGTATCGTTAGTGCAACATTGGGCATTAAATTATAGAAGGGTCAGACGAAGAACATAGTGAATTGTATCCCGTTCAAAAAGCCGAATTGATGGAAAAGGAAGCGGAAAATGAGGCAGAAGTCTATCGACGGGAATATTTCGGGAAGAAGCATCTATTTGACATCAGATAAAATCCTTCCTACCTTCTTGTTCAGTGAATCGATTTTTTCCCCGGCATTGGAGCATTTATGATAAAGAAAACAATCTCTTCCCTTATCCTTAGTTCGATTATTTTCGGATCCGTTTTTGCACAGACAACGCGGCGCGATAAAGCGCTCTTTATCGACTCGAAAAGCGAATTCTGGGACTCCATAACGACTTCACTGGACAAGTTTTATAAAAAGGATACTCCGCCGAAGAAAAAATTGATTGTCGATTTCAGCACGTTCAATCCTCCCAAAACGCTCGATGAATTTACACGATACTGGCATAACAAGCCGGTCTCACAGGCGAACTCGGGCATGTGCTGGTGCTTTTCGGCGACCTCGTATTTTGAATCCGAAATCTATCGATTGACAAAACGCCAGGTCAAATTATCAGAACTGTTTACAGTGTACTGGGAGTATGTGGAAAAAGCCCGCGGCTTTGTCCGCGCCCGCGGCGAGCAATCATTTGGTCAGGGTTCGGAATCGAACGCCGTGCAGAGGATATGGAAAAAATACGGAATCGTTCCGGAAGAAGCATACACCGGACTTCTCAACGCTCAGCCGTTTCACGATCATACGAAATTATTTGAGGAGCTGGATGCGTATTTGAAATCGGTCAAAGCGTCGAACGCATGGGATGAAGATGCCGTCGAAAGCACTGTCAAAGCGATTCTCAACCATTACATTGGAGAACCGCCGACCGTCATAACGGTCGAGAATAAAAAAATGACACCGAAAGACTTTCTTGTCAATGTGCTGAAGTTCAATGTCGACGAATATGTCGACCTTATTTCATTGTCCGATCGTCCTGCCTATGCATGGTCGGAATATGATGTCGAGGACAATTGGTGGCACAGCAAAGAATATTTCAATCTTCCGCTCGATGTGTTTATGAAAACGATTAAAACTTTGATACGTTCGGGATATACGATCGTTATCGGCGGAGACGTTTCGGAACCCGGCATCGAGGGACATGCGGGCATTGCCGTTATACCGACGTTCGATATTCCTTCGGACTATATCGATGAAAATGCCCGTATCTTCCGTTACAAGAATGGAACAACCGGAGACGACCATGGAATTCATATGGTCGGATATACAGAGAAAGACGATAAGGATTGGTATCTTATTAAAGATTCAGGAGCCGGATCCCGGAACAATTCACATCCCGGCTATTATTTCTTCCAGGAAGATTTTGTAAAGCTTAAGATGCTGGGTATTATGGTTCCCAAGAGCGCAATACCGGAAATCGCAGCAAAGATGACTCCATAGAAGAGCAGTTTTCAGGGAGCAGGCGAAAAGGATCTGCATGTTTAAATTGTTCAGGTAAAAACTGCAGCGGCACGGTTCCCCTTATTTCGAAGGCTTCCGGCAAATGAGCGCTACGCGATTCTCGGATTCTGCGTGGCAGACCTCAAAACCAGCCGAACGCATAATCAATTTCAAACTATTCATTTCCGGCAGCTGGTCGTTTGCGACGGCTCCGCCGGTGTTTGCATGGATGTGATTGACAGTATTGATGTCTTTAAGGTGAATCAAAGCCGTGATCCCTTTGGGTCTGAGGACTCGGTAAATCTCCTGAAGCACAGCGGACGGGTCATCAAAATGCGGGAAGACAGACATCATCACAACCCGTGCAAAAGAATCGGTAAGAAACGGCAGCTGGTGAGCGTCCGCGTGGACGTATTCGATGATATGACGCGCTCCTCGTTTGCGGGCACGGTTCAGCATTTCGCCGGAAAAATCGAGAGCGACAATTTCCCATTCTTCGAAAAAAGGAAAAAGAACGCCGGTTCCGCAGCCGATATCGAGTACTTTTTTGCCAAGTTCAGGGGGAGTTTCAATGAGATGGAGCATCGTGTTTAAAAAGAATTCGTCCTCCGCAGATAATTCATCGTTCCAGTTCGGCGCAAGCCGATCGAAGTATTGGCGCCGCTGTGCGCGAAGAGAGGATTCTTCGAATTTCATAATTTCTTCAATTAAATCTTATTATTTAAGAAAGAATAACATACAAATAATTTCAAAAGTTACCGAAAAATCAAAGTGGAAATATCATGCCGTATTGTATATCCTTTGAAAAATATTTCTTGCTAATTCGTAGCACGTATATTATATTAATAGCACAATTGTCGGCTTCTCCAATGCCTTCATAAGAAAAGGATCGTTCCATGATAAAGAATATTTTTTTCACCGGTATTTTTATTCTCCTTCCGTGTTTTCTTTTAGCACAATCACCTGCAAAGAGTGATACAACCAAAGTCTACAAACTTAATCCCATAACGGTAACGGCAACCAAAACGGAAACTCCGCGCAGTTTAGTCTCGCCGTCTATCAGCGTTATCCCTGCCGATGAAATTAATGCGAATCCGGAAAAATCTATTTTCTCTCTTATCAGTCAGGAAGTTCCGGGTGTATTCGTTACTGAAAGGGATGTTCTTGGATTCGGCATCAATACGCCGTCCGGACAAATCAATATTCGAGGCATCGGCGGAAGTCCGAACAATGAAGTGCTGACTTTAATTGACGGGCGTCCGCAATATATGGGATGGTATGGACATCCGATTGACGACGCTTATCTCTCTACGAATATTGAGCGGATCGAAGTAATACGAGGTCCCGCATCGATGCTCTACGGTTCCAATGCAATGGGCGGAGTTATTAATATCATTACGCATTCATCACAGCAAAACGGCCTCGACGGCAATGCATCCGTTTCATACGGCAGCTATGATGCACAACAATACGGCATGCATCTTGGATATCAGGAAAACGATTGGAATGTATTGGGTTCCTTTACGCACGAACATACCGACGGTTCACGGGCCTGGTCGGAATATACAGCCAACAGCGGTTATCTTAAAACGTCGTATCAATTGACCGAACAATATCGATTCTCATTAGATGGAAGTTTCACTCAATTTAACACGTTTGATCCGGGACAGATCACAAAACTTGATACGAATAACTGGATACATGTTCAACGCGGATATATCGGGGCATCGATTGAAAATGATTTTGGGGCATCGAAGGGAGGTATTAGTTTTGTCTATAATTTAGGGCACAATGAATTCGATCCGCTCTATAATGCCGGCTGGATTTCCGACGATCACCAGATTATCGCAACTGCCTATCAAACATTGAATATGTTCACCGGCAATACTATCAATGCAGGCATTGATGTGCAGCAAAACGGTGGAAATGCATCAAATACGCTCGGTGATTTTGGAAAACATTCGATCGAAGATTATGCCGGTTATATCAGTATACAACAGATATATCTTTGACCGGCTGCTGGCAAATGCCGGCATCCGATATGCACACAATACATATTTCGGAGATATTGCTGTACCGCAGGCAGGGATTACATATACGCTTTCAGAAGAAACGAATCTACGCGCATCGGTTGCACGAGGATACCGTGCGCCTCAGATTTATGAAATTTATCAATTGACTCCGAGAGATGGAACCTTACAGCCGGAAAATCTTTGGAATTATGAAATCGGAGTCTCACACCAGTTCGGCCATAGCGCATCAATCGATGTTGCCGGATATATTATCGATGCACAAAACACGATCGTCGATACTTGGTGGCAAATGAAATCATGGAACACAGGCGGGTTTCATCGTGATGGAGTGGAATGCTCGGCACAATTGCTTCCTTTTGATTGTTTCACGATCAACGCAAATTATTCCTTTACCGACAAGCCAGATGTTTCACAATCCGTGCCGAAACATAAAGCATATATCGGCGGAGAATACCGCTGGAATGTTCTGACATTTTTGCTTTCGGCGCAATATGTCAATACGATTTACGGAACCGATGAAACGGATTACATGTTAAAACAACTGCCTGATTATACAAACATGGAAATTAGGGTAGCGGCACAAGTGACAGAAAAAATTTCTCTTTCCATTGGAAGCCGGAATATATTAAATGAATCTTATCAAACTATCTACGGCTACCCGATGCCGGGACGTACATATAATATTGGCATGAAAGCCGGAATATAATCCTGGAGAATGCTATGAATACGAAAACACTTGTTCTTAAAAATGTTTCTGCTCGTTCACAATCGTTAATGATCGGCATCGTTGCCCTCGGATTTGGAGTAACCTTACCGCACATCTTCCATCTTGCCGGACTCGGCAGTGTTATGCTTCCGATGTTTTTACCGATTGCATTTATCGGTACTCTTGCAAGCTTGCCCGTTATTTTAATTGTTGCCGGAACAACACCCCTGCTTTCATTCGCCTTGTTCGGCGCTCCCGCATGGGCGACTGCATGCATCATGATCGTTCAACTTTCTCTTGTCGGCGTAATGACATGGTTTCTTCGTCAAAGGTCCCTGAATCCTTATGCAGTAATACCGGCAGCATTATTGTGTGAGCGGATTTTTTCTTTGCTTGCAGCAGCGTTGCTTCCCGGAATTGGATTGAGGTCTTCGGCAATTTTTGCTTCTTATCCGGGAATTCTTTTCCTATCGGTTTTCAGTATCCTCTTTATTAAAACCGTTCGTCACGAACGGCATTGAAAATGCAAGTCTCATAAAAAGTTGTTTTTTATATCGTATCCCCGCAGTGAACATTGCGGGGATTTTTTTTGTGTTGATTTCCGGCATTAAGGAAGCAAAACGCACAAGGCGGATTAGACAGGCATTTATATGGTTCAAAATATATTGCTGCTATCGGCGGCTGGCGGGTTTCCCCTCGTATTCGTGTGCATGTGTATGGCCATGCGGTTTATCGCCGGTGTGCGAATGCGTATGGGGATGCGGCGAAGCGGTGAGGGTTAATTTGCCGTGCTCGACCCCTTTAAAACTGAGAATTTTTTCTGCGAGAGCAGTCAAGGATTCCGCTTTTCCCTTCAGAAGGACGACTTCCAGACAATGATCGTGATCCACATGAACGTGCGATGTCGAGATAATATTCTCAAAATATTGATGCTGCAGGTTGGAGAGCGTCTTTTCCAGTTCGCGCTTGTGATGATCGAATATATACACAAGTGCGCCGTAGACGAGCCCGCGCGGAGACTGAACGCTTTCCTGTACGAGCTTTTCCCGGACGATGTCGCGGATCGCTTCCGACCGGTTGGTATATCCTTTCCGGCCGATGAGATGATCGAATTCATGGAGGAGAGATTCCTCCATGGAAATTCCAAAGCGAATGAGTTTATCCATGTTATCCTTCATTATTTTTCAAGGTACCATTTTCTGTCGGTTCTTGCAACTGAAACGCGCCAAAGCAGCTTTATTTTTATCTCAAGAGTATAACGAGATCACAAAAGAGTTGTTCCTGCAGTCTTCTTCGGTTTTGAATGCCTGCAACTTGTAACTTTTTTAAAAAATCGGCGTAAAGAACAATTGAGGAGGGAGGCATGGAACCGATTACCTATACATTGAAACCGGAAAGCTCGAAAATCTGAATCGTATTATCCATGCATTTCCCGTTTTACAAATCAAGTCCTTGCGCATGCACGCACCTTTATCGTTCCGATTGCACTGGAATTTAGAGAGTATATTGTCCGATACGAACTGGAAGAACCTCGTACAATCGAAGAATATATATTCGAACTTCTGGATTTAGGAGTCCTCTGGCGCGTCTATGGAGGAGGAGTACTGGCAACGGAAATCGCACCGTACCGTCTGCTTTCATTCCTTTCAGAATTCCGAAAATTTCATCCTCGCTGGAAACCGACTGTCGATGTTTTGCGTGCGGCCTTGATGGGCGCATTTTTAAAAACGTACAGTCAAACTTCAATCGGAAAAAAATATCCGGCATTCCGCGACCTGTCCCGGCTTATCCTGTGGCTTGAAGCGACGGGAGATTTTCGCGAAGATGCTTTGCGTTTTATCCGCTGGCATGCATTTCTTCTTTCCCAGCCGGCTCGTAATACGGAAGAATATCTGAGGGATGCCGTGGATTTTGCTCAGTGGTTTGACCGTGCGAGCGCAGCGATGCTGGGGGAGTTTACGCCCAATGTCGAAAAATTTGTAAACCGGGAAACACAAAAGTACCGCTGGCGGGAGGACAGAATCGCCTGCACCCGAACGCGTGTGGAATATCATCTGAATATGGTAGGCGCTGAGATTATGAACCGGGCTTTTCGCGCTTCTTTTCTGCCGACAGATCGCAAAACGGTTCTTGTTCCCGGCTGTATGCGTTCGCGCCCGGAAAAAGAGTGTCAGGCAATGCGCGTTTCGGAAGGCCTTCGCTGCAAAGGATGCGACAGCGCATGCCATGTAAACCGTTTGCGTGCGATGGGGGAAAAGAATAATTTCGACGTGTTCATTCTTCCTCATGCATCCGATCTTTCGCGCTGGATGTCAAAACCCGGGAATCCTTCTCAAGGCGTTGTCGGGGTCGCCTGTTTGACGACCTTGATCGGCGGTGGATGGGAATTGAAACGGCATGGCGTTCCGGCGCAATGCGTCCTTCTCAATTACTGCGGCTGCAAAAAGCATTGGGATCCAAAGGGAATTCCGACAGAACTCGATATGCCGGAGATGAAACGTATTTTTAATATTCTTCCTCAGGCAGGAAATTTTTAAAAGAAGACTTTGAAAAACCGCAATATTCCCTGCTTCCAGGGAACGCGATGTGATATTCCGCTTCGACGATCGAAACTTTCAAGATTGGAACAGTACCAGCGATAATTGCGAAGAAGAGCGTCCTTATTGGAATAGAGAGGTTTAAAACCGAGCACGCGCTCGGCTTTTTCTATCGATACAAAAGAATCTTTCGAAGCCGTTTCGTACACCCATTTATACAGTGGAGACAGTTTGAGCATCTCCAGGAATCGCAGTGTCCAGATCATCGGCCATGCAGGAAACGTGCTGATTTTTTTCCCGAAGCCCGCGAAGTCCAGCACCGCCTGATAGTCTTCCTTCATGGTCGTAAATTCCTTTGCGCCGATATTAAATGTGTCGCCGGCAATCCCTGCGTCTGCTGTCATTGTCAAGAAGATAGCTTCACAAAGGTCCTCCACATCGAGCAGTTGGTATCGATTTTTTCCGCTGCCGATCATGGGGAACCCTTTCCCGTCCTTCGCCCAATCGTAGAAAAGAGCGAAGACTCCCAGGCGTTCGGGACCGATGAAAGATTTCGGGCGCAGAATGGGAATGCACATTCCTTTTTTGCGGAATTCAAGGCAGACCTGTTCCGCCAGGATTTTTGCTTTGCCGTAGGGCCCGACGCCGTCGAGCCTATCGTTTTCCAGCAGCGGATGATGATCCGGAATGCCGTAGACAGCTGTGGATGATACATGAATAAAACGCCGAACGCCTGAAGTATACGACGCTTCGAGCAAATTCTTTGTTCCTTCGATATCGGTGGTATAGATATCTTCTTTTTTATAGAGCGGCAATGCAGCGGCGGTATGAACGACAGCATCGACATCCTGCACGCTTTGCCGGACGATCTGGATGTCGCGGATATCGCCTTTGATAAAAGTAATTTTATTTTTTTCAGGGTAATCGAAATCTGCAATATCCAGCACGGCAATATTCTCAAATCCCTTTTGAAGGAGATGCCTGACCAGGTTAATCCCTAAAAATCCGGATCCGCCGGTGATAAGTATTTTCATGCGCAATCCATATCCATTCTCATATTAAAAGGGGTTCCTCCTGGAAGTAAAGATAGTCTTATAAGAGAAGGGAAACAATAAAAAAGCCGAAGCTGGGCTCCGGCTTTTGAGGAAGAAGAACGGTAAGGTCAAAACTTAAATTTTGCCGACCAATTCCAGTCCCGGTTTCAGAGTTTTTGCACCCGGCTTCCAATTCATCGGGCATACTTCGCCGCTGTGTTCTGCGACGAATTTTGCAGCTTGAAGTTTGCGCAGTAATTCTTCCACGCTCCGTCCGATATTGTTGTCATGAAATTCATATGCTTTGAGAATTCCATTCGGGTCAATAAGGAATGTAGCACGCAGAGAAAGTCCTTCGTTCTCAATCAGCGTATCGTAGGCCGAACAAACGCGGCGCGCAGGATCTGCGAGCATAGGGTATTGAATCTTTTTAATTGTTTCCGATTGATCGTGCCATGCCTTATGAACAAAGACCGTATCGATGCTCACCGAGATAATTTCTGCCCCTTCTTTGACAAATTCGGCATAATGGCCGGCAAGTTCGCCCAATTCGGTAGGGCAGATAAATGTAAAATCGGCAGGGTAAAAAAACAAAACAATCCATTTTCCCTTATAATCATTGAGTGAAATTTTTTTAATAGTGCCGTTTAAATACGATTCCTCCGAAAATTGCGGGGCCGGGGTATTGATTTTTATCATTTTATTCCTCTCTTTTGTCTACTCTTTAATCAATTGAAGTATTATTTTTAGTAACACATCAAGCAGAGCAGAGAGTTCCAATCGATAAAAAAAACCGTGTGATGCCAAGCACTGCAGAAGGACGGAGTATTCTGTATGCTTAAGCAGTCTCATTTTTTAAGGTGAATCGATATGAACGAACAAATTCAATTACCGGCTGCTTTCCGCGTGCAGACAAAAACCTCGCAGGAAATGCAAAAAGGTGCGGCAGAAAACATGCCCGAATCGACAAACACAAATGAGAAGAAAGAGATTCTCCAAAGAATCATTTCCAACGTCAAGAACCCGTTTACACTTGCCTTGACGACATGGGTAGTCATTGCCGTTTTATTTCTTATTGATATTCTCTATAAGTAGGACTATCAAAAAATCCTTTAAATCCGCTCTGCCGGCGCTGCAGATGTTTTTCCCTGCACTGGGATGCTGGAGGGGAAAAGACCGCGGATCCTTTATGTGACGATTCTTTCATCATCTTCCTTTACTTTCCATCATGATTATTTTGGCTCTCAGCGACATCCATTCTTCATTTTCAATGGCCGAGTCGATTCTTCAGCGCGAAAGCGCTGCCGGCTGCATCGTAATCTGCGGTGACTTCACGACTCGGGGAACCGCGGCAGAGGCAGCGAACCTGCTTTCGCTCTTCCGAAAAATGGGCGTTCCGATTTTTGCGGTTGCAGGAAATATGGATTCAGCTGATATCGATTCATATTTAGCCGGCGCCGGATCCGGTATCAATGGAACAGGCAAAATTTTTGAGGATGTCGGTTTCTTCGGCGTTTCCGCATCACCTACGACGTTTCTTCGGACACCGTATGAAATTACGGAAGAAGCTATACTTGCCAGGGCAGAGTCTGGATGGAACGATGTGCAGAGTGCACGCTGGAAAGTGCTTGTGACGCATACGCCGCCGTTTCAGACAAAACTCGATATGATTTTAACGGGAAAGCACGCCGGAAGCAGATCAATTCGAAGCTTTATAGAACGCAGCCAGCCGGATCTTGTCGTCTGCGGGCATATTCATGAAGCGCGCGGCGTCGATACTATTGGAAAAACTCAGATTGTGAATTGCGGCGCAGCGGCTCGCGGCATGTATGCCCGTATTTTTTTTGCGGAGAATGTTATGGCGGAGCTTTGCGGATGAGTATGCAGCGAATTGTCCTTTTTGATCTTGGCAACGTTTTGGTTCGCATCCATATCCGCAGTTTCTGGAAAACCCTGGGTTTGGGATATCCTCAGAGTGTGCGCGCGCATAAGGATGAGATCATTCCTTTTACACGAGATTTCGAATCCGGTGATCGAACAAAAGATGCTTTTCTGCTCGATCTTGAGCGGCTATTCCATGAGCGGTATACGCGGGATGAACTTGAAACGGCATTCAATTCCATCCTTCTCCATCCGATCAGAGGAATGGACGATCTCGTACGGCGCGTATCTTCAGTCTGCCTGACCGGATTGGTCAGCAACACCAACGAGCTTCATTATGATTCGACGCTCGCCCGTTGGAATATCGTCCAGCTTCTTCCCCGTCATTATCTTTCCTTTAAGCTCCATGCGATGAAACCGGATGCTGCCTACTACCGTGCGGTTCTGCAGGATTTACAGTGCAGACCGGAGCAGATTCTCTTTATCGACGATCTTGAGAAAAATGTAAAAGGGGCAATACGTGCCGGCATGCAGGGATTGCAGTTTAAAAGCGTACAGTACTCTGGAAAAAGAACTGAAAGATTTACGAATTCTTTAATCCTGTCGAGTCTCTATCCCTCGGCGGATATCCACGATTTACCGATTCAGCCCAAACCATATCTGACAAATACCAAAACCGGCTAAAGCGAGAACGGAAACACCTGCCGCAGCCCTCATGACGCGATGTCCGAAATTTCTTGCCGAAGCAAAAAGAAGGACAATGCCTCCTGAACACAAAATCAAGGTGCAATAAAATCCTCCGATGAGAGCGATTCCGTTAAAGGGGTCTTCGTTCCATCCTGTAAGGAATAACGGTCCCATAACGAGACTCCAGCCCAGGTACGGATTGGGGTTGAGAAGGTTGACACCTATAGCATTCATTAATGTCTTTCTTTGAGAGGGGGACGGCAGAGAGCCGGATTCTTTAAGGTTTTTCCAATTTTTCCATGCTCCAAAAGCAAGAAACAAAAGAAATATTCCGCCTGTACACTGTAGAATTTGAAGAAACAATGAGGAGGTTGTCCGCAAAGCAAAAAGAACAACCGCGATAATCGGTATATCGCTGAAAACGGGAGCCAGAACAGAGGGCAGCGTTTTGCGCCAGCCGTGAAGCAGCGCATGCGTCATATAATATGTCTGCAGCGGACCCGGCTGGATGCCTGCCGCAAATGCAAAAATGATCCCTGAAATGAAGTAACGGTTCACTGAAAGTACTTTCTAAGGGAATAAGCGATCTGTATCCTTAAGTTTGTCAAGACTTGGAGTCTTGACAAGGTTCTTTATAATTTCACGATGCCAATCCCCGGCCGATCGGTTAAAGTTATTTTTCCGTCGATCACTTTTGTTCCGTCAAAGACATCGTTCTTGATCAGTAGCGCTCCGTCCAGATCTGCCCAATCGACCATAGGCGAAAGATGCGAGGCGGCGGAGATGGCGCATGAAGTTTCCGTCATGCATCCGATCATTACTTTCATGCCGAGCGATCGGGCGAGCGTCAGCATCTTATGTGCTTCCCGCATTCCTGTGCATTTCATGAGCTTGATATTGATGCCGTGATACACGCCGAGTGCTCTTTTAATATCGGCCAATCGCTGAACGCCTTCATCTCCAATCACGGGAATCGGTGAACGTTCGGTGAGCCATGCGAGATCGTCGATTTGCTCTTTCGGCAGCGGCTGTTCGATCATCACGACGCCGCGGTCTTTCAGCCAGTGAATCATTTCAAGCGCCAGATTTTTATCCTTCCATCCCTGGTTCACATCGGTTGTGATCGGCGTATCGGTCACTGACCGGATTGTTTCAATCATTTCTCTGTCGTTGTCGCGTCCGAGTTTTACTTTGAGGACTTTATATTCTTTCGCTTCCCGCGTTTTTTGGCGGACAACTTCCGGCGTATCGATGCCGATGGTGAAAGAAGTATAAGGCGTCTTCTCTTTGCTGAATCCCCAGATATTATACCACGGCTGGCCGAGGATTTTTCCAACGAGATCGTGGAGTGCAATGTCGACGGATGCTTTTGCAGCCGGATTGCCCGGTGCAATTGCATCGATATCGCTCAGAATCATCTCCAGCTGAAACGGATTATCGTATTTGCTTAAATCGACCTTTCCAAGAAAATTCTGAACGCTCGCATGAGACTCGCCGAGATAGGGAGGCATCGACGCTTCGCCGTAACCGGTTATTCCGCCGCATGTAATTTCTGTTAAGACGACCGGAGTAGTTGAACGCGACGATACGGCAACGGTAAAGAGGTGCTTCAATTCCAGCGTGTATGGACGGAATGATAATTTCATTTTTCCTCCGGAAAAGGCCCCGGGTGCGGCGGCTGCAAGCGCCGCATACGGATCGGCCAATGCGAGGGCGCCCGCTGCCGCTGCGGATGCTTTTAAAAAGTCTCTGCGATGGAATTTCATCGTTTTCCTTTCATCGAATCTCTCTCAAGCTATGCAAACGGAAGGAATAATTCAATTCTTCTTTGTATTTTAAAGCGGGACGATTGACAAGGAAAGGACGGCCATGAGGGAACATATAGGAATGATCGGACTAGGGTTGATGGGATCGGCAATGGCGGAGCGGCTTCTGAAGGCCGGCTTTTCGGTTTCTGTTTATAACCGGACGAAAAAAAAAGCTGATCCTTTGCTCGTTCAAGGGGCGCATTGGTGCGAATCGGCGGCTGCAGCAGCAGCAAGCACCGATGTGGTTTTTTCGATGCTCTCGACTCCTGAAGTATTGACCTCGGTCGCTCTCGGTACAGACGGCATTCTCTCAGGTTTGCCGAAGAACGGCATTCATATCGACTGCAGTACAGTTTCGCCTGATGCGACGGGCTTCCTGGAAAAGGAATATATAAAGCACGGATGCAGATTTTTGCATGCACCGGTTCTGGGGAGCACGGCACAGGTTGCCGACGGTTCGCTGCTCTTCTTTGCCGGAGGAGACGAAGCAGCGTTTCATCTCGTTGAAAATATTCTTCAGACGCTGGGGAAGAAAATCTGGTATTTTCCTTCCCTCGAACAGGCAACCACGATGAAGCTGATTTGTAATTCTATGATAGCCGGATTGATCGCCTCGCTCGTACAGGCTCTTGTTCTGGGGAAAAAGGCCGGCATCGATCCGCGGACATTTTTGGAAGTCATGTCTTTCTCGCAATTAAATGCGCCCACGCTCCAATTAAAAGGAGCTGCAATTATCGAACGCAATTTTTCTCCGCGATTTTTTGTCGAACATCTTTTAAAAGACATCACGTTGTGCGTCGAAACGGCCGCATCGCTGGGTGTCCCGGTTCCGGTTATCGAAGAAATCCGGAAACTTTTTATCGAAGCAAAAAATTCCGGGTGGGGGAAAGAAGATTATTCTGCTGTCGTTAAGGTCATTGAACAAAAAGCCGGTATCGAGGTCAGGTAATGAAGCTATCGGCGGCTCTCTGTATTATGTTCGCCATTGCGTTCGTGTCGGCGAATCCTTATGCGAATGCCCAAGAGGAGATGAAGTCTCCCATATTGAATCCGGCATGGATCATTTTACAGGCAGTCCCGGGAATTTCCTGGACAGTTCTCCCGGCGGAGACACATACCGCTCTCGAATGGGAATTCATGCCGCTCCTGTATTCCTTCAGCATGAATAAAAATATCTCTCCATGGCATGTTCTTTTTGCAACGCCGCCGGAACGGTTTACCGGTTCAATCGAACTTCTTTGCTCTGCGCAATTCTATCCCTCGGTTATTGGAAATTCGCATTGGGGATTTTCGGGACAGGTGTTGTCGCATGTTCCGCTGGTTGAGCGGGGAGAATATCTCGGTCTGAATTTCGGTGCGGCTCGCTATTATCTTGGAGGGACTCCGACGAACTGCGTTGTATGCGGAGCGTGGACTCTCTTCGGCTTTCTGCATTATAACTTGAAGCGGAGCATCGACAGGGATCTTTGGATGCATTCGATTGAATTCCGATTTTTCTGAACGGACAAGATGAGCATTTATCTGCGTACTTATATTCTTTCCTTCGTTTTTGCAAGCGTATTGTCCGGCTGCAATTCGTTCCCGCTCGGTCTTTTGACAAAGTCGATAGAGACCCTGGGTACTCCGATCGATTCTGTAAGCAATAAAATTACCGAGCCTATTCTGCAGGATGTTCCGCTGTCTGTACTCTGGATCGGCCATGCGACATGTCTTATTCAGATTCATGACAGAGTGTTCATCACCGATCCGCTATTTACAAAAACGGCCGGGATGCTTTCGCAAAGAATCGTCGAACCGGGAATCGATCCTGCTCTGCTAACCAAGATCGATGCCGTGCTCATTTCGCATCTCCACTTCGACCACCTCAACTACAGCAGTCTTGATATGCTGCCGAAAAACGGGACACTGCTTCTTCCATGCGGCGGATTGGATTATCTCCCCGATTTTCCTTTTGCAGGCTTGGTTGCACTGAAGCCTTACGAGGCATATGAAAACCATGGATTCGTCGTCACGGCTGTTCCGGCGAACCATTTTAGCGGCCGATACGGCTTCGATGCACTCTGGATGGGACGCACGGGATTTACCGGTTATATTATCGAATACCGGGGTATTACCGTGTATTTTGCAGGCGATACGAAGTACAGACGCGGAAATGTTTAAGGAAATCGGTAAGAAATTTAAAATAGATGCTGCTTTGCTGCCTATCGCACCGGTGGAGCCGCGCTCTTTGATGAGGCGTGTCCATATGGATCCGGCTCAGGCCGTGCAGGCTATGGAAGACCTTCAAGCCCGTGCCATGATCCCGATACATTACCGGACATTGCGGCAGGGAAGCGACTCATCGGCTGCTTTTGCGCAGGACCTCTTGGAAAAAATTATTGCAGAAAAAAAAATTAGAGAACCGGGTTTACATTCTCACTGTAGGCGAGCGAAAAGTGTTCAAAGATTTGTCCGTGAAATGAAAAAGCCGGTTTTTTGTTGTTTTTTGTTTCGTTTTCATTGATTCTCCTTTAACTTCTCATTACATTCTTTCTATAGCGTTGTGCCATCACAAGAACTTGTTTTCGATGAATATAGCTGTTTTTGCGTCTGGTCGCGGTACGAATTTTGATGAAATTTTAAAAGCAATCGATTCCGGATTTCTTTCTGCACGCGTCGTTCTTCTTTTGAGCAATCGTTCGGATACGGGAGCTGTCGATTTGGCGCGTTCGCATGGAATTCCCGTACTTCATCTCAGCCAGCGTCAATGTCCTTCGGCTGATGAATTTGCACAACGCATGCTTGCAGCTCTGCAGGAGCATCATGCAGAGCTCATTGCACTGGCGGGATATTTAAAAAGAATTCCTCCGCCTGTTATCAAACGATATGCGAACCGCATCGTCAATATTCATCCGGCGCTGCTGCCGTTCTTCGGCGGCGACGGAATGTACGGACATTTTGTTCACGAAGCGGTGCTTGCAAGCGGAATGAAAATCAGCGGCGCCACCGTTCATATTGTCGACGAAGAATACGATCACGGCGCTATTCTTTTTCAGAAGAGTGTCGAGATCGAACGCGGCGAAACGGCTGAAACGCTTGCACAAAAAGTTTTGAATGTGGAACATGAAATTTTTCCTTTAGCGTTGAAAGCATTTGCTGAAGGAAAAGTAGTGATTGAAGGAAAAAAAGCTTGGGTCACATTATAACGCTGGATCCCCAACAGAAGAATATCCCGGCTGTCGAAGAAAATTCGCCGCTCACCATCCGGCGGGCGCTCATCAGTGTTTCGGATAAAAAGGGATTGATTGCCTTTGCCGGAACGTCTGAAGGAATACGGCATAGAGATTATTTCCACTGGAGGAACGTTTGCGGCGCTGCAGAAAGCCGGCATCGAAGTAAAGCAGGTTTCCGAGGTTACAGGATTTCCGGAAATCCTCGACGGCCGCGTTAAAACTCTCCATCCGAAAATTCACGGCGGCATTCTTGCGGTGAAGGACAATCAGCATCACCTGGATCAGCTGAAGGAACACGGGATTGAACCGATCGATCTGGTTGTCGTGAATTTGTATCCGTTTGAAGAAACCATCGCTAAAGAAGACGTAAAATTGGATGAAGCGATTGAACAGATCGACATCGGCGGACCGTCCATGGTTCGGGCTGCGGCAAAAAATTTCCATTCCACGGCTGTGGTCGTCAATCCGGATCTGTACGGCGTCGTGCTGGAAGAAATGCGGGAGCACAAGGGCGCGGTGACAGCACATACCCGTTTTCAGCTTGCATGCCGCGCATTCCAGCATACCGCACATTATGATGCTGCTATTTCTTCGTATATGAACGAAATGACCGGACAGAGCGAACTGCCCGATTCGATAACATTTTCGATGGCGAAGGAACAACAGCTCCGTTACGGGGAAAACCCGCACCAGAGCGCAGCGCTCTACGGCACCTTCGGCAGACATCTTCAAAAGCTTCACGGCAAAGAACTTTCGTTCAATAATATTCTCGATATTAATGCAGCGGTGATGCTGTGCGCGGAATTTGCGGAACCGACTGCCGCCATCATCAAGCACAATAATCCCTGCGGCGTTGCCTCTGGCTTTTCACTGGCGGAAGCATACACGAAAGCTTTTTCAACCGATAAAACATCCGCTTACGGCGGTATCGTATGCGTGAATCGACCTCTCGATAAAGCGACAGCAGAAGCGATCAATGAAATTTTTACTGAAGTCATTATTGCGCCGGAATATGAACCGGGCGTACTTGAGCTGCTGACAAAAAAGAAAGACAGACGCCTCATGCGCTTAATGTCGAATATTCGCACTGTGCGTGAACTCGACATCCGGAAGGTTATCGGCGGGGTGCTGGTGCAGGACCCCGATCAGCACCGAATCCATCCGGGCGATTTGAAAGTTGTCACAAAGCGCAAACCGACCGACGAAGAAATGCAGGCGCTTTTGTTTGCATGGCGCGTTGCAAAACATGTAAAATCAAATGCCATCGTGTATACAGACGCCGACCGGACGCTGGGAATCGGAGCCGGCCAGATGTCGCGCGTTGATTCTTCGAAAATTGCAGCTCTCAAGGCCCAGGATGCCGGACTCGATTTGCACGGCTGCGCAGTTGCTTCGGATGCATTTTTCCCTTTTGCCGACGGCCTCCTGGAAGCGGTCAAAGTCGGTGCAACGGCAGTTATCGAACCTGGCGGTTCGATCCGCGATGACGAAGTTATCAAAGCCGCCGATGAACATAATATTGCAATGGTGTTCACCGGCATCAGACATTTTCGACATTAATAAAATTCATTATCCACTCAAAAGACACAATGGGCATATTTTCAATTCTCTCGGCGGATCTTGCGATTGATCTTGGTACCGCCAATACCGTTATTTGGATGAAGGGCAAGGGCATCATCCTGAACGAGCCGTCCATCGTTGCATTCGACCGCAACACCAAGCGCATTATTGCCATCGGCAATGAAGCGCGCGAGATGCTCGGACGAACGCACAAAGACATCCGGACCATACGTCCTATGCGGGATGGCGTTATAGCCGACTTCGAAATTGCCGAAGGGATGCTTCGGGAATTTATACGCAAAATCAGCGCAGGATGGGTGCCGAGCAGGCGGATCATCGTTTCAGTGCCGAGCGGAATTACGGAAGTAGAAAAACGCGCTGTGCGCGATTCCGCCGAACACGCCGGGGCAAAAGAAGTGCATCTTCTGGCGGAACCGATGGCTGCGGCAATCGGCGTCGGACTCGATGTCGATGCGCCGGTGGGCAATATGGTTGTCGACATCGGCGGCGGGACGACGGAAATTGCGGTCATTGCCCTGTCCGGTATCGTCAATGAGGAATCCCGCCGTGTTGCGGGGGATGAAATGAACAGCGCCATCATCCAATTTTTCAAACGCAATCACAATATTCTCATCGGCGAACGGACAGCAGAAGCAATCAAGTGCGAAGTCGGTTCTGCGATGCCGCTGAAAGAAGAAATTACGATTCAAGTTAAAGGCCGCGATCTTGTCAACGGTGTACCAAAGACGACGGAAGTCAGTTCCGTCGAGATTCGCGAAGCGTTGAATGAGCCGATTTCCCAGATTGTCGAGGGCGTTAAAGTGACGCTCGAACGGACTCCTCCGGAACTGTCTGCCGATATTCTTGATCGCGGCATCATGCTCACAGGCGGCGGCGCTTTGCTGAAGGGTTTGGACGAACGCCTCCGGCTGGAAACGAATCTTCCGGTTCATGTTGCGGAAGAACCGCTGCTTGCCGTTGTCCGCGGTACCGGCAAAGTGCTGGAGAATCTCGAAAAGTATCATACGGTTTTGTTAAAAGGAAGACGGTATTAAAAGCGGCAGGCCGGACATGGGATCGATGTCCCGCGAAGGACTGAGATGCCGGTGAAAAGGCAGATCCTGAGAGCGCACCTATCATTCATCCGGGAGCCGAGCCGTAACGATCATGTTTGAACGTCTGTACGACACGCTGTATAAATATAAAGAATATGTAATTTTTGCCGGTCTCGTCGTTCTTTCTCTGTTTCTTCATTGCACTCAATGATTCAGTTCAGGTCAAACGCATTCGTTCGGTATCCGCAATCGTATTCGGTATTGTGCAGCAGGGACTCAATGTTATACCCGAATATTTCGGTCTCCAGGCGGAAAACGATATGCTTCGCAGGACGAATATTGATCTGGCAGACGAAGCCCAGCGGCTGCGGGAAGCGAAACTTGAAAATTTTCGACTTCACGAACTTCTTAAAATAAAAGAACAATCGGCCTATCCTCTCACTGCGGCGAAAGTCGTAGCTAAAAATCTCACGATGCTCCGGAATACAATTACTCTTAATGTCGGATCGAACGACGGTATTAAAGAGCAAATGTGCGTTATCGGCGACGGAGGATTGGTCGGAATCGTCACCATGGTGGGGCAGAATTATTGCATTGCCAATATGCTCCTGAATACGGATTTTCGAGTCAGCTGCAAAGTGCAGCGGAGCCGCGTCGACGGCATTGCGGCCTGGGACGGCAGCGCACTGCTGCTTAAAAATGTCGTGAAGACCCGTGATGTAAAACCAGGCGATATCGTGATGACCTCAGGCTACAGCAATTTATATCCGCCGGATATTCGTATCGGCACGGTCAGCTCTGTGCAGGATCAGCCAAGTTCGCTGTTTAAAACTATCGTTCTGGAACCGGGAATCGATTTTGTGAAGCTGGAAGAAGTTTTTATTCTGCATTTTGTCCAAAACGCCGAACGTCGTACTCTGGAAGATGCCGCTGTTCAGCGGTATGGTAAATAGAAAAGGAAACGTTGAATCAATGTGATAACTCCATGAGCAATCGAACACATTATATTTCGTCAGCCGCTGTTGCCCTTGTCCTTTTGCTCGTGCAGACGGTTTTTATCCCTTTTTTTGCTGTCGACGGATATATGCCGGATATTCTGATTCTCTGGCTGGTTTTTATCGCAGTGCGCCGCGGACAGATTGAAGCGACCATCAGCGGTTTTGTCGTGGGTTTGCTGCAGGATATCATTGCGACCCGCTTTTTCGGATTGGCAGCGCTGGCAAAAACTATCGCTGCATTTTGTGCGGGATATTTTTTCAACGACAACATGATCGAACAGACACTCGGATCATATCGGTACGTCATGATCGTGGCAGTCACTTCATTCATTCACGATCTTATTTTATTCGCCATTTTCTTTCAAGGGGTCGGAAGGATCTGTTCTCTTCCTGACCTTTAAAAGCAGTTTTGCTGCAACGATTTATACGAGCTTTGTTCTGTATTTTGCCAATGTTTATTTTTTCGCGGAAGTATCGAACATCGTGGGTACAATAATCGATAACAGTGATATCGGATCTCCGCACCGGCAGGAAGTTCTGCGTACCATCATCTTTGTTCTTTTCGGCATTCTCTTTCTCCGTCTCTATCAGCTCCAGCTTTTGTATCATGAAGAATTTGGGAAAAAATCGGATGAGAACAGCGTTCGTACTATTCTCGATGAGCCTGTCAGGGGATATATGTACGATCGAAACGGAAAACTTATCGTCGATGTCGGGCCGGCATATTCCGTGACCGTTCTGCCGGCTTCATTCGATACGGCCAACAGCATGTTCCTGTGTTCGATTCTGAATATGGAAAAACCGACGCTCATGGAACGGATCGCACGGGGGAAGACATATTCGCGTTTTTTGCCGGTTCGCGTTAAGCGTGATGTCGATTTCCCGGTGCTCTCTGCGGTCGAAGAAAATTTATATTTGCTGCCGGGCATCAGTTACGATATTGAATCGAAACGGCTGTATATGTCCGATGTACGTGCTTCTCATTTGCTGGGGTACTGCAAAGAAATCACCGATGCCCAGATGGCAAAGTACGGCACCACATATCAACAGGGAGATCTTATCGGTTCGACGGGACTCGAAGCAAGCTATGAATCGTTTCCTTCGCGGCGAAAAAGGATTTGAATTTATTTCCGTCAATTCGAAAGGACAGACGCTCGGTCCGCTGGAAGGAGGCGCGCGTGATATTCCGTCGAAAGACGGATTCGATCTTCTTCTTACAGTCGATATGGGATTGCAGGCGTATGCCGAATCGCTCATGACGAACCGCCTGGGCGCGCTTGTTGCAATCGATCCGAATGACGGCGGGATTCTTGCAATGGTCAGCGAACCGGATTTTGACCTCTCGATGTTCAGCGGTGTGACACCCGCCGATCAATGGAACAAGCTGAACAACGATCCGCATAAACCGTTGTTCAATAGAGCGACGATGACCCGTTATCCTCCCGGTTCAACATTTAAAATGCTTGTTGCTGCCGCAGCTCTTCAGGAAGGAATTATCGATGAAAATTTCCATTACACTTGCACCGGCGGTTTCCGATTCGGCAATCGGCTGTTCAAAGATGTGGAAGTTCACGGCAGGATAAATGTCGTAACTGCGATCCAGCATTCGTGCGATGTTTTTTTCTATCAGCTGGTCCTTAAGGTCGGACTCGATAAACTCGCAGAATACGGCGAACGGTTCGGTTTCGGACAGCGAACCGGCATCGATATCGGCGAAGAAGTCGGCGGTCTTATTCCTACGACGCAGTATTACGATCGCGTATACGGCAAAGGGAAATGGACGCAAGGGAATGTCGTCAGCCTCGGTATCGGCCAGGGAGAGATCGGAGTCTCTCCGCTGCAAATGGCCCGATACACGGCTGCGTTTGCCAACGGCGGCACTCTGCATCAGCCTCATGCTGTGCAATGCTATTCGGAATAAGAGGACAAACCATATCGATGTCATCGATCATAAAACAAGCTCCGTCGGTTTGAATCCGCATGTGATGGCGCTTATACGCGAAGGGATGCGCCGCGTCGTGGAAGAAGGAGGCACAGGCGTTTCAGCGAAAATTCAGGGGATCGAATCTGCAGGAAAAACAGGAACGGCAGAAAATCCGCACGGCAAAGACCATTCATGGTATATAGGTTTTGCACCGTTCGACAATCCGAAAATAGCGATTGCGGTGATGGTCGAGAATGCCGGATTCGGTGCGGCAGTGGCGGCACCGATTGCAGGCAAGGTGATGCAGAACGATATTTGACCGGCACGGCGCCGGCGGCTGCAGCGCCTGCAGCAGGACAGGAATCGGAACAAAAAACGACAGCGTCTCGTTGATGACCAATGAATTCATACTTTAAAGAATATTTCGATTATAAAACACTCGCCATTTGCATTGCCCTCTTGGTTATCGGACTTTCATCGATTTACAGTGCAACATTCGATATCAACAATGCGTACAATTTTCATAAGCAGCTTCTGTGGGCAGTGTCCGGATTTATTTTAATGCTCACGATAGCGTTTATTCCTATCCGGACTATTCAGCGCTTTGCCTTTGCTTTTTATGTGATCCTACGTGCTCGTGCTGGTTGTTGTGCTTGTCGTAGGAAGCAGATAAAAGGTTCAAAGAGCTGGTTCGGTGTCGGCGGTCTCGGCGGCCAGCCGTCGGAATTTGCCAAGATTTCGACGGTACTCGCTTTCGCTGCATATCTTTCGAAACCGAATATTTCCATTGCGAACGGGAAACATCTTATCATTGCTCTTGTCATTTTTGCCCTGCCGATGGCTCTTGTCCTCGCACAGCCGGATCTGGGAACAATGCTCGTGTTCTTCGGAACAGCGCTGCCTCTGCTTTTTTGGGCAGGGGCGTCAAATTTTGTCCTTATCGCCATTATGGTACCGATTTTAATTGCTGCTGCCGCGCTTCTCGGGACAGTATCATTTATTCTTGCAATTGCGGCTGGAGGCGTGCTTTTATTCAGATTCCGGAAAAATTATTTTGCTATTGCTGCGGTCTTCGGCCTCGCAATCATCATCGGCCTTTCCGTGCAGCTCGTATACGAGCACATGCCGATGTATCAGCAAAAGCGCATTTCAACATTCTTAAATCCGGAAGCAGATTTACTCGGCGCCGGATATAATGTCGTTCAATCGAAAATTGCTATCGGTTCCGGCGGCTTTTTCGGAAAAGGGTACCTGCATGGAACGCAGACACAATTAAACTATATTCCGGAGCAGTGGACCGATTTTATTTTTTGCGTCCCCGGTGAAGAATTCGGTTTTCTCGGGTCGTCGATTCTCATTGCTTTGTACCTTTCGCTTATCCTTCATGGACTTCATGTTGCGGGCACGATACGAAATCGATTCGGAAGCCTCGCAATGATCGGGCTGCTGGGAATTTTTACTATTCATATTTGCGAAAATGTCGGAATGTCGATGGGGTTGATGCCGGTCATCGGAATACCCCTGCCGTTTCTCAGTTACGGGGGCTCATCGCTGGTTGCAGCGATGATGATGGGAGGATTGATGATGAATTTTTATGCGCACCGGAAAGAGTATTAAAAAAGGCGCCTCGAAAAGCGCCTCTTCAAACCTCCTTCTGCCGTTCTGAACTATTTTGTGCTGTCCGGTTTAACCGGGCGCTGCTGCATCATGCGTTCCCTGCGGCTCTTTTGCATCGCTTCATATTTCTGAGCCTGTTCGGGTGTAAGAATGCGCGGTAATTTTTGCGTCGGTCTTTTTCATTATTTCCCTCATCGCTGAACGCATGGCCTGACGGTCTCCTTGATTCGCAGACATTGCATCTTGTGCATCCTTCTGGGCGTCTACTAAAATGTCGGTTACTTTTTTTGTTTGATCATCCGAAAGCTGAAGGCTGTCTTGAAGAGTCTTGGCCTGGACTTCAGGAGAGGGACGGCGCATTTGCGCGCGGGCGGTTGACACAGAAAGAAATGCAGCTGAGAAGAGTATCATGAATGAAAATAATGCGTGTTTCTGCATGAGAAATCCTTCCATTAAAAATGAAGATGTTTGATGATCTATCTTTCTCTTCAAACGTTGAAGGAAATGAAATGTTTCTCATGATTTCATGGTTTTCATTTGTTCATGCGGCGCCGATTCAGGAATTCCAAGAATGAGGGATTGATGTGGCCTGCCTTTGCATATCTGGCAAGAAAACCGTATTTTTCTTCAGAAAAGACTGTAAAATTACGGGTACGCTTTTTGCTTATTTAAAGTGATTTGAAAAGAACCGCGATGCACGAATTATCCATTGCCCAGCATATTGTAGAGATTGTCCAGCAGTATGTAGATCCTGCAGATGAAAAAATTGTGGCTGCAATTCGTTTGAAGATCGGCGCAGTTGCAGGCGTTGCGGCAGATTCTCTTGAGTTTTCTTTTCATGCCATAACTGCAGATACGCCGCTCATGAATGCGCGTTTAGAAATTGAAAGCGTTCCTTTTCGAATTGAATGTTCAACATGCGGTGCCGTATCGGAAAACGAAACAGGAATTGCCGTCTGCATTTTTTGCGGAAGCATGGAAGCAAAAGTGATGTCCGGTGCAGAGCTTGAAATGACGGAAATTGAGATTTTAGATGCGGTACAGGTGTCAACGTGAGCGTCATTACAGTTGAGCGAAAGGTTCTCGAAAAAAATGACGAACTTGCAGAGCAGAACCGGCGGATATTCGAGAAACATCATGTGTTTACTCTCAATATGGTGAGTTCGCCCGGAGCGGGAAAAACAAGCATTCTTGAACGGACTCTGGAAGAATTGAAAGGTTCTCTTCGAACGGCAGTTATTGAGGGAGATGTACAAACGGATATCGATGCACAGCGAGTTGCAAAGTATGATGTGCCGGTTGTGCAAATAGTAACGAACGGCGGCTGTCATCTCGACGCAAAGCTCGTACAGGATGCGATGAGGAATATCGATCTGCAAAGCATTCAATTGTTGATTATCGAAAATGTCGGCAATCTGGTCTGCCCGGCAAATTACGATCTTGGCGAACACTGCAAGGTCGTTGTCGCCAGTACCACGGAAGGGGACGATAAACCGCTCAAATATCCGGCCATGTTTCGAAATGCCTCCGTTTTAATCCTTAACAAGATCGATCTTCTGCCGTATCATCTCCTGCAATCTTGACATGAATTGAAAGCCAATGCTTTGCGAATCAATCCGGCATTGACCGTCTTTGAAACATCGTGCACAGCTAATCAAGGTATTGCTGCTTGGTGTGAATGGCTGAGGATACGCGCGGGACAATTATAAATAGTTCTCCTTAAATTTTCGAGCAATGCTGCAGAGCTGTTATCGTTCAATGTTTTTATTACACATAATATGAAGAGATAGATCGTTATGACTCAGCAAGATGGAAAAAAGTCCGCACATCCGAGCGGTGATAACCGTTTTAAGCTGCTCGATCGTGCAATTACCAAACATCAGGCAAGCGGTTACTCGCTTATTGAAATTCTACACGTGGCGCAGGGCATTTTCGGATATCTGGAAAACGATTTGCTCATGTATATTGCCAACGCGTTGAAATTACCCCCCAGCCGCGTGTACGGCGTCGCGACATTTTATCACTTTTTCCGTTTGAAGCCGCAGGGAGAACATACTTTTGTCGTCTGCAGCGGAACGGCATGCTACGTGAAAGGTGCAAACGAAATTCAAAAAGCTGTGGAACACGAATGCGGCTGCAAATTCGGCGAGACGACGAAAGACGGAAGAGTGTCTCTCATAATCGCACGCTGTGTCGGTTCTTGCGGGCTGGCTCCGGTCGGCGTGCTGGATGACGTTGTTGCAGCCAAACTGACTCCGGAAGAAGCTGTTCGGCGCGTTCGTCTTTGGAAAGAACAGAAGAAGGAGATAGCAGCATGACGATCGACGAACTCCGTGAGTTGGCTGAAAACGAACGAACCCGTCAGAAGCAATATGCCAGCCGCATTTTGTATTGTTCATCCGCCGGATGCTTTTCGGGCGGATGTGAAAGCGTAAAGGCGGAACTGAAGAAAGCGATTGAAGAAAAGGGACTCGGCAAATCGTGCGAGCTCGTTGGTACCGGATGTCTCGGACTTTGCGGCGAAGGCCCGCTTGTTCTTGTTCAAACCGCCGATACGACCCTCTATCAGCATGTCGATGCAAATGCTGCACGTCGTATTGTTGAAGAACATATTGCCGATGGGAAAAAAATAGAAGGAACATCAGATCGATTTAGACGGTCCGTTTTTCTCATCGCAAAAGAAAATCGTGCTCGAAAATATGGGCAAGATCAATGCAGAGAGCATCGAGGAGTACATCGCCTCCAGCGGATATGAGGCGCTGGCGAAAGCGGTGACCGAGATGAAGCCCGAAGAATTAATCGGCGAAATTCGTAAAGCCGGATTACGCGGCCGCGGAGGGGCGGGTTATCCTACAGGGTTGAAATGGGATATCGTCCGCAAAAGTGTTTCGGAGCAGAAATATGTCGTTTGCAATGCCGATGAAGGAGATCCAGGTGCATTTATGGACCGCAGCGTGCTGGAAGGAGATCCGCACCGGGTGCTGGAAGGAATGGCCATGGCCGGTTATGCCGTCGGCGCAAATCAAGGCTATGTCTATGTCCGGGCCGAATACCCGCTTGCCATCGATCGTCTGAAGCTTGCCATTAAACAGGCCGAAAGGCTCGGGCTGCTTGGAAATAGAATTTTCGAATCGCAATTTAGTTTTCATATCGATATCCGCATCGGCGCCGGTGCGTTTGTCTGCGGCGAAGAGACAGCGCTGCTCCGATCCGTCATGGGACGACGAGGGAGACCGAAACCGCGTCCGCCGTATCCGTCGGAAAAAGGATTATGGGACAAACCCACAGTGATCAATAATGTGGAAACGTATGCGAACATTGCTCCTATTGTGCGCAACGGGTCTGCATGGTTTGCTGCGATTGGTACGCAAAAAAGTCCGGGTACAAAAGTCTTCGCGCTTGCAGGAAAAATCAATCGAACCGGATTGATCGAGGTTCCCATGGGAATTCCGCTGCGCAAAGTTATTTTTGATATCGGCGGCGGCACGCCTGAAGGTTCGGAATTCAAAGCAGCGCAAACGGGCGGCCCTTCCGGCGGCTGCATCCCGAAGGAACATTTAGATATTCCCGTGGATTATGAATCGCTGCAGACCGTCGGTTCGATCATGGGCAGCGGCGGCATGATCGTCATGGACAGCACATCCGATATGGTCGACGTGGCAAAGTTCTTTATGGAATTCTGCATGGATGAATCGTGCGGTAAATGCATTCCGTGCCGCGTCGGCACAAAGCATATTTTTATGATGCTCGAAAAAGTCATCAGGAACGAAGCAACGGAAGAGGATTTTGCTCTGCTCCAGGAACTCTGCGTGATGGTGAAAGAGACAAGTCTCTGCGGCCTCGGACAATCTGCGCCGAATCCCGTGCTTTCCACCATCCGATTTTTCCGGGACGAGTATACTATGAAACTGAAACCGGCTACCGAATTCGTTGCCGATGAAGGGAACGGGCGCGCAGCAAAAGCAAACTGAGGACGAAACTATGGCAGTTATAACATTTACAATCGACGATGTTCAGTACAGCGCGCATGAAGGCGATACGGTTCTCAATGTCGCGCACGCGAACGATATTCCCATTCCCACACTCTGCTATCTCGAAGGCCTGTCGCCGTTTGGTGCATGCCGTTTGTGCATGGTCGAGATCGAAGGTTCGCCGAAACTTTTTCCCGCCTGCACGACGAAGCCGGCTGAAGGGATGATTGTTCGGACAAAAACGGATCGTTTAAAAAAATACCGCAGAATGATCGTCGAGCTGCTGGCATCGGAAGGCAATCATCAGTGCGCCGTGTGTGTGGTGAACGGGCATTGCGAATTACAGGATCTTGCGTACAAAGTCGGGCTCGATCATGTCCGCTTTCCATACTTATTTCCGGCAAAATCTCTCGATGCGACGCACAAAGAATTCGTTATCGACCGCAACCGCTGTGTCCTGTGCACGCGATGCGTGCGCGTCTGTCACGAAGTCGAAGGAGCGCATGTCTGGGATATTGCCGGCCGCGGTATCAATTGTGAAATCATCTCGGATATGAACCAGCCGTGGGGGGATTCACAGCTTTGCACTTCCTGCGGCAAATGTGTCCGTGTCTGTCCGGTCGGCGCCTTGCTGGAAAAAGGTCAAACGGTCGGCGAGTTGCGGAAAGAACGCAGCTTCGTGAAGTTTATCGTCAATGCGCGGACCAAGCGGGAATGGATTACGAACGATATAATAGAAGAAGATGAATAAGAGTGATGACGCTTGTCATAGTTCTACGGACGGCAATCACATATTCAAAGAAAGAAGAAAAGTATCTATGAAACCCAGAGTAGCAACTGTTTGGCTCGGAGGATGTTCGGGCTGCCACATGTCGTTTCTCGATCTCGATGAACGACTCATCGATTTGGCAGAGAAAATGGAACTGGTCTATTCTCCAATAGCCGATATCAAGGAGTTTCCAGCGAATGTCGATGTGGTGCTCGTTGAAGGCGCCGTCACGAATTCAGAAAACGAAGAAATGGCGCATATCATCCGGAAAAATTCGAAATTCATTATCGCCTTCGGCGATTGTGCAACAACCGGAAATGTGACGGCAATGCGCAATAAATTTACGACCGAAGATATCTCAAATCGCGCATATATCGAGCTGGCCGACAAGAACCCGCACGTTCCGGATGAATATGTCACGATTGCGAAAATATTGAAGAATGCGCGCCCGCTGCATGAAGTGATAAAAGTTGATGCATGGCTTCACGGCTGCCCGCCAACGGCGGAACAAATATGGTCGACTGTCAGTGCGCTGCTGCAGGGTCAAACGCCGGTGCTTTCTCCGGCATATTTGCGCTACGGCTGATCGATGCCGGTTGCATCGATTGCAGAAAGGGCAGGGGGGCTATTCAGTCTCCTGCTTATGAATGAGTTGAAAGTATTGAAACGGAAAACGAGAAGATTATGTCGAAGACAATAACGATTTCACCTGTGACCCGTATTGAAGGGCATGCAAAAATTACGATTCAATTGGACGATAACGGCGACGTTGTCAATACGCGGTTTCATGTCAATGAATTTCGTGGTTTTGAAAAATTCACCGAAGGACGTTTGCTCTGGGAAATGCCCGGCATTACGTCGCGCATCTGCGGAATCTGCCCGGCAAGCCATCTCATTACATCGGCAAAAGCAGGCGACGATATTCTTGCTGTCGATATTCCCGAAACTGCCGAACGCTTGCGCCGGCTGCTCACGCTCGCTCAGCTGCTGCAGTCGCATGCACTGAGTTTTTTCCATCTTTCATCCCCCGATTTTCTGCTGGGTTTTGATTCCGACCCGGCAGCGCGCAATGTGTTCGGATTGATTGCTGCCGACAAGGAACTTGCCCGCCGCGGCATACGGCTCCGGAAATTCGGTCAGGAAATTATTGAAATTCTGGGAGGAAGAAAAATTCATACTCCATGGACGGTTCCCGGAGGTGTGCGCGAGCCCCTCGACCCGGCAAAGAAGGATTATATCAAGGGATGGATACCGGAAGCAAAGGAAACCGTCGCCATCGCATTGAAGACGATCAAGCAGATTCATAAAAAGTTCGTGAAGGAAATTCCCGCTTTCGGCAACTTCCGTTCGTTGTTCGTAGGACTTGTAACGCCGGACGGCGGAATTGAACATTATGACGGACTGATCCGCATCATGGACGGGGACGGCAATGTTATTGCCGATAAACTGCCGCCCAAAAAATATTTCGAATATTTCGGTGAAGCGGTAGAATCCTGGTCGTATCTCAAATTTCCGTATTACAAGCCGATGGACTATCCGGACGGAATGTACCGCGTCGGGCCGCTGGCACGCATCAATATCTGCGATTATATCGGAACACCTTTGGCCGAGGCGGAGCGGAGGGAATTCAAAGCGCTGGGTGCAAGCGGCGGCTGTGTGAACAATTCTTTTTACTATCACTATGCCCGATGTATTGAAATGCTCTTTGCCGTGGAACGGATCGAACAGCTTCTCAACGATGCGGCCACCATCGGTACGAATATTCGTTCGCTGGCATCCATCAATCGCACGGAAGGTATCGGTTGTTCTGAAGCGCCGCGCGGCATTTTGTTCCACCATTATTGCGTGAATAAGGACGGGGTTATTCAAAAAGCGAATCTCATCATCGCAACTGCACAGAATAATCTGGCGATGAACCGCACCGTGCAGCAAATTGCAACGCATTTCATCGACGGAAAAAAAGGAAAAATTGCAGAAGGTATTCTCAACCGCGTAGAAGCCGGAATTCGATGCTATGATCCGTGTCTCTCATGCTCAACTCATGCGCTGGGACAGATGCCGCTGGAAATCGAATTGACCGGTTCCGGGGGCGAGGTGCTCGATGTTGTACGGCGATGAGTTCCGTACTGGTGATCGGCTACGGCAACACGCTCCGCGGCGATGATGCGGCGGGAATCAGGGCGGCGGAATTGATCGTCCAGCGCGTTCAAGAAATTGAATGTATTTGCGTTCATCAGTTAATGCCCGAATTGGCGGAGAATATTTCCCGAGCCGATCTTGTTATTTTTTTCGATGCACAAGCCGGTTGCACAGATCTCACGGTCCGGTCTCTTGCAGCCGTTCCTGCTTCCCTGCTTCACACGCATATTGTTTCTCCTGAAATCCTTCTCACGCTGTCCCGCGATGTCTACGGCCGAGTGCCGGGCCAAGCATATGCTGTCGGTATTCCCGCGTTTCAGTTTGATTTCTCCGAAGACCTCTCTCCGGAGACACAACAGGCTGTTCTGACGGCCGCCGATAGGGCTCTTGAATATATCAATCAAAACAAGATTTCTTCATGAGAGAGTCCATATGGTTTTTGGCGAGGGGAAAAAGCAAACGGCTGTAAGCTCGATTATTCCCCGTATTTTCCAAAGAGAGGCCGGTCCTCCGGTAAAAATGATTTCACAGGACACTCTTTCGGCATCTTGTGCGTCTAAACAAAGACACGTAAGCTATTCTTCGTTATGCTTGCCGATCAATTGTTTTTTTGCTTGATTAGAGGTCAATGCTGTGCATCTTCTTGACTGCTAGTCTACAAAACGGAGTCATTATGAAATAAATTGAAGAATGACGATTATTCAATGAAAATGCGACAACAGGATTTCTATCCGGAAGGAACGATTGAATGAACACACGGCGTCTCTTTATCCCCTTTTTGCTTCTCGCTCTTTTTTCAGGCTTCGGATTTGCACAATCGGCCGATATGCTTGTCGATTTCGCCTGGCTGGCGTGGAATCGCAACGATCAAGCTGAGGTAGAACGGTATTTCCTTGCAGCGGAGAAGGCTGATACGCACTCTCTTCGGGCGCCCATCTGGTCTCTTTTATCTGTATTCGATGCAGCAGAAATATGAAGCTGCAACGCGTCAGCTGCTTCGTGCGCTGCCGCTCGCGAAAAATCAGGATCCGTATGTGTTCGCGGCGTGGCAGGTTCTTTTATACCGCAGTCAGAATTTTTCCGACCGGAAAGCTGTCGTCGATCTTTTTAAGCGCCTTGCAGGCGCGCCCGCGACAAATTCTACTCTGAGAGCTATGTCGAATGCAGCGCTGGGTGATTACACCGAATCACTGAACGATCTTCCCCTGTCGAAAAAATATTACGATGCGCAAAACGCAATCGATCAATGGAAATTGATCGGTCCCTTTGAGAACATTTCCGCATCCGGATATGAAAGGGTCTTTTCGCCGGAGGATACGCTCGATCTTCATGCAGTATCGACCGGCAAAAACGGTATTCCTGTTTCGTGGTTCGCCCAAAAATGGTCGAGACGCGATCATTGGGTCGACCTGACTCATTATTTTGCAAATCAGTTCTCGGCCTTTTACGCCAATTGCTTTGTCTACAGTCCGGCCCGGCAGCCCGTGCAATTGTGCATCGGTACTTCCGGATCACTGAAAGCGTTTCTGAACGATAATCTTGTTACTGCAGAATGAGGAAGAATATAATAACGATCTCGACACATACTGTACAAATACCGAACTCCAGAAGGGTTGGAACCGTGTTCTGCTGAAAGTCGGCTATTCGGAAATTTCGCGCTGTAATTTTATGGTTCGCATTCTTGATACACTGGGAAGACCGCTTCCGGGGCTCCGGACATCGATCGACGAACATTCATATCCGCGCCATCCGGCTGCAGTGAATGAACAGCAGGAGTTGTTTGCTGAAAAATATTTCCGGCAGATGATCGAAGAACATCCCGGCGATATGGAAAATTATCTGCTTCTCGCAGACAGCTATCTTCACAACGACAAGGCGATTCCTGCCGAGCTGCTCCTGCGCAAGGCGCTGCAAAAGCTTCCTTCGTGCGGTATTATTCTCCTGCGTCAGATCGAGGCATACAGCCGCGGACAAAAATCCGATGAAATAACGAAAATGTATGAGAAATTGCTGACACTGGACCCAAAGATACCGGATGCTCTTGAATACCGTGTCGCCCGCGCTATGAAAAACGAGGACTACGACGAAGTTGAAAAAGGCATCAATGACCTGGAGTCATTCATGCCGAATTCCGAACTGACGCTTAGTGAAAAGCTCGAGTTATATTCGAAGAAGCAGCAAATTGAAAAACTTTCGGATGTGGTCAGCGATGCGAGCAAGAGATTTCCGAATAATTGGAATTTCGTGCGGCTCAATGCCATGCTTACCCTTCAGAGAACGCGTGAAGCGGACAGCGCCATCTGCCGTCATCGAGCAGTATCTCAAGCGTGTCTATTCGAAGGAAGCGTTGAAAGACCTTGCGCAGCTTTCGATACAGGCATCAAAGAAGGCGAAATGGGAGGAGGCTTTTCTCAAGCTTCTGCAGTTAGATCCTTCTGATGCAAATTACCGCTTCGAAATGGCTTCGATGTATCTCGATATGCGTGACTTTATAAAAGCAAAGCGTTCGGTTTCAGATGCACTTGACTTATGTCCGACGAGTTCTTCGCTGTGGGCCAAGCAGGCGGAAATTCAATTTGCCCAGAATCAAAAAGAGGCCGCCGATTCTTCCTGCCGGCGCGCATTGCTTTGCGATCCGGGAAATTTTCGTGCCCGGGATTTGATGCGGGAATGCGAAGGCAAGGAAAATGTTTTCAAGAATTTTCCGCAGGAGGACATCAAAGAAATCATTCGGACAGCGCCCTCATCGTCGAGTTTCCCGAACGATCCGGCGGTCGTTTTGCTGGATGACAACAGGCGGGTTTTGTATACGCAGGGAGCGACCGAATATGAACGGGAGATGCTCGTGCGCGTATTCAACAGCCGCGGCATCGAGATGATGAAGGAATACGGCATCGAATACAACGGAAGCGAGGACCTGATTGTCGAGAAAGCGGTGGTTATCAAGAAGAACGGCTATGAAATAAAGGCCGATGTGGATGATGGACATGTTGTCTTTAAGACTTTGGAGCCGGACGATTTTGTGTATATGAAATGGAAACTCCGGCAGACTGGAATCAACATGGTGACCACGATGTTCAACGATAATATTCTCTTTAACGGGCATCTGCCGCTCCGGCTTATCCGGTATTCAGTTCTTGTTCCTCCGGGTTTGTCTTTTACTCACCGGACATTCAACATGGAAGACCATCCTGTTGTGCGGAAAACGGGAGAAGGAGATTTGTATGAGTGGAGTGCAAGCCAGGAGCCGGCTCTGAGCTGTCGAACCCGCAATGCCGCCGCTCAGTCAGATCGGCAAGCTGCTTTCAATCTCGACCATCCCGTCGTGGAAATCGGTCGTCGATTGGTACAGGGATCTGGCTTCCACACGAACAAAGAGTTCGTTCGAAATTCAAGAACAGGTCGCCGACTTGTTCAAAGAAAAGAAAGAATGGACAACACAGGAAAAGATTCGAAAGATATACGAATTCATCGTTACAAATATCCATTACAGCAGCGTACCATTCCGGCAATCCGGAATTGTTCCGCAAAAAGCTCGAGACGTTCTTGTGAACCGGATTGGCGATTGTAAAGATGTTGCAACGCTCGGTGTTGCCATGCTGAAGGATGCCGGTATTCCGGCCTATCTTGTTCTGACGCGCATTAGGAGTATTGGATCGATTCCGAATGAACTGCCCTCGATTGGCTTCAATCATTGCATCATCGGCATTCAGACGGAAAGCGGAATTCAATACTCGGATTTAACGGCACAGTTCCATCCGTACGGCAGTGCTCCGGGCGAAGATGATGGAGCATTTTGCCTGTTGATCAAACCGGGAGAGACTGAACCTTTTTTGCAGGACCCGAAGCAATGGCTTCCGAACAATATCATGCGAACGTACCATGCCATTCTCGGCGAGGATAATTCTATTTCTATCGATCAGGATTCCCATTATACGGGCGCATTGACGGCTGGATCCCGTGCACCGTATGCCGAAAAAGGAGAAGCCGAACAGCAGAAACAATTGTCAAATTATTTGGCGGAAGAATTTGCCAGCGCGAAATTAAAAACGCTCTCGTTTATCAATCTGGATAATCTCGAACCGACATTCGATCTGAAATATTCCTTCTCTGTTCCGAATTATTTAACTGAAATCGGTTCGCTCAAAGCAATGAAACTGCCGTGGACTGGGGAATACCGGCAGTCGGCGCTTTCAGCATTGGACAAAAGAAGATATCCGCTCAGAGTATGGTTCAGTTCGGATACGCTCGTAGAACATGCGAGCATAGAGTTCCCGCCCGGGATGAAGCCGATGGAACTTGTTCCGGAGTCGAATTTTTCGTGCAGTGCTGCGGAATATGAAGAAACGCTCTCATTCGACGGAACAACTCTTCAAGCGGAGCGAAGACTTATTTTTAAGAAGACATATATTCCCGTCGAGGAATATCAGGCATTTCGGGAATTTATGAACCGGCTTGCGAAAGAGGACGAGAAGCAGATCTTGATCGGAAAGAAATAATTACAGTAAGGAACGAGTGAAATGGTGAATGGAAAAGAGCGCTTGGTTCTTCGTTCTTGGTTCTTAGTGCGGGAGTTCAACGGATAAAAAATGACAAAACAACAGTTATGAACGGTAGATAGGGTGAATAAAGGTGAATGGTAAGAATCAATAACCTCATAACTATTTACTGTTTTCAGTTCACTGTTCACCAGTTACCATTTTCTATTCACAGTTTATAAACCTTATCGACAATTCCGTATTCGATCGATTCTTTTGCATCCATCCAGAAATCTCTCTCGATGTCTTTGAGGACACGATCTAAGGGCTGGCTGCAATTCTTTGATAGAATCTCTGCGGTAATTTTTTTTGTTTTCAGAATCTGCCGTGCGTGAATTTCCAGGTCTGCGGAATACCCTTGCAGCAATCCTGTGCTGGGCTGATGAACCATCACTTCACCGTGCGGAAAAATATATCGTTCCCCTTTTTGACCGGCGGATAAGAGCAGCGAGCCCATCGATGCAGCGATGCCCATGCAGACCGTGGCAACCGGGGAGGAAATCAGGTTCATAGTGTCCAGAATAGCGAATCCGGATGTAACCATACCGCCGGGGCTGTTGATAAAAAAAGTTATCTTTTCTCCTGGTTTGACCGATTCCAGGTATAATAATTTTCCCACAATTTCCTTGGAAGAATCATCGTCGACAGGACCCCAGAGTGCGATGCGCCGCTGTTCCAGAGATTTTAAATCTATGAGTTTCTGGATTTCCTGCGGCTTTTCTGGCTTTTCTGATTCCGAACTGTTGCGTATGGCTTCTGTCATGGTCTCTCTACTCCTACATTTATTTTTTCCGATCAATCGAAGATTCGCAGATTCTGCATTTCTTCGCTGCGATAAATATACATAAAATCGGTTACTTTCACATCCTGCCCTGCCCGCCGGTATGTCCGCCGAAATCGAAGATGAGCGGAATTTGGTTTTCAACGCAAGCGGAAATAATGAAACGATCGCGGTTATTGCGGCGGTTTTTCCATCAGCTCGATGAACCGGGCGAATAAATAGTCGCTGTCGTGGGGGCCCGGGGAAGCTTCGGGATGATATTGTACGCTGAAAACCGGAAGCGATTTGTGACGGATGCCTTCGTTTGTCTGGTCGTTCAAGTTTATATGCGTCACTTCAACGGCAGCCGTGTCGAGCGAATCGGGATCGACGGCAAAGCCGTGATTTTGCGATGTAATTTCGATAGTTTCAGTCAAAAGATTTTTGACCGGATGATTCGCACCGCGATGGCCGAATTTTAATTTGTAAGTCTTAGCGCCGAGAGCAAGTGCGAGCAATTGATGTCCGAGACAAATTCCGAAGATCGGTTTTTTCCCAAGCAGACTTTTAATGTTCTCGATACCGTATGTAACTGCCGCAGGGTCGCCGGGCCCGTTGGAAAGAAAAATTCCATCCGGATGCATCTCCAAAAGTTTCTCCGCCGGGTAGCTTGCCGGCAGGACCGTAAGATCGCATCCGTATGCGGTCAGCCGGCGCAATATATTGTGCTTAACGCCGTAATCATAGACGGCAACCTTCCACTGCTTTTTGCCCGGAGTTTTCTGTGTTTTCAATGCGAACGGAGTTTTATCGATGCTGTTCCATTTGTAAACTTCTTTTGTTGTTACCTGCTTTGCCAGATCCCATCCGGTCATTTCGGGGGACTTCCGAACTTTTGCGAGCAGCGTCTCGTCATCAAGTGATGACGTAGAAATGATGCCGCGCATCGCACCGGAAGAACGCAGAATTTTTGTCAGCATCCGTGTATCGATGCCTTCGATGCCGATGATGGAATTCTTTTTAAGCCAGTCACCGAGACTTTCGACAGAGCGAAAATTGCTCGGGAATGCGCTGTATTCCTTGACAACGAATCCGGCAACCTGCGGCTTTACGGATTCCATGTCGTCCGGATTAACGCCGTAATTGCCGATGAGCGGATAGGTCATCGTTACGATTTGTCCTGCATACGATGGGTCTGTAAGAATTTCCTGATATCCGGTCATGCTGGTATTAAAAACCACCTCGCCGGTCGTTTCGCCTTGGGCGCCGAACGATGTTCCTATAAAGACCGTGCCGTTTTCGAGTATAAGCTTCGCTTCCATATTAGAACATAAGATAAAAAGAAATGCGCGGCGATGCAATGGAGGGTAAAAAAATGTGCAGAAGTGTTGCGGTCCAGCGTTCAATATTAATTGGTTATTCAGCTGTTTAGCTATTCAATTCTTCGGTTATACAGTTTTCTTTTTACCATTCACCATTCACCATTTATCATTCACCGTTTACTGTAAAAATAGATGGGCTCTATCTGACATTCTTTAACTTGACATTTGCCGCCGGATATGGTAGATTTTACTATGATTTTTGAGTCAAAATATTGCGATTCTTTCCCTTCCCGGGCAGAAGGAATGAGGACGCGCTGCTGTTGTACGGCTGCGTGTTGACGCTCAGCGTTCCGGCACATCCCCCGCTTTTATTTTTTTTGTTAAATCCTGCAACATTGCAGCATGAACTATTGTTATAGAGAGAGAATGAAAACATGAACAATCCAATGGAACATAAATTAATCAACCTGAAACCGATCCTCGATAGTTTTTCGCAGGAATTGAGGAAACAGCATGATCATCCCCTTGTCGACATCGAATTAAAGCATCAGACACAGCTCTTTGTTGAGAATCTTCTCGGTATCCTTTTTCCGCATTTCCGAAAAGAGGGTTATTCGACGACTGAAGAAATTGCATCGCGTCTCATTCTTCTGGAGCGAGATCTGAAGCAGCTCCTCTCCCCGCTCGTCCATGATGCGAACGCGAATATCGAAGAAATTGCAAATCGGTTTATTGCGGTTTTGCCGGATATCTATAAAAAACTCTGGCTGGATGGAGATGCAATTACGAGCGGCGACCCGGCAGCGGAAAGCGTGGATGAGGTCATTCTGGCATATCCCGGATTTTTGGCGATAGCCATTTACCGCTTTGCACATGAATTCTATTCGATGCATGTGCCTATTTTTCCCCGGCTCCTTACCGAATATGCGCATGAGAAAACCGGAATAGACATTCATCCGGGAGCACAGATCGGCCTTTCGTTTGCTATCGATCACGGAACGGGAATCGTTATCGGCGAGTCGACCATCATCGGCGAGAATGTAAAAATTTATCAGGGCGTAACGCTCGGAGCATTAAGTGTCGCAAAAGATATGGCAAAGTCCAAACGGCATCCGACTATAGAAGACAACGTCGTCATCTACGCGCAGTCCGTTATTCTCGGCGGGGAAACGGTCGTCGGCCACCACAGCGTTATCGGCGGCAACGTGTGGCTCACACATTCCGTTGCACCGTATTCTATTGTCTATCAGGAACAAAAAACGATTGTACAAAACAGGGACGAGCGGGACGGAATAATCAATTTCTTCATTTAACAACAATAAAGGGCGATTGTATGAAAGCATCGAATATATTGGGAACCATCGGCAATACTCCGCACGTCCGTATACAAAGATTGTTTGGCGGTACGGAAGTATGGATAAAACTGGAACGGGCAAATCCCGGTGGAAGCATCAAAGATCGTATTGGCCTATCCATGATTGAAGATGCGGAACGGCGAGGAATTCTAACAAGGGAGAGCGTTATCATCGAACCGACATCCGGCAATACGGGCATCGGCCTGGCAATAGCAGCCGCAGTCAAAGGGTACAAATTAATTATCGTCATGCCGGAATCGATGTCCCTTGAACGCCGAAGGCTGCTGAAAGCATACGGTGCAGAATTGGAATTGACCCCGCGCGAAAAGGGTATGAAAGGCGCAATCGAACGGGCGCAGGAACTTGCGTCTCAAACGCCGCATGCATGGATTCCACAGCAGTTTGAGAACGAAGCGAATATTGAAATTCACCGCACAACGACTGCCCAGGAGATACTTCGCGATTTTCCCGAAGGATTCGATATGCTCATTACAGGTGTCGGTACCGGCGGGCATATTACCGGCTGTGCGGAAATTCTGAAAAAGAGGTTCCCAAAATTGAAAGTTTTTGCCGTAGAACCTGCCGCTTCTCCCGTGATCAGCGGAGGCAAGCCCGGACCTCATCCGCTGCAGGGACTGGGTGCAGGGTTTATTCCTAAAAATCTTCATACCGATCTTCTCGACGGGGCGGTTCAAATTACAAAAGAAGAGGCGTTCGAATATACTCTCCGCTGCGCCCGCGAAGAAGGCATTTTGGTCGGAATTTCCAGCGGCGCCGCGCTTGCAGCGGTTGCCAGGAAAATCCCGGAATTGCCGAAAGCAGGACGAATTCTTACATTCTGCTATGATACCGGCGAACGTTACTTGTCGGTCGAGGGCCTGTTTCCATAAAAGAAACGATTTAAATCTGTTTCTATTTTGAAAAGACTTCTCATTGTCTTATTTTGTGTTGTTCACAAGAGGGCAAAGAGAGGTCTTTTTTATTTACAATCACATTCGGAGGCATTCATGAATCTCAACGGGAAAAATGCTGTCGTTACGGGCGGAGCAATGGGAATCGGTCTTGCTACATGCAAACGGCTCTTGCAGGAAGGTGCTGCCGTTACAGTGTGGGATCTAAATCTGACGGCGCTCAAAAAAGCAAAAGAGGAATTGTCCGCACTCGGCAAGGTGTTTGTTCACCCGTGCGATGTTACCGATAAAGTAAAAATCGGGAAACTCGTAAAGACCGCCCATAAAGAAATGGGATGCATTGATATCCTGATAAACAATGCCGGTTATGTCTCCGGGGGAGACTTTTTGGAACGACCGCTGAAGGATTGGGAAAAAACTATCGATGTCAATTTAAGCGCACTCCTGTTTACCATGTACGAAATATTACCGGAAATGTATGAACGAGACTGCGGTTTTATCGTCAATATTTCTTCCGCGGCCGGAACAATAGGTGTTCCGAATCTAGCGGTGTATTGCGCAACGAAATGGGGAGTCTGGGGATTGACCGAGTCGATGCGCTTCGAAGCTGTGGGTCGCGGCAAGAAGGGAGTAAAATTTGCTTCGATCCATCCCGGATATATTGCCACGGGAATGTTCGAGGGTGCGAAACTCGGCATACCTGGAAGATGGATTGTCCCGACTGTAAAAAATCACGATGTTATTGCCAAAGCTATCGTCGAGTCTGCACTGAAGAAAGAAAAATACTCTCCCAAGAGGCCGCGAACAATCAATATGAATCTCCGCTGGCGCGCCCTTATGCCCGACTCGTGGTTTCAAAAATTTTTAATCGTCATGGGAGTCACTGGCAGCATGAAAACATGGGAAGGAAGAAAAGCGGCGAGTGGTAAATAGTAAATGGTGAATGGTAAATGGTGAATGGTAAATGGTAAACTGCAAACGGTAAATTGAAAACAGCAAACAGTAAACTGCAAATTGTAACCGGATAACAAACGAACCAAAGAACGTTGAACTGAAGCACTGCAACACGTTGAACAGGTGAATAAGATGGCAAAGCAAAAATTTACAATTTCTACGAATCCCGCAACGGGAGAAGTGATCGGCAAAACGCCGGAACAAACAGTCGATGAACTTGAGCACGCTGTCGTTCGTGCAAAAATTGCTCAAGCGATATGGGCATCCTTAAGCTTTAAAGAACGTAAGAAACAGTTACTGAAAATCCGGGATTATATCGTCTTGCATGCAGACCGCATCGCGGAGATCATTGCGAAAGATACCGGTAAAACAAAAATGGACGCACTCAGCACAGAGGTTCTGGCCGTGCCGATGGCGTTGACCTATTATGCATCGCATGCGGAAAAAATATTGAAGAGAAAAAAACTTCGCGGCGGCAGTATTCTAACGATCAATAAGCGTTCGTACGTGGATCGGGTGCCGGTCGGCGTCGTGGGAATCATCAGTCCCTGGAATTATCCCTTTGCCATTCCGTTTCATGAAATTGCAATGGCGCTCATTGCCGGAAACGGCATCGTGCTTAAAGTTTCGTCGCATACTCTGGAAGTCGGTAAAATGATCGAGGAATGTGTAGCATCGGCGGATCTTCCTTCAGGATTATTTTCGTTCATGAATCTTCCTGGAAAAATTGCAGGCGATGCATTTTTAGAATCGGGCATCAATAAATTATTCTTTACCGGATCGGTTGCAGTCGGCAAAATGCTCATGGCAAAAGCGGCGGTACGGCTTGTTCCGGTTTCATTGGAATTAGGCGGCAATGATGCCATGATCGTATGCACGGACGCAAATCTTCACCGGGCGGCGAGCGGCGCGCTCTGGGCAGGAATGTCCAATGCAGGGCAATCATGCGCGGGAGTGGAACGTATTTTTGTGGAAGAAAAAGTATACGACAATTTCGTTTCCATTCTCAAAAACAAACTGGACGATCTGAAATACGGCAGCGACGCCGATGCCGACATCGGATCAATGACCACAAAGGAACAATACATGAAAGTTCATGCATTGATCGGCGATGCAGTCCGCAAGGGAGCGGCGGCTTATCCGGCGGTTCCAAAGAAGACAAAAGGAAAAGGACTTTTCATACAGCCCACAATTCTGGAAAACGTAAACGACGATATGAGGGTTATGACAGAGGAAATATTCGGTCCGGTTCTTGCTGTACAGAAAGTCGGCAGTATCGATGAAGCGATAGCGCGTACGAATGCGTCAAAGCTTGGATTGACAGCTTCGGTCTGGACACGCAGCCGGAGAAAAGGACATGCCGTTGCCGGACGGTTGGAAGCGGGCTCAGTTATGATAAACGATCATCTGATGAGCCACGGGCTCGCGGAAACTCCATGGGGAGGGTGGAAAGAATCGGGAATCGGCAGAACACATTCCTATATCGGACTTGAAGAGATGACGCAGACCAGATGTGTGGTGGACGATATACTCCCCGGTGTGCAGAAGAACATGTGGTGGCACCCGCATTCGAAAAAAGTCTATGACGGATTAATGGGCGCATTGATCTTTCTGTACAAAAAGAAATTAAGCGATAAAATAAAAGCAAGTTTTAAATTGGTTGGAGTATTCGCGAGAACCTTCCAGAAATGACGGGAGAATGCATCAAAAAAGGAGGCCTTTGAGCCTCCTTTTTTGTGTTTCTTTCCGATAACCGTTAGAACGCAAGTCCGAGATAGACTGCAAAGACGCGGTTATACATATTTGAGGAATTTAATTTATCCGTCGAAGTAAGTCCGTAATCATATCGGGCATCGAGTGAAAGATCGACTGCAACCAATGGGATTTTTACGCCGGCGCCTATGACAGCGCCAAAATCTGTACTCGTGACTTGATCTTTAATGTCGACTTCATTTCCAGCGGTCGGTACTGCTTTTGCACTGACTAAAAAACCCACCGAAGGGCCGATAAAGATAAAGGGCTTTATGACTGGAGTCGGAAGATAATATTTTACGAGAATCGGAATGTCGATATACGACAATTTATCGGTGTATGATGGAAGAAGCGGTGTTGCGCCTGCTACAGCTCCTTTAACGCTGTACAGGACTTCCGGCTGGATTGCAAGAGGGAGCAGCGGAAAACTGATTTCGGCAAAAACGCCCGCCGCAAATTGTGTCGTTCCTGAAAAACCCGATGCATCGCTTCCGCCGACTGTGGCGAAATTCAAACCGCCGGTAATGCCCGTGCTGACGCCGATTTGACCGAATGCGGTCAAACTTGTCAGCACGAGAATGAAACCAAGACAGATACTCCTTTTCATAATATCATCCTTCCCATGTATGGTTATTGGATTTTTTTTTAAAGGGTGGTGGAGCATATCTACGGGTGGCGAAATAAAAGTATAAGAAAAAAGAATAACCAATCAAGCCGGGGAAAGGAAAAAGAAAGAGAGGCTTTTCTTTGAGTTTCTTCGCTGCAATAATTTAGTAACTACCTGCGTATTTTGAAAAAATGCTTTTTTGCTCAGTTTTAAATCCCCCTTTATCCTCCTTTGCAAAGGGGGATGCGATTTTTGCGGGGGATTTTAATCCTTAAATTAAACGCTGAGTAGTTACATAATTTAATTATTTAAATCCCCCTGTAAAAGGAGAAATAAGTATCATGTTTCCGCATGATTCATTTTTACGTTTCCAACTCTCCTTTGCAAAGGCGCCAGTCGGAGACATAAAAATTTTAACATGGAGGACATGCTAAAACTAAGATAAATTATGTGATACTAATTTTAGCGGGATTTAAAACTGAGCAAAAAAACATTTATTCCAAAATATACTAAACAGTTACATACTTCTTCCTCTCTCTTTAATATGTTAAACATGCCATAATGGCCGACATACGGCTAATATGGCGTATAAACCATTAATTCTGTCCGCTATTTTCATTTCTTCTTGACATGCTTGTCTTCTCTTGCTATATTAGCACTCGTTCATGAAGAGTGCTAAGACAATTTTGAATTACACTTCAACATCCAATAACATTACAATGGAGGAATTATCATGGCTCTAAAACCATTGGCGGATCGTATTATCGTCCGTCCGTCGAAAGCGGATGAGGTGACCAAAGGCGGCATCATCGTTCCCGATACTGCAAAAGAAAAACCCGTATGGGGCGAAGTCATTGCAGCGGGCCCGGGTCGAATCTCTGATGAAGGAAAACTTATTGCGCCGCAAATTAAAGTAGGCGATAAGGTATTATACGGAAAGTACTCCGGCACGGAAGTCACGGTCGACAGCGAAGAGCTCTTGATTATGCGCGAGAGCGACGTGTTTGCAATCATGTCTAAGTAACGAAAAAAAGGAGAAAGTCTATGTCAGCAAAGATTATAAATTACGATGTCGATGCACGTGCTGCGTTAAAGCGCGGTGTCGATCAACTTGCGAATGCAGTAAAGGTAACCCTTGGCCCCAAAGGGCGCAATGTGGTTATCGATAAAAAATTCGGCGCACCGACCATAACAAAGGACGGTGTGACCGTAGCGAAGGAAGTGGAATTGTCTGATCCAATCGAAAACATGGGAGCTCAGATGGTGCGTGAAGTTGCATCGAAGACCTCCGATGTCGCCGGTGACGGCACGACAACGGCCACGATTCTTGCGCAGGCAATAGTCCGTGAAGGATTGAAGAATGTTACCGCTGGTGCAAACCCGATGGATTTGAAGCGCGGCATCGATCTCGCTGTAAAGAAGGTCGTTGAAGGTTTAGTAGAACTTCATCAAGAAGTCGGTTCAGATAAAGAAAAAATCGCTCAGGTCGGCATGATCTCTGCGAACAACGACCGTGCTATCGGCGATCTCATTGCCGATGCAATGGATAAAGTCGGAAAAGACGGCGTCATTACGGTTGAAGAAGCCAAAGGCACCGAGACAACGCTGGAAGTTGTGGAAGGCATGCAGTTCGACCGCGGCTACCTGTCTCCGTATTTTGTCACCGACGCAGAACGTATGGAATCCGTACTGGAAACTCCATATATCCTCATTTACGACAAGAAGATCAGCGCTATGAAAGACCTTCTTCCGATTCTTGAAAAAATCGCGCAAGCCGGCAAATCACTCCTCATTATTGCCGAAGAGCTTGAAGGCGAAGCGCTTGCAACGCTTGTTGTGAATAAATTGCGCGGAACATTGCGCGTATCGGCCGTCAAGGCTCCCGGTTTCGGCGACCGCCGCAAAGCAATGCTCGAAGATATCGCCGTCCTTACCGGCGGACAGGTTATCTCCGAAGAAAAAGGATATAAACTGGAGAACGCCACTCTTGCTTATCTCGGCACAGCCGAGCGCATTACGATCGATAAGGATAACACCACCATCGTTCAGGGCGCCGGCAAGAAAGATGACATCAAAAAGCGCATCAATGAAATCAAACAGCAAGTCGAGAAAACGACTTCAGACTACGACAAAGAAAAACTGCAGGAACGTCTTGCAAAGCTTTCCGGCGGTGTCGCAGTATTGAAGATCGGCGCTTCGACGGAAGTTGAAATGAAAGAAAAGAAAGCCCGTGTTGAAGATGCATTGCATGCCACACGCGCAGCCGTGGAAGAGGGAATCATTCCGGGCGGCGGCGTTGCATTCATCCGCATTATCAAAAAGCTGGACGAAATCAAAGTCGATCACATCGATCAAAAAACAGGCGTCAATATCATTCGTCGTGCGCTTGAAGAGCCGCTGCGTCAGATTGCAACAAATGCCGGTTTCGACGGAGCGGTGGTTGTGAACGAAGTGAGAAACGGAAAAGACGATTACGGTTTCAATGCCCAGACAGAAAAATACGAGAATCTCTTAAAGGCCGGTGTGGTCGATCCGACCAAAGTGGCTCGTATTGCTATTCAAAATGCGGCAAGCGTCGCCGGTCTCTTATTGACGACGGAAGCCACTATTGTCGAGAAACCCGAGAAGAAGGACTCGTCTCCTCAAATGCCTCCAGGCGGCATGGGCGGTATGGGCGGAGACATGTACTAAGAATTTCAGATTGCAAATTGAAAATTGCAGATTGAAAATAATCTAAAAATTCTGTGTTTGGTTTGAAGCCTCAGCATCCAAAAGTGCTGGGGCTTTTTGTTTGTACAAACTGCCGGGAGCGTTTTCATCTGCACGATTGTTCTTTTTATAGACGATAAGGAGAAACGATTATGCCGGCTATGAATAAATCTTCAATTCATCAGGCGCTAAAAAATTTACATGGATGGACTGAGAAGAATAAGGAAATTAAAAAGACATTTGAATTCTCCGATTTTATCCGTGCGATGGCATTCGTGAATTCCATCGCCCTGCTTGCCGAAAGAGTCAATCATCATCCCGCAATCGATATCCGCTGGAACAGGGTGACTCTTGTTCTTTCAACGCACAGCGAAGGAGGGCTTACAATCAAGGATTTTGTTCTCGCCCGGGAGATCGAATCTCTCTTGAAATAATCGCTCGCAGCGATACTTTCCCCGGTCAGCACATTGATTCTCAATAAGAAAAGCTGTACCTATGCATTGAAGATAAAATAATGCGGTTGAATTTTACTGAATTTTACTGAATTTTATAGAGAGGACGCTTTCCGGGTTATGTGCTGTTGTCCCAATTCAAACGGCTGGGCGATGGTGACTCAAAAAATCATACGAGATAAACTTGCTATGACTGTCTCTAAATCCATGGTTCATAGAATAAATCCTTACTCTGCCGTGTTCCTGCTTTTTCTCTTTCAGGCCGTCGATGTACCTGTGCTGATTTCCGGCAATGAGAAGGGCATGCTCTGCGATTCAATGACGCATAGTGTTCAGGACACTGTAAAAAATCTTCCCCCCGGCGTAATCATTCTCTCTGTCAAATGCAAACAAAAACCCGAACAAAGCTATGCTCTCTATATTCCCTCGAGCTATATGCCTGAAAAACGCCGGCCTATTGTATATATCTTCGACCCCGGTGCGCGGGGAAGTATTCCGGTCGAGTTGATGAAGGAAGCTGCGGAACGTTACGGTTATATTTTAGCCGCTTCGAATAATTCCCGAAATGGATCGTTGGAGCCGCAGGAGAAAGCTGCAAACGCCATGTGGGAAGACACTCATGCCCGGCTGGCAATCGATAATCATTGCGTGTATTTCGCCGGTTTTTCCGGCGGTGCGAGAATGGCGTCGCTTTTGGCTCAAGAGTGTGAGTGTGCGCAAGGTGTGATGCTGAGCGGTGCGGGATTTTCAACGTATTCGCAGCCTTCCCGCATGGATCGATTTGCAGTTTTTTCAATAGTAGGATTGCTGGATTTTAATTATGATGAAATGATCAAGCTCGATAAGACTCTTCATAAATTGGGAATTTCGCATTTTCTTAGACGCTTTAACGGTCCTCATCAATGGGCTCCCAAGGACATTTGGCTGGAAGCGTTCGCATGGATGCGGCTTGCTGCTATGAAGAATGGCCGGCTGCCTCGCGATGAACAATTTATTGCTTCAGAGCTGGCGCTTGCATTGCAGAGGGCGCAGGTCTTAGCGGATTCCGGCAGTGTATATTACGCGCTGCAGAATTACACAGAAGACGCAGATATTTTTCAAGGACTAACAGATACAAGAAAGCTCGACGAGCATGCAGCGGTTCTCCGGACGAATCCCGATGCACTCGAAGGAAGTGAGAGAGAGGAAAAACAAATCGATGAACAGATCCGGCTGCAGAATAAAATATTGAGCATATTGCAGCTCATGCATAAGCCGAAGCCGAAGTGGCTGACCAGCGGACAATTGAACAACTATGATGCAGGCGGGTTTACTTACGGCGAATTACGAAATCAAGCGCGAGATGCAATTCGCCGGCTGGAGAAAGATTTGGAAAATGAAAACCGCCGGGAGAAGCGTTTGGTGCTCGACCGCGCTCGCGGCGTCGTCTTCGTCTCTTTGATGGAAACTGCAAAATTCGACCTGGATTCTAACGATTTGCAAATTGCCAGGGATTTCTTTGAGCTTGCGGCAGAGGCGCAGCCCGCCATGTACGGACCCCGCGTATCTCTTGCACGTTGTCTCGTCCGCATGGGTGAAAAAGAGGAATCGATTCATGAGCTGGGCCGCGCACGCGAGCTTGGCTTAAGCCCGCAGGAACTGGTCGATCTATCCAAACAATTGCCCGAATTGAGTCCTATGATCGGCGATCCTGAATTTCAGAAACTCATCCAAGACTCTTCGCCCGGACATTAGAGTCTCCATCCATTCCATACCGAGACTCGGCTTTTTCCGTCCTGTCATTTTATTCATACTCACGAAGACAGCTTTTCTCTGCGGGGAAATGTACTTTTGGCTGGTGTGCGATGAACGAAAAACATTCTTTACAGCACGGCCTGAACATGCATAATGCCAGGGAAATTAATCCTGCCGGGAATCATGAATCTGTACTGCCGAATCGCTAGAGAGAGTTTGTTCGTGACACAGATCATTGAATAATTTTAAAAATAATCGCATCGTATTGCAAATGATGCGGCGGGATTTTCAGAGGAGCGCCTGAAAGATTACGTTCCCGCTGCAAGGTTCATCTGAAAGAATACTGCTGTCTTGCGGTGTTATCTCTTAAAAGTGGACGCATAAGGGTTATTAAAAGACCTCAACTGCATAAGGAAAAGCTATGACTTGTAATCGAGGCTTTTAAAACATAAAGGAGAGGAATATTCCAAAATCTAAAAGGAGGCCAACAATGAAAACATTATTAAAATCTTTTTCACGAGCTTTTGTCTATATGTCGATTTATCTTACAGCGTTTTCTGTTGCGATGTCTCAGGACCTTTTTCTCAAAGGCAGATCAGCCGTCGAGCTGAACCTCGGACTTTGGGGAGGCGCAAAGGTTTCTCAAACAATCGGATCCTCGGGCTTTCAATCGGAAGCGGGAACCAGCGGATTTGCGGGCAGTTTTGGTTACTCTTACTGGTTAAAGGAGAACCTCTCGCTGACACTGACTGCGGGCGTACAATCAGTTCAAACAAACACTACTGTCAGCGTGGCTCAGATAGCTCAGAACGTGAGTTCTGTGGTTCCGCTCCTGCTTGGACTGCGCCTCTATGTTGCCGAACCCGGCGATAATATCCGTCCGTTTCTTTCCGCTGCAGTTGGAACGTATATAGGATCTGAAGAAGCAAGTACAGTGCTTGCACAGAACACACACGTCGAAACCGCAGCTGGAGGACGTATCGGTGCCGGTATCGATTTCTTTCTCGGCAGTCATTTCATGCTTGGAGTCAATGCGAATTACAACGTCATGCAGGATTTTTCGGAAACCATCGGTGCAAGAAAAAATTACAACGGAGCAGAATTCTCGCTGGGTGCCGGTTTCATCTTTTAGAATTGCAGAGCATCAGCGATGATGCTCAAACAGGGGGGATGAACGCTGCTCAAGAAAGCCATTCGAACGAGAACGTTCATGTACGGAGGGATTATTTTTTTTGGTTCAGGCAATCGGCGTGAATCGCAATTCATATCTTTATTCAGGTCGATGAAATATAATTAACATCCATTAAGAGCGGCGCGTTGACCGTTCCAATGTCGGCATCAAATATTTTTGTCCGGAGCCGGCATGAAGAGAGAACGAGCTGAGAACAATAATATGCGTCCTGTTCTATTCATTTTGGCGGCAGGGGACGCAGGGTCCTTCAGTCTTAACATTTTAAATACTTGAAGTCCTGCGCTGCGTAGAATCGTCCGGTTGGACCGTTGTCTTCCAGCAAAGCCGGAACCAATGCGCCGGGCAGCACCGTTTCCACTTCATACATCGCATCGGGACCTCCGAGATTTGTCTTGAGCCAGCCCGGATCGATGCAGTTTACCAGAACATTCGTGCCTGAAAATGCACATGCAAGATCGCGGGAATATTTATCCACGGCCGCCTTTGAGGCGCTGTATGCCGCAAACTGCGGCTGATTTGCGATACCCGAAGTCATATTGATGATGCGTCCGTATCCCCGTTTTTTCATACCCGGAGCAAATGCACTGCATAATCGAACCATTGCAAACAAATTGATCTGAAATATATTCTGCCAGATATCCTGCCTCGCATCGCAGACCGGTATTGCGATGGTGTTGGCTGCCGCATTGTTATAGAGGATATCCACACAACCGGGATTTTTCTTCACGCATTCAATAATGTTCAGCACGCCATCGTCGGTTCCGAGATCACCGGCAGTTACACGCACTTGCACATCCAGATGCTCAATCAACCGGTGAGTTTCATCGGTGTTCATTGCTTTTTGTCCATGCAGAATAATATTACAGCCGTATCCGGCAAGGCCAAGGGCGATCTGTCTTCCGATCCCTCGGCTCGAACCTGTAACAAGCGCCCATTTCCCTTTTAAAGTTTGTGTCATGACCATATCACCCTTTGTTTTTCCATCGCAATATAATAGTCGAGATGTTCCAGAATTTTCGCCCAACCGTCAAATTCCAGATCAAAATCTTTTTTCATATCCGAAACATCGAAGAACGTCCCATCTGCAGCCCAGCCGCGGTCTTCTACTTCTACTACGCTTTTCGATCCGCATTTCTTAATCGCCTCTTTTGCAATCGCCTCCCAGGAGATAAAGCGTTTGGCCAATCCGAAGTATGTTTTCCGGTTGACATTACTTTCCAAAATTCTAAGATACAATTTTGCAAGATCGCCTGCCCAGATAAATTGCGTGCCGTCATATTTGACAACGTGAACGGGTTTCTGCGCCAGGGCATTCTTGACAATCTCATGAAACCGCGTATCTCCTTCAGTGCTTCCTCCCGGTACGGCAGGATTTCCAAATGTATATCCCGGACGAACGATATTGACTCGCATGGCGGATTGATACGACTGTGCCAGAAGATAATTTTCACACGCTGCTTTCGTGGCTCCGTAAAATGTCGTGGGATGCTGTTTCGACGTAACATCGACACTTTTGATCGATCCGTCGATTTTGTTTTGTTCGATCATATAAACATTGTCATTCACAGCAGTCGATGATGTGTAAATAAAATGTTTCACCTTCGCCTGTGCGGCGATGCCGGAAAGATACACCGTCGGCAAAGTATCGTCGCTCAGGACTTCCCAGCCCGTCTGTTTGGTGTACTTAAGAGCAACATGAATGCAGGCATCCTTTCCTGCGATCATCTTTTCCAGAATCCTTCTGTCGCCGAGATTGCCTTTGATAATTTCGATCCCCTGTATCTTGAGCAATTCCGGCACTTTATTTCTCTTGCGCGCAAGTATGGAAATGTTATGCCCGTTTCGCACAAGTTCCATTGCTACGTGCGAACCGATAAATCCTGTTCCGCCGGTTAAAAAGATGTTCATATATTTTCTTTGATTTTAATTGTTCCGGATGTTTTTTAAATGTACTATTCTATGATTTGAATTACCATAAATTAGTCAACACGCGATATTTTGTATTGAAAACATTTCACCTATTGCCATTTTCTTTTGCAATGCGGTTTGAGCGATATACGTGTGAATCTTTGTATCTTTTGCATGTTGGAAGATGCAGCAGATAGTATCAAAGCCGGACAGCAGGGCCATGCTGGTGTTTTCGGGAGAATGTTCGTAGTTTTAATCATTGCGATTTGTAGAATATCATTATTCCACCGGTTATGAAAAACGATATCTTTTATGTATCGGAGAAATCATGAAACAAAAAATATTGTTATGTGCATGTATCATTATTCAATATTCATCAGGACAAATATTTCAGCCCAATTGGAAATCATTGGGACAATATAAAGTTCCGGATTGGTATAGAGACGCTAAATTCGGTATTTTTATGCATTGGGGTGTGCAGAGTGTTCCTGCCCATGAAAATGGCTGGTATGCAAGACAGATGTATGAACAAACAGGCGCCGAATGGGGACATACGTATGAATATCATTTAAAAATTTATGGGCATCCGTCGGAATTTGGGTATAAGGATTTAATTCCCCTTTGGAAGGCGGAGAAATGGAATCCCGAAGAATTGGTTAAATTCTATAAGCAGATAGGCGCAAAATACATTGTGCCGGTAGCTGTGCATCATGACAATTTTGACAATTATGCTTCAACCTATCAGCCATGGAATTCGGTCAATATGGGTCCCAAAAAAGACATAGTCGGGGAATGGAAAAAGGCATGCGATAAGTATGGAATGCGATTCGGTGTTTCTTCTCATTCCGACCGGTCATGGGATTGGTTCTTGCCATCTCATGGCAGCGACACAGAGGGTAATAAAAAAAGTATTCCGTATGACGGAAATTTGACGAAGAAAGACGGAAAAGGGAAATGGTGGGAAGGCTATAATCCATGGGATTTATATTCGCGTCCCCACTCGAGAACCGAACCGCCTGACAGCGCTTATTGTGAAAAATGGTTTAATAGAACAAAAGAAATTGTCGATAAATATCGCCCAGACTTACTCTGGTTTGACGGGCCTCTTCCTATGGTCTGTTCGTCTCCTGCATGCGACGAGGCGCGGCCTGAATTGGAACAATACGGCTTGATCATCGCATCGTACTATTATAACGAAAATCAAAAATGGCATGATGGAAAATTAGACGCTGTTCTTAATGTCAAGGCATGGAAACATTACGATGTTCCCGACTCGAATGCTGTTGTTGTCGATATTGAAAAAGGACAAACCCGGGATATTTTAAAAGATGTTTGGCAGACCGACACATCGATTCCGGGCGATTGGTATTACAGCTCGATGCCTCCGGAATTAAGCGATACAACCATCATCCATAATCTTTGCGACATTGTCAGCAAGAATGGCAATCTTTTGTTGAATGTAGGCTTGCGGGCAGATGGAACACTTCCCGATGATCAACGAACGATCCTTTTGAATATCGGTAAGTGGCTCGAGCAAAACGGCGAAGCAATCTATACGTACTCGTCCATGGCATGTTTACGGCGAAGGTCCCACAAATATTTCTGCCGGAGATTTCCAGCAGAATACAGCACACATGACGGCAAAGGACATCCGCTTTACGACGAAAGACAGTGTGCTCTATGCCATCGTTATGGGCCGGCCCGTTGATAATATGGTTGTTATTCAATCTATGAATGTTCATAGCCTGCCTTGGTTCGGAGAAATCGGATCTATTACACTGATAGGAGAAGAGGCTCCACTTCTATGGAACATTGATTCAAAGAATTTAACTGTCCGTCTGCCGAACATATATAAAGAACAGCTTGCGTACGTTCTTAAAATCCGGAGGAAATAATATGAATCAGGATATAACGCTTCGAACGCTTTCCAAGATGATCGATCATTCACTGCTGCATCCCACGATGACCGATGCTGACATTATAAAGGGATGCGAAATTGCCAGGAAATACGACGTTGCAACTGTGTGTATAAAGCCGTATGCAATTGAGATGTGTGTTCAATCCCTTGCCGGAACCGACGTCGAAATTTGTTCCGTTGTGACATTTCCTCATGGCAACAGCACGACAAAAATTAAAGTGATGGAAACAGAAGAAGCCCTCAAGCTTGGTGCGACCGAAATCGATATGGTTGTCAATGTCGGAAAAGTTTTGGGCGGGGATTGGAAATATGTCTCGGATGAAATACGGCAGGTGAATAATGCTGTATTGGCGAAGAACGGAATTCTCAAGGTTATTTTCGAAAACGATTATCTTTCCGCAGATCAGATTAAGAAACTCTGTGAAATATGCTCTGCTCATTCCGTAGCATTTGTAAAAACATCCACCGGTTACGGTTTTGTCAAACAGCCGAACGGGATGTATGCATACAAAGGCGCAACCGACGAGCACTTGAAACTTATGCGCGAAAAAAGCTCCCGGAACGTTCAAATAAAAGCCGCCGGGGGTATCCGCACCCTGGATGATTTGCTGCGAGCTCGTTCACTCGGCGCTACACGAATAGGCGCCACTGCAACGGTCGAAATTCTTGAAGAAGCTAAGTTGCGCGGAATAGTATAAACAATCGCGAAGAAACAGCATGAAAACCATACTTGCGTTCATGTCGCTCGTTTCTGCATTGATTCTCAATGCCCAGCAAAAGAATACGCCCGCAGACTATGTCAATGTTTTCATCGGCACATCGAATTCACGTTGGATGCTCTTCCCCGGTGCAGCATTGCCTTTTGGAATGGTAAAACTCAGTCCCGATAATCAAAACAATGTATGGAACGGCGGCTACGAATATACTGTCAGCAGTATTTCGGGATTCAGTCACCTGCATGCCATGAGTTTGAGCGGGGTGAGTCTCATGCCCGTAATCGGGAAATTAGATCTCTATCCGGATTTTGTAAAAGTTTTTCCCGGCGAGCCCGATGGTCCCTTTGGCAATATGTGGACGGCCGGCTGCCGGTCGCGCTTTAAAAAGGAAACCGAAAAAGGAAGTCCCGGTTATTATACGGTCAAGCTTTTAGACTATGATATACAAGTTGAGCTGACTTCTACACTGCGCTGCGGTATAATGCGGCTGACGTATCCGGAATCCCATCAGGCGCATATTCTCATGAATAACAATTTCCCGACTGAAGAACATTGCAAAGTAATTGAATCATCAACAAGGAAAGTCAGTCCGTCAGAAATAGAAGGTTATGTCAGACAATCCAATCAGTATGCCGGCATCTACACGGTCTATTATGTTATTGGAATGAGCCAACCGTTCAGTTCGATGGACGCCTGGAAAACAGATGATAAAAAGGCATTGCAAAATATCTACGGCACGGAATGGCAGAAACCGCGGCAATTCATTGCTGATATCAATGAGTTGAAGGATTCGGGCAGCTGCGGAATTATTCTCAATTTTGAAACGGTAAGAGACGAACAGATTGTCGTGAGAACGGGAATCTCATTTGTCAGCATCCAAAATGCAAGGCAAAATCTTGAAACAGAGATGAAGCCGTTCGGCTGGGATTTCGATGCGGTTTTAAAAAATGCACAAAAGATTTGGAACGACTTGCTTGGCAGGGTCGAAATATCGGACAGCAGCGAAACGAATAAAGAAAAATTTTATACGTGTTTGTATCGCAGCTTCACAGGTAAAAGTATTTTCAATGACATCAACGGGCAGTACCCGGACATGTGCGGAAGAATTCAAACGCTTCCTCAGGATGTCGACGCTGTTTACAGCGCCGACGGATTTTGGGGCGGGCAATGGGATCTGGCGCCCCTATGGACTCTGATCACGCCGAATTATGCAAGCTCGTGGACAAAGGCATGGCTCGAATTGGCCGATAAAGGCGGCTGGATTCCCGAAGCGCCCACCGGCCTGAAATATGCCCCCATCATGGGCGCACAGCATCATAATTCGCTTATCATCAGCAGCTATCAAAAAGGCATAAGAGATTTTGATGCCGAAAAAGCATTCAAAGCAATCAAGCATGATCTCACGACGCAGGGAATCGCCTATCCATGCGGCGGTTATGCCGGCAATCGTCAAATGCAGGCTTATATGGATTACGGCTACGTGCCCGATGAAGACGGCCCGGTATCCAATACGCTGGAATACGCTTATGATGATTGGTGCGCCGGGCAATTGGCTCTGGCATTAAACAAAACCACGGACTACAAATATTTTAATGACCGGTCGCAAAATTATCGCAATGTATTCGATTCTTCGACCGGTTTTGTAAGAAGAAAACACAAAGACGGTCATTGGGTCGAACCTTTCGATCTCTTTGCATTTGGCACTCAGGGCGGCTGGAACGGTTCCGGTTTTATGGAAGGCACTGCATGGATTTATTCTTTCTTTGTTCCGCATGATCCAGCCGGAATTATCCATTTGATGGGTCAGGACAAATTTATTGCGCGGCTTGAAGAAGGATTCCAGAAGAAATATTTCGACCTTGGAAATGAGCCGAGTCTGGAGACTCCGTTTCTGTTTAATTATGCGGGCAAGCCGTGGCTCACTCAAAAATTTTCAAGGTACGTGCTGGACAACTTTTACGATACTTCTCCGTATACGGGCTGGGTTGGCGAAGAAGACGAAGGCCAATTGAGCGCATATTTTGTTTTGCTTTCGATGGGACTCTTTGAAATGGACGGCGGCTGTTCTGTGGAGCCGTATTATGATCTCAGCAGCCCGCTGTTCAAGAAAGCGGTCATACATCTGGATCCAAAATATTATAATGGAAAAACATTCACGATCATAACGCTCAACAATTCCGAAAAGAATGTTTATATCCAATCTGCGAAACTCAACGGGCAATATTTAGACAAATCTGTTTTATTTCATAAGGATTTGGTAAAGGGCGGCGAACTCATTTTTGAGATGGGGCCTGAGCCCAACAAGAATTGGGGAATCAATGCTGAGCCCCGGAGCAAGGTCAAATAGAATGCCCTCGCAACAAAAAAGTCCGATAAGGCGTATCGTTACTGATAAGCTCAACTTATAAATATTGGTATTTACTCAGCGTGTTCTTGATGTTCATGATTTTCCCTGTAGCCGCGGGCGGTGACCGCGGAGGATTCCCGACGTCACCCGCCTGGATGACTGCCAACCCGCTGCGCATTTTGGCGAGCGTCATCAGTCGGGCAGGGCGCCATCGACTACAAAAACAACGGTACATCAAAATACACTTTGTAGTTACAAGTAGTGATTATCTATAGCCCCGACCGTTAAACAGCATGAATAAAAAACTAGGTGCACTCGTAATGAATATACGTATCGGTTATTTGCAGAAATATCTCCGGCAGAAAATGACGATTCCAACCGTCTCAGCGGCCGGTTTTCTTTTTTTGACACTTGTCACTTCAGGTCAATACGGATTCTACGGCGATGAACTTTACTATTTTGCATGCAGCAAGCATTTGGCCTGGGGATATGTAGACCATCCGCCTTTAGTAGCTTTGTTGACTTTCATCGGCACCCGGATTTTCGGTGAGACAATCATCGGACTCAGATTTTTATCCGGACTTGCCGGCGCTGTCACGGTACTGCTCTCGGCTAAAATTGCCCAAATGCTGGGCGGCGGCAAGTTATCCCAGGCGCTTGCAGCATTGTCGATTTGCTTCGCAATAGCTTTTCCTGCCATCAGCAGTTTTTTCTCGATGAATCCCGTCGATATTATGCTCTGCACCTTGTTTATTTATCTGTTTGCGAAAACGATCGATGCACCTTCTCCGCAGAAGTGGATGAGGCTGGGTGTTCTTTTCGGAGTCGGACTTTTAAATAAGTATACGTTTCTCGTACTTGGACTTTCGTTGCTGCTTTCTCTCGTCATAACCAGGCGATGGAATGTCTTGAAATCGTTCTGGATGTATGCCGGCGTCGCCATTGGTCTCGCATTATTTCTGCCGCACGTGATGTGGCAGGTCGATCATGGCTGGCCTACACTCGAATTTATGCGCAATGCAGCGGAGTACAAAAACCTTGTCTTTGTCGCCTCTTGCATTCCTGTCGCAGATTATGATCGGTTTGAATCCATTCACGCTCCCGCTGTGGCTGGCCGGATTGCTGTACCTTCTTTTCAGCAAGGAAACAAAAGAACACAGGTTTCTCGGCTGGACGGCGGTTATCTTTCTCCTCGTCTATATGTTTCAGAATTCCAAGATGTACTATGTGCTTCCGGTTTTTCCTCTCCTGCTGAGTTCCGGCGCGGTTGCGATTGAACGGTTCTCGCAAAAGCATCTTATCCGATGGCCCAGGCGGGCAATAGCTTCGACAATGATCATTTCCGGCACGCTTCTTATGCCTCTTGCAGTTCCGATACTGCCGGTGAAACAATTTGTTACATACGCTAAAACTCTCGGTCTTTGGAATTTGATCAGAATGGAAAAAGGCGAGGGGGATGTACTGCCGATCCACTTTGTATACCGGATGGGCTGGGAAGAGTTGACGGACTCTGTCGCAAGCGCGTATCATGCGCTGCCTCAGAATGAAAAAGAAAAATGCGCGATACTTGCTTCGTGGTACGGCATAGCGGGCGCAATCGATCACTTCGGGCCAGGGTCACGGCTTGCCGGATGCAATCTGCCCGAGGAATAATTACTGGATGTGGGGGACACATAATTATTCCGGCGAAGTGGTTCTTGCGGTCGGATATGACGCGCATTTTCTGGAACAGTTTTTCGGCAGCGTGAAACGCGCTGCAGTCTTTAAAAATCCCTATGCTTATGATGCAGAGATTTATTTATGCAAGGAACCGAAAGCTCCACTGGAAAAAATGTGGCCCCAGCTTAAAAGGTTCATTTAAGGATAAGATAACTACTCAGCGTATTCTGAAAAAATGCTTTTTTGCTCAGTTTTAAATCCCCCTGAATATAGTATCACATAGATGTGATTCATTTTCAGGCCTATGGCGCCTTTGCAAAGGGAGTTGGAAACGTAAAAATGGATCATGCGGACGCATGATACTTATTTCCCTTTTTTGCGGGGGATTTTAATCCTTAAATTAAACGCTGAGTAGTTACAGGATAAGATAATAATTAACTATGCCGAAGAGTCCTTTTTGTAGCCGCGACGAGCTTGTCCCGGAAACATCGAAGATGTTTTCGGGATGGTCGCGGGCTCTTCCGATACCACCTTGCCCGCGTCGGCAGGTCGGTGTTGGCTACAGAGGTGAAATGATGAAAAAAATAAACAATCAAATAATGAAATGTTAGCAATGCAATGAATATCGAGAAATGCACAATTGAAGATTTTAATGAAATTGTCAGAGACATTGCAGACTTTTGGGGAAGCGACAGAACTTTGCATTTGCATCAGCCGTTTTTAATTTACGAATTCGGAAATACTGCATTTGTAATTAAAGATAAAGGAATCGTTGCCGCTTATTTGTTCGGATTCTTTTCGCAGACAGAAAATGCAGCGTATGTCCATTTGCTCGGCGTGAGAGAACAATATCAACGGAAGGGACTGGGCAGCATGCTTTACGGTCATTTCATAGAAATTGCAAGATCGCACAATATTCATAAGCTTAAGGCAATTACGACGCCCTCCAATCTTAAATCTATTAACTTTCATAGAAATAAAATCGGGATGAGTTTGATTGGCGAACCGAATGAAAATGGAGTAAATATCGTGAAGAATTATTCAGGCATAAATAATGACCGCATCGTGTTTGAAAAACTATTAGGTTAAATGGAATGAAGCTAAGGATCGATCCAATGATTAAACCTGCAGCAGATAACGATTTCGATACTATTTATGAAATAATAAACGATGCATCAATCGCCTATAAAGGAATTATTCCGGAAGATAGGTGGCATGAACCGTATATGTCCAAAACTGAATTAAAAGAACAAATCGATGACGGCGTTCATTTTTATTGTTATTATGAAGAAAATCAAATATCAGGTGTCATGGGTATTCAGGATAAGGGAGAGGTCCAATTGATTCGCCATGCGTATGTAAGAACGAATCTAAGGAATAAAGGCGTCGGCGGCGGACTCCTGGAATACTTTATGAGGAAATCAGACAAGCCGATATTGATCGGCACATGGAAGGCCGCATCATGGGCAATTTCTTTTTATAAAAAACACGGATTTTCTTTAGCCTCAGAAGAAGAAAAAAACCGTCTGCTAAAAAAGTATTGGAAGATACCGGAGAGACAAGTAGAAACATCAGTCGTATTGGTTGACAACGCATACAGAAAACAAGAGGAAACTCAAAAATGAAAACGCTCGGCAATTGAGATTCCCTAAGGACACAAAATGGAATAAATGACAAGTGGAACTTTGTGATTGAAAGAAAAACTTTGTATCATTTTCGCCGGATACCTCATGCAGTCGAAGTTTAGGGAGTGAATGTTCTGACGTTATAATGCCGTGTCATATTTGTGATCGAAATAATTAAGGAGAGTCCGATGGATAGGAGAAATTTCATTGTCTCGCTGCCGCTGGGTGCAGCTGCAATTCAGTCGACGTTGACCGCGCCTCTCTTGAGCGGCCGTGGCTTCGATAAACTTTCCGCTCAGGAAATATCGGCTCTTGAAAACGTAAAGCGTGCCATGCTTTCGATGCAGCGGGCCACATGGGAGCAGGGCGTTGCTATGCAGGCTTTGCTCGAATTGGGAGAAGAGGAATTGGTTCTTCTCATGGCAAAGGATGCGGTTCTGCGTCAATCGGAGGATGGCAGATTGGCAATGCTGGGTGAAGAGTTTGCATTGACCGATGCCTGCTCGCCCGGCGAAGCTGTTCTTTGGGCGGCAAAGAAGACCGGAGATCCGGCTTTTCAACGTGCCTTTGATAAACTGCTCGAATATGTCGAGAAGAAGGCGCCTCGCGCCGCTGACGGTACTATTTATCACTTCACGAACATTCCGCAAATTTGGAGCGATGCGACCTATATGCTGCCGCCGTTCTTGGCTGGAGCCGGAAAATTTAAAGATGCCGTCCGTCAAATCGAAGGTATTCGGGCGGCGCTGTGGAATCCCGATAAAAAACTGCTCTCTCACATGTGGGACTACGAAAAAAAAATCTTTCAGCGGAAGGACTGCTGGGGAGTCGGCAACGGCTGGTCGGCAGCAGGAGTGACACGTGTGATTCGCGCGCTTCCGGATATTATGGCGGCAGAAAAGAAATTTCTCATCGGCTATGTTCGGGATATTATCGACGGGTGTTTGAAGCACATACGCAGCGACGGCCTGTTTCACAACATTGTGGACAATTCCGAATCGTTTGTCGAAACGAATTTGGCGCAGATGCTTGCATATTCTATTTATCGTGGTATCAAAGGCGGATGGATAGAAAGAACGTATAAAGATCAAGCGAATCGAATGCGCGCGGCAGCTCATGACAAAGTCGATAAGTTCGGCTTAGTGCAGGGAGTGTGCGGCTCGCCGGAATTCGATCATGCAGGAACCGCAACCGAAGGCCAGGCATTTTTCCTGATGATGGAAGCGGCATACGCTGAACTGCTGTAGCGGAGATAAATGGTAATTGCTCGGCATGTTCGTGTTATACGAGATTCTTGCTATAGTCCTGAAAACATCTGGCGTTGTTTTCGGGATGAACGTTGAGCTTCCTGATAGCAGGAGGCCTAGCCCACCTGCATCATCTTTTGGCGGGCCTGAGAATGTCGTCCCGCAACGCGGGATGTCTGTTTAATCATACTGATTTTATCAGTTAGCCTCCCTCATCCTCGGCGTCTTTGTTTTAATCAGACACGCACATGCGCGTGATAGTAATAGGCCTCCGGCTGTCAGGGCTATTTTCTCAAGAAGCCATACAACACAGCCGCTTCTATCTGCTATTTGCTTATGAATCAATATTTCTGTAAGTACAACCCATCAACAGAATAAACGATTCACGGAAATCCATGGATAAAATCATTACATATATCAGGGGTAAGGGCGGCTTTGCGAGAATGAGCGAACTACGTGCTGCATCTTTCCAGACAAGGGATATAGCAAAGCTCGTGCAGGAAGGCCGGATAGAAAAGGTAAAGGCAGGTCTGTATAAACTTCCCGAAATCAATACTTCGATTAATATCAATGCGAGTTACGTAGAAGTCTCTCATGCCGTGCCCAATGGAGTCATAGCGCTTGCATCGGCACTGGCACATTATGAGCTTACAACGTTTGTCCCGCCTGAAATTTATATTGCAATTTCCATGGCAGATAAGCCGCCCAAAATAGAATATCCGCCTGTACGTTTTTTCTACTATCCTAAACAATTTTTTCATGCAGGCATTGAAACGATAAAAACCCCTGCAGGTACAGTTCGTATATATAACCGGGAAAAATCAATCTGCGATATGTTTCGCTACCGGGATAAACTCGGTGAAAATCTTGCACTGGAAGCTCTGAAAAATTATCTTCGCCGAAAAGATTCTAATATCAAGAAACTGTCGGAATACGCTGTCATTTGTCGTGTTAAAACAGTGGTGTTCCCCTATATTAAAGCTATAGTCGCTTAAGCCCTAAGCAATGAAAAGGTAAAACTATGAAATCATTCGACCACGATTACTTTCTTTATCAACCTATTTCACAGCAAATGCTGATGAATGTCCGTGCTCTCGGTGAGTTTCGTGGAAGGCAATCTTTATATCGCGATCAGTTCCCCGAAGTGCTCGAAACCTTGCGACGTGTTGCAGTTGTTCAAAGTACCTGAATCAAGCAATCGAATTGAAGGTATTAACGTTCCAGCAAATCGTCTTGATGCTATCGTTGCAAAGAAGTCCAAACCGAAGAATCGATCAGAGCAGGAAGTTGCAGGGTATCGTGATGTGCTTTCTGAAATCCATGCCAATCACAATAAAATCCGTCTTTCACCTGACTTAATTCTTCGTTGGCACAAACAGATGTTTCGATATACGACGGAAGAAGCAGGTATCTGGAAAGAAGAAGATAATGCCATTATTGAAGTTCTTCCGGATGAACGTAAAGTAATTCGTTTTCGTCCCATGGCAGCAAGTGCAACACCTCATGCAATCCAGTTCATCTGCGAGCAGTATCTGGAATATCTAAAACTGGGAACCGTTGAACCGCTTCTTGTCATAGCATCGTTTATTTTTGATTTCGAGTGTATCCATCCTTTCAAAGATGGTAACGGCAGGATTGGAAGATTATTAACTCTCCTTCTTCTTTATCAGGCAGGCTATGAAGTCGGGCGATTTATCAGTCTTGAACGAATCATTGAAGAGAGCAAGGAAACATATTATGATGCGCTTCACAAAAGCTCGCAGCGATGGCACGAAGGGGAACACGATTTACAACCATGGTGGAGCTATTTCTTTGGTAGCTTGATTGCTGCATACAATGAGTTTGAAGCAAGAGTTGGAACCATTACCTCAGCACGAGGCGCTAAACGGGAAATGGTGAATACGGCAATTCAACGATTGCCGGAAGAATTTTCATTTTCAGACCTTCAGCGTGTATGCCCGGGAATCAGCTTTGCAACTTTAAAACGGGCGTTGCAAGACTTAAAGCGAAAGAAGAAGATAAAATCGCTTGGCAAAGGCCGTGATGCCCGCTGGAGACGCCTGCCTGTCGAGTAGGCAGGAATTGGTTCAATGAGCCATTAATGGTATCACCAAAAACTTTGGTGAGCCTATTAATGATGCTCTCAAGAGGGTGGCTGATTTCAGAAATGAAAAGAAGTAAAGATTGAACAAGTTAGAAGGTTTGGCTGCATTCCTGACAGATGCATATTAGGGATTTGGTTAGCTTGTAAAACGATGTATTGTTAATTGTTGAGTATTTGATTATGTTAAAAACAGTTTAAAAACGAAAGTATTCCATCGTATTTGTTAATTGTAAAAATAACATTTGTTAATTCTTAATTTCCTGGTTTATAAATATGGAGCCAAAATTTTCCCATTTCGATCTCCGTCTTGTTGAACCGACTTTTGGGGATTCCCTTACAGATCTCATTCTCGTATTAGATCATCTTCGAACAAGACGCCTTGTTGGAACGACCAATCCGCTGATCTTTTTTCAGCTCAAACACATTTTCCATACTCTCGAAAGCATTGGTTCTGCCCGGATTGAAGGAAATCGAATCACTATTGCTGAGTATATTGAAAATTAATTGGATGCCAAACCTTCGAATAAACCAACCATTCGCGAAATCCAAAATATGGGAAAAGCAATGGTGTTTATCGATGAACATGCGAAAGATGAAAAAATCGACCGAGCATTTGTAAGCGAGCTTCATAAAATGATTGTCGATGAACTTGAACCGCCGCCGCAAGGAGAGGGTGATGCAACTCCAGGAATGTATCGCCAAGGACAAATTAAAATTGCTCGCTCACTTCACCTTCCTCCGGAACATATTCATATTGAAGAATATATGAGCGAGTTGTATGAGTTTATTCATACCTTAGATCAGCCCAAATACGATCTTCTCAAAACTGCAATTACTCATCACCGTTTCACTTGGATTCATCCATTTGGCAATGGAAACGGGAGAACGGTTCGACTTTTTACATATGCGATGCTTGTGAAACAAGGACTTCATGTTGACCAGGGAAGAATACTAAATCCGACTGCAGTATTCTGCGTTGATAGAAATATGTATTACGACCGTCTTGCCGAAGCGGATACCGGTACGGATAAAGGAATACTTGCTTGGTGTGAGTATGTTTTACAGGGATTAGAAGTCGAAATTGAAAAGATCGATAGATTGTTGCGGTATGACTTCCTCAAGAATAAAATACTTGTCCCTGCTCTGAATTTCTCTTTTAAACGTAAACTTGTCACTGAAATTGAGTTGAAAATCCTGAGGAAAGCAGTTGATAAACAAATTATTCAAGCTGCGGATATAAAAGATCTATTCCCGGGAAAGCATGCAGTGGAAATATCTAGAACAATTAAAAAGCTGATTGAGAATAAGATGCTTACACCTACAAAAGAAAATGGCAGAAAATATGTATTGCGATTTGATAATAATTATCTCTTGCGTGGAATTATTCGAATGCTGGACCAAGAAGGATTTCTGCCGTTGAAAGGTGAAGCGGTTTCAGTATGACGGCGAACTGAGTATAATAAATGTCACATATTGATTTGATTTTATATCTGGTTGATTTCACAAATGAAAAGAAGTGAAGGTTGAACAAGATGGAAGGTATGGCTACATTCTACACAGTTAAACTCCACCGAAACTAATGATAAGATGAGACAGCTATACCAGATAATAGCAGAACGAGCACAAGATTGGCGTAACAAACATTATCCAGCTGGCGATTTTGGAAGTATCAAAACTCCTAGGTAAATGGGTAGTGCTGGCAGAGTTAGAGATTGCTTCTCCCGACTATCGTCGGGATCGAAATGACGATAGGCCTGTATGTACGAAGAACGACAATACTGTGTAAAGTCGACCGCTGATCGCGGACGAAGAATGAAAAGGCGGCATGAAAGGATAAAAGAAACAAACACATGATCTCAAATGAAATCTATAAACGGCTGGCGAAAAGGTTAGACGAACTGCCGAACCGATTCCCGCCTACACAAAGCGGAATCGAATTTGTAATGCTGGCAAAGGTGTTTACGCCTGAAGAAGCTGTTCTTGCCTGTGCGATGCATCTGAAAGCTGAACCGGCGTCTGCGATCGCGGAACACGCAGGCGTCGATCCGAAAGAAACGCGCGATACACTCAAGCGGATGGTCGCGAAAGGATTGGTCGATCTGAAAAAAGGCGAGGGAGAATTTGCATATGCACTGCGTCCTTTTGTCGTCGGATTCTATGAAGGTCAGCTTGCCCGCATGGATGTGGAAATGGCGGAATTGTTTGAGCACTATTATAAGGAGACGCAGGGCGGTGTACTGCGTCCAACGCCTGCTCTCCATCGGGTTATACCTGTTGATAGGGCGATTCCAATTAAAGTGAACATCGAACCATACGAACGCGCCTCAGAACTGCTGGAGAAAGCACAATCGTGGGGTGTGCGGGACTGTATTTGCCGCAAGCAGCAGCAACTGCTCGGAAAACAATGTCACCATAAGCTGGAGACTTGTCTGGTCTTTGCACCGGTCAAGAATGCCTTTAACCGCAGTACAGTGGACCGGGCTCTCACGAAAGAAGAAGCGTTCAGCATTTTGCGGGAGACCGAAGAAGCGGGGCTTGTGCACTCCTCAGGAAATTATAAAGACGGGATCGAGTACATCTGTAATTGCTGTACTTGCTGCTGCGGAATCATGCGGGGTATTGCAGAGTATGGAATCATGAGCGCTATTGCGCATTCTGATTTTCAAATCGCAGTTGTAGAAGAAAACTGCTCTGCGTGCGGTGCATGCATCGACCGATGTCAGTTTAAAGCGCTGTCGATACCCGATATTGTTCTCAAGGCCGACCTGAAACGATGTGTCGGGTGCGGATTATGTGTGCTGGTATGTCCGGAGGATGCGATTCATCTCGAGCATCGCGGATCGAGAGAGATTTTAGTACCGCCTGCGGATATTCAAGAGTGGCGCAATCAACGCGAAAAGATTTTTAACCGCGACCGGCCTGCCCGCCAATCTTAATGGCGGGTGATCGCGGTTTTAAGGAAACTGAAGAATTTGCTGATGTGAACGACCTCGGCTGTAGATATGCGCTAAGGATTCATTTGCAAACTCAATGATAGCAATTAAATATGTAGAAAATTAGATTCGGGATGAGTTCCTTCCCACGAAATATCACCAGGCTTTTAACCCACCTTTCCAAGGTGGTTATAAAAGTGTTCGTTTTTCCTAATAAATCCAATGACTATTGAAGACACCTTGGAAAGGTGCCCCCCGCAATTCTGATGATTCAAATGATCAAGTGGGGAATATCCTGGCTCTGGGAATAGGGAATTGCCGTGGCCCCATTCGGCCTTTTTGTGGGGAATTATCGTGGTCCTTGACACCACTTATTCGCCAGTTTGTCAAGATAATAACATAGCAATACCTATTGATACTGTATCTCGCCAGAATCTCGCCAGTTTGGCGAGATGGAAAGATGCTATCAACACTGTAGCAATCGCAAAGCATCGAGACATATATCGCGACATTATGTCGCGATAGGTCTTTATGGATAAACATGGACATGAAGACGAACATGATGTCCATGTCAGAGACTACCCTACCTTGGAAAGGTGGTCATAAAAACGTTCGTTTAACCTTGTTAAGGTTTCGAACCTTAACAAGGTTAGAGGAAGGAGTGCCCGCAATTCTGGTGGATCATGTAACTTCCAGCCATTGTCTTACGTAATAAGCAATATCATCAATCTCGAACAATAATATCAACTTCTGTAAGAAGAGGTGTTTTTATGCGTAAACGTATGATCGTTTTATTGATGCCAATAGTTCTTTATCTTGGTTTTTCAGTCATGCTCATAGGTCAGGAAAGTCAACCCGGAAAGAAACATTATGATCTTTTTCTAAAAACAAGCGATTCATGGAAAATGGTGAATAAAGAGCTGACCGTACCGGCGGACTTCAATTCCGATGATCCGAAAAATCTTCCCGGTAAATACTTCCATGGAGCTCTTCTGAAAAAAGAAATTGAAGGCAGGGAACCCGGACCTGTCGTGTTTCATGTGAATTATCCTTCTGCCGGGAATTTTGTGTTTTTTCTTGAAACAGTCTCGGATACGGGAATATTAAAAATCAGTCTGGATCATAAAAAGTTAAAGACGTTTAAATTCTTGACCGGACCGAATGGCAAAGGTCCGTGGGTTGAAAGTCAGATCCATGGGAAACGGAATATTTCAATGCGATTACAATAATGAATACAGTGTAAAAATTCCTGCAGGGAAGCACGATATAGCAGTGCAGAATATGGGAACGGATTGGCTGAGTGTCGGTTACTTTGTGTTTACCGGATATTCCCCTAAAATAATGTTCCAGGGATATGAAGACTGGAAAAATTATAAAACGACATTATCTCAAATCGGCATGCGGCTCGAGAAATATAAAGAGCGAGCCGAAAAAATATGCTCGAAACAGCCGGGTGATATAAATTATGACCTCCTGCCGACTCTCAAACTTCAGATTGAGAATTATGAACAGCTCTCGAAAAAACATGCTTCGGTCGATTTTAATCTCATGAGGACGGAAAAAGAGCTGAAGGAAATACTCGAATACGCGGAATCAAATAAAGATTATTTCAAATTAAAGAGAGGAAGAATAAAGGCCGGATATTTGTCGGAAATCGACAGCACATACCAGCCGTACGATCTTCTCATTCCTCAAAGTTATGACCCGTCAAAGAAATATGCATTGGTTCTTCTTCTCCACGGCTACCAAAATGAAATTCATAAATATTCCGAACTGGCTAAAGATGATAAGAATTCTGAGCTGGATTCGCTCGGCATCATTAAAGTCGCGCTCTACGGCAGGAGAAATCATTTTTATCTGGGAGCAGCCGAGGAAGATGTCCTGACTGTCATGAACATCGTTCAATCAAAATATTCGATTGATCAGAATAGAATTTATCTGACAGGTTCTTCCATGGGCGGATACGGTACGTGGTTTATCGGACTCAATCATCCTGATTTGTTCGCAGCGATCAGCCCGGTTTGTCCGCCTTCAATATTTCAGGGAACAAAGTTCATCAGTACAATCAGCCCGATTGAATATATCTCAAATGCTCAGCATCTTCCGGCAAGAATTTACCATGGTGCGGCGGATTCTACGGTCAATGTCGATAATTCGCGCCAGATGGCGGGCAGATTAAAAGAAATGAATTACGATTATGTCTATACGGAATATCCCGGTGTAGGTCATGATTCCTGGAATAAAGCGGACGCGGATAAAGACCGTTTGCCATGGCTGCTTAAGTATACAAGAAACCCATACCCGGACAGTGTCAAACATAAGGCGTTTTATTTAAGGTATGGAAAAGCATACTGGCTCCAGATAACCGGCAAGAAGGACTGGAATAAGTTCGCATATATTCAAGGTAAAATTGCCGGAAAGAACGGTCATACATATTCAGGCCGAAAATATTTCGTCCTTTTTTATCGATTTGAAACATCCGGCTCTCAATCCGAAAAGAACCACTGGAAGTAGTAATTAATTGCTGACACAATTGCAGTCAACAACTATCCAGATGGAATGGATTTTCATCTTTTAAAAGATTCGATATGGGTAAGCGGAAAATCGATTGAGAACGGTTTGACTAAAAAGCAGGGACTGGAAGGTCCGTTCAATGCCGTGGAGACTGGTTCATTCCTGATTGTTTATGGAACCGGAAAGGCTCAAAAAACCGGCATGCTGAAGAAGATCGGAACTATGATGCAGAACGGCTGTGCAGCTTCGGATATGGATATTAAGTTAGTCCCGGATACGCTGGTCATTCATAATAAATTAGCGGAGAGAAATAATCTTTACTTAATCGGTTCGCCGGACGAAAATATTTATTTAAAAGAAATAATTTCCGGTCTTCCTGTTGCCTTTGGGAAGGATTCGCTGGATATCAATGGGAAATACAGCCGCATGGAAGCGGGCATTAAAATGATTTATCCGAATCCGAAACAACCGGATAAATATGTCATTGTCGATACATACCCTGAATTTCTGCCAGATATCGATCAGCTTGTGGATTTTCCTGCGGCCGATTATTTAATCTATTCTTTAAAAGGCGGAAGGTTTCAAATATTAAAAGATGAATACTTCGGTTCGGACTGGCAGGTTATAAAATAGTCCGGAATCAATTGGAAGAGAAAACGGAGGAAGAAGGAATGGTTTCTCGGTTAAATAATGAGTACGAATACAGAAAGATCAAAAAAAACGCAACCTTTTCTTCCTATCAGGAGTCATAGTTACTATAGTGAGCATATTTCACAACTTTAGAAAGACTATAATCTTATGAAAACACTTACATCGCTCCTGGTGTGCTGTTTTATCTTCATCTCCCATTGCAAGTCGCAGGATTCGGACTATTCTTTTAAAGAAGACTATGACGTATCTCTTCCGGCAAAATTGTCGGTCTCTTCATCGGACGGTGATATGGATGTCCTGCCCTCGGATGGAAAAGAAATTCAGGTGTATCTACATTGTCAAACGGGCGAACAGGCTTCTTTCAATAAGCAGAAAAGAATTGGAACAAAAGGGAATATCCATAGATGTTTCGAATAAGGGCAATAGTTTGAAAATCGATGTTCGATACCCTGTCAGTTCCTGGCCATTGCATTTTATGGACCGCATCGTTGTTGATATCAAGGCTGTTGTTCCTCAGGAAACAGAATGCCAATTGACAGCGTCGGATGGAAATATTTCCTTAAGGGGACTGAAATCAAACCAACAGATTAAAACAAGCGACGGGAATATCCATATTTCCCAAGTGACCGGCAATATATCGGCAAATAGTTCGGATGGCAACATTGAGATTTCAAAAAATAACGGTGCAATTTCAGTTTCTGCTTCTGATGGAAATATACGCGTAAAGGAAATCGACGGTTCAGCAGATATTCAATCAGGCGATGGAAATCTTGAACTGGAAGATATCGGCGGGTCGATACATTGCAAAGCAAAAGATGGAAACATCGAACTCAGGAACGTACGCGGCGATATCGCCGTAAAAACTTCCGATGGAAATATCTCTTTTAAGGACGTTTCCGGATCATTGACGGCTCAATCCGGAGACGGAAGCATAAAGGGAAATATTCTTCAACTAAAAAACTCTCTGACCGTTAAAACAGGAGACGGCAATATCGATATTACGATTCCAGATGGATTGGGCCTGGATTTGAACATTAAAGGAGAATCGCTGAAAGTACCATTAAAGGATTTTTCGGGAGAATCGACCGACAATAATATCGCGGGAAAGATTCGAGGTGGAGGCATAACTGTGGATATCACAACCAATGACGGAAATATAACACTCGAATATATAAATAAATTCTATTTATATATTAGTTGTATTTATAATCCGGCGATGCTGACTGCAGATCTGGTGCGCCATAAGAGGCCGGTCCTGAATTGACGGATAAGACCGGACTCGGAAACATATACATTCCTTCTTGTCGAATTAAATTTTAAGCTTATCTTTTTTTTATTCAATTTCACATCCGAGCCGTTACGAAGCATGTCCGAAGAACTGCGATTCAGGGATCACAACCATTTCAGCAAACTGCAAGTCTAAACGATATTGAGGCGCTATCAGGAGAAAGAGAATATTCTGTTTACGCGCATATCGAGACATGATAAATATTTCGAAAGGAATCAGTAACAATGAAAAATATCATACTTTTTTCGCTGTTCTGCGTGCTTTCATTATGCGCATTTCATGGATCCAGAATAGAGGGTAACGGCACGATTAAAGCTGATATTCGAGAAATTCCAGCATTTGAGTCGATTGTCTGCGACGGCGGATACGATGTTCATATAACCTGTCAGGCACGGCAATCGGTTGTCGTCGAATCCGATGAAAATCTAATGCCGTTTATCAGGACTGAAGTCAGCGGAAAGACACTCCGCATTTATACAAAAGAGGATCTTTCGCCGTCTCAGGGAATCAGGATCACGATAGCTGTTCCCCAGCTTGAAGAGTTTACAGTCAACGGCTCAGCTGAAGGAGATATTCAGAATATTAAATCCGAGTCTTTCAGACTTTCCATTAACGGATCATCGCAGTTAAAACTCGAAGGATCGGCAGACAAGGTAAAGATTCATATTTCCGGTTCCGGGAAAATCGACGCCGATTCATTAACTGCGGGTGAAGCAAAAATGCATATAGAGGGAAGCGGATCCATTGAATGCCGCGTTGAGAAATCGCTCGATGCACGGATCGACGGCAGCGGAACGATCAAGTATTACGGTGAGCCAAAGACCATTCATCAATCCGTTAACGGATCGGGATCGATTGAGAAAGAATGATCTTTCTCTTATGCACCTGCAATAAATGCGGCGAATATATCGAAAAAAAAAAGATCAAAATGAAAAAATATGCAAGTGTATTGTGAGCTTATAAAGCAACCATATCCCATATCAATGAGAACATCTATAATTGGAATAGAGAAATCAATGAAAATTTACGCCGGCATTCTCTATGACGGACTTGTAGATTCGGTGATATTGCCTGCAGGACTGATAGACGATCTGCTTTCGACATTGGATAAAGTTGAAATAGAGTACACACCCAAGATCTACCTCATTATTCGAACTTCGGTTTTCAACTGCTCGGTATTGCTCTGGAAAATGCGGCGCATGAGCCTTTTGAGAAATACATCAAATCCAATATCCTCGATCCGCTTGATATGAAGAATTCAGGTTTCATCCTCAAGGAAGCACAACAAACCCGTTTTGCCGTGGGCTATACGTACTGGAGCCGGATTTTCAGCGTTATCGTGCACCCGACTGGGATCTATCAATTCTCAAGTATCAGGCGGACTCTGCTCGACGCCGGAAGATATTGCCCGTTTTATTTCTTTTCTATTTCGGGATCAATCGGGCATAATGGAAAAGTCCTGAGCGGCGACGGATTGAGATTCATGCGCACACCGCAAACAATGCGCAGTCCGGAATCGCACGATACGTATGGCATAGGATGGGCAATGTATGAATATGATGGTCATCAGGTTATGGGTCATGCCGGCCCCCCCACCTTGGAAAGGTCTGCTAAAAACATATAGTATTTTCTAAGAAATTCACATACTTTTTTGACCACCTTGGAAAGGTCTCCCTTCATCTTCCCCTTTCTTATATCCATCATTTATCAACTGTTTGATTACATTTTCTGGTTATTGACATTCCGCAGGAAAAGCAGTACATACTCCAGAAGTTTAAGCAATTCGGCGGGATTTTTAGTGGGCACTTTCCGAATGAGGCTGTGCAATTCCTTTACGATATAGCATGAAAATAAATGTTATCGTCGTTTTGCGGAATGATTCCCAAGAAATTATTCTTCCTTGATATATTATTTTATCGGGTTATTTGTGCCGACTGGATAAGGGCATTCCGTATAATGATAAATCGTGATTCATTAATTTCATATAGACAAATTGAACAATCCATTCTTCTCATAAGAGGAAGGAAGGTCATTCTCGATAAAGATCTCGCAGAAATGTACGGTGTAGCAACATTTAATCTCAACAAAGCGATAAAGCGAAATATAGACCGGTTCCCGCCGGACTTTATGTTCCAATTGACTCGCGAAGAGTTTGAAAACTTGATATTCCATTTTGGAATATCAAGATGGGGCGGCACACGGAAACTTCCTTATGCTTTTACAGAGTTAGGCGTATCGATGCTTTCCAGTGTTTTGAAGAGTAAGCGTGCTGTGTACGTGAATATACAGATCATGCGCGCGTGAGCAACACTTCGGGAAATTCTCGCTGCTCTTAAAGACCTTGCCAGAAAACTGGAAGAAATGGAAAAGATATATGATCAGCAATTCAGGGTTATATTTGAAGCGATACGGCAACTTATTGCCCCATCTGAGAAACCTGGGCGAAAGATCGGATTTTAGGCTGGACAATAAATCAAAAGACAGGAGGAACTATGAAATGTCCATCGTGTCATCAATCGGCATCGTCCATTTTACGGACTGCTTTTTCCCTGCAGGGCGTCACCTTCTCCAAGGCGATGAAAGGCTATTTTAAATGCCGGCATTGCGGCGCTATGCTTCAGATTATTCATGGTAATTTGTAACTACTCAGCGTATTTCTGATATGGAAAAAAGGTTGTCATTCCCACGGATTTCCTACTTGCCGAAGTGCCCGCCTGAACGATACAGTCGGGCAGGCCTTCTTCACGCAGGCGGGTTAGTGGGAATCCAGGATTATATTGTAACCCATTTCTGGATTCCCTGCCTGCGGCGGGCAGGTCGATAAGTTGGAAGCCTAATGATGTCGTCCCGCGTGGCGGGGCGTCTATTCAATGCCTCCGGCTGGGAATGACAGTCACTCCTAAATCATGCTGAGTTACAATAATTTAACTGATTATGCCGCATTCCTTGCCGGGGTGTTTGCAAAGGTTGCGAGTGTGGATGAGGGAAAATGAAGAGGATGTGCTGAACGAGAATTCTTCGCAGGCGAACAAGATGATTCCTTTTCCATTAAGTCGAGATAGAAATGACAATAAGTTCATTAATCCACAAACCAATCACACTTCCATAGGGGGAAAATATGGATCAGCTCTACAACAAAATCATCAAATCGGGGAATAATACGTATTCTCTGGATGTGAAGGAAGCAAAGAACCAGTCGAAATATCTCGCTATTACTTCGACTATGCCGTCCCGGGATGATCCGGAGAAAATAGTCACGCGAAGCGTGCTTGTTTTTAATAATGCCATCGATAATTTTGTCAGCACATTAAAAGAAGCTTCGCAGGTGATGAAGTCGGAATCAGACTTCAGTAAAATGATTCATTCCGGAAAAACGACGTATTTTGTCGACGTGAAAGAGGCAAAAAATCAAAGCAAGTATCTTTCCATCGCCTCCACGCATCCTTCCAAAGACGATGCCAAAAAATTTACACGGCAAAGCATTGCGGTTTTCGATAAGGCGGCGCCGGATTTTGTGGCGGCTGTCGAGGAATCGCTGCCGTTTTTGAAATAGGATATGCAGTTCGATGCTGTGAATGAGCCCGCTCTTCGGCGGGCTTTTCTTTTTCTTGTTTGTTCTCTCTTTATTGGGTAGATTTTATAAAGTATGCGTATTCCCGATGAAAAAATAGAAGATGTCCGCCGTTCGAGCGATATTGTGGATGTTCTTTCTCCCTATGTCCGTTTGAAAAAACGTGGAAAGAACTACATCGGGCTGTGTCCGTTCCATAAAGAAAAAACCCCTTCCTTTACCGTGAGCGCGGAAAAACAAATGTACCATTGTTTCGGGTGCTCCAAGGGAGGGAATGTGTTTACTTTCGTTATGGAGATGGAAAAAGTTTCCTTCATCGAGGCGGTTCGATCTCTTGCCGGCACGTGCCGGGATAGAAATTCCCGACGACTCGCAATTCTCCTCCGAACAAAAGACAGAATCGGATCAATTGCTTGCCGTCTGCCGGTTTGCCGGCATTGTCTTCTACGAAAATCTGGTTAAAAGCGATGAAGGAAAATCCGCGCTTGAATATTTTCACAAACGCGGATTCACGGACGAAACAATCCGCACATTCGGATTGGGATACTCGCTGAATTCCTGGGATGCATTTATTCTGCGTGCGAAGTCGGAAGGTTTCCGCACTGGAAGATCTCATAAAAGCGGGACTTGCGCGAGCGCGCGAGGACGGTTCGCCGTACGATTATTTCCGGGGACGTGCGATGTTTCCGATTTTTTCCACGGCCGGCCGTGTGATCGGTTTCGGCGCCCGAAAAATGCGCGAAGACGATCCGGTTGCGGGAAAATATATCAACTCTCCGGAAACGCCGATCTATAATAAAAGCCGCGTCCTCTTCGGCCTCTCGCATGCAAAAGAAGCGATACGTCATGAAGAGAGCGTTCTCATGGTCGAGGGCTACGCAGATCTTATTTCCCTTTATCAAGCCGGAATTCAAAACGTTGTGGCATCCAGCGGAACCGCTCTGACCGAAGAACAGCTTACGCTGATCGGTCATTATACGCACAACCTGACCTTAATATACGACGGTGATTCCGCCGGTTCGAATGCCACCCTCCGGGGAATCGACCTGGCGCTGGCTCAGGATTTCGATATCAATATCGTGGAACTGCCGGAAGAGGAAGATCCGGATTCGTTTGTTCAGAAGAACGGCGGAAATGCATTCAAAGAACTTATGAAAAATGCGGTTTCCTTTATTGAATTTAAGACAAAAAAATATTTAGCAGCCGGCGTTCTGGCGACTCCAGCAGGAAAAACGAATGCTCTTCGTTCCATCGTTCAATCCATCGCCAAAATCAACGATGAATTGAAACGTAATGTCTTTATTAAAGACGTGTCCGATAAATTTCAGATATACGAAAGCGTCCTCTTCCGTGAACTTGAACAGCGCTCTTTCGCAGGAGAAAAAGGAATCGCGCCGTTCCTTCGAAACAGCGCGCTCTGCCGAACGAAGAGAGCCGGAAAGCGTCCCGCAGGCGAAACCTGCCTCTCCGGCTCTGTTGGCGGAAGAAAAGGATCTTCTCAAAATATTCCTCGATGGGAATTTCGAAGTTATACAATTTGTTCTCTCTCATATAGGCATCGATCAAATAACCGATACGCACGTCCGCACCATTCTTCAGCATGTGCTCGATATGGCGGATGAATCCGGATCGTTCGACGTGAACCGGCTCATGGCAGAAATACAGGATCCGGAAATGAAAGGGCTGATCAGTGACGCAATGGTGAGTAAATACGAGTTAAGCCGCGGCTGGCTCGATATGGAAAAAGAAATCGATGAACCGAATCCGTGGAAAATTGCCCGCGATGCCATAGTTGCAATACAAAAAAAGAATGTTTTGAAAGAGATGGAACAAAACGAGCGCAATCTCAAAGAAATTATGCAGCAGAAAGGGGATACGATGCCGTATATGCAGAGACATGAAGAGTTGAAGAAAATACAGCGAGAGTTGAATTCTCCCGAGTATCTCAAAGTGAAAGCACAATAGAGGATTGATCCGATGCCACGAAAAACTCCGCTCATGATTTATATAACGCCCGGCAAATGCGATTTTTGCGGCTGCTGTGTAGGCGTGTGCCCGGAAGATGCCATTGAACTGATGGAATCGCGAATCTCCATCATCGATGAACGCTGCACGAATTGCAGTAAATGCGTGTGGGCATGTCCGTGGGAAGTTATTAAATTTCATCGGGAAGGCGTTGCAGAGCTTCCTTCAGAGCAGCCGATGTTTTTGAATGCCGTGCAAACTGAATCCGGTAAAGAGTTTGATAAGTAGGATGACAAAATGAAGAAAGAATATGATGTGATTGTTGTCGGCGGCGGTCCTGCCGGGTCCACAGCTGCACGATACGCGGCCTCAGGAGGCGCTTCTGTGTTGATACTGGAAAAAGACCGCGACATCGGGTATCCGGTCCGCTGCGGCGAAGCGGTAAGTCACGAGGGCGTAACTCAATTCATCGAGCCGGATCCGAAATGGATTGCTGCGACCGTTACAAAATTCCGTCTTGTGGCTCCAAACGGAAAAGAAGTCATTCCGCTTTTAGATGGGGCCGGATACGTCCTGGAACGCCGCTTGTTCGATTATGCGGTGGCGAAACTTGCCGCAGAAGAAGGAGCGGAGATTATTACAAAAGCATACGCTTACGATCTGCTGACCGATTCGGCGGGGAAAGCCGTCGGGGTCAAAGCGCTGATTAAGGATGAACGGGTCGAAATCCGCTCGCGCATCGTGATCGGCGCGGACGGCGTAGAAAGCCGGGTCGGACGATGGGCCGGTATCGATTCCGTTTGCTCTATCCACGATATGGAAAGCTGCGCGCAGATGACGCTGTCGCGGAATCGAAGTCGTGCAGGACCGGCTGGACTTTTATTTTGGCGAGGAGCTTGCTCCCGGCGGCTACCTGTGGGTTTTTCCCAAGGGAAAAAATTCCGCAAATGTCGGTATCGGTATTTCCGTCGAAGAGGCGAAGAAAAAATCCGCAATAAAATATCTGGAAGAATTCGTCGACCGTAGTTTTTCCTCATGCTGCAATGCTGACCCGCATTGCAGGCGGCGTGCCTTGTGCTGCAACATGCAGACACACTCGTTAAGAACAACGTCATGCTGGTCGGCGATGCGGGACATCAGGTCAACCCGACCTCCGGCGGCGGCATCATCAGCGGCATGATCGGCGGCATGATAGCGGGACAGGTTGCTGCGGAAGCAATGAAAGCGAACGATCTTATCACTCCTGCCGGAATACCAAAAGCGCTGGCAGAAACGTCTCGGCTGGCGGCACGAAGTTTTCTATACTATAAAAGAGGCGATCTCCGATTTTTCCAACGAAACGCTGAACTCCATTGCAGAGTCCGCTTTGAAACTGCCGGAAGGTAAAAGAACGCTCGGCGGAATTTTCCGCGCTGCGCTGTGGAATAAGCCGTCGCTTTTAATCGACGTTGCGAAAGTGTTTATTTCTTGAAGACAGAAGTACAGAATTTAGGAGTCAGGAGTCAGAAGGAGAGAGTAGAAGTCAGGAGTCAGAAGGCAGAAGGAGAGAAAGAGGACAGTAGATAGGGGGCGGAAGGAATATATCTCTATTTTCGTGTATTCCATATTCATCTTCAATTCTAAATTCTTGTTTCTTACTTCTTACTTCTGTCTTCTTTCTCGCCGTTGCTTTTCCTGCAATTTTTGGCTTAATTAATATGATTGAGACAGTTTAAGCGATGCCGTTCCCGATGCACAAATCGGGAGATCCGGATTTTTATAAATAGATAATTCTTTTTGATAACCTTAATTTGGAGACGAACATGTCACAAGTTATTACAGATGTATGGGCACGCGAGATTCTTGACTCGCGCGGCAATCCTACAATTGAAGTGGATGTCGAACTGGAAGACGGCACTGTCGGCCGTGCCGGAATTCCGAGCGGCGCTTCCACAGGCGAAAACGAAGCGGTCGAACTCCGCGACGGCGATAAGTCGCGTTACCTCGGCAAAGGCGTTTTGAAGGCCGTAGAAAATGTGAATACTATTATCGGCGAAGAAGTGGTCGGGTTCGATGCGACCGATCAGGTCGGTATCGACAAGATGATGATAGCGCTCGACGGCACGCCGACAAAAGGCAAGCTCGGCGCGAATGCGATTCTGGGTGTTTCGCTGGCGGTCGCAAAAGCTTCAGCAGCATCGCTCAATGTTCCGCTCTATCATTATATCGGCGGCACGAACGCGAAAGTTTTGCCCGCTCCGATGATGAACATCATCAACGGCGGTTCGCACGCGGATAATAACGTCGATTTTCAGGAATTTATGATTTTCCCGATCGGCGTTCCGACATTTGCAGAAGCGCTGCGTACAGGCTCGGAAGTATTTCATACACTCAAGGGTGTACTGAAGAAAAAGGGATACAGCACAGCGGTCGGCGACGAAGGCGGCTTTGCTCCGAATTTGAAATCGAATGTCGAAGCGATTGAAGTGATACTCGAAGCCATTACCAAGGCCGGTTACAAGCCGGGCGAACAGGTCTACATTGCGCTCGATCCAGCAGCCAGCGAATTTTACGATACGGAAAAAAAGAAATATGTTTTCCATAAATCGGATAAGTCGGAAAAATCCGCAGAAGAAATGGTGAAATTCTGGGAAAACTGGGTGAAGCAGTATCCGATCGCATCATCTGGAAGACGGTATGGCAGAAGGAGACTGGGACGGATGGAAGCTGCTGACCGATGCTGTCGGCAGCAAGATTCAACTGGTCGGCGACGATATTTTTGTGACGAACGTCGAATATTTGGCCAAAGGCATCGCCAGAGGAGTCGCGAATTCGATTCTTATAAAGGTGAACCAGATCGGCACGCTGACCGAAACTCTGGATGCGGTCGAAATGGCAAAGAAAGCGCATTACACATCGGTGATCAGCCATCGTTCCGGCGAAACGGAAGACACAACGATTGCGGATATCGCGGTCGCAACGAATTGCGGAATGATCAAGACCGGCTCTGCAAGCCGTACCGATCGAATCGCAAAATACAATCAACTGCTCCGCATTGAGGAAGAACTCGATACGAATGCGATCTATGCCGGTAAATCGGCCGTGAACGCAAAGCTGTAATGAACAACGGTTCTTGCAAGGGTTGGCGGAAAAGGATTCCTTTTCTGCCAACCTTTTCTTTTGCACAAAGAATATAGTGACATTTTATGGAAAGGCAATAAGACCATGATACCAAAAATCAAATTCGGTACGGACGGCTGGCGGGGTGTTATCGCGGCCGATTTTACATTCGACAACCTCGCAAAAGTCGCTCTGGCAACGGCGAATTATTACAAGAAGCACAAAAAAATCAAGAACGGCATCGTGGTCGGATACGATGCGCGTTTTCTTTCAAGGGAATTTGCTGAGAAGGTTTCCGAAGTCCTGGGCAATCGGGGAATCAAGGTCATTTTATCGGATAAAATTTCTTCCACGCCGATGGTTTCGCTTCTGACCAGGAACCTGAATGCCGCCGCAGGAATTATCATCACGGCGAGTCATAACCCGGCGCAGTACAACGGCTACAAGATCAAAGGCGATTTCGGCGGACCGGCATTTCCGGAAACAATTGCAAAAGTGGAAAAGGAACTGAAAAAAGTCATCAAGACCAATGTCGTATCGAAGAAGTCATTTGATGAATTGGTGGAAAAAGGAGTCATTCAACAGATCGATTTTACCGCGGCGTATGTGGCCGATGTGAAGAAGAAATTGAATATCGACTTTATTACATCTGCCGGAATCAAGATTGCGTACGATGCCATGCACGGAGCCGGACAGGGAGTGATGGGTCAGATCGTGCCTTTAAAAGTCTTCTTTGCGCGGGGATTTCAACCCGTCCTTCGGAGGCGCGCATCCCGAACCGCTGCCGCAGCATACCAAAGGCCTCGGTGAAGCAGTCGTGAAGGAAGGATGCGATATCGGCATTGCAACGGACGGCGACGCAGACAGGATCGGCGCTTACGATGAAAAAGGAAATTTCGTGGATTCCCACCGCATCTTTGCTCTGTTTGCTGAAATACTTTGTGGAAGAAAAGCACCTGACCGGCGAAGTGGCGAAGTCGTTTTCCGTCAGCCAATTGATCGATCAATTATGTAAAAAGCTCGGAGTGAAGCTGAATGAGACGCCGGTCGGATTCAAGTACCTCTGCCAATTGATGATCGAAAGGGATATTTTGATTGCAGGGGAAGAAAGCGGCGGGCTCGGCGTTAAAGGGCATTTGCCGGAACGGGACGGTATTTATATCGGATTGATCCTCTGCGAAATTCTGGCTGTCCGCAGGAAAAAGCTCAGCGAATTGGTGGAAGAACTGATGAACGAATTCGGCTGGCATTATTACAACCGCTACGATGCGCATCTGACGGAAAAAGAAAAACAGCGGATTTTAAAAGCATACAAAAAAGGGGTCAAAGAAATAGCCGGATGTTCCGGTGCTTCGCGTGGAAACGAAAGACGGTTTCAAGCTCTTTATGGAAAACGGCTGGGTGCTTGTCCGCGCATCCGGGACTGAACCGCTCATCCGTTTTTATGCTGAAGCGGATTCGCCGGAAAAAGTGGAAACACTGCTCAAAGGAGCGCAGGCCGTATAGTCACGGATTTTGATCAGTTTTAATGAACATTCAAAGCCTCCAGATTCGTTTTTGCTGGAGGATTTTTTAATGCTTTTTAAATGGGATAGGTTAAAAATAAATTGTTCTTTAGCGGAACAAAATAACCACCTCTTTGCGTTTAATATAATGACACACAAAAAGAAAAACCTTACCTCCTCCCTAAAAATAAAGAAGCCAGATTGTAAAAAATCTGGCTTCTCTCTCCTTTCAAAATTGCAGATGTCAAATTTCAAATTGCAGATTTATTGGTTCTGAAAAACGTTCAAAGTGTTGCAGTGCTGCGGTGTTGCCGATGTTGCGGTTAAAATGTTGATTGTTATTTGAATGATTTCTGTCTTTTAAACTTCAGCAACCAAGAACCAAGAACTACGAACTCGATTTATTCATATCTCATTCATATCTTAATGCATCGATCGGATTCAGCATTGCGGCTTTGCGTGCCGGATAATACCCGAAGAAAATTCCGATGATAAAGGAAAACCCGAACGAAAGCACAATGGAGAATACCGTAATAATCGTCGGCCATTTTGCAAGCGAAGAAATGACAGTCGAACCGACAACTCCAATGATGATGCCGATAATTCCTCCGAGTATGCTCAGCACGAGCGCTTCGATAAGAAACTGTGTCAGGATATCTCTGCCGCGTGCGCCGATCGACATCCGAATGCCGATTTCACGCGTCCGTTCTGTTACGGAAACGAGCATAATGTTCATAATACCGATGCCGCCGACGAAAAGCGAAACCGAAGCGATGCTGGCGAGCAGGATCGTAAGGATTTCTGTGGTTGCCGTCGCCGTATTTGCAATATCCGTCTGATTGCGTATGGTGAAATCATCCGCGTCGCTTAGTGCAAGCTTATGACGAATACGCATCAATTCCGATATTTGAGATTGTGCGAGATGTCATGGTCGTGGGAGACGTTGCCGAAACCAAAATGTATCGTAAAAAAGTTGTGTGCTGCAGGCGTTTCAAAATAGTCGAATACGGAACGATCACAATATCGTCCTGATCCTGTCCCATAGCATTTTGACCTTTTTTTCCAAGAACACCTATGACTTTGAACGGTACGTTGCGAATCCGGACAGTCTGATCGATGGGTGACGTATCGGGAAAAAGATTGTCGACAACCGTTTGTCCAAGCACGCATACTTTTCCGGCTGTTTTAACGTCCGCATCGGTAAAGAAATCGCCGTCGGAAATAGTCCATAACCGTATGGACATATAATCCGCACTTCCTCCTTCGATGCCGGTCTGACCAGTTCATGTCGCCGGCAATAACCTGTGCACTTGTGCGTGTGCCGGGAGAGACGAAGGCAACAGCCGGGCATTCTTTTGGAATGGCAAGAGCGTCGTCTTCCGTCAGTGTGGTCATGGTGCCTGCGCCTGTTCGTATGCCTCCCTGCTGCTGTGAACCGGGAAAAATGATGAGCACATTCGTTCCGAGTGCGGCAATTTGCTGTTTCACGGATATTTCTGCTCCCTGTCCGATGGCAAGCATAACAATAACTGCACCGACGCCGATAATAATACCCAGCATGGTCAGAAATGAACGCATTTTGTTGCGCTGGAGTGCGCGAAATGCCGAAAGGAATATATTCAACATCTTCATGCTTCATCCTCCTCGTCGATGGCAGGCATTTCTTTCAGCACTTCAGCTGCAATTCTGCGGGTCGTGTTGAGTTTGTCGGTCCGCACTTTGCCGTCGCGAAAAATAATCTGGCGCCGGGAAAATTGTGCTATGTCCGGTTCGTGTGTTACGATAAGAACCGTAATGCCGTTGTCGTTCAATTGCTGGAAAATTTCCATAACTTCGACGCTTGTCCGGCTGTCCAGATTTCCGGTCGGTTCGTCTGCCAGCACGATGCTCGGATCATTGACCAAGGCGCGTGCAATTGCGACACGCTGCTGCTGTCCGCCTGAAAGCTGGTTGGGATAATGATGAACGCGGTCTCCGAGTCCCACGCGTTCAAGCGCCCGGATGGCTTTATCTTTGCGGATTTTTCCGGGCGTGGAACCGTAGAGCAGCGGAAGCTCGACATTCTCAATGGCGCTCGTTCTGGAAAGCAGATTAAAGCCCTGGAAAACGAATCCGATTTTATGATTGCGGATTTGTGCAAGGTTGTCCCGCGTCAATCCGCTGACGTCGATATCGTCCAGCCGGTAGATGCCTTTTGTCGGTTTATCGAGGCAGCCGAGGATATTCATAAACGTCGATTTTCCGGATCCCGATGCTCCCATGATAGCGACAAACTCGCCGGGATGAATTTCCAGGCTTACACCGCGCAGGGCATGCACTTCAATCTCACCCAACTGATACATTTTTGTCAGGTGCTCGACGCGGATAACCGTATCGTTTTTTTGCTGAGTGCGAGGTTCGATCCCGGCTATCATCGGCACGCCCCGTGCCGCCCGGACCCTGCTGCTGACCGGAGAGCGGGCTGCGCATCTGTTGATTGGCGGCATCGTCTTCACCGCTGCTGATACCAAGGACAATTTGATCGCCGGGTTTCAGCTTATCCGTAGTAATCTCAGTAAATTTGCCGTCGCTCAATCCGGTTCGTACATATACGGGTTCCAATTTTTTATCGGCGTTGAGAATCCATACTCTGCCGAATCCGCTTTGATGATCCGCTATATACGGGCTTTTTTCATACTCCGGGAAAGTTTGCGTGATGCCGAATGTCGTCGTGGTGCGCACGCGCGTTGCAATCGGTTGTCCCTTTACGGGCGTCCGTCCGTGCTGTCCTCTTTTTGCAAAATATTTTTGTATTTCTGCCATCAGATCTTCACGGCTTATATCGCTGTGAACTTTCTTGATCGAATCGCGAACAGCCCGGAAGAGCGTGCGGTCTGCGTCGGAAAGCGGAAACATGCCGCTGCCGTTTTGATTGCCTGAAAGCCCGCCGGATGGCGTCTGCGCTGCCGCTTTATCCTGACCGTTTGTCCCTGAGAGGACATTCCGCTTCCGGATCTGCGCTGCAATTTGGCCGAGTCGATAAGCTCTGCAGGCGGCTGCAATCGCAAAGCAAGGTTTGTTACACGTAGTAGCGTTTTGACTCGATCCGACCAATATTTTGACATTTGCCGTCATTCCCGGCATAAGTTTGAGATCGCTGTTATCGACGTCGATAATGACGATATAATTTACCACGTTGGAGACACTTGTCGGATTGAGTCTGATCTGTGAGATCTGGCCGGAAAATTTATTGTCCGGATAGGCATCGACGGTAAAGTATCCTTCTTGTCCAATGGAGACCCTGCCTATATCGGATTCGTCGACTGTCGTTTCGACCTGCATTTTCCGCAAATCGTTTGCGATTGTATATAGAGTAGGAGAAGATAAACTTGCTGCAACCGTCTGACCGATATTGACCGCACGATTGATAACCACGCCGTCGATAGGGGCGTAAATTGTAGCATATTGCAAATTGATAATGGCGCGGTCGAGCGGAGGCCTGCGCCGATTTTTCTGCTGCATTATTCACTTGATATGCCACAGCGCTGCGTCGTAATCGGCTTGTGACATAAGCTGCCGGGCAAGTAAATCCTTTGCACGGTCGAGTGTGTCTTTTGCTGTCGGCCAACTGAGCCTTCGATTTATCCAGCGTTGCCTGGGCATCGATAACCGACTGAATGAGAAATGTCGTGTCGATTCTGGCAATGACTTGTCCTTTCTTCACGACCGAATTGAAATCGGCATACAGTTTTATGATAATTCCCGATACCTGAGTTCCGACATCGATAGAGGTGACCGGATTGATCGTTCCTGTAGCCGTCACATAGACGGTCATATCTCCCTGCAGAAACCGAATCCAGCCGAAAATCGTATTTTGTTTTGCCATTGCGGATAAAAAGAAAATAACAAGCAAGCAAAAGAAGAGCTGCACCTGGAAATTGAAGACCAGAGTATTATTTTTCGTTTCATTCTATACCTCGAATCATGAAAACTGTTTTTTATTCAATCACATCTATAAAACGACCGCTGACTGAAATTTGTTTCGCAAAATAAAAAAGTCATTTCTTCCCGTCCACCTGATCAATCGGAACATTGCGCCGTGCGGCAACGGTCTGCATGATCTGCATGCGGACATTTTCCCGCAGAGCCGGAACTTGATCCAGCGTCAACGACGATGTCTCGACCGGCGGAAGGACGATCAGTGCAATTTCTGAGGGTTCGCCGAATTTCCATCCATGCTTCGGAATGCAGAGCATTGTGCCGTCGAGAGCGATGGGAAGGATCGGTGTTTTTGTTTTTACAGCAAGATGAAATGCGCCGTCAGTAAAAGGCGAAGCCGTCCGTCCGTTGTCCGCGTTCCTTCAGGAAAAATCATAACTGAACAGTGCAGCGCAAGAAGATGCTGCGCCTTGATGAGAGCCTGCGCCCCGCTGCGTGCGCTCCGGCGGTCGACACTGATATCGCCGGCAAGCCGCATCATCCAGCCGATGACAGGAAGAGAAAACAATTCCTTTTTTGCCATCCATTTCATCTCCCACGGCAGATTGCTGATAATCGGAATATCCGCCATCGATTGATGATTGGAAACAACGACATAGGGATTACGCGGATTTAAAACCGTTTCCCCGGAAATGTGAATTTTCCATGCCGGGTTCATCAGGGTCATCATTTTGCCGACCTTTCGGAACAGGTATCCGGTTGCATAATGTGCGGGATCGCGATCGAATATTCTTCGAAGAGCCAGCAGGGGCAGCCAAAGAAGAATAAGAAGGGCAATGATGCTCCATATATAAAGAGAACGAATTGCCGAAAGAATGTTTTTCATCGCTGCGTATGTTTGAATATAAACGAATCGTGATTTTTTGGGATGATAAAATATAACTGATTTTGTTTCCAATATGAAATAATGGCGCTGCCCCATTGCGCCTCCTCATCGAAAAATCGTTGTCCTGCCAGGACCTGATGCTCAAATTTTTACTCCCGGCATTTTCAACGCTTCCGCCAATTTCATGGATTTGAGAACGAGTGTTTTCAAGTGGTTTTCAGTGTTTTTATCAGCCAGCTCGCCGGAAGGAGTAAACGCTTCGTTCCCATTGCGTATACATATTTGAGGTTTCGGAAGGACGATGCTGCCTAGATTTGCCAGCACTTGCCGCAGATGAGGCTGCATCCGGACGGTCCCGAACGGGCCGTTCGAAACTCCAAAAATAGCCGTCACTTTTCCGTCGAAAGGATTTTCCATAACAGAGAGCCAATCGAGGACGTTTTTCAATCCGCCTGGGATGGAATGATTATATTCCGGGGAAGCGATTAATATAAGATCGGTTTCGACAAGAACTGACTGCAAAACGACCAGATCATGCGGAGGATCCGGAATATCTTCCGAGTAGATCGGTATTGACATCTGTGCAAGATCGACAGCGCGCACCGCCGCTCCGGCTTCACGGGCAAACCGCAAAGCGATATTCAATGCTTTTGTGTTCATCGATTCTTTTCTTAAACTTCCCGATATTCCGATGACGTCCATTGCTCTTCAATCCTTCTGCTGTTTATAGTAAAACAGATGCATTCCCCCAGAAGTTCCGATAATACAAATTCAAAGTTAATATTGTCTCTCCTCTCTGTTTTGCAAAAGGAGCCGGTGTCTGCATTGCATCAAACCCCGCGTTTAACTACATTTTATAAAGGACAATTCTCAAGACGGAAACTCATGGAAGATTTCAATAGGAATCCAAAAGACTACAATCCGCCGATGCATTCGGCAGAACATATACTCAACCAGACGATGGTGCGGATGTTCGGCTGCGGCCGGGCGTTCAGCGCCCATATTGAAAAGAAAAAATCGAAGTGCGATTATCGGTTCGGAAGGAATCTGACGCCGGAAGAGATTTTGCAGGTTGAAAAAAAAGTCAACGAGGTCATTCAATCGAATGTCCCTGTGACCGAATCGTTCCTTACCCGGAGCGAGGCAGGCGAGCGTTTCAACCTGACGCGCCTGCCGGAAGAATCGGGAGATTCTATCCGGGTTATCACTATCGGCGACTACGATGCGTGCCCCTGCAGCGGTATTCACGTGCCTTCTACAAAAGAAATCGGAATCCTGAAAATCATCTCGACCGATTGGAAGGAAGGAGTTCTGAGGGTGCGCTTTAAACTGCAGGAGAACGGTCAGATATGAGGAATCGACCGCTTTACCGAAAAGAAATCTCTGCCTGCCGAAAAAGGAAGGATCATGGGCCGATTGTTGGTTAACGTTTATTTGCATTCACATGAAGAAAGATGAAGAAACGATGAAATATCATATATGCCCGTGGTACCTTGGATATGTCCTGGCGAATCCGCTGAGACGATTCTATCAAAATCCGGAGACGATTGTTTCTCCGTATTGCAAGCCCGGAATGCGGATTCTGGAGATCGGTCCCGGTATGGGTTTTTTCACACTGCCGATGGCAGAAAAAGTCGGCGGCGGAGGGAAAATATTCTGTGTCGATGTGCAGGAAAAGATGCTGCGGACTCTCCGCCGCAAGGTTTTGCGAAGAAAATTCGACCGCATCGTCGAAACCCGTCTTTGTTCAGAAGCATCTCTGGAGATTCACGATTTGAAGGGAACAATAGATTTCACGCTCGCATTTGCCGTTGTTCATGAAGTTCCCGATGCAGATATTCTCTTAGGCGAGATTGCTGCATCTTTACGCCCGGAAGGAATCCTTCTTATTGCAGAGCCGAGCGGTCATGTCAACGAAGCGAGTTTTGCTGAATTGCTTCGCCGGACGGAAGCGCATGGATTTCAGAAGGCCGGTTCGCCCGATATTCGCGGAAGCCGCACTGCACTCTTGAAACATTTTTGAAAAAAATGAATATGCCTTTTCTCCGCAGAACGTTTATCGCCGCAGCCGTGTGCATCGTTGCATCAGCATCGCTCTTGTCCCGCGATGCCGCCGATACGGCGCGGTCTGTCAGCCCGTACGGCAGTTCATGCGGACTCGTGTTTGAAACTGCCTTATCTGAAAAAAGCCGGGATGCAGGGGCCTATCACTGTGTGGATCGTGGACGGGGCCTATGTGCGGACATTTATCGACGAGGAATTCACGAATTACGGACAGCACGATAATTTTGCCTTTATTCCAAAAAACGAATTTTGGCTCGATCGGGAAGAACAGAATGACGAGCAGACTTTTTTTATCGATCATCTTTTAATTGAATACCGGCTGATGGAAAGAGGCGTTTCATACGATTCGGCTCTGGAAGCGGCAGACCTGCAGGAAATGATCGAACGAAAGCAATCCGGCGATTTACTGAAAGTTCTGAAAAAAGACGGCCTTCCGGATCCTGAAAAAGTCCATCTCCGGCTCTGGAAAAAGCTCGAATCGGGACTCAGTGTATGGATCGTCGACGGCCGCTTGGTGCGGAGCGCGTTCGATGTAGACTTTACCGAAGGAGGTCATGAGTTCGTCTACGAGTTCGTTCCGCACAACGAAGTCTGGATCGACAACGACCTTCAGGAAGCAGAACGGCCTTTTGTTCTTTTTCATGAGCTGCACGAACGCAATCTCATGATGGAGGGCTGGGAGTATTCAAGAGCACATCAAGATGCAAGCGCGCTGGAATCGTATTGCCGCCGTCACACCGATGAACTGCATGTCAAACTAGGTAACGAAGGGTGGGAATGAACAGTGCAGCAGGAAAGGCCGGCCTGTTGCGGCGGGACGGCCTATCGAAGAACTTTTCTGCTGGAGACATGAACCGGTGATTATTGGTTTAATCGTTGAAAAATAAAAAAACGGTTGCCGTAACTGATAGGTTCCGTAAAATCATTCACATTAAGATTTTGTATAGGCCGGCGCAATTCCTCCGGAAACGAATAAATGTTGGTCATTCCGATTTTTCCTCCCTGTGCACGCAAAGAAGAATCGATAGAAAATGTTTTTGCCAATTCTTCAAAGCTGGCGCCGCGTTTGAGGGCTGCATACGCCGAGTCGGCATCTGCTGCCGAACGGCAGAGGATCTCTGCAAGAAAATAATTGACCGGTGCCGCAAAGTGGACAACAGTCTGCAGACGGTACCATGTTGGAATCGGTTTATCATCGACAGCAGGCGGTAAGAATCGCCATTGCTTCATAGTGGCTGCGGCTTGGGCATTCCAATTCGTATCCCTGGTTCCTTTTATAATATGAACGTTATCGACAGTTCCGTTCTCTAAAACATGAAGCACAACATCCAGACTGATGGGACCATAGTTCTCATCTGACGGGACGGGAGGGAACTGGCTTTGGCTGATCAGCTTCGGCATAAGTTCCTGCTGGCTTTCTTTTATGCTCGAGCACGAAAAAAGAGACACAGCAAGAATAAGAAGAATGAGACTTTTCATGATGCACCTCCGAATATATGAACCGGTGGATAACTGCATGAAATATTTTTGGAAAATAATGTTGTACAAAAACTTTCCATACAAACACAGATAGATATATATGAAAAGGCAATTCAGAATTCGACCGAATATATATATTTCGATGATAAAAGTAAATCGATTCTCAAAAGGCCGTAAACCTTGAAATATAGAATAAATAACGCGTTTTGAGGACGGCAGCTGCGATGCGATAGGATGGGAATCCAATGCGGTTTTAAATCCTTCGGACGGGGATGAGAAGAGACCGGTTTTCTGAGTTTGAAGATACAATTTTTTTTTGCTGTTTTTCTCTGCACTTGAAAGTCCGGCGATACATGCAGGAGTTTGCAGAAGGCGCCGTCGAAAAACGGACGTTGTGCAGGTTTTTTCAACATTGCAATTCGGAGCTTTTTTCGGTACCGTTTATACATACTTTCATTAAATTATCGATGTAATGAAGACAAGAATATTTTTGACAACTATCGGTCTGGCCTTTCTCTTCTCGTTTCCATTTATTCTCCGGGCACAAAAAAATGACGAAGGCCGTGTCGTTCTTACACCCGACTGGAAAGAATCGAAATCTCAAATTCCATCATTCGTTCGTTTGCGCCTGCCGAAGCGTCCGAAAATTGCACTCGTTCTCAGCGGCGGCGGAGCGCGTGGAGTTGCCGCTATCGGCGTCCTCAAAGCTTTTGAACGCGCTCATATTCCCATCGATCTTCTTGTAGGAAACAGCATCGGGAGTATTATCGGCGGGCTGTACGCATCGGGATATTCGCCTGCGCAGCTTCAGGTGATGGTCGATACGACCAACTGGGATGAGGTTTTGAGCTACGGTGATCAGGCAAGGCGTCAAGATATGTTCCTTGATAAAAAAATCGAACGCGATAAAAGTATTTTAGTTTTGCGCTTTAACGGTTTGGAACCGGTCATTCCTTCTGCTTTTTCTTCAGGACAAAACCTGACGAATTATTTGAACACGATAACCCTGCAGAGTGTCTATCATCCTGATCCGTCGTTCGATGGTCTTCGAATTCCGTTCCGTGCGACGGCGACCGACCTGGTATCGGGCAAAAGGGTTGTGATCGACCGGGGAGATTTAACGAGCGCGCTCCGGGCAAGCATGTCCGTTCCGCTGCTTTTTACGACAGTACAAAAAAGATACTATGCAGCTTCTCGACGGCGGCCTTATCGGTAATCTTCCTGTGGAAGTCGCTCTTCAAGAAAAAGCGGATATCGTTATCGGCGTCGATATGATGGGGCCGCTTCGTTCTCGCCATCAGCTCAATACGCCGTGGGAAGTTGCAGATCAGATTACGACCATTATGATGCAGGAAGCAAACGAATTATCACGGAAAAAAGCGGATATCATGATTACGCCGAAGCTCGGCGATCACCTTTCAACAGATTTCTCACAGCTCGATTCTCTGATCGATTGCGGTGAAGAAACTGCATATTCTGCGGTTCCGGTTATCCGGCAGCTTATGAAAATAAAATCAGCGCATTCCCCGCGCGATACATTTTCTTTTGAAAATCCGCATTGGTCATTCGATTCGAGCTGCGTGCCCGCGCCTCTTCAGGAACGGCTTCATGGATTTTCCGATCGGCATACAGTTTCTTACGGCGCCCTTTTGCAGATACTCAACGAGCTCTCTGAACCGGGAGATTACGATACCGTAGAAGCGATAGCAGACCGGGTTGCCGGAGGAACCGATATTGCACTGCATCTTGTTCGGTTCCCGGTTCTGGACAGCGTGACGTTTGCCGGCAATCGAATAATTTCTTCCGACACCCTGCAAAACGCATTCCGTTCCATGCTGGGCAAACCGATCAATGCGCCGGAACTTCTTAAAGCTCTCGAAAACGTTCTTCGTATGTACCGGTCTGCAGGTTATTCGCTGGCGCGAATTGTCCGAACAAGCTATGCCGCTGCCGACCGCCGCGCTGCAGTGATTCTCGATGAAGGAGTGATCGGCCGGATCGATATCAGCGGTACGATAAAAACACGGGATTGGGTTCTTCGCCGTGAACTGCCGATGACCGCCGGCTCTGTCTTTTTGATTCAAAGTGCAAAACAGGGAATTGTAAATTTGAATGCGACCAATTTATTCGAACAGGTCATCCTGTCTGCTCATCATGAAGGAGATGCGGACAAAGAAAACGTCCTGACGCTTCAAGCACGCGAAAGAAACACGGACCTCATACGTTTCGGTCTTCGCATCGATAATGAACGGAATATCCAGCCCTCCATCGATCTCCGGGATGAGGATTTTTTGGGAACCGGATCTGAAATCGGGATTATGGCTGGCGGCGGTTCAAGGAATCAGAGCTATATGGGAGAAGTGAAGACAACGCGCATTTTCAATTCTTATTTGACCTTCGGACTCCAGGGATATTTCCTCACGGAAGATATCAATGTTTATCGGGATGCTTCTCAGTCCTCGCTTGACGAATTCGAGCGGATGAAAATCGGGGAATATGAGCAGGTTCGCAACGGCGGAACTGCGAGTTTCGGAATGCAGCTCGCACGTCTCGGAAGTCCTTATCGTTCAGGGAAGACTGGAACACATTAAAATTTATAATATTTTAAACAATCCGATCGACAACCAGACCTATGATCTTTCCGCGCTGCGATTCGGAACGTATGTCGATACGCAGGATAAAGTTCCGTACCCAAATTCCGGCGAAGTGCTCAATCTTTATTATGAATCGGCTCTTGTCGATTTTGGCAGCACAGTGGCGATATTCGAAGTTTTCATTTTCGTACGATAAGTATATATCTATTTTCAATACTCTCGTCATGCACCCGCGCCTGTGGATCGGCGTCGGAGACAAATCTCTGCCCCTGAGCGAACAATTTTCTCTCGGCGGGCCTGAAAGTTTTTGGGGATATGCCGAAAACGATTCTTTAGGGCGTCAGGTTTTTTTAGCAAGTCTGGAGTATCGCTATAAACTTCCATTTCCTCTCCTTTTCGATACATATTTTAAGTTTCGGTACGACTTCGGCGCGATCCGGTCTATAACGGGGGATGTGGCTCTTGCGGATTTCAAACACGGCCTCGGCGCTACACTGGCGCTCGATACGCCGGCCGGCCCGGCGGAGTTCTCAGTGAGCGAGGCTTTTTATTCGCGGCCTGAAATTCATCACCTGGTCTGTTGGGGACCGGTCATGTTTTCGTTCACTATCGGTTATCCGATTCTTGGCGTACATTAGCATGTGCAGCATGCAACTTGATGCCTGCTTCCTCCGTATCACGGAAGAGAGGCGGGATTCTTCCGTCCCGAGGACTCGTTCATTATGAAAATACGATTGAAAATATCCCCGCGGCAGACACGTATCGGGTATACTGTGGTCGCTCTTCTTGCTGTAGCGGTCTGCAGTCTCAATTTTTATCTCCAGATGTTCGTCTACAAGAAAGGAAACGATCAATGCCGGTGGACCGATCAGGGGCCGTCGCGCATCCTGATAACCGGATTGGCGGAGAAGGGCGTCACCGAGCAGGCAGGAGTCATGGAAGGCGATGTCCTGATACGCATTAACGGACAAACATTTGCGAATGCAGGATCCGCACAGGCCATCATCGACGGGCTTACAGGGTCCTCTGCCGTCTATACAATCGAACGCAACGGGATTCAACTCGAGAAAAAAGTTTTCATTTTACGATATTTGAATCTTACTTTCTTAGCGCAATTTCTCTTCGGTGCCGGTTTCCTGCTTGTCGGATATATCGTTGTTATGGTAAAGCCGGAAGGGAAGATGCAGCGGATGTTCGGCCGATTCAGCATCTTGTCGCTTCTCTTTTTCGGTCTCTCTTCGGTTAATTTATCTTCCCAGGCCGCTGGTTCCTGGCAGCGTGTAGTACTTATTATTTCGTTCGTTTTTGCCTCTGTCTTTGCCCCGCCGGCGTTTATCAGGTTTTTTCTGCTCTTTCCGGTTAAACGCCGCATATTCGAGAGCCGGCTTCTTACGGCTGCTTTATATGGGATCAGCGTCATTCTTACCGGCCTTATCTTTGCGAAGGATTGGGTTTGGATATGGGTTTTGGCAGTTGTTATTATCTTTCGGTATGTATTCTATATTGCGGGTTTGACGCTCTTTGTATTCGGTTACTTTCGCTTAATAGAACCAAAGCGGCGCTCAGAGCTGCGGCCGCTGCTGTTCGGCGTTGCCATCGGACTGGCGGCTTTTCTCTACACATTCGTACTGATGGCAATAGATCCCTTTCTTCCTCTCAATCAGCCGATCGTTCTCTTACCGACGACGGCGCTGGTTCTCGTCCCTGTATTTTTCGGATATGCTATTTTCCGTTACGGGCTTATGGATGTGGACCTTGTTGTTCGCCGCAGCCTTGTCTACGGCGCCGTGACTGCAACGCTGGCGGCGATGTACCTGACGCTCGTCTACGGTGCGGGAAATTTGCTCTCCTGGTATTTTTCCATTCAGCAAAGCAGGCTCTTCGAAGTGCTCTCACTCATCGTCATTGCGGTCGCTTTCGATCCCCTGAAGCAGCGGTTTCAGAATACGATCGACCGGTTTTTTTATCGGGAGCGGTATAATTACCAGACGGCGCTGCTGGAGTTTACTCAGGAACTGCCGCGTCTGATGGAACTGGATCATATTTCCCATTCACTGCTCAACCGCATTTCTTCGACGATGCACATCGACCGCGTAGCTGTGATGATCTGCAACGACCGGGACGGCTGTGCTCATGTTGCGAAGAATATCGATGAGGGCGACTGTTCCTATTCCGATCATGAAAAAAGTTTTATGCGCCTTTTGCGAAAAACAGGAAAACCGATTCTTGTGCAGCCGCTTGCCGATGAGGATGGAACTCTCGACATCGATGAAAGTGAGCGGCAGCAGCTGCTGCGCTCCGGGACAGTGCTCTCCGTGCCGATGATGCTCAAAGAACGCCTGATAGGATTTATCAATGTCGGACCCAAGCGTTCCGGCCGTGTGTATGCGAAAGAGGATATTGATTTGCTGTCGACCGTCGCGGCACAGGCTGCGATCGGAATTGAAAATGCACGGCTGCACAATTCGGAAATAGACCAGCAGCGCATGAAAAAGGAGCTCGATGTTGCGCGCACAATTCAGCAGGGGCTCTTTCCGAAAAAAAATCCTGCAATACCGGGGCTCGATATTTCGGGCGTCTCGCTGCCGGCGCTCTCTGTCGGCGGAGATTATTACGATTTTATTCAGATCGGTCCGGCGAAGCTGCTGACGGTCGTCGCGGACGTCTCCGGAAAAGGAATGTCTGCAGCTTTATACATGTCCAAGATTCAGGGAATGGTTCAGCTTGCGTCGGCCATGTACCGCAGTCCGAAAGAAATGCTGATCAATATCAACCGAAAGATCTTCGAAGGGATAGACCGAAAATCGTTCATTACGATGATTCTTGCATTGTATGATCTCAAGAAAAAAGAGGTGCGAATTTGCCGCGCCGGCCATAACAGGGCGGTGCTTGGAGTAAAAGACAAGTTCCGGTTTCTTCAAGGCGGTGGAATAGGTTTGGGCCTGGAAAGCGGAAAAAAATTCGAAAGCGCTATAGAGGAAATTCGCATGCCCCTGCGTCCGAACAGTATACTGGTACTGTATACGGACGGCATAACGGAGTCGATGAATGAGCACAAACAGCAATTCGGCGATGAGAAACTTCTCCGCATCCTTAAAAGGGAGAGGCAGCGTTCTGCAGCGGAAATTGAACACATTCTTCTCGATGCCGTTGCTCGCCACCGCGGCGCGGCAGAGCAGCATGATGATATTACGATGATTATCGTCAAAAGCGGAACATCCGGAAAACTTTGAGTCCTGCCCGGCGTCTACCTTTGTCTTTTCTTGAAAATCTCTCTATATTTTCTTAATGAATAAACTTGCAATACTTTTTGGATTTCTTTGATGTCAACAAAACCTCCTTTACAATTCCGGGAACATCCGGCGGATTCACTGGAACGGCTCGCCATGGCTGTCGCTTCGGTTATACCGACTCAGGAACCGAACGATCAAGTCCGGCTCGCGTATTGCCTGTGGGCCTGGTTGAACGAACGCCGCGGATCTTTGGAGCAGGCGGTGCGTGCGGCTGGTGTCCGCACTTCCGTCTCTGTGGAGCAGATGGTGGAAATCATTGGCAGGGAATTGGAAGAAAAAGGCATTAAACATTCATAACGATAAGCCGGCTATTTTTCGACAGAGGTATTTTTATGTTCGATTTTAAAACGTTCCTTCTTTCTTTTATACCGCTCTTTGTCGCTATCGATGTCATCGGCGCTGTTCCGCTTTTCATTTCTCTGACGAACGATATCGAAGGACCGAAACGCAACCGCTTGATTACGGATTCGACGCTGACGGCGCTGATTGTTGCCGTAATTTTTTTGTTCGGCGGTAAAATGATATTCAACTATCTGGGAATAACGGAAAACGATTTTCGCGTGGGAGGCGGCATTCTTCTTCTCATTCTTTCGGTTGTGGACTTAGTCTTTTCGTCTGATAAACCCAAAAAACCGGATACGACCATCGGCGTCGTACCGCTGGGAATTCCGCTGATCATCGGTCCTGCAGCGCTTACGACAATTCTGATTATTGTCGATCAGTACGGCTACATCATGGCGATTACGGCGATTCTTGTAAACTTGATCATCGTATGGGCGATTTTTAGGAATTCATCTTTGATCATGCGTCTCATGGGAGAGGGTGGATCCAAAGCATTTGCCAAGGTAGCGGCGCTCTTGATGGCAGCCATAGCTATTATGATGATCCGCGTAGGTATGACGGGAATGATCAGGGGAAGTTGAGTTAAGAATTCAGAATTAAGAATACAGAATTAAGAATAGAATCCAGAAGTAAGAATTCAGAAGAGCTGGAGATTCGGGAGTGTTGCCCCGTATCAACAGGTGCAAATTGGAGAATAACTGTAAATTGTAGACTGTGAACTGTCAATGGTCATTGATCACTAGTCAATGTCGATTGTTCATTTTATTCTTCTTCCATTAATAGAGAAAAATTATCTTATGATAGATTTACTGCATACAATTTTATTGGGCATTATCGAAGGCATAACGGAATTCCTGCCCATATCGAGTACGGGACATTTGCTCATCGCGGAAAAGCTCGGCCTGGGACACCGCTCGGATTTATTTAATGTCGTTATTCAAGCGGGAGCTATTCTTGCGGTCACGATTATTTACTGGAAACGGCTCTGGTCGCTTCTCGCTGATTTTCGGAAACCGGAAAACCGCGATTATGCGCTCAAGCTTCTTGCGGCGTTTGCAATTACAGGCGCTCTCGGCCTTCTTGCCAAGCATCTTGGTTTTCGACTGCCGGAATCGATTACACCGGTTGCATGGGCGCTTCTCATCGGCGGCGTGTATATGATCGCTGCGGAATGGCTCGCTGCAAAAAAACCAGAAAGCACATTGATTACATGGCAGGTTGCCGTTGTTGTCGGTCTTGCGCAGGTCGTTGCTGCAGTCTTTCCGGGCGCATCGCGTTCAGGCGTGACAATTTTTGCCGCGATGCTTGTCGGTGCCAACGACCGTGCGGCTGCAACCGAATTTACCTTCCTCGTTGGAATTCCGACGATGTATGCGGCGAGCGCAAAATTGTTCTGGGATGCATATAAACAGGGAGGAACCGGAGAGAATTGGACGGATCTTATCATCGCGTTCGTCGCAGCGACCATCGTTGCATTCGTGGCCGTCAAATGGCTTCTCCGCTATATCCAGACGCACCGCTTTACCGTTTTTGCGGTTTATCGAATCGTTCTCGGGGCGCTTTTGCTTTTGTTCCTTCAAGGATAACGATGTGCGGGTTACAATGTGGAGATGCGGTGCAGCCGGAACGCAAGAATGATCTGACAATCCGCGAATTCACGGAACATGATAGGGATGATGTCCGGCGGCTCCTTGTTCAACTGACCGGTCACGAAACGTCTCGAAAAGCGGTCGAAGAGCGATTTGCATATTTTCGCCGCTCCGCTGCAGAATTTCTTTTTATTGCGGAAGATGAAGGCAAAGTTGCCGGACTGTGCGGGTTCAGAATTCGTGAAAACGTAGAAGACGATACGCGCTACGGTGAAATCTCCATGCTTGTCGTGGACGAGAGCATTCGCCGTCAGGGCATTGCAACACAATTTGTAAATTTTGCGGAATCGCTGGCGAGGGAAAAAGGATGTATCGGGCTGTGGTTAGTGAGCGGATTCGGGCGGGAAGAGCATGCACATGAATTTTATAAGCAGCAGGGATTTACGGTCAATGGCTGCAGGTTTGTAAAAATATTTCAGAAGGAGTAAAAAACCGTTCAGAGAATACGGCAGACGGTTCCATCACTGCATTATGGCGCGTTTTAAACTTTACATCGAATACGAAGGAACACGGTTCAGCGGCTGGCAGGTGCAGAAAAATGCACGAACGGTTCAGGGGGAATTGATCGGAGCCATGAAATCCGTTTTCGGAACAGGCGATTTTGAATTGTACGGCTCCGGCCGGACAGACGGGGGCGTTCATGCGCTCTGTCAGGTAGCGCATCTCGATGTTAAAACAGTGCTTGCACCGCCGGTGATACGCATGAAAGTAAACGATCTTCTTCCCGCGGATATCAATATTATCGAAGCGGAAAAAGCGGCGCCCGCTTTTCATGCACGGCATGACGCCGCTGCGCGCAGCTACCTGTATCAGATTTCCCGCAGGCGGACGGCATTTGGAAAACGCTTGGTCTGGTGGATTAAAGATCCCCTCGATGGGGAAAAAATGTGGCAGGCGCTGCAATGTTTTACGGGTCTCAATGATTTTCAGTCTTTTTCAGCCGATGATCCGGAAGAAAAATCAACCCGCGTGCAAATCGATTCCGTGGATATGAAGGAAGCGGGAGATTTAATTCTCATCCGCATTGTCGGTTCGCATTTTATATGGAAAATGGTGCGTCAGATCGTCGGGAGCATTGTCGAAGTGGGACGCGGGAATCTGACCATGAATGACCTGAAAAGTTTTTTACATAATGCTTCCGACGAACCGGCAAAATTTACGGCTCCGCCGTCCGGATTGTTTTTGGAAAGAGTCTATTACCGGGGCGATCACCGGCTGAGAGATTTGCGTCCGGTTCTGGAAGTCATTTCGCCAATTGTTTCCCGGCATCATGACCAGGAAAAAGATTCAATAGGGAAAAAAGTATAATCATCATCAGGAATTTTGCGATTTTTCATGCGCCTTTGCCGGTTTTGCGCCTTTGGAGGCGAGCGGAGCTTGCCGGCGGGAGATTGCCGTTTTTTGCCGAAAGTTCGAAAAGTATAATAAAAGAATTCTCAGCGCCTTGGAAAAAAACATGAACGTCAGATATTTGCTTCTCCTGCTTTTTAACGTGATTTTTATTCCAGCTGCCAATGCGGGAAATCCACCGGCACTGCGGAAAACACTGCTGGATGAATTGCGGCGCCATCCGCAATCGCAGCTGCAGGACCTTTATAAATTTGTATATCAGGCGGCAATGGGCAACGAACATATCATGGCCGATTCCTCCGAAATGGAAAAATATCTAAGTCAGGAGCTCGCCGATGTAACTGCCGGCGGTTCGGAAGATTTGGTGGAATACTTAACGCCGGACAGTTCAGCAGTGCGAGTCAATCTGCGGCCGTTGAAGAAATTAAATGGAAGCGCCGGAAAGCTCGTTTCGTTGATGATCAAAAGCACGCATGTCTTTGTGCCTTCACGCGTTAAACTCCGGCTCTATCTGAGCGATATCGAAAAACTTGCGGAGGACGGCGTCATTCCTTTTAAGAAGGAAGCGGTGCAGGCGTACTTCAAGGAACTGCAGGAAAAACAATTTCCTGCAATGCATCATTCCAAAATTTTTGAAGAAACATATAAACCGGCGTATCGTGTTATTGCCGGATGCTATGTTGCCGATCTTCCTTGATCGGAGACGAAGAAGAAAAACGAGGCGTTTTTATGCCGATTTCCTTTCATGATGCTGCGGAACGGTATGTCAGACTGGTTCTGGCGCTCGGTCAGCACGATGCCGATGCGGTCGATGCGTATTTCGGTCCGCCCGAATGGCTGGAAGAGGAAAGGGCGCTGAAAAAACCGCTTGAGCAAATTTCTGAGGAAGCTTCATTCCTTTGTTCGCAGCTTGCCCTATCCGGAAAAACCGATTCAAAGGAAGAAGAACTTTTGCACCTGCGGCGCCAGTATCTTTCCAAGCAGATTTCCGCAGTTGGTTCCCGTGCCTCTGTACTTGCCGGGCGCCGTCTATCGTTCGATGAGGAAGCGCTGGCGTTCTACGATGCTGTTCCCCCGGTTTTCACGGAAAAACATTTTCAAGAGATCGTTGAGTCATCTGGATGCGCTTCTTCCGGGCAGCGGCCCGATTCCGGTGCGTGCGGAGAAGTACCGGCAGCAGTTCATCATTGCCTTGAGCGATCTGGATACGGTTTTTCAAACCGCCATAACCGAATGCAGGGCGCGGACAAAAAAATATATCCCGCTGCCGGAACCGGATTCGTTTCATATCGAATATGTCCGGAATAAATCATGGAGCGGATACAACTGGTTCAAGGGGAACGGTGAAAGTCTGATTCAGATCAATACCGATCTTCCGATATTCTTGGAACGGGCAATCGATCTTGCGGCTCATGAAGGATATCCGGGACACCATGTCTACAATTCGCTCCTGGAAAATGAATTTGCGCGCCGCCGCGGATGGATGGAATTTACCGTCTATGCATTATTCAGCCCGCAGTCCCTTATTGCAGAAGGCACGGCGAACTTTGGAATTGAAGTCGCTTTTCCGGGCAGCGAACGGATGGAGTACGAACGGGATGTCCTTTTTCCCGCCGCACATTTAGATGCGTCTCAGGCGGAACAGTATTCCGAAGTTCAGGCGCTGACAGCCCGTCTTGGATATGCGGGGAACGAAGCGGCGCGGAATTATTTGAACGGCGCTATGACCCGGAACCAGGCAGTCGAATGGCTGGTTGCATACGCGCTCATGTCTCCGGAGCGCGCAGAACAGCGAACGCAATTTTTCGATCAGTACCGAAGTTATGTCATCAATTATAATCTCGGTCAGGATATGGTCAAGCAGTATATAGAAGCGCGCGGAGGGACTCCTGCGAATCCGATAAAACGCTGGGAGGAATTCGCAAAACTTATATCATCACCGCGTCTTCCGTCCGGACTCATCTTAGAGCAGAAATAGGAAAAACTAAATTCCGATGAATTCGGAATAAAACAAAGAAGGCCGGTTTGCAGACCGGCCTTTGTTATGTGTGCCGGATCGTTTAAAAAGCAATGCCAAGGCAAACGATGATCATTGTGATCGTCCGTTCTTCCGTGTTGGGATCCGTAATCGGTTCTGTCTCCGAAGACGAAGAATACGGCGGAATGGTACTTGTCATGGTTGCTGTGACGCTCCCGGAAATGCTAAATTTTGGTTTGAATGTTATAAACCGGGCGCCGAGCGTGAGATGTCCCATGTCGATTTCCGCCATTCCTCCGTACGCGAGCGCCGTTGCTGAAGATGACTGCATGGCAGCTGATCCTGATATATCATACCCGGGATAGGAATAATTATTGTCGGCAATTGTTAAGGAAATATCCGGCAGTTTGCCGAAATCTACGCCGATAAGGGGTGCCACAAAAAAATTGATTCCCGATGTACTTGCAGTTCCGATTTTCAAGCCGACGAGCGCCAGAATGGATTGCCAATGCCCCGAACTTATCGACGCCGACCTGGCGCCCTGACTTCCAGCAGTAAAGGCATTGATTTCTGTCAGCACCGGCGAAGGATCGAATGAATTTGAGGCATAGAGAGCGCTGATCAGGAAACCGACCTGCCCGCCTGTAACGAATTGCATACCGACGGCAAAACCAGTTTTTGCAAAGCAAGAATTAGTGTTATTGATGTCCGTACTGGCAAAATCGCCGATAGAGAAGGCCGCTCCGCCGAAGATGCTGAAGGAAGAAGGCGAATCGGCGGCGGATATCGGAGGAGCATTTACGGGTTTGATCTCAGGGACAAATTCTTTGCCGTACTTTTCAATTTCCGAAAAATTAATAACAAAAATATTGCCGTCCGCCGTTTGAATCTTGACCGTAGAGTCCGGTATCGTCTCTACGATAATTCCATGAATAACACTTCCATTTTTCAGATGGATGACGTCGCGAGCTGCTATCTGAGCAGACAGCGGGCAAAAATAAAAAGCCATCACGATGCCCAGTATGCCAAAGCGGAAAATTTTCATCATAAAGAGCCCCCTTCCATAAGCGGAAAATGTATCGCGTGTTTTTTGAAATTCAACTCAACAAATAAATTGTAAAATAGAATCAAAGCCGCTCTCTCAATCTCAATGCCGGCGCAATTTGGAATATTCCTGATTTTCTTCGGTTCTTTCTTTTTCAATAGTGGTGATTATGGTTCGTTTAAAACAAGAGTTCAGGAAGGAAACAGCGTCAGGCCTGCCGGCCTTTCTACCCTCCCCGGACAAATCGCAAGTGTATGTATCAAAAATATAGGACAAAAGCAAAGGGCAAATATCTGTCCGCGCTTTCAAAACGGCAGAATGATTCGCATTCGAATAAAAAAAAATCGGCATGAAACAAAAAAGGCCGGACTTCAAAGAAGCCGGCCTTTGATTTATCTTTTCCGATATTGTTAGAAGGAAACACCCAGATAGGCGATGATCATCGAGATAGGCTGGTCCATAGACGATGAGATGTTAACCGGAGCGGTATAAGTAATGTTGATGCCATTACCATAGTAATCATACATTGTACCGCTTCCTGTGAGTGTTCCGCTTATCGAAACGTCAAAATGCGGTTTGCATGCTATGTAGCGGGCGCCAAGCGTGACATGCCCAAATTCAATCTCCATCATGCCCCCATACGCAAAGGTTGTAGCCGAAGCGGATTGCATAGTTATGACTCCTGATACAGGGATATTTCCATAATAGTAATCGCCATTATAATAAAAAGAAGTCTCATCTTCGGTTACGGAAATATCGATTTCCGGTGATTTCCCAAAATTGACACCTATCAAAGGTGCGACAAAAAAATTAGCGCCCGATGCATTCGCAGTTCCGATTTTCAATCCCAGAAGAACCATCATAGACTGCCAGCTTCCCGAATTGCTGATATTGGCACCTGCAGTGCTTGACATATTGGATACATCGATTGAATTCGAAGCATACAACGCGCTTACCAATAATCCGACCTGACCGCCCGTAACAAATTGCACGCCGCCCGCAAAACCGGTTTTTGCAGCGCCGGAATTATCGCTGCTTGTGCTGGCGAAATCGCCCATAGGAAAAGATGCTCCGCCGAAGATACTGAACGAAGGGGATGTGCTCATGGCTGGCGCCATGGGCGCCATCGGGGAATTCGCCGATTCGGTTGCAGGAACAGATTCCTTGCCGTACTTTTCAATATCTGAAAAGTTATAGACAAAAACATTGCCGTCTGCCGTTTGAATTTTAATGGATACATTCGGTATGGTCTCAATGATCATTCCATGTATAACACTGCCGTTCTTCAGATAGACGACGTCCCGTGTTGCTGTCTGTGCTATGAGAGCAGCAGCGCAAAAAATGAGAACGATGACGAGCAAGACAAAACGGAAACTTGTTTTCATGAGGAGCTCCTTTGATTAAAACCGCTTTTGTAAAAGAAATCGCAGCATTGAACTTTAATATGCGATTAAATGAATATAATTTTCTTAGGCATTAAATACATGGCGTGGATGCCTCTTACCACGCAGACTTGTATAACTTTTTAAATTTTTTTTTGAGCTGTTTTATTTCAAATATAATACCCGGGGGTGAACGACGTAACGTTCAATAAAGCGCTAAGAAGAGAAAAATAGTCAGCCCTTACCTTCGTTTTTTCTCTGCCGGAACACTTTCTATAATATACTTAACAAAAATTAAGAGCAAAAGCAAATGAGAAAGAGGTACCGTGTGATAGAGGTCATGCAGCGCAGGGAAGTCCGGCGAGTGCATCTTCGGTGAAAGAAACATAATTTAGTCTACAATAAATAGCTCCTTACCCGTTTTGCGATGAAAAAGGGCGGGAATGCATCACGATTTTTTCGTATCTTCTTAGAGTATGTCTCCTATTAAATCAAAAATTCCTATAGCCAATCGTCCATTCGTCGATCGTCTGATGGATGAAATCAATTACCGCATGACACATGTGGAGGAAGTCGATATCGGCGGAAAATCGATTCCACGCTATGCGGGTGAATTCTGGACTTCCAGGCAAAGGCAGGCGCATTCACTCCACGAGATTTCGTACCGCGCATGCTTTAAACCGCAGCTTCCGAAGTTTTTTGTAGAACTTTTAAGCAATACCGGCGATATAGTGTACGATCCTTTTAGCGGACGCGTGTACGACCGTAATTGAAGCGGGTTTGCTCGGGCGCCGCATGGTCGCTAATGATGTAAACCCGTTAAGCGCTGTTTTCAGTCGTCCGCGATTCGAACTTCCAACGATTGAAAAAATCGAAGAGCGTCTTGCTTCCATACCGATAGACGAACATGCCGAAGCGGATATCGATCTTTCGATGTTCTATCACTCCGCCACGGAAGCGGAAATCGTATCATTGAAGGAATATTTACAAACACGCACGGGAGAGCAGCAGGAAGACAATGTGGACAGGTGGATCCGCATGGCGGCGACCAACCGACTGACCGGTCATTCTCCAGGTTTTTTTTCCGTTTATACATTACCGCCGAATCAGGCGGTAAGTCCCGCAAGCCAGAGAAAAATCAATGAGCGTCTTAAACAGAGGCCGGAGTACCGGGATGTGCGTGCGCTTATTCTTAAAAAATCGAGAGCCCTTCTCGGCGATCTGACACCGGATGATCGCCAGAAACTGTCGAAAGCGGGAGAGTCTGCGCGCTTTCTGAGCTGCGATGCACGTGAAACGAAGGCCATTGGGGATCAATCCGTTCAACTGACCGTGACTTCGCCTCCTTTTCTTGATGTGGTCGATTATACGCAGGACAACTGGCTCCGGTGCTGGTTCAATGGAATCGACGCGGAAGAAATAGAAAAAAAAATTACATCTTCACGAACGCCGGAAGAATGGTCTGCAGTCATGTTCGGCGTATTCCGTGAATTATTCCGCATTACGAAGCCGCGCGGGTTTGTTGCCTTCGAAGTCGGAGAAGTAAAAAAGAAAATTATGCTCGACGAAATTGTCGCTCCGCTCGGCATGAAGGCCGGATTCACATGTATCGGCATCGTTCTCAACGAGCAGCGGTTCACCAAGACCTCGAATATCTGGGGAGTGCAGAACAACGAGAAGGGTACGAACAGCAACCGCATCGTGCTTTTTCGGAAGGAGTCGAAGTAGAGGAATCTATCGCCGCATTTGTTTGAGACATCCCGCGGCTGTTATGCCTGCCTGATCGCACGGTTGAGCGCTGCACCCAGAATTTCAATTCCTTTTTCGATTTTATCTTCCGGCGTGTGAGAGTACGATAAACGGAAATGGGAATTGTCTTTTCCTTCCGGGTCGAAGGTCTGACCGATGACAAAAACCGCTCCATGCTCGATGCTGTCTTTTAAAACGGCAAGGAGATCGATCTGCGGCGGAATTTTAAGCCAGATATAAAAGCCCCCTCTCGGTTCGGTCCATTGTATCTCGCCCGGAAAATATTTTCGGATTGCAGCAGCCATTGAATCCTTCCGGCGGTGATACACGCCGCGCATGCGTTCGATATATATGTCTATAGCGCCGCTTTGCACGAACTCATGCGCAAGAACCTGTGTAAAATTTGGAGAGCAAGCATCGAACGATTGTTTGCATAATTCCGCTTTCTTGAAAATTTCCGGCGGAACCAGCATCCAGCCCAGACGGAAACCCGGACCGAGAATTTTGGAGAACGAACCGGTATAGCATATCGTTAAATCGTTTTCGTATAACGCCTTGAATGGAACAGTCCTTTTTTTTGCTTCTTCGTCGAAGTACAAATCGCCGTACGCATCGTCTTCGATCAGCGGCAGGCCGGATTCCTGCAGCATGGAAACAACCTGTCTTTTCCGCTCATCGGTGTACAGCGTTCCCGCAGGGTTATGAAAATTGGGCGTCAGGTAAATGAACTTTGGCGGTGAGGCGCGCAGCGAAGAAAACATTTCTTTCAGTGCCGTCACATTGATTCCCTCTTCGTCGAGGTCGACCCCCTTGATCACCGCCCGGTACGATTGAAAGGCGGAAAGAGCGCCGATAAAGCATGGATTCTCCGTAACGGCGATATCTTCCGGATCCAAAAAAACTTTTGCAAGGATATTAATTGCCTGCAGAGAACCAGTAGTGATCATTAACCGGTTGGTATCAACCGGAAGTTTTTTCCTCCGGAGAAATTCCTTAAGGGAATCAAGCAGGGGCGGATATCCCGATGTCGGTCCGTATTGAAACGCCGTTTGTTTGAGTGCAGAAGGTAAATTGTCGTATATCGCGCTGATTTCATCGACGGGAAAAAGTTCATTGCCCGGCATACCGCCGGCAAAGGAGATAATATCGGGACGTGTCGCGAGACCCATCAAATCCCGTATCTCCGAAGTGCGGAGCGAATTAACGGTTTGGGAAAATCGAATCATAGCTCTATCGAAAGGCCGCTGCTGCCGGCTTTAAAGTTCATAAATATCGCTTGCGTTGAGGAGCTCCATCTTGTGTTTCTGCAGAACGGAAATGGCCTGCTGGATCGAATCCGTTCGTATAATAACGCTGGCGCCGCTGCCAAGCGCAAAGGCATACATATATTCGATGCTGATGCCTTCGGCAGATAATATTTTCAAAGCCCGGTGCAGTCCGCCGGGTTCATGAGGAACGACGAGTCCGATAACTTCCGTAATGTGGACGGAAAATCCTTTTTCCTTCAGAATTTGAATCGCCGTCTGCGGTTTGTTGACAATCAGGCGAAGAACGCCGAATTCCGCCGTATCCGCGATGCTGAAAGCTGAAATATTGATATGAGCCGATTCCAGTGTTTCCGTGACATCGGTAAGGCGTCCGGATTTGTTTTCCAGGAAAACGGAAAGTTGTTGAATGATCATCGTTCACCTTTAAAGTTTGCGTTTATCAATCACGCGCTTCGCTTTGCCTTCGCTCCGCTCGATCGTCTTCGGTTCGACCAGTTTGACGGTTGCACCGATCCCGAGTACCGATTCGATATTGTGCTGAATTTTTTTCTTCAAAACTTCCAGCTTTTTTATTTCATCCGAAAAGAACTGCTCGTCCACTTCCACCCAAATTTCCAGAACGTCGAGGTTGTTGACGCGGTCGACGATGAGAAGGTAATGCGGTCTCGTCTCGCTCATTTCCAGCAGGACCGTCTCCACCTGGGACGGAAAAACGTTGACGCCGCGGATGATGAGCATATCGTCCGAGCGGCCCAGACATTTTTTCATCCGAACAATGGTACGCCCGCATGAACATTGATCTGCCTGCAGCATAGTAAGATCGCGCGTGCGGTAGCGCAGCAGCGGCAGCGCTTCCTTCGTGAGGCATGTAAAAACAAGTTCGCCCGTAGTTCCGTACGGCAGAACTTCCAGCGTAACGGGATCGATGATTTCCGGAATAAAATGGTCCTCAAAAACGTGCAGGCCGCACTGATGGGGACATTCTGCCGCGACGCCCGGGCCGATGATTTCACTGAGCCCGTAAATGTCGAGCGCTTTAATTTTCAGTTTAGATTCGATTTCCCGCCGCATTTCTTCTGTCCACGGCTCCGCGCCGAAGACGCCGGCTTTGAGCTTAAAGGACTCGATCGGCATTTTTGAATCGGCCATTGCCTCTGCAAGAAACAAGGCGTAGGAAGGAGTGCATGCGAGAACAGTGGAACCGAAATCACGCATAAGCTGTAATTGCCGCTGCGTATTGCCGCCGGACATGGGGATGACGGTTGCGCCGATTTTTTCAGCTCCGTAGTGGACCCCGAGTCCGCCGGTAAAAAGTCCGTATCCGTACGCAATATGCAGCACGTCGGTTTTGCCGGCGCCTGCAGATGTAAGCGTGCGCGCCATGACTTCCGACCAAATGCCGATGTCTTTTCGCGTATATCCGACAACCGTCGGGCGCCCGGTCGTTCCGCTCGATGCATGCAGGCGTACCACTTCCGAAGACGGAACGGCAAAGAGTCCGAAAGGATAATTGTCCCGTAAATCTTGTTTGGTTGTAAACGGAAGCTGTTTGAGCTGTTCGATGCTTTTAATATCCCCGGGTTCGATTCCTTTGTGCTGAAGCTGCTGCCTGTAGAAGGGGACGTTGTAATAAATGCGCTCTACCATTGCGGAGAGCCGTTCGTTCTGTAATGCAGTAAGCCGATCCCGGCTCATACATTCTATATATTCGTTCCAAATCATGGCTTTTTGATTTCTTTCAAAATTCGAACTGTGAAGGACATTGAAAGTAATGATAATTTTATTAAAAAAAGAAGTAAGAAAGCTCTGAATTGTGAAATTCTTTTTCTTCAATGAAAGCCGCGCTGGGAACTATATCGTCGATTCCAGCGTCCAGACAGAGAACTTTCTTTGACTTTATAGCCAAAAAAGGTTAAATTTTTATTTACATTGATGTGTCATATATTTGAGAATACGGAGACAGAGTGCCTTTTCAGCAGGCAACGGGTGCAGATAAGAAACACCAAGATCGGTTGCGTCTTGAAGGCAGGATACCGGAACATATAGCTATTATTATGGACGGAAACGGCCGATGGGCGAAAAAACGTTCTTTTCCTCGTGCTGCAGGTCATAAAGAAGGTGTGAATTCGGTCCGCGATATCGTTGAAGCGTGCGGGCAAATAGGGGTTCGGTACCTGACCCTTTACACGTTTTCGACGGAAAATTGGAAGCGTCCCAAAAACGAAGTTTCCATGTTGATGCGTCTTATTGTACATGCCCTCCGGAATGAACGGGACCGCATGCACAAGAACGATGTACGTTTGATGACCATCGGCGATCTCTCTGCGCTGCCGGAGGATGTCGCCCGGGAATTGATTGATGCAGTGGAAGCAATGCGTCACAACAAAGGGTTGGCGCTCATTTTAGCTTTGAATTACAGCGGCCGGTGGGATATTCTCAACGCTGTGAGAAAAATGCATCACGAAATATCTGCGGGGCATTTAAGGAAAAACGATATTACAGAAGAAATCTTTACGGATTTCCTCTCTACCAAAGGAATTCCGGATCCGGATTTAGTCGTTCGAACGAGCGGCGAGTATCGGATCAGTAATTTTTTACTGTGGCAGGTTGCCTACAGCGAAATGTATATTGCAGATGAGCTGTGGCCCTCGTTTCGGCGCAAGCAGCTTTATGAAGCAATTGCCGATTATCAAAAAAGAGAACGCCGTTTTGGAATGGTCAGCGAGCAGCTGCCTTCTGCGGCGGAGTTTCATAAAGCTTTTTAGTCGAAAGGTCTAAACGTGCTGCGGTTTTTTTCAATGTTTTTTCTTGCCTGGTGTCTTGTTGTGTCCGTTGGAGTTGGGCAGACTCAGCAGAAACAGGAGATCTATAAAATTCTAGGAATTTCCGTCGAAGGCCAGCACGCAGGCGATCCGGCTTCCATCATTGCCAATACGGGATTGCAGACGGGGGAGGAAATAACGATCCCCAGCGAGCAAACCAGGCAGGCTATCCGGCGTTTATACAATCTGCGGCTGTTCAGCGACGTACAAATTTATATCACTCGGCGTGAAGGGAACGGGGTCTATCTGCTGATCAAGGTGAAAGAAAACCAGCGCATGGATCATGTTCAAATTTCCGGGAACGATGATTTATCGGAAAGCGATATTACGAAAAAAATCAATCTTGTCAAAGGGCAGATTGTTACGCCCGAGGACCTTGCGGAGGTTGTCCGCATCCTGAAACATGAATACGACGGCGACGGCTATCTCAATGCCGTCATTCAAACCTCTCTTGTTCCTGCAAGCGATTCGTCGAACAGAGTGGTTGTCAATCTCGATATCGACGAAGGCCGGAAAGTGAAAGTGAACTACATTTATTTCCATGGCAATAAACATTTCGACGACGGTGATCTCAAGAGCGAAATGAAAGAAACGAACGAGCGGACATGGTGGAAGTTCTGGCAAACCAATAAATTCGATAAGAAAAAGTATGCAGACGATAAAGGCCTCATCGTGGGCTTTTATCAAAAAAACGGATACCGGGATGCGCAGGTTCTCCGCGATTCGATTCAATACGATACCTCGAAGAAATATTTGACGATCAATATCGATATGTACGAAGGGCCCCAATACCACGTACGGAATATTACCTGGGAGGGAAATACGGTGTATCCTTCTTTTGTCTTGTCGGACCATCTGGCGTTTCGTAAAGGAGACATTTTCGACAAGGAACGGTTTGAAAAAAACCTCCAGCGCAACGACGACGAGAATGATGTGACTTCGCTCTATTCCGACAACGGGTATCTCTGGTTCCAGGCGGAGCCGGAACAGCAGGTTGTTCCCGGAGACAGCCTCGATATCGTTATTCATATCCGCGAGCATAACCAGTTCAGAATCGGACGCGTGAACATTACCGGAAATACTAAAACCTACGAAAAAGTCATTCGCCGCGTTTTGCTTTCGAAACCGGGCGATTATTTCAGCCGCCAGCGCATCATCAGCAGCATACGCGAATTGTCTCAGTTGAACTACTTTAATCCTGAAAAAATCAAGCCGGATGTTCATCCGGTCGACGATAAAACGGTAGACCTCGATTACGCAGTCGAGGAAAAATCGAGCGATACGTTCAATATGTCCATCGGTTACAGCGGCTCGTACGGCTTCAGCGGCGGGCTGGGCTTGACGTTCAACAATTTTTCAATTACCGATCCGTTCCGTGGCGGCGCCGGTCAGTCATTTTCCTTCGATTGGCAGTTCGGTGTGAGCAACTATTACCGTACATTTTCAATCGGTTTTCAGGAGCCGTGGATGTTCGATACGCCGACATCGTTCGGGGTCAATATTTACGATACGCACCAAACCTATTACTATGACCTGCGGTACAGCGGAATAACGGTCAGTTTCGGACGCCGATTCAAATGGCCTGATATGTATTTCCGCGGCGACTGGTCGATTCGCGTTCAGCAGAATGTCTATTATCCGCTCGCTTCGAGTTCCTCCTATTATAGCACATACTATCAGGAAGGCGTAACGAGTCAGGTGGGTATTAAGCAGGTGATATCGCGCAACAGCACTGACAGTCCTGTCTTCCCGACAAATGGTTCCAACTTCGCCCTGTCCACAGAAGTCGACGGTCTGGGGACCGCACAATTTTCAAAACATATTTTCAATGCAGAATGGTTCTTGCCGCTCTCGCATGCTTCGCCGTTAACGCTGATGACCTCCAGCACCATGGGAATGATTTTTCCTTTTGAAAAAAATTCTTATATCCCTGCGCTGGACCGGTTCTATATGGGAGGCACGGGGCTGGGGCAAATTGCCGTTATCCCGCTGCGCGGCTATGACGACAATTCGGTCGGGCCGTATGACGGAGCTACCGGCGGACAGTCTATGATCAAGAACACCGTCGAATTGCGCTATGCACTGACCCTGAATCCGATGCCTGTTTATACAATCCTTTTTACGGAAGCCGGTAATGTGTGGCTGAACCACATGATCCAGAATCCTCTGGATCTGCGGCGTTCGGCCGGTTTCGGTCTCCGGGTTCTCGTGCAGGCGATCGGCTTGATCGGTTTCGATTATGCGTACGGATTCGATCCTGCAACAAAGGGAGATGCGCCTCCCGGATGGCATTTCCATTTTCAATTCGGAAAATCTTTATAAACATATATGTTATATATCAACCATCATCAAAAGAGGGAACAGTGAAAAAAATATTTTGTTTCGGAATAATTGCCGCTTTCTTCCTTGTTTCGCTGAGCAATGCACAGTCGGGAAAAACCGGGTCATCGCTCAAGATTGCATACGTCAATTCAGCGACGATCATTCGCGAACTTCCGGAAGCGCAGCAAATGCAAAAAGAACTGGAAGCGAATGTCAAGCTATGGCAGGATGAACTTGAAAAAATGAGCAAAGAGCTGCAAGACGGCCTCGACGATTATCAGAAGAAAAAAGACATGATGGATCCGAAAGCGAGGGAGGATAAAGAAAAAAACCTGCAGCAGCTTCAAACGCGCGCCCGTGAATATCAATATCAAAAATTCGATACGCGCGAAGGAGAAGCAGTAAAAATGCGCGAACAAAAGTTTGCGCCGATCCAGGCAAGGATTCTGGAAGCAATAGAGAAAACGGCCAAGGAAGACGGCTTTACCTATGTGTTCGATAAAATGGAAAACGCGACCATACTTCTCTATGCCGATCCGAAATTCGATTTGACCTATAAGGTCATCGACCGCCTGAAACGCGGTGCAGCGAGTGAAAAAACGAAATAACTTTTTTATCGTGAATATTTCCCTTAGAAAGGCCGAACCATGAAAAAAATATTGGTTTTGGCAGGCATTCTAACTATGACGGCCTGCATGCCTGTCTCAGCTCAGATGAAGCTGGCATACTTCAACTCCGAAGCTGTTATGAAACAGCTGCCGGACGCACAAGATGCTCAGCGCCAGCTCGATAAGCTTGTCGCCGATTGGCAGGCGGATTTGAGCAAAATGCAGGAAGAGTGGAAACAAAAGTTCGACGATTATGACAAGCGCAAGCTCATCATGACGGACAAGCGCCGGGCAGATGCGGAAAAAGAATTGCGCGATCTTGATCAGAAAATAGTCGAATATCGCAATCAAAAATTCGGACAGAACGGCGATTTGTTCAATAAACAGAACGAATTAATGAAGCCGGTTCAGGACCGTATTTTTAAAGCCGTGCAGGACGTCGCCAAAGAAGATGGATACGATTATGTTTTCGATAAAAGCAGCGATGTTTTGCTCATGTACACGAACGAAAAATACGACCTGACGCAGAAAATTCTTGCAAAATTGACCGTCGGTCTGTCGACAGGTTCGCAGCCGGCACAGACGGCGCCGGCTCCTGCGACGAATACCCCGCCGGAACGTCCTGCTGCGCCCGTAACGAAATAATGATAAGCATAGCAGAAGCTGCGGAATGTCTCGGCGGCGAAATTGAAGGTGCAAATCCGAATACTCTGGTACTTCTTGATCGTGTAGCAAAAATCGAAGAAGCTGTGCCGGGATGCCTGACTTTTTTGGCAAATCCGAAATACCGGAAATATCTTGCGACGACGCAAGCATCGGCTGTTCTCATTTCCCGTACACTCGATGTGGAAGAATACCGGAATAGGCCGGCTCTCGTTTTTATCCGTGTCGATGATCCGTATGTCGCCTTTCTCCATGCCCTCAAACGAATGACTCCGGTTGTAGAACCGTTTTCAAGCGGCATTCACCCGACGGCGGTGATCGGAAAGAATGCAAGTATAGGACAAAAAGTTTCTCTCGGCGCCTATACCGTGATCGGAGACGGCGCTGTTATCGGATCGGGGACAAAGATCGGCCACGGGTGCGTCGTCGGCGTTGATACGGTCATCGGATCGGATTGCCTTATCTATCCGCTCGTCTGTTTCTATCAATCGTGCAAAGCCGGAAACCGAGTTATCATCCATTCCGGCGCTGTGATCGGTGCGGACGGTTTCGGACAGGCGCCCAGAGCCGACGGTAACGTACGAAAAGATTCCTCAGCTCGGCATCGTGTCCATTGAGGATGACGTAGAGATCGGTGCCAATACGACCATCGATCGTGCGACACTGGGAGAAACAAAAATTTGCAAAGGAGTCAAGATTGATAATTTAGTCCAGGTCGCTCATAACGTTCTCATCGGCGAACACACGGTTATTGCCGCACAAACGGGAATCAGCGGCAGCACTAAAATTGGCGCGTATTGCATGCTTGCCGGACAGGTCGGCATTGCAGGTCATCTTGAAATTGCCGACCGCACGATTATTATGGCGCAGTCGGGCGTTGCCGGTTCGCTGAAAGAACCGGGAAAGGCATATTTCGGCACTCCGGTCAATGAAGCGCGCAAAATGCAGCACATCTATGCGGCCCTCAAGATGCTGCCGGAAGCAATCCGCGAGATAACGGCATTGAAATTTAAACTTGCCGAGCTTGAACAAAAGCTCGGTGGGAAACAAACATAGAAAGAAGGAATCACCCCCACCATGCTTGTTCAACAGATGACGATCAAAAAGCCGGTTACCATGTCCGGCATCGGTTTGCACACGGGAGTGCAGACTACTATGACATTCAAACCGGCCCCTGAAAATTTCGGCATCCGCTTCCGGCGGGTCGATATGCCGAACTCGCCGGAGATTCCTGCGGATGTCGATCATGTCGTCGATTTACGCCGCGGCACGACGCTGGGCATAGGCGGCGCGCGCGTTCATACCGTCGAGCATGTCCTTGCCGCAGTTGCCGGCCTCCAAGTCGACAACATTCTTATTGAGCTCAATAACATCGAACCGCCGATAGCTGACGGCAGTGCAAAACCGTTCGTCGATATGCTGCTCGAAGCCGGCCTGGAAGATCAGGAAGCGCCGAAAGATTATCTTATTATCGACCAGGTGATCCATTATCAGGACCCTGAACGGGGTGTCGAGATTGTCGCCCTTCCGACCGACGATTTTCGCCTGACTGTTATGATCGATTACAATAATCCTGCACTCGGCAGTCAGCATACGGGATTGTTCAATCTGGAAAAAGAATTTATTACGGAATTTTCTTCCGCGCGTACGTTTTGTTTTCTCCATGAAGTCGAAGAGCTCTATGATGCCGGGCTTATTCAGGGAGGGAATATCGATAATGCCATCGTCATTGTGGATCGCGATCTGCCGGAAGCCGAATTGAAAAAAATTACGTCAAAGATCGGTATCGATCATTCTGTCCTTCTCGGTTCCACAGGCGTTCTCGGCGATAAAACGCTTCATTATCGCAACGAACCGGCGCGGCATAAATTGCTCGATATGATCGGGGATCTTGCTCTCATCGGCGCTCCGATCAAAGCGCAAATTCTTGCTGCACGGCCGGGACATGCCGCAAATATCGAATTTGCACGAAAAGTGCGCAAGCTGTATCAGCAGAACAAACTTGTCAAGAAGTACCAGCATGAAAAAAAGGAAGGTGTTGTCTTCGACGTCAATGCCATCGAGCGCATTTTGCCTCACCGTTTTCCGTTTTTGCTCGTCGATAAAATAATCGATTTCAAATTAGATGAACGCGTCGTTGCCGTGAAAAATGTGACCATGAACGAATGGTTTTTCGAAGGTCATTTTCCCGGCAGGCCTGTTATGCCCGGCGTCCTTATCATTGAAGCCATGGCTCAGGCCGGAGGCGTGCTGCTTTTAAACGGATTGGAAAATCCCGGCGACAAGCTTGTGTTCTTTATGAGCATGAATAATGTTAAATTCCGGAAACCGGTCGTTCCGGGCGACCAGTTGATCTTCGATGTCCAAATGGTTTCACGCCGTTCGAAGGTCATTCAAATTAAGGGCCAAGCGTTCGTCGACGGCGTTGTCGTAGCTGAAGGTGAATTTACTGCGGGAATTACAGACCGCAACCAAAATTCAACAAAGTAACTTTTTTTCGAGAGTCTTCTATGCCTGTTATAATCGATCCCACTGCGCGTATCAGCAGCAAAGCTCAACTGGGCGAAGATGTCCGAATCGGGCCCTATTCTGTCATCGGAGACGGTGTCGTTATCGGTGATAGATCGGTTCTCGATTCACATGTCGTCGTTCACAAACTTACGACTATAGGAAACGAATGCAAGATCGCTCCGTTTGCGTCCGTAGGATGCAAGCCGCAGGATTTGAAATATAACGATGAACCGACGAGTCTGGAAGTAGGAGACCGCTGCGATATCCGGGAATATGTCACGTTGAGCCGCGGTACGATAGAAAACGGAAAAACCGTCATTGGAAGCGATTGCTTGTTTATGGCGAATGCTCATGCTGCGCACGATTGTGTTGTCGGCGATCATTGCATTCTTGCAAACAGCGTTGCTCTTGCCGGTCATGTGACGCTTGGCAATTGGATTATTATCGGCGGATTGACGCCGATCCACCAGTTCGTCAAAATCGGCGATCATGCAATGCTGGGCGGCGGATTCCGAGCGGTCAAAGATGTTCCCCCCTTTATACGGGCAGGCAGGGAACCTCTCGTCTATGAAGGATTAAATTCCGTCGGTTTACGCAGAAGAGGATTTTCTGCAGAAGCCATCAATCTCATCGAACAGGCGTATACGCTTATCTATCATTCGAATCTGAATGTTTCACAAGCAGTGGCAAGGATAAAACAGGAATTGCCTCAATCACCCGACATTCAAAACATTGTCCATTTTATTGAAACATGCAAGCGGGGCATTCTTGCGGGCCCGCATCACCGCGAATGATGGACTCAAACATGTGGAATTTTCACAACACCGGTCTCTGTACCGGTGTTTTTAATATGGAGTACGACCAGCGGCTTGCACGAACGCTCGTTCTGGAAAAAGGGCGGCCGACAGTCCGGGTGTACGGCTGGCGTCCATGGGCAGTTTCATACGGCTGGAATCAATCTCCCGATGAAATCGACGCCATCGCTGCACGGACGGAGAATGTCGGCATCGTGCGGCGTCCGACGGGGGGACGGGCAATACTTCATGCCGACGAACTGACATACAGCGTTGTTATGCGCGTGAGGCAAAAAACTGTTTCAGAGGTCTACGAAGAAATCAGCCGGGCTCTTCTTGCGGGACTTGCGATGCTCGGAGCCGATGCTGCTATGGAAAAAACCCAGCCGAATTTTTCCGTTCTTTATCAGTCGCATTCCGCAGCAGCATGTTTTTCCAGCGCCGGCCGCTACGAAATCAAGTGCAGAGGAAAAAAAATAATCGGAAGCGCACAGCGGCGGTACGGAACGGAGGATGGCGAAGAGGTAGTCCTGCAGCACGGCTCGCTTCTCCTCGGCCCCGGTCATAAAAAAATAGCGGATTTTCTCTCATTCTCCGCAGAATCGGACCGGGATGCTCTTCGGCTTGAATTGGAAGAAAAAACAACCGACCTTTCAGCGGAGCTTCGCCGAACCGTTGCATTCGATGAAGCCGCTGAAGCCATGCGCAAAGGATTTGAACTTGCCTGGGGTATACAATTTGAAATGATTCATGAACAGCAAAAGGTGTACACATGAAAACCGCGGCGGTTACATCGGGCCCAAAAAAGGTGACGACAAAAGTTATCGGCCTTATGAAGGAACAAGGACACAGGATCGCCTGCTTGACAGCATACGATTTTCTTACAGCACGGTTCCTCGATCAGGCGGGAATCGATCTCGTTCTTGTAGGCGACTCGCTCGCCAATGTATTTCAAGGACAGGAAACGACGCTCCCCGTGACGCTGGATGAAATGATTTATCATGCAAAAAGCGTGATACGTGCGATCGAACGCGCCATGGTAATCGTCGATATGCCGTTCATGTCGTATCAAGTGAATGATGAAGAAGGATTCCGGAATGCAGGACGCGTGATGAAGGAAACCGGTGCCGGGGGTGTGAAATTCGAGGGGGGCGAACGAATTGCGAATCTCGTTCACATGACTGTCCGCGCAGGTATACCGGTGATGGGACATCTCGGCCTGACGCCGCAGTCGATTCATCAATTCGGCAGCTATACTCCGCGCGGATCAAACCCGGCGGAAGCGAAGCAGCTGCTCCGGGATGCGAAAGCCCTGGAGGAAGCCGGCGCTTTCGGCGTTGTTCTGGAAAAAATTCCGGCGGCAGTGGCAAAGAAAATTTCCAAAACTCTGAGCATTCCGACGATCGGTATCGGAGCAGGGCCTTTCTGTAACGGTCAGATTCTGGTCGTTGCAGACATGCTCGGTTTGTATGAAGATTTCCATCCGCGCTTCGTCCGTCAGTATGCAAACCTTGCCGAGGTTATTCGAAAAAGTGTCCGGGAATACGTCAAGGACGTCAAAGACGAAAAATTTCCGACAGAAAAAGAAAGTTATTGATCGATCATGGCAAAAAAGAAACCCGCAATTCTCGTCTCCAATGACGACGGCATCGACGCCCCGGGTATTGAAGCTCTTGTGCAGGAGTTAAAAAAAATCGCTGATGTAAGCGTTGTTGCACCCGACAAACAGCAGAGCGCTGTGGGCCATGCTATTACAATGAATGATCCGCTGCGAGTGAAAGAATTCCTGAAGAACGGGAAATTTTTCGGCTATGCCGTTCAGGGAACGCCGGCTGATTGCGTGAAAATTGCGGTCAAAGCATTGCTGAAAAGGGTCCCGGATCTTATCGTCTCCGGCGTCAATCACGGGTCCAATACGGCCATCAGCATCATGTATTCCGGCACTGTTTCCGCAGCGACCGAAGGCACAGTCCTGGGCATACCGTCGATGGCGGTTTCGTTGACCACTCACGGCCCGGCGGATTTTCGCTATGCTTCGGTGATCGGACGAAGGTTGGCGGCGATGATTTTGAAAAAAGGGCTGCCCCGGCGGACGCTGCTCAATGTCAATGTTCCTCCCTTGCCGGCTGGCAAAATCAAAGGAATTTTGGTGACCGGACAGGGCAAGGCAGTATGGAACGATACGTTCGACCATCGACGCGATCCGAGCGGCGTCGAATATTACTGGCTTACGGGCGAGCTTGAAGAAATCGATAAAGATCTTGCTTATGATCAGGCGGCTGTTCGCAGCCGGTATATTTCCGTGTCGCCGCTGCAATACGATTTGACCGATTACGCAATGATAGAAGTAATGAAATCGTGGAATTTAAACAAATTGAAATAGGGCCTCCGTTCTCTGTGAATTATTTTTCAGCCTCTTTCTTTCTTGTGAAGTGAATCATGCCGACGCCGTTAATGAAACAATACCTGCACGTGAAGGCGAAGTATCCGGATACCATTCTTCTTTTCCGTATGGGAGATTTTTTTGAAACTTTTGAAGAAGACGCCAGAATTACTTCGAAAGTGCTCGGCATCGTTCTGACAAAGCGCGGCAACGGAGCTGCGGGCGATGTGCCGCTGGCCGGTTTTCCACATCATGCGCTCGATGCTTATCTCCCCAAACTGCTGCGCGCGGGTTTCCGCGTGGCGGTGTGTGAACAACTCGAAGATCCGAAATTTGCCAAGGGTATCGTCCAAAGAGATGTCATCGAAGTTGTTACGCCCGGCGTGGCATTTTCCGATAAAGTTCTGGAACAGAAACAAAATAATTTTCTTGTGGCGCTCGCTCTCCCGTCTCCTCTTGCGACAAGCGGCGAGAATATAGGGTTCTCCTATATCGATGTCTCAACGGGAGAATACGGCGTCAGTGAATTTCCTCTCAAAGACTTGCGTGAACAGCTCGGGAATTTCCAGCCGCGTGAAGTGCTGGTTCAAAAAAGAGATCAGGAGACGATCAAGTCCATTCTTGCCGGGCAGGCGGCTCTGCTCTATACGAAAATCGATGATTGGGTGTTCAACGAAGAGTATGCAGAGGAGCTTCTCTTAAGCCATTTTAAGACGCAGTCGCTGAAGGGATTCGGCATCGAAGAGATGCGGATTGGAATCGTAGCCGCCGGTGCGATCATGAATTATTTGCAGGAAACTCAAAAAGCGAATATTCCGCATATTAAAAAAATAGTTCCGCGGGATGTCGGCGCCTTTATGATGCTCGATGCTTCCACAAAACGTAATCTGGAAATCACCGCATCGATGTCAGGGCAGTCCGGCGGCACGCTGTTTTCTATTCTTGATAAAACGGCGACTCCCATGGGGGGGCGCATGCTGAAACAGTGGGTTCATCATCCGCTCAAGCAATTGGATCTGATACAAGATCGCCTGGCTTCGGTCAAGGAATTCACGGAGAAAGACGCGGCGAGAAAAGCGCTCCATGAGGAACTTTCCGGTATCGGCGATTTGGAACGGCTGATCGCGAAAATCGCAACAGGACGGGCAAATCCGAGGGAAGTGAATCAGTTGAAAGCAATGCTGCAGCAAATTCCGCGTCTGAAAATTTTACTTGCCGAATTTGAACATCCGGTTCTTCGCGGATTGGGAGAACGGATATACCCGCTGGCTGCTCTGGTGGATATGATCGGGAAAGGAATTGCAGATGAACCGCCGCCGGCGATTGCCGACGGAGGCGTCATACGGAAAGGATACAATGCGGAGCTGGATGATATTCGCGCTCTCGCGTTCGGCGCTAAAGATTGGGTAGCAAAACACCAGCAATCGGAAAAGGAACGGACGGGGATTTCTTCGCTCAAGATCGGGTATAACAATGTTTTCGGCTATTACATTGAAGTGACCAATACGCACAAAGATAAGGTGCCGGACAATTATATCCGCAAACAAACACTGACCAATGCCGAACGGTTCATCACGCCGGAATTGAAAGAGTACGAAGAAAAAATACTGCATGCTGAAGAGAAAATTTTCGAGCTTGAAACGCGTCTCTTCAACGAAATCCGGCTCTCCATCGCAGACCATGCTCTTGAAGTTCAGTCGAACGCCCGGCAAATTGCCATTCTCGATTGTTTCCTCTCGTTGGCCGGTACAGCGGTGGAAAATCATTATTGTTGTCCGGAAGTTCAGGATTCCACGCGGATCGAAATTGTCGACGGCAGGCATCCGGTCATTGAAAAATTGCTTCCTCCGGGAGAACATTATACGCCCAACCATGTTGTGCTGGATACCGATGGGGAGCAAATATTGATCATTACAGGGCCGAACATGAGCGGCAAATCGAGTTATTTACGCCAGGTCGGACTGATCGTACTGCTTGCACAGATCGGCAGCTTTGTGCCGGCCGGCGCCGCTGTCATCGGCGTCGTCGACCGCATTTATACGCGTGTGGGAGCAAGCGATAATATCGCTTCCGGTGAAAGCACATTTTTGGTGGAAATGCATGAGGCGGCCAATATCGTCAATACGGCAACAAAACGGAGTCTTGTGCTGCTCGATGAAGTCGGGCGGGGTACCAGCACATTCGACGGAATCAGCATTGCATGGGCGCTGACGGAGTACATTCATAATCGCCTCGGCGCAAAAACGATGTTCGCGACCCATTATCATGAACTGAACGAGCTTGCCGATCTTTTTCCAAGGATACGCAACTATAAAGTCGACGTACGGGAATACGGCGATAAAGTGATTTTCCTTCATAAAGTTGTTCCGGGATTTGCCGATCATTCGTACGGCATTCAGGTTGCCCAGATGGCTGGCCTGCCGGAAGAAATAACGCTCCGTGCAGCAGAAGTTTTAAAAAACCTCGAAAGTTCGGAATTAATTGTCGGCAAAAGAAAAAGAATGTCCGATCAGAACAGTGAGGGGCTGATGCAGCTGACCATGTTCGAAATGAAGGACGATGCGCTCCGCGAAGAGATTCGGAAAATGGATATAGAAAAAACAACGCCTCTCGAAGCGCTCCATCGATTGTCCGAATGGAAAAAGCAAATTGAGAAAAAAGGAAAAGAATGAATAGAAAAGAATTGCAGTTGTTTTTCGAATACGATGCCTGGGCGGACATGCTTTTGTTCGAGTCGGCGGCAGCTCTGTCCGGCGGGCAGTATCGCAAGGATCATGGAACGAGTTTCGGCAGTATTCACGGTACGCTTGTGCATATCCTTTCCGCAAATTGGATTTGGTCCGCTCGCTGGAATAAAAGAGCGCCCGAACCGTTCAAACCGGAAGATATCGCCGTCCTGGAAACGGTGAAAAAGCACTGGGACAGCTACCGCTTGGATGTCGATAATTTTTTGCGTACGATCAGTGAGGAAGCGCTCCAATCGCCGTTTCCCTATACTGATTTTAAGGGCGCCGTTCATGCACAAACGCTCTGGATGCAAATGCTGCATAAAGTGAATCACTCCAGTTATCACCGCGGACAGGCGGCAGCGATGCTGAGGATGACCGGTCTTAAACCGGCCGGTACGGATTTTATCAATTATTTGCGAATTATGGAAAACAATCAGTGAGCAAAATTAAAAAAATAATCTTATCACGCCATAAGCTTGCCCATGTGCCGGGAATTGTCATCGATAAGAACATCCTTGACCGCGGATTTGCGCGGGGATGTTCAATGAATAATTGCAACGGCCGCTGCTGCCGGGACGGCGTGCTCCTTGACGTCAAGGATAAAGAAAAAATTCTGGCCCATGTGCCGATGATTCAAAAAGCAATGGAACCGCAGCAGGAAAAAGATCCCTCGAAATGGTTCGATGAATGCGTCGAAACCGACCGGGACTTTCCGTCGGGCAGCTGCGACGGCACGGCCGTTGCCGGCGGCGGGTGCGTCTTCCTCAACAGCAAAGGATTATGTACGCTGCAGGCGGTGTCTATGGAGTATGGAATGGGCAAAGACGCCCTGAAACCTTTTTACTGCTTCGCCTACCCGCTGACTCTGGACGAAGGCATCTTGACGGTTTATGATTCGGAATTCTCCGAACGTTCGGAATGCTGTATGTCCGTTCATCAGGGAGAACAAAGTATTCTCGATGTCTGCAGGGAAGAATTGGAATTCATTCTCGGGTTGGAGGGAGTGAAGGAATTTGAAGAAATCTATTCGGATTATAAGCTTCAGGCAGCATTGAATCTGGAAGCCTGAGACGGGGAAAAGGAAAAAATGGATCAACGCAGGTTATATCGAACGATCGAAAGTTTCGCGCCGGAACATTTTAAAACGGAAAAAGAACTGCTGAAGCATGTTTTGAATGAAATCGTCAAGACAGAAGCCATTCGTTTGAAAGGGGGGCGTCTCTGGCAGTATGAACCCGCCACGGATTCGTACCGCCTCATTCATCAAATCGGCCAGATTGAAATGATGGAGACCGGTTATCGCATTCAAGTTTCGCGTTATCCGATGTTTCAGCACCTCGTCGAACAACGGACGATTATCGCCAACGAAACGGACGGGTACCTGCGGACAAAAGGTATTGTCAAGTACTCGGCAACCGGTATTGGCGATAAACTGAAAAACAAAACCGGCTATGTTTTTCAGTATGTCATGGCGTTCAATTCCGATCATCTGGATCAGGATCTTTTGCTGGATCTGAATATTATCAGTCTGGCCGTAACCTCGACGCTGCGCAATAAAAACATTCAGCAAAAAGCCGATGCACTGGCAAAAGATATCGACAAAGCACGGGAAGTTCAGCAAAGCATTTTGCCTGAGCCGTTTATTCATTTTTATAATTACGATGTTTACGGTATTTCGCAGCCCGACCGCATCGTCGGAGGGGATTTTTTTGATTATATTTTTACCGATGAGACAAAGGACCGGCTTTGCATCGTTGTGGGAGATGCCGCCAGCAAAGGATTTCGAGCAGCTGCACAAGCTCTCTATGTTGTGGGGGCGCTGCGGATGGGTATTGCGCATCATACGAAAACCGCATCGCTCATGTCCGGCATCAACAAAATCGTCAACCGGTCGTTTTCCGAAGAACAATTTGTTTCGATGTTCTATGCGGAACTGACGGACGGTCAGAAGGGGCTGCTCCTGTACTCCAATGCCGGCCATAACAGTCCGATCGTCTATCATGCGCAGGAACAGTCGATCGAACTTGCTGGAACCTACGGGACAGATTCTCGGACCCTTCTCGAAGGGCAGCTACAGAGTAGAAAGCACGATGTTGAAAAAAGGAGACTTGACGGTTATTTATACGGACGGTATTACAGAAGCCAGGCGCATCGACGGTCTTGTGTTCGGCGAACAGCGGTTTGCCGATCACATTCAACGCCTGGCAAACAAGTCCGCAAAAGAAATATGCGAAACGTTGATGCATGAAGTCAATGTTTTTGCAGAGGGTGCGGACTATTCCGACGATCGAACGATCGTCGTTATCAAAAGGATCAGTTAACAGCAGAAACAAAAGATGCAGGAAGGTGTGATATGGTAGAACAAAAATTTATCGGCGTCGTCATGTCGGTCTCGAACGAGCTGACGACGGTTCTTCTCGATGCGAATGTCACTTCTCTCAAACGTGAAATCGGCGGGAAAACATTATTTGATCGGCCAGATCGGGACATACGTTTTGATTCCGGCAGGCAGTCTTGTGCTCATCGGCATGGTTCAGCAGCTGGTCAAAAAAGACGTCGCCATCAATGGACAGGCGCATCAGCGTTATGTTCTGGATGTGAATATGGTCGGGACCGTGAAAACGGGGCGTTACGAACGCGGTGTTTCCGTTTTTCCGGCTGTCGATGCTCCCGTCTTTTTCGCCGAAGATTCCGATCTTGCCGTCGCGTTTTCGGTCTTTCAAAAATACGGATTCTCGGTCGGGCAGGTTTCGCTCTTTGAAAATCAGCGCGCATATCTGGATGCCAACAAGTTCTTCGGGAAACATATCGCTGTTCTCGGATCCAGCGGATCGGGAAAATCATGTACCGTCGCTTCAATCCTGCAAAAAGTGTCAAAGTTTCCGGATACCAATATTATCGTGCTTGATATTCATAACGAATACAAAAAAGCTTTTCCGGGAAACTGCAATCACCTCGATATTGCGGAATTCGAACTGCCCTTCTGGCTTATGAATTTTGACGAAATGCGTGAAATGTTTATCGACGAAAGAGACGAGAATGCATCGAGCCAGATCACGGTGCTGAAGGACCTTATCATTGCGTCAAAAAAGGGGAAAAACCCGGAAATGTCTCCTTTGATCACCATCGATACGCCGGTTTACTACGACCTGGGCGAAATCCGTGCGAAGCTCCAGTATATGGATACGGAAAAAAGCTCAATCGGAGGACAGATCAAAGAAGGCCCGTTCTACGGAAAGTTTACCCGCTTCCTTGTCCGGCTGGACAGTAAGCTGAACGATCCGCGTTATGCGTTTATGTTCCGGCTGAAAAAATATATTCAATCTTCATCCATCAACGATTTACTCATGCACATTCTCGGAGCAGACGGCAGCGCACAGGTTACCATACTCGACCTCAGCGGCATTCCGTTCGATATCGTCAGCACCATAGTTTCGCTGCTGGCCCGGTCGATTTTCGATTTCAATTTTTGGAATCCCAATCGCCGCGATTTTCCGATCCTGCTCGTTTTTGAAGAAGCGCACAATTATTTGCCCAGCTCCGGAACAACAAATATTGCGGCACGGCGGACGGTCGAGCGCATTGCAAAAGAAGGGCGGAAATACGGCGTTTCGATTATGGTTGTCAGCCAGCGGCCTGTAGAGGTATCGGAAACAATTCTTTCGCAGTGCAATAACTATGTCGTGCTTCGCCTGACAAACCCGCTCGATCAGGCGTATATCAGGCGGCTCGTGCCCGATGCATTTGCCGGCCTCACGGGAGTACTGCCGTCCCTGCGGCAGGGTGAATCGCTGATTGTAGGTGAATCGATTTCAATGCCGCTGCGCGTGCAGATCGATTTTCCCGATCCGGAACCGGACAGCACCGATATCAAGTTCTATGAAAAATGGAAGCAGAGCGACGTAAAAACGAAAATCGCCGATGTTGTCACGCGATGGTGGAAGCAGGAAAAGTAAACGGCCGGTAACTGGTCGGCTGTACCAGTTTCAGCAGCGCCAACGGGAATGTCCCGGCTGAAAAAATAAAGAAGCCGTGAAACCGGCGATCCGTCCGCGGCTCTAAGCGCCGATTCTTCGGTAGTGACGGTATTCCGTATCCTTTCCGGATTCGGAGTCCACAATTTGGAATTTTTCCGATACCAGTCCGGCATATTCGGGAAAAAAGGCGTCTCCTTCGAAATACTGCCGGACAGCAGTTATACAGAGTTCGTCGGCAATCAGAAGCGTCTCGCGAAAGAGTCTTTCTCCCCCGATGACAAAGACCTTTTCTTCGGCAGACAGAGCGCCAAGCGCTTCATCGAGCGATCGATACGTTTCTATTCCGGGAATCTGACGGGAGGTCAGAACGACCGAACGGCGTCCGGGAAGGAGACGGCCGATGGACTCGAATGTCTTCCGTCCCATCAGTATCGTGTGTCCCATGGTAAGCCGTTGAAAACGCTGCATATCATCCGAAATCTTCCACGGTATTTTTCCTTCAGATCCGATAACCAGATTGGAAGAATGAGCTGCAATGATAATCAGTTTCATCGGCAGGAGTAATTACGCCTCACTCCATGGCGGCTGGATGCCGAAACGGCGCAATTTTTCTTCTATTTCATCACGCTCGATATTGCGCTTAAGCTCCTGGCCTGCGGGAGGAACGATGCCGTACGTTTCCGCCAGCGCTCGAGCGCCGATGCGGTCGCCGGCCTGCAGTTTTGCAATAAGTTCAATTTCAAATTTTGAAAGTTCGATGCCGCCGAAAAGATAATCCTGAAAAGCGGACCATGCGAGAGGACACCAGCGTCCGACAATCTCCTTGCCTATAGTCGCAGCATAGGAACGAATTTCCTCCTGTGCGTGCTGCTCCATGCGCAATGCGAGGAAGTGCAGGAGATTGTGCAGATCGATTTTCCAGTACGCTTCGGTATATGTGCTCAGCGGCAGGTCTTTTCTCGCCTGCTCCCTTGCAATCCCGGCTTCGATGCGTTCGTTGTACACGGTGCGGGCAAGATTTTGCAGCTCGGTTTCGCGCACCGTAAAAAGTTCGCCTTGTTTGACAGCCAGGATTCCTTCGCTTCCCTGCCTGTTGCTCGTTGCCTGAAGACGCCATTCTTCCGGTTTCGTTTTTTGTGCGGAATCGATGGCGATGGAATATCGCGTGGAATATTCGTTGATATTGGCCATACGATGCCGGACCCATTGCCGCCAGCAATCCATAGGTGCTCGCACATGGAGTTTTAATTCGCACATTTCGAACGGGCTTGTGTGATGGTGGCGAAGAAGGTAGCGTATGAGGCCTTCGTCCTCACGCACCTTTTTTGTTCCTTTGCCGTACGATACGCGCGCCGCCTGAACGATAGAGGAATCCGATCCCATATAATCGACAACGCGCACAAAACCGTCGTCGAGGACTTTGAAGGGGACGCCGAGAATTTCGTCGAGTGCAGGCACCGATGTATGTTCAAGTTTTTCCAACTCAGGTATCATGAATCTCCTTCGCGTAAATGACAGCAGGCGGTTTTACAAAGAGTAGTTCAGTATTTTTGAAATTAGCTTTGCTGCAGTAACATCCGGATAATGGAGTCCGTCGATCGGAGCAAGTTCGACGAGCGAACAGCCGATTACGTTCTTCTTCCGTGTTACCTTGCGCAGGCACTGAAGAATTTGTTCCCAATGAAGGCCGTTCGGTTCCGGCGTGCCGGTTGCAGGCATCAGAGACGGATCGAAGACGCCGAGGTCGAAGTCGATGAAAATGTTGTCCGTTAAATGTTCGACAACATAGTCGTCCCAGTATTTGAGAACTTTAGTATATGTTCCCCGGTGAATTTCATGCGCGTAATAGACCTGAATACCGCGGTCGCGGATATACTCCGCTTCGTCGCGGCTTTGTGCGCGAATTCCGACCTGAACAAGATTGTGCGGGTCTATAAATTCGCATACGCGAGCCATGGTCGAAGCATGGCTGAACTTGCTGCCCTGGAGATCCATCCGGAGATCGGAATGGGCGCCGAAGTGGAGCACGGAAAGGCGAGGAAAATGTTTGGCATGAGCGGCTATCACTGCAGACGAGATTGTATGCTCCCCTCCGAGAACAACCGTGTATTTATGAGTCTGCAGCAAGTCAGAGACTGCATCGTAGACAAGCTGTAATGCGTCTTCGTCGGCCTTTTTTGCAAAATTCAACGGGTGCATTGTTGCTATGCCGAGCTCTTTATAGACTTCCCGTTTCGTTTCTTCGTCGAAGAGTTCCACATGATGCGACGCATGGAGAATTGCCCCAGGTCCGTTTTTCGATCCCTTGCCGTAACTGGGACTGTGTTCGTAGGGAGCCGGGACAATGACAACGCGCGACGTTTCGAATGACGAATATTGCCGTTCGATGCCGAGAAAATTATGTTTTGAATCGAGTATTTTAGTCAAGTATTTCCTCCTCTTTCAACGACAATATATTTCAAACCATCTGGAAAAGCAAGCATTGTATCTTGACAAAGAGAACAATTGTTTCGATAATACAATATTGCGATGGATAAAAGTTTGAGGGGTCCTTTTTGGATCTTTACATCAATTTCCTTCGTGTGGTGTGCGGGAATATTCGCGGCTCCGCTTCTGCACAATGCCGGTATGCATGCGGCTGCAGGCGTGCTCTACGAAGCGTACAGCCGGGTTTGCCACCAGCAGAGCGGGCGGTCGTTCTTTTGCGCCGGGCAGCAGCTCGGTGTATGTATACGCTGCACATCTATCTATCTAAGTTTCTTTGCAGCGACCATCGCATTTCCGTTGGCTCTGCGGTGGAAATTGAGGAGAATCGAACGCCATCCGGTCTCGATGCTGGAGATGATTCCGCCGCGGAGTATTGCCCTCGTATGTTTTCTTCCGATGTTTCTGGATGTCGGATTAAGCGCGAGCGGGATATCGGCCAGTACCACGACGACGCGGGTCGTAAGCGGAACGATGCTGGGTTTAATGCTGCCATGGTACGTTGTGCCTGTTTTTCTTGATGCCTGCGTTCGCCTGAAATTTGAAATGATAAAGAAAGAGGAGAAAAAACGATGATGGAAAAACCGAGCAAACAACGAGCCGCTCTTCTCGGCGGTCTTGTCATCGGTCTTGTTTCCGGAATTCCGGGATTGAGCCTTATAAACTGCTGCTGCTGTGCCGGCATTTTAATCGGCGGAGCTTTGTCTGTGTATCTCTATAAAGAAGAATTTACAGCGGAAATGCCCCCTCTGGAATCGTCCGATGTTTTAATCCTCAGCATCATTGCGGGTATCATCGGAGCTCTTGTCGCAACGGTTGTCAGCGGCATGGTGAGCATTCTCTTTGGCCCTGTCGAAACTGAATTTTTCCGAAAAATAACGGCTCGAATCATCGATAAATTGGCAAGTCAAGGAGCGCTGCAGCAAAATTCGATTGATGAAATTCAAAATCGGCTGGAACAAGCAGCGAAGGAAAAGCTGTCATTCGGCAGTATTCTTCGTTCTCTGATCTTTACTCTGATTATCTATCCGATTTTCTCGATGCTCGGCGGATTGATCGGCTTCAGTATTTTTGGAAAAAAGAACCATCCTTCAAACAATTATCCGCAGGTAAGATAATCTTTTTTATACGATACAGAGGGCGTCCCGGAATAAACGAGGCGCCCTTTGTATGTACATGCGGCATGGATATCTGCATGCAAAAGCATCGGGAAAATGTTACCGGCGGCTGTTCAACAGAAGAAGGAGCGCTTTCGTAAATTCATACGATATTTTAAGCGACTTCGGTTCGATGAAAGAAGATCGGTCGTAGGGCGTATGCATGGCGAAGAGCACATGCGGCACGGCGGACGAATCGGGCTTTCCGCCGTTGCTCACCATGCGGGAGAGGCGGTCCCCGTCTCCTTTTGGTACGACGGAAATGGAAATATTCGCAAGATGGTAACGTGCAAACGGCAGATAATCGGATTCCGGGTAAACGGAACGCTCGACAGAAGCGAAACCGGTCTGCTGCTCTGCCTCATGCACGATCGGAAGAAGCATCCGGTCGGTTTGATAATCGATCGGCCCTATGTAGAGCTCATCGCCGGTTCCTTCTATATCCAAATTGATCATTGCAAGATGATTTTTCGGCAAAACATATTTCTGGACGTACTGCATTGAACCGATGCAGCCCTCTTCTTCCTTATCGAAAAAACAGATCTCGATGGAGTGTTTCCATTCCTCGCCGCGCAGGTGATTGATCAGACCGAGGACGACTGCTACGCCGCTTCCATTGTCATCCGCACCCGGAGATCCCTCTACGGCATCGTAATGCGCCCCCACGACAATCTTTTTTTCCCCATGGCCGAACCTGACAATGATGTTCTCTCCCGTGAAGATCGTCGTGTCGTTCTTCTGCGGTGAGAGGGAGGAAAAGGGAATGGCAACATATCCCACTCCCATCTGCTTTAATTGGTCTTTGATAAAATCTCCGCGCCGCTGTGAAGAGCCCCCCTCGATTCCGAGAACGTAGCCGTATAATTCATCTTCGATAAGGACAGGCGCCTGCGCAAAGGCAGGTCTGAGAAAACAGAACAGGAGAAGCAGAATTGCAGCATTCTTTTTCATATCAATCGACCTTGAGCAATTTAATGCGAAAAGTGGTTTTATAGCCGGGACGGCTTTCTTTGAGCGAGAGCTTTCCGTGGTGATACGCTTCAACAATTCGCTTTGCCAGGCTCAATCCCAATCCCCAGCCCCGTTTTTTTGTTGAGAAGCCGGGGCGAAAAATATTCTTCCGGTGTTTTGTGTCAATTCCTTTTCCCGTGTCCGCAATATCGACGAAGATTTCGGATCCGTTTTCGCTGATCGAGTAGAGGATCGACCCGTCGTTCGTTTCGATAGCATCGATGGCGTTCTTTGTCAAGTTTTCGATGACCCATTCGAACAGCTCCCTGTTCACGGACGCCGTGACGGGTTCGGTTTTTTCCAGAACCAGGCGGACGTGTTTTGCGGAGCTTTGTGCATTATTGATGCTCGGAAGCCGCCGTTCAAAATATTGAATGACATTGCGGATAATATCGTCGATATATTCCGGACGCAGACTTGGCCTGGATCCGATTTTAGAAAAGCGGTCGGCGATTTTTTGAAGCCTGTGTATATCGTTCTCCATATCGCGCAGGGTTTCCAGTTCTTTGAATCTGTTGTCAGCTTCACTTTTGAGGAGTTCCACCCATCCGAGCATGCTGGAAATCGGCGTTCCGAGCTGGTGCGCCGTTTCACGGGATAAGCCGACCCAGATATTGCTCTGTTCGCTCCGCTTGATGTAGCTGAAACTGATATAAGCAATCAGCAGAAAAAGCCCTGCAATGGACATCTCGATATAGGGAAGCCAGCGAAGTTTGGTAATGAGAGATGATTCCCCGTAATGAACATAATTAAGAATAACTGTGTCTTGATACGCCACTTTAATCGGTTCGTGTATGCGGTCCATCTCTGCCAGCATGTCCAGCAGAACGAGCCGCTGTTTTTCCTGCGAAAGAGTCGTATCAATCGTGAGATTACGGATGTTGTTATGATAAGGTGCAATAGGTTCGTTTTTTGCATTCGACAGAACAATGGGAAAATCGATTGCGCCGAGAATGTTTGAAAAAACAAAATTAAAATCTCCCTCTCCGGTTTTCCCGTTGATAATATATTCGAGCGATTCGGCATAGAGCCGTGCGACATCGTTTTCTTTTTTATTCAAATCGCGGACAAGGCCGTGGGTATACCAGAGAGTTGCGCCTATAAGTATAAACGCAAGAATGAGCAGCGAAATTTTCAGCCTGCTTGAAAGGGGAAGGGAACCCGTTGCTCCGGAATGTGCCGCGGTCGAGTTCTTCATATGATTGTAATGTTATTGAAGCGTGAGTGTTTGATCCCGCCGTGCGCCGACGGAAACCATCCAAAGTTTTACGCCGATCATCCCGGCAACGGCTTCGAGATATTTTTTTGCTGCCGGGGGAAGCTGCCGATAGGATGCGCACTCCCGACGTTTTTGTTTTCCATCCTTTGAAGCTCTTGTATTCCGGTTCGGCAATCTCCAAGGTCTGGCTGTCGCTCGGGAAGTGGAGAATCTTCTTGTTCCCGATCTTATAGCCGGTACAGACTTTAATTTCATCGAAATCGTCGAGGACGTCAAGTTTGGTGACCGCAATTTTTTGAATGCCGTTGATGCGGACGGAATACTGCAAGCTGAAGAGGTCGAGCCAGCCGCAGCGGCGCGGTCTTCCGGTGGTTGCACCGAATTCGCCGCCCGTAGTCCGCAGCGCTTCGCCGATTTCATTGCATTGTTCTGTCGGGAACGGGCCGTTGCCTACACGCGTGCTGTATGCTTTGACAACTCCGACAATTGAATTGACGGAGGTCGGCGGAACGCCGAGCCCTGTGCAGGCGCCGCCGCTGGTCGGATTGGACGACGTGACGAACGGGTATGTGCCGAAATCCACGTCGAGCAGTGCGCCTTGCGCGCCTTCGGCTAAAATATTTTTCCTTTGTTTAAGAGATAACGCGAGATAGGCCGATGTATCTTTAATATAGGGATCGATTTTTTTATCGAATTCTTGATACTCTTTCAGAATTTGATCTACATCGAGGATCTTTGAATTGTACAATTTGCTGAGAAGTTCGTTATTCGCTTCGATGTTCCGTTTCAGCTTGCGGCAGAGAAGGTCGCGATCCAGCAAATCGACGACACGAATGCCTGTGCGCATGTATTTATCGATATAGGCCGGACCGATGCCTCGGCCGGTTGTGCCGATGCGGTCGCTGCCCTGTTCCCGCACGGAATCGAGCAGCTTATGATACGGCATGATGAGATGTGCGTTATGGCTGATAAACAAGCGCCCGTCGGTCTTGATGCCCGCTTTTTTGAGCTGGTCTATTTCCGCCATCAAGGCAACCGGGTCGAGCACGACTCCGTTGCCGATGACACAGACAACGTGCTTATGAAAAATTCCGGAAGGAATAAGATGTAAAACATATTCTTTTTCCGTTTTTCCGCCTTTATCCGGAATAACAACGGTATGTCCTGCGTTTGCGCCTCCCTGATAACGGGCGACTATGTCGACGTGGTTGCTCAGGTGGTCGACGATTTTTCCTTTTCCTTCATCGCCCCATTGGGCGCCGACAATAATTTGAATTGGCACGGTTCTTCTTTATATGTTATGAATGGATAGTCAGTTTTTACAAACCCGGCCTTTTGGGTACCAAAGCCGCAAAGAACATATCTATGTACATATTTTTCACACGAATAACAATATGAATATTGATCCTGCAGGGACAATCCCGCGAGCCGCTCGCTTTCTCTTCAGGATGCGGTGTACGGAAGGGCATTTTCGATCATCGGAGAATGCTGTGTTTCTTTTCATTGAATAAGATGTTTCTCGGCCGTGAAGGGAACTTTTGGACGGCGATCAGGCCGGCAGAGAGAATTTGAATTTGTTCAAAGCGTTTCTTCATAGTGTTTTTGTTGTTTCCGATTATGGAACTGCGCGCAATGCTAAAAAAGGATTTGTAATGATCCAGCTTCTTCTCTACTCTTACCTCTTCACAATTTACCATTACCATTCACCATTTACCATTTACCGCTTCACAGCATCGGCATTTTAACATTCCATCGTTTTGCGTTTGCGACAGCGCGCGGATACCCGGCATCTGCATGCCGGACGATTCCCATACCGGGATCGTATGTGAGTACGCGCTCCAGCCGGGCCGCCGCTTCCGGAGTTCCGTCCGCAACGACGACCATCCCGGCATGGATGGATAGTCCTATGCCGACACCTCCGCCGTGGTGCACGCTCACCCAGCTTGCGCCTCCGGCCGTATTAAGAAGTGCGTTGAGTATCGGCCAGTCCGCTATCGCATCGCTGCCGTCGCGCATTTTTTCCGTTTCGCGGTTCGGCGATGCTACGCTTCCGCAGTCCAGATGGTCCCTGCCGATAACGATAGGTGCAGAAACCTCGCCGCGTGCGACGAGTTGATTGAAGATCAGTCCCATCTTGGCACGCTCGCCGTATCCGAGCCAGCAGATGCGTGCGGGGAGTCCTTGAAAGGCGACTTCTTCGCGGGCTTTTTTGATCCATGTGCAAAGCTGCGTATTCTCCGGGAATGCTTCCAGAACGGCTTCATCTGTGCGATAGATATCATCCGGTTCCCCGGAGAGCGCTGCCCATCGGAAGGGTCCCTTGCCGTCGCAGAAGAGGGGACGGATATACTCGGGCACGAATCCGGGAATGGAGAATGCTTTTTTCAAACCGTTTGAAAATGCTTCACCGCGAATATTATTGCCGTAGTCGAACGTAACGGTTCCCCGGTCTTTGAGCCGAAGAAGTCCTTTGACATGTTCGACGATAGAGGTTTTGGCGAGTGCAATATATTTTTCCGGATTTTTTTTCCGGAGCGCTGCCGCCTGTTCGAACTTCATGCCTTTGGGAATATATCCGTTCAGCGTATCGTGCGCAGAGGTCTGATCGGTCGCAATATCGGGAAGAAACTTTCCGGCGGCAATGTGCGGAATAATTTCGGCGGCATTGCCGAGCAGTCCGATCGAAAGCGGAAGTTTTTTACTTTTTGCAGCTCGAATTTGCGCCATGGCATCTTCAAGATCATCGGTTGCAGTATCCAGATAATGCGTTTCGATTCGCCGCCGTATTTTTAACGGATCGGCTTCCACAACGAGGCATGCCGCTCCGTTCATCGTTGCAGCAAGGGGCTGCGCGCCGCCCATGCCGCCCAGTCCGGCGGTCAGCAAAAATCTTCCGGCCAGCGATCCGCCGAAATGTTTTGCAGCAGCGGCAGCGAACGTTTCGTATGTTCCCTGTAAAATTCCCTGCGTACCGATATAAATCCAGCTTCCGGCGGTCATCTGTCCGTACATCGTCAGTCCGAGCGCATCGAGCCGCCGGAATTCATCCCATGTCGCCCAATGGGGCACAAGCATAGCGTTGCTGATCAGCACGCGCGGCGCCTGCTCATGCGTTTTGAAAACGGCTACCGGTTTGCCGGATTGAACGAGCAGTGTCTCATCGTTCTCGAGCGTCTGCAGTGTCTGTACAATGGCATGAAAACAATCCCAATTGCGTGCAGCTTTTCCCGCGCCGCCGTACACAATCAATTCCTCAGGCCGTTCGGCAACCTGCGGGTCGAGATTGTTCATCAACATGCGCATTGCCGCTTCTTGAATCCATCCTTTGCACGAAATCTTTGTTCCGTGCGGCGCGCGAACCATCTTTGGCTTCGGTGCGTGTTTCATGAGATCACCATTTATTGGTTCTTAGTTCGTCGTTCGTGGTTCTGAGTTATAGAACAACGGGTCATGTTTGTCCGTTATTCAGTTTATCAGTTTATTAGTTTATTGGCTCATTGCTGCATTGGTTTTCATTTTCAAATTGACAATTAACACTTCGCAGTTCACGATTTACCGTTTATTATTCTTTGAACTCCAGCACTACGCACTACGCACGAAGAACTTCTGTTGGTTAGTTCTTACATTTTATATCCGATCTTCCGCAAAAAATTTTTCCGCCATTCTTGTCCGGCTGCGTCTTCGATGCCTTTAGACCGGATTCCGTCGATGACCCCGAGTATGCCGCGTCCCTGTTCCGTTTCAGCGACGATGACCTGTGTCGGGTTTGCCGTCGCACAAAAAATACGGCAGACTTCGGGGACATTTTTAATTGCGTTGAGGACATTGACGGGAAAACCGTTGTCGAGAAACAGAATAAACGAATGTCCGCACGAGAGAGCGAGTGCATTCTTCCTGGCGAGTTCGATCATTGCATCGTCGTTTCCCGTCCAGCGGACAAGCGCCTCTCCTGAAGATTCGCAAAAACCCAGCCCGAACCGGATCTGCGCATTCGTCTGAACAACCGCTTCATGAATGTCCTCGACGGTTTTTATGAAATGCGATTGCCCGAGGATGAAGTTGATCGGTTCCGGTTTTTCAATGGCAACGGTTATAATCTCCATAGGAACTCCTTTCAAGCGATCTGCTGCATGGTTTTGACATCGGCGAGTATTTTCAAAATTCCGTTTCCGGGCCGGATAGGAGAATCGATTTCCACCAGCGCGAGTGTGCATTTTTTTATTTCAATCCCGGCATGCGGATGTCCGGCAATAAGCATCGAAATCGTGCCTGAAAGATAAGGCTCATGACGAAACCAGAAGAACCGATTCCGCATCGATGACATTCAGAAAGCGAAAAAGCTGATTGGGATTCGTTCCGTTGACGAGATATTCGGTTGTTTCCGGGAGCGGAGAAGAAATGTGCCCTCCGACAGCCGCGCCTGTTTGGCGGGCACGAAGAAGAGGGCTTGTATATATCTTATTAACGAAAAAACCGTTATGCAGCATGTAAAGTCCGGCAGTGTCTGCCTGGCGCCTGCCTGTTTCAGTCAGCGGGTGTTCATTCTCCTGAGAGGAGGCATCGCCGTGTCTGAGAAAATAAAGCAGCATAAGATGGTGAACGGTGAACAGTAAACGGTGAATAGTAAATGGTAAATAGTAAATGGTAAATGGTTAATGGTAAATAGTAAATGAATACAGTTCAAAGTCCAACGTGCTGCCGTGCTGCGGTCAAGAAGTTGTTTGGTTCTTAGTTCTGAGTGCTTGGTTACGATTTAAAAATATATCCTGAATTTCCACACTCGGAACAAAGCTTACCCTCCATTTTCCTGACAGCAATTCGCGATTGGCAATTGACAATTTCTCCCATTTACAAATCACTCTTTTACCAGATTATATTGCTGAATTTTCGTATAAAGTGTTTTCAAACTGATTCCGAGAATCTGGGCAGCGGTATTTTTATTCCAATCGACGGTTTTCAGGATTCCGGCAATATGCGCTTGTTCGATTTCACGCATCGATACGGCAGAGCCGATTTGCACGTCTCCCGGCGTCTGGACGGAATCTTTAGAAGTCTTGGAGCGGCGGCCGATGGGCAGCGCTATGTCTTCAACTTTAATAAGATTATCCTTGCAGAGAATGCTTGCCCTTTCGATGACATTCTCCAGCTCCCGGACGTTGCCGGGCCAGTCGTATTTGATCAGCAATTCCAGCGCTTTTGGTTCAATCATCTTCAATCCGCGCGGGCGCACATGGGTTTTTAAAAAATAATCGACCAGGATCGGAATATCTTCAGGCCGTTCATTTAATGCCGGTACGGAAAGAGTTATGACGTTGATGCGGTACATCAGATCTTCACGGAATCTGCCTGCAGCGATTTCAGCGGCCAGACTCTTGTTTGTGGCTGAAATCACGCGGACATCGGAACGGAGGTTTTTGTTGCCGCCGACGCGGCGGTATTCGCCGGTCTGCAAAAAACGCAGGAGCTTCGGCTGGAGGGTAAGGCTGATCTCGCCTATTTCATCGAGGAAAAGCGTGCCGCCGTCGGCAATTTCTACAATTCCCTGTTTCATAGCATACGCATCGGTAAACGCTCCCCGTTCATGCCCGAATAATTCGCTTTCGATGAGGTTCTCTGGAATCGAAGCGCAGTTCAATGCCACGAATTGTTTTTCCTGCCGCATGCTGTTCTTATGCACGAAGTTCGCAATCAATTCTTTGCCGGTTCCGCTGGCTCCTTGAATGAGCACGGAGGAATCCGTCGGGGCTACTTTTGCCGCGATATTGAGGAGTTCGAGCATCGGTTTGCTTTCGCCGATAATGTTGTCGCTGTACGTATGCCGCGCAAGTTCGGTTTTCAAAACTTTATTTTCGACCTGCAGCCGTTTCCGTTCGACTGCGCGATCGATATTCGCAAGCAATTCTTCGGCAGAATACGGCTTCGTGATATAATTAAACGCTCCGAGCTGCATGCATTCGACAGCCATTTTAATATCGTACACGCCGGTGAGCATAATAACTTGCGTGCCGAAGGAATTGTCGCGGGCGAACTCGCAGGACCTCGACGCCGTCGACACGCGGCAGCTTGATGTCCAGTAAAACGAGGTCGAAATTTTTATTGCTGGAGCATATTGATTGCTGCAACGCCGTCGGTCGCCGTTTTGACAAGATATCCTTCAGGTTCCAGGAGCGATTGAACGACCTGAAGAAACGGCACTTCGTCGTCGACAACGAGGATGGAAATAGATTCCTTTTTCATAGGGGTTTCCCCATAACGTCACCGCAATGGAAGCGCGAACGAAAATGTAGCGCCTTTGCCTGGTTCCGATTCTACCCAGATTTTTCCATAATGCGCTTCAACAATCCGCTGCGCTATGATCAGGCCGAGGCCGCTCGTTTTTTTCTCGTTCGATTTTCCAGCGACAAGATCGCGATACCGGTCGAAGATAAGCGGCAATTCTTCTTTTGCAATTCCTGCTCCGCTGTTGAACACCGAAACCATGATATGATCGAGCGGCTTTTGCCCTTCTTCCATAACCAGAGCTACTTTTTTTACCTGCACAACGATGGCGCCTTGAGCCGGTGTGTATTTGATTGCGTTGCTGAGGAAATTCTGTAAAACCTGTCCGATTTTTCCTGAATCGAATTCCAGCGGCGGCAGATCCGGCTCGGTGTGCACATCGAGCGTAATCTTGTTCGATTGCACCGGAATCCGAAATTCCTGCGCGATGTTCTGTACAGTGGCGGCGAGGTTCGCAATTCCTTTATTTAAAGTCACCCTTCCGGCTTCCAATTTCGTCAGATCCATCATATCGGTCAGAAGAGCAATCACCTTGTCGATGGAGACCGTCATATAGCCGAGCAATTCCTGTTGATGATCGTTGAGAGGTCCCGCCATTTCTTTCAATAAGTAGCCGATGCTTTGGCGGAGGCCAGCAATAGGATTATGCAGATCGTACAACAGGCGGGCTGTGTGCTCTGCCTGGAGTTTCCGGATTCGGTCCTCTGCATCGCGCATTTTTATAATTGCTTTGAGCTGAGGGACGATTTGCTCCATGTCGATCGGCTTGGTCAGATATTCTTTTGCCCCGATCTTCATTGCTTCGACTGCCATGCCTACATCGCTCATGCCGGTCATCATAACGACTTCGGTTTGCGGGGAATTTTTTTTGATATAACGAAGGACTTCCAGGCCGTTGACGCCGGGCATTTTAATGTCGAGCATCGCAATGTCATAATTTTTTCCCTGTACTTTTTTAATTGCTTCAAGCCCGTCGCAGGCCTCTTCGACTTCAAATCCTTCATCGGTAAGCCATGCCGATACAGTAATGCGAAGCGGGTCTTCGTCATCTGCAATTAAAACCTGAATTTTTTCCTCGCTCATGATATCCCGGTAATTGTGTAGATTGATGTAATTATTTCACTCGGGAAGCCGGTGATAAAATGAAAAAATTACAATACCTCACTAAAATAATAGGTAGATTAGTGCCAAAAGTCAATTAGCGAAAGGTGCTGCAGTGCTAATGTCCAATGTTCGTAGTGCTTAGTTCGTAGTGCTTAGTTTTTATTACCTGCTATCCTATTTATTTCTCACTGTTTGCCATTTACAATTCTTCTCTTCCAATTGACAATTGGCGATTCCAGACTGAAAATTGCTCTTTTATTATTCTCCAAATTATGTCTCCGGCTGCAATCGACAATTCGCGATTGGCAATTTTTGCTATTTTTTTTCTGTTGAACTTCAGCACTAAGAACCAAGCACCACGAACTCTTTTAATTCACTATTTCCACCATCTTAACTATCTTTAAGGGTTGAATTTAATGCGTAACTCCACTACATTGCTTAATCTTAATAAAAAAAGCCGAAAATCAAGTATGAAATCTTACACTCTCGACGGCAACTCCCTTACAATTCCTCAAATTTCAGCAATAGCCGCGGACTTTACAGAGGTAAAGTTAAATGCCGCGTCAAAACGTGCTATTCGTGCTTCGAGGAGGCTTATCGACGATTGGGTCCAGCATGGCGAATCCATCTACGGTGTAACGACGGGTTTTGGAGAATTTTCAAATGTTCGTATCGATTCGCACGATTTGGCGCAATTACAGGAGAACCTTATTGTCAGCCATGCCGCCGGAGCCGGGGATCCGCTGCCGCAGGAGATTGTCCGTGCTATGATGGTGCTCCGCATCAATGCGCTGGCAAAAGGATTCTCCGGCATTCGCCTTGCTACTGTAGAAACATTGATGGAAATGCTGAACCGGAATATTATTCCGGTTATTCCCTCTCAGGGATCGGTTGGAGCGAGCGGCGACCTGGTGCAGCTGGCTCATCTCGTACTGGCGATGATCGGCAAGGGAAAAGTTTACATCAATGCAGGCAAAAAGAACTTACGTATCGCCGGATCGGCCGGTGTTTTACGGAAACACGGACTTGCACCGGTAAAGCTTGCCGCCAAGGAGGGGCTCGCGCTCATCAACGGTACGCAAATGATGACCGCTTATGCTTCTCTTGCTGCCGATCAAGCTATGCAGCTTCTCAAGACAGCCGATATTGCCGCAGCGATCAGCGTAGAGGCATTGCGCGGAAGCGATACGGCATTCGATGAGCGCATTCATGAGCTGCGGCCTTACCGGGGACAAAGAAATGCTGCAAGCAATATGCGCCGGCTGATGCATGGAAGCACGCTGAGGGAATCGCACCGGTCGAACGACCGGCGGGTTCAGGACGCCTATTCGATTCGATGCATTCCGCAGGTTCACGGCGCTTCACGAGATGCCGTGGAATATGTTTATGAAAAAGTTTCCATCGAAATTAATTCTGCAAACGATAATCCGCTCATTTTTGCAAAGGACCGCATTCATCTTGAAGGAGGAAATTTTCACGGTCAGCCGATTGCGCTGGCGATGGATTTTCTGGCCATCGCTCTTGCAGAGCTTGCGAATATTTCGGAACGGCGCATCGAACGCCTGGTCAATGGTTCTCTCAGCGGACTGCCCCGGTTCCTGACGGCGAGGGGCGGATTGAATTCCGGCCTGATGATTGCCCAGTATACCGCCGCATCATTGGTTTCGGAAAATAAAGTTCTGGCGCATCCGGGCAGTGTGGACTCGATTCCGACATCCGCCAATCAGGAGGATCATAACAGCATGGGATCGGTCAGCGCGCAAAAAGCCTGGCGTGTGCTGAAAAACGTTCAAACCGTTCTCGCGATAGAAATGCTGTGTGCATGTCAGGGACTGGACTTTGCACGAAAGCTCAATGCCGAACAGGCACATCGAACGACACGCTCGAACTTATCATTGCGGGCAGGAGAGGGAACGGAAGCTGCGTACGGTGTTTTTCGGAAAAGCATCCCTATGATGGATCACGACCGGATATTATACGACGACATCCAAAAGGCCTTGATCCTTGTGTGCGGAAAAAGCATCGTACAGGCCGTTGAACGGAAAATTGGAGAATTGGAATAAATTGTGAACTGTGAACTGAGAACGGAGAACTGTGAACTGAGAACTGTGAACTGAGAACTGAGACTGAGAACAGAGAACTATAAATAAGTTTTTTGCCGTTTACCGTTTACAGTTCTCAGTTTACTGTTCGCCATTTACCATTTACCATTTACTATTTACTGTTTTCTGTTTACCATTTACTGTTTTTTACCATTTACTATTCACCATTTACCGTTCACCGTTCACTGTTTGCCGTTCACTGTTCGCCATTTAAAAGGATTTTATGGCAAAAAAAACTGCTCTTATTATCGGTGCTGGTCCTGCCGGACTTACCGCAGCTTACGAATTACTGACCCGCTCGGACATTCATCCGATTGTCTTCGAAGCGACGGATATGGCCGGCGGAATTGCGAGGACGTTCAATCATCACGGGAACAGAATAGATCTCGGCGGCCACCGATTTTTTTCAAAATCGGCGCGTGTTACAAAATGGTGGCTCTCCAAATTTCCGCTTCAAAAAATAGACGATGCGGCAAAAGAACCGGTCAAAGTTATTTTAGGCGAAGCGGCTGCAGGGTGCGGAGGGCATCGATCTGGAAAACGGATTGGATCAGGACAGTACCGATCGTGTGATGCTCGTGCGGAAACGCATATCGCGCATTCTCTTTCACCGCCGATTCTTCGATTATCCGGTCACGCTGAATTGGAATACACTCCGCAACCTGGGATTTGTCAGCGTCATGCGAATCGGGTTCAGTTATCTGCGCTCCCAAATTTTTCCGATCAGGCATGAAGCTTCGCTGGAAGATTTTTTTGTGAACCGTTTTGGGCGCGAACTGTATAAAACATTTTTTAAGAATTATACAGAAAAAGTCTGGGGCGTTCCGTGCACGGCAATTCAGCCGGACTGGGGTGCGCAGCGCATTAAGGGATTGTCTGTCGCAAAAGTCATCAGTCATGCGGTTTCGACCGTTTTTTTGAAAAGCATCGGCAGGCACCGGAAAAAAGTGGAAACAAGTCTGGTCGATTATTATCTTTATCCCAAATACGGGCCGGGGCAATTATGGGAAGCGATCGCTGAATCTGTGAAGCAGAAAGGCGGCGATCTTCTGTATCGGCATACAGTCGTGGGATTTGAAGATGACGGTTCTCGAATAACGGGCGTCAAAGTAAGAGACGAATCCACAGGCGGCGTGTCGGCAGTTCATGCGGACTATGTGTTCTCGACCATGCCCGTGCGCGATCTTGTGCTTGGAATGAGCGGTACGGTCCCCAAAGATGTTCACCTTGCAGCAGAGCAGATTCAATATCGGGACTTTATGACCATTGGACTGCTGTTCCCGCGTCTTAAAACGCCGGATGGACGGCTGCCGGATAACTGGATTTATATACAGGAAGGATACGTTAAAGTCGGGCGGATTCAAGTATTTAACAATTGGAGTCCTTACCTTGTACAGGATCCGAATTCCGTATGGCTCGGGCTTGAATATTTTTGTCAGGAAGGCGACGAGCTCTGGACGATGAAGGATGAAGATTTAATTCGCCTGGGAGTGAAAGAACTGGAGGCAATGAATCTGGCAGAGCCGGAGAAATTATCGGACGCAGTCGTTCTGCGCATGCCCAAAGCGTATCCCGCCTACTTCGGAGGGTACGAGCGGTTCGGTTTGATTCGCAGCTTCGTCGACCGGTTCGAGAATTTATTCCTCATCGGAAGAAACGGAATGCACAGGTATAACAATATGGATCATTCTATGCTCGTTGCAATGACGGCGGTGGATAACATTCTTGCGGACATCAAGACAAAAGACAATCTGTGGAAAATAAATACAGAAACGGACTATCACGAGGAAAAATGAAATGAAATTATCCGGAAAATGGGCGCTGGCTGCCGCGGCGGCGATTTTTTTAGGTTTGTATATTGCTCTTGCATGGATGCAGAAGGATTTTTTACTACCAGATTTTGATTACCGGGGGAAATGGGGATTTTTTATGGCATGGATTACCGGATGGGAATTCCAATCTGAAATATGGAAAATCCTTCTCCTTCTTCCTGCGACGGTGCTCGGAACGGCAGCGCTGGCAAAGGCGGGGGTTCGCATTTCTTTTCCAGCGATATTCCGCGGCCGCTTATTCATGGGAGCGCTGCTTCTTGCTGCGGCGATTCTTCTTATTCTTTCCGTTCGATTCCTGTTTCACGGGACGGAAGTTACGGATGATGAAAATACGTATGATTTTCAGGCAAAGACGCTGTTGGCCGGGCGGCTCGTTAATCCTCCTCCTCCTGTCATAAGCAACTTTAACAATGTATTTCTGATCAATGACGGTTCATGCTGGGTCGGAAAATATACTCTGGGGCATCCTTTAGTTATTGCTTTCGGTATGATGCTTGGCAGTCGCTACATCGGAACTATCGTGCTCAGTATCCTGACGCTGCTGCTGGTGTACGGCATTGCAAAGGAATTGTTTCACGGATAAGAGGGTGGCGCTTCTGGCGCTTTGTCTGGGCGCGGTTTCTCCCTTTTTTTATATGGTTTCGTCTTCGCTCTTAAGCCATACGACCACAGCTTTCTTCCTTGCGCTTTTTATGTATCTTTTTTTGTACGCGCGGCGTATGGAAAAACCGGAATTGAAATTCCTGCTGTCGCTGCTTGCAGGATTATCGCTCGGTTATGCATTCAATTCCCGTCAGATGACAGCGGTCGGTTTTGCCCTTCCGTTTATTGTCGTCGGGGCATATGACTGCTGGAAGATGCGTTCCAAAGCGCTGGCATCGGGAATGCTGTGCGGCGCGGGTTTTCTTGTTGTCTTTGGATTGACATTATGGTACAACAATATGGTAACGGGAAATCCGCTGCAGTTTCCGTTTCATTACTATAGTCCATTCGAAGCGGTCGGATTTGGAACATACGGCCATACGCCTCTCTTCGGCCTTCGGAATCTTATCGTGAATTCATTCCGCCTGAATGCAGCTCTCTTCGGATTTCCGCTTCAGTTTGATGTTCGTGTTTTTTATGCTGTTCGTCAAAAAGGATTTCGGCGACCGGTTGGCGTTCGGCATTATTGCCGGCATCGGAGGAATGTATATTGTGTATTATTCTCCCGGTGTTGCCGATCTGGGTCCTGTCTATTTTTATGAAATGCTGATTCCTCTGCTTATCTTAAGCGCTCGCGCTATTTGCATTATCCACGATATGTTCAAGGAGCGTTTTGCAGGCGGCAAAAATGTTCGTTCCCGTTTTCTTGATGCTTTCCGTTTCTTGCCGCCCTGGGATCGTATGTTCCGGAAAAAATTATTCATATCAGCCGGCTGACGAAGGCAAAATCCGGGAGCCGTACGAACTTGTCCAATCATCCGGTATTCATCATGCTGTTGTCATGATCGAACGGCTGCCGTATAAAGGGATGGGTTTTCGGTTACAGAAGTCCTTCTCCGCTCTTCACGGATGATATCGTGTATTGCATGTTCGCTGACCGGCATCGAATAAAGCAATGATGAAATATTTCCGAGACAGAGAATTTCTATCTCCTCCACTATAATACAAGCCAAGCAGAATTTCCAATTGCTTCCAGTAGCGCGGGATACCTTATGAAAAAAAGGAAAAAAGTTATAAGCATCGTGACTCCGTGTTACAATGAAGAAAAGAACGTCGAAGAATTATACAAGCAGGTGAGACAGATATTTGAAGGACTTAGCGATTATTCCTACGAACATATTTTTATCGACAACGCTTCAAAAGATGACACGGTTCTGATTTTAAAAGAGATTGCAAAAAAGGATAGAAACATCAAGATCATTGTCAATTCGCGGAATTTTGGACATATCCGTTCACCCTTTTACGGAATGCTTCAGGCTCAGGGAGACGCCGTTATTTCCTTAGTGGCGGATTTTCAGGATCCGCCGGAATTGATAAAACAGTTTATTTCGGAATGGGAGCGGGGCTTATAAAATTGTTGTCGGAGTAAAAACGCAAAGTAAAGAATCCGCATCTATGTTTTTCATCCGCAAAACGTACTATAATCTTATCAACAGTCTGGCGGAAACAAAATTAATAAAGAATTATACGGGTTTCGGCCTGTATGATAAAAAGATCATAGAGATTCTCGGAAAAATGCAGGATCCGTATCCCTACTTCAGAGGATTGATATGCGATATCGGATTTGACAAAGCAATAATCGAATATGTGCAGCCGCAGAGGAAGCGCGGCATAACCAAAAATAATTTTTATACGCTTTACGATATGGCCATGCTGGGTATTACCAGCCATTCCAAAGTGCCGCTGCGTCTTGCCACAATGTTCGGATTTGCCGCTTCATTCCTGAGCGGATGTGCAGGCGTCGGATATTTAATTTATAAACTTTTATTCTGGAGCTGGTTCTCTGTCGGCATTGCTCCGTTGGTTATCGGTTTATTCTTCTTTGCCTCCGTGCAATTGTTTTTTATCGGAGTGATAGGGGAATATATCGGTTCCATTCACACGCAGGTCCAGCAAAGGCCGCTTGTGATAGAGAAAGGAACGGATTAATTTCGATGTGCCGTCTTCCATCTGATCCCAGGGATAAAAAATAATGTAACCGGATAATATATCGCTTGCCGAAATGCAAGGTATTCTACTGCTCGATATGATGCATATCTTCAGAGAAGGAGAGAAGAAATGAAAGTAGTCATACTTGCGGGCGGATTAGGAACGCGTATCAGCGAGGAATCCCATTTAAGGCCCAAACCGATGATAGAGATAGGAGAGAAACCCATTCTCTGGCATATCATGAAAATCTATTCCCATTATGGATTTAACGATTTTATTATATGCCTCGGGTATAAAGGATATATCATAAAAGAATACTTTTCCAATTATTTTTTGCATCAGTGCGATGTAACATTTGATCTCACCAAGAATAGCCGGCATATTCTGCACACCCACAGCGCAGAGCCATGGAAAGTCACATTGGTCGATACGGGTCGTTCAAACGATGACGGGCGGTCGGATTAAACGGATTGCTCAATATATTCCCGACGATACATTTTTGATGACGTACGGGGACGGAGTTGCAGACGTGAATATTCCTCAAATCATAGAGAATCATAGAAATCAAAAAAACTTGTTACGGTTACGGCAGTGCAGCCTGCCGGAAGATTCGGGGCTTTGGATATCGATGATAAAAATACCGTCTTTAGCTTTTCAGAAAAACCCAAAGGAGACGGTATATGGATCAATGCAGGTTTTTTTGTCATGAATCGAAAAGTTATCGATTATATACAAGACGATACGACGCTCTTTGAAAGAGAACCGTTGGAAAAGATTGCAAAGGAAAAACGATTAAATGCCTTCAAACATACAGGATTTTGGCAGCCGATGGATACACTGCGGGATAAAGTATATCTGGAAGAGCTTTTGAATTCCGGGAAAGCGCCGTGGAAGATATGGGAATGAACTTGACCGATTGTTTTTCTGGAATTTATAAAGACAAAAAGATTCTTGTCACGGGAGATACCGGTTTCAAAGGTTCATGGCTTTGCATCTGGTTGAAAGAATTAGGCGCGGAAGTATACGGTTATGCGCTGCCGCCGCAGCAAAAGGAAGATAATTTTGTCCGCTGCGGTTTGGACTCTCTGATAAGCCATAAGGATGGAGATATTCGTGATTACGATTTATTCCTTCGATACGTAAAAGAAGTCCAGCCGGACATTGCTTTTCATCTTGCCGCACAGCCCCTTGTTCTGGAGTCATATCAAAATCCCAGATATACATTTGAAACGAATGTCATCGGCACTGTGAACTTCTTCGAGGCCATGCGAACAGTGGCAGGTATTAAAGCGGCCGTGAATATTACGAGCGATAAATGCTATCAGAATAACGAAAGTATTTCGGGATACCGTGAAAGCGATCCGATGGGCGGGAATGATCCTTACAGTGCATCGAAGGGCTGTGCTGAGTTGGTTACATCTGCATATTTGCATTCTTTTTTTCAGAAGGATGGAACCGCTTCGATTGCTTCTGTGCGTGCAGGGAATGTCATCGGCGGCGGAGATTGGTCGGCGCAATAGAATTATTCCGGATTTTTTCCGCGCTATTAAGGATCGCACCGGCCGATTATTTTACGCAATCCGAATGCAACACGGCCATGGCAATTTGTTCTGGAACCTTTGAGCGGATATCTGCATCTGGCATCGCTGCTTTATCGTGAAGGAAATAAATATTCCGGCGGATGGAATTTCGGTCCGGGTATCATCTCAGGGCATACGGTGGAAGAATTGGTGCAAACGATTTTGCGCTTATATGGAAGCGGGTCTGTTCAGTATGAAACACAGGAGGAAAAGCTGCACGAAGCATCCTCGCTTCGATTGGATATTTCAAAGGCAATGACATTATTGAAGTGGCAGCCCGTTTTACAATTTGATGAATTGGCCCAATTCACGGTCGATGGATATCGTGATGATTTAAGCGACGCCCCTGTATATCAGAAACGGATTATGCAGCTTGTCGAATATGTCCGATTAGCGCAGGATCGGAAAATTGGATGGGCTGTGAGCGGTCATGAGAGAGCAGCCATTGGTCATTCATTCGGCTGCCAATGATGATGACGGGCAAGGAAAAGACTATAAAGTGGATTGAGATGACACACGAAGAAATACGAAAACAGATCTTGGAGCTAACGAAGCAGTATTATACGGCAAAGTATTCCGGAGAAAAATTCATGCCGGGCCAATCGCCTGTACATTATGCAGGCAGGGTATTTGATGATACGAGAACTGTCGAATCTCGTCGATTCGTCGCTGGATTTTTGGCTGACTGAAGGAAGATATTCGGAAGAGTTTGCCGGAAAGATCTCGGATTTTCTAGGCGTTGAAAATGTCCTTTTGACGAATTCCGGATCGTCGGCCAATCTTCTTGCGTTTGCCGCATTGACATCGGAAAAACTTGGGACCGGAGATTGCAGCCGGGGGATGAAGTAATCTCCGTGGCGGCGGGATTCCCATCGACTGTTGCGCCGATTATCCAATATCAATGTGTGCCGGTATTCGTGGATGTCGAAATTCCGACATATAACATCGATGTTCAACAGATCGAATCGGCAATTTCCGAAAAAACAAAATGCATTTTTCTCGCACATACATTGGGCAATCCCTTTGACCTCGATGCGGTCTTGAAGATTGCGGAAAAATATAAGCTGTGGCTTATCGAAGATAATTGCGATGCATTCGGCAGTACATATAAAGGGCGATATACGGGTACCTTCGGACATCTTTCAACACTTTCGTTTTATCCGGCGCATCATA
>CAVZWL010000008.1:0-281605 GCA_963778945.1 Ignavibacteriota bacterium
CTGGAAATAAGTAACCAAAGAAATCATATAGGTCAAATGGTACAAAAGGAGAGTAATCTTTTACTGATGCCATAAAGTACCTCTAAATGAAAAATATATTAAAACAATCCCTCACCATATATTTATTAATGACTTTATCCGTGCTTTGTCATCATTGATTGCATGACTCTTTCTTTTTTCAAATGGTTAGCGCTCCCATCACGTTGCGGCGCTATTCTTTCAGTAAACAACATATTTCTTGATTTAAGTTTTATCTCTTCCTATTATTTTCTACTTCGACCAGACAGCAAAGACCGTTCCGCTACTGGGGCTTGTTTCGAGCCCGCTGGTTAGCATGGTTCTCCCGACTTGTCGGGATGCTTCGTTCATCGGCGGATACTCCAAATAATCCTTAGGATATTTCGACATACCCCGTTCAAGAGGTTACCTCTTATCAAAGCAACAGCCGGGCCTGGCTTTGAAGTCCTTCTTCAGCGATCTTCGAAACATCAAAAAGACCGCAATAATAAGTTATGCCCTAAAAAGAATATTCTCAACAACACTTCTCTCCTAATTCGTTTTCTCCGTTTCTTTGAGTATTTGTTACTCAAGAGGGCACAGCCTTTAAAGCTAATTGCTATTCTGTTTTTATTTCCAAATAAGGTTGAAAGAATTTTACGTCAACTTCAAAAATTGTTTTAGGTTTTACACCAAGTTGAACACTCTCAAAAAGTTCAATAAGTTTTTCACCATTGATCAGTTCAATTGGCGGGGCACCATCTCTTAATGCTTCACGTTTTGCATCTTCGGAAAACGTCCCTGTTGTCAATATAATTCCTTTCTCTGCTCGTCCAATCATTGCATTTCTGAAATCTCCAACTTGAGATCTTGAACCGTACCCTTATATTTTTTGCATTGAAACAAAACTTTCATCCTTACAAAAGGATTTAATTCAAACCATATCAATACCACCATCATAAGTCGCCGGTTACTTCAACATTTTCAAATCCATGCTCTCTTAAAAGTCGTTTGCAAATATCTTCAAAACCTTTTGGAGAAAGTTTTCGCAAAACTTCGAGCAAAGTAGGGGTATAAGTATTTTCAAGAGAATCTGGTTTATTCTTTTTGCTCCTCAATTATTTCTTTATCGCCTTTTTTCTTTAATGCTTTTTGATGAATATCAACCCATTTTAAAAATATTCTTCTAGCTTCGTTTTCGTCTAAATGTGTCTTAAAACCCAAAGGAGTGAGCGCCCATGTCCCACGAGGAGTATTGTCGTCAAGATAACCTTCCCAAAACTAAATATTGTCTTGCCCATGCAACTTGATTTGGGAAACGCAGAGTTCCTGATTTCAAGGTTTCTTCGAGTATGCGGTCAGGGATTTTTAACTCTTTAGCAATTTGTTCAACAACTTCTTTGGATTTTCCTGCACCACCTAATTGTCTCAATGCATTCAAAAGTTGGTTTAAACCATTTTAAAAATTCTGCTTGTTTTGATTTACGTTTTCTTTCAATCATTTTATCATATCCTTTAAATGACGATTAACTTTCGTGTACACGAAATATGCTGCGCCCTAAGGTTAAGGATTTTATCCGTACTTGGGCCAAAAAAAATTGAAGACAAAAAAATCCTTGTGCCCAAGTGCGGATAAAATTTGGTTGAACTAAGCCATTGCAACGTATTTTCTGTGGGTATTGAATAACAGCCGTTGACTAGAGACTCAAAGATTGAACAATACAATAATAACGAAAAACTATATTAAGAACGAAATATCGCCTGACTTCGGTCGAGTTTAGTCGTCAATAAATGAAAACGAACTCAGCATTTCGCTATCGCGGAACGCATCGGGACTATATTATTTACCTTTAATTTGTATTGCACGCTGTGCAATGACATCTTAATGCTCCCTGCTTTTTTAAAATGGTTATACCGATTGCATTAAAACTTTTCACCAAATGAAGAAAAATCAAAATAGAAATTTTCCCTTGCGCCATTTTTTAATGTAACGACCTGTTTTTGAATCGACGTACCTTTAAGATATTCTCGATCACCAAGAGTAAAGTCAATGTTCTCTTTTCCAAGTTTTGTCTCTAACCATGACATTTTTATCATTTCAGAAAACATACCAGTGAATGTTCCGTTGGGCATCTCACTTATATTAGGAATAGCGCCCGATTCTTTAAGAATAACAAGGGATTCCGAGACTGCCGTATCAAAATTAGATGGACGGAATAATATTATTGGATTCGACTCTGAAGAAGAGTTAATTACATTTGATTTATGATCGGCAATATTATTATTTATTAGTATGACATCTTTAGGAACATGGATGTCATGAAGAATGTCAAGAGCAATACGATGCACAACTTGAGCTGCTGAAATAACAGAAGAATAATTAGGTTGTGAATTATTACCCGTAGCTTCGATATGAAGTTCTGCTGTAAGTAAGAGCATCTCATTGTAACGATCTTCTTCTTTCATATCTGATTTGAGCGTATTTGTCAAACGTGGAACATAATTTGGTAAAGTTCTATGAAAGTCACTAGTTAACTGTTCGCGAGTTCTACTCTTATCTGTTGAAGGAACAAGAAGAATGATAATACTCAACCATTTATTTAAGAATAACTCTGCAATCTGATTAGTTTTTGGATGATTGGATATTTTTATTTTTGTAAAGGCAATATGAGCAATAAATATTCCTATGGCTGAGGTATTATGAATGGCCCCATCTATATAAAAAATAATACGACATAATTCATCATAATAAGGGTGGAGAAGCTTAACATATGATGCTGCTAGTGACGACAAATCATCTTCAACGAGGTCGTAATTATCTTTTATTGTTTTCCAAAAACCGCAACAAATTGTAATCATAGGATTAATCATCGAAAGAAGAATCGGATCAATAAACGATTTCCCATTGATGTTTATTTTTACGACATGGTATTTATTACCAAACAAATGTTGAAGCAAGCGAATCGCTACCGCATAGAGAGGATCAGGATCGGTATGAAGTTGATTCCTATATTTTTTTAGTTCGTCAACCGAATATTCACGAAATGTTTTTTGGCCTTTGTCTTTGTCGCTAAGACATTTAAAGACTAATATTTCTATTCTATCAGCCTGTTCCTTATTATAAAGATTTGTCACAGCTTCCAAGTCTTGTGCTAATACCGCAAGAGTAAAATCTAACGCTGCCTTTTCTTCTTCATCAAAGAATAATTCCTCTGAATACAAATGGATTGATATATCTCTAATATCTTTACGGATTGTTGGCCAGGCATCTTTTATTCCCTTCATTACATCACGCACAAAATACGATGCGGCTTCTTGCTCGCTCAATACTTTCCTAACATCTGTCATAATTTATATTTGTCCTATTTTCAACTTGCAAGCACCCTAACAAATTCTAGATTGGATAAAATAACGGGGTATTCCTACAATGAGATCGGCGCTCCTACCTATTTGCACAACCGTCAAAGGCAGCATCGCGTGCTTTCGATCGAGTTTGGTCGTCAACAAATGTAAATGAACTCAGCATTCCGCTATCGCGGAACGCATCGGGAGAATATTATTTACTTCTAATTTGTATTGCACGTTGTGCAAAAACATTCATTTTAAAATGGTTAGGTTGCATTTTGCCGATTTATTTTTTTGTTAAGATTGTTTTCTATGAGCAAACGCTAAACATGCCGCATTTGTACGGTGCATCTGATCAAATAACTTTTAGCCAACCGAGGTTTTTGCTGATCAAAAGCTCTGTCTTTTCAGTATGATGAGTACCTCTCATTGGAATTTCGGCAATCTGAAACCCGCTGGCTGATGCTAGTTTTCTGATCTCGTCAGCATTATCGTAAGTAAACAAAAAAGATCCACGAAGTTTTACTGCGATACTAAATAGCTCAGCATGATCGATTTCTGAATAGCGGTAGAGTCTTCTTCCGGCTACAGTATATGGTGGATCAATGAAGAATATAGCATTAGATTGATAAGCGTTGTCTCTAAGAATATGAAACCCGTTACCTTGGATAAACTTGACATTCTTTTTATAGCTTTGAATATCAAGAATGCGTGATCGCAGAGTCTCCGGGTACCAACGAGATAGAAGTCCCTTACCATTTTCACCATATTTAAACAAGCCCGCGCCGTTAGCAAGAATTCCACCATGACTCATTCGATTCTTGAGAATTACTGAAAATGCTTTCTCGCGAAGTTTAGACGGAGTCCTTGCAAGGAGTGATTGGACACTAGATTTCGAAACTGAGAAAGCAATGATTTTGTTAGCAAGCCATTGCGCATCATCGCCTAAGAGCGTTTGCCAAACGGAGGCGACATCCTCATCAAGTTCCACCATCACAGCCTGTTGAACTCTTTTTTCAGCAACAGCGGTCAAGCTTACAATGCCACCCCCAGCAAAAGGTTCAAAAAGCACTTTGTCCTGAGAGTTACATGCACTAAGCCATTGGCGTATGTAAGGAATAAGCCAAGTCTTACCACCTGGATATCTAAACAGACTTCTCTGCGGAACAGAAGATACATTAATAACTTTTGGTTTCGCTGTCCCAAAAAGCACCAACTGCTCCTTCACTTGCCACTTGTTATCCGAGTGTGATATCAGTGAGCGTTGGTGCGTCTGGTGAATTGCTTTCAAGTTTTTCATCAAGTTTCTGTTGTAAAACGTCTATAAAATTTTCTATTTTACCCGGTTCAGCCGTTGTTATCTTCTTAAGAGCGGAGTCAAACTCAGTATAAATGATTTTGTTTTGTGTGAGTTTGAATCGATTATTTTTCTTATCGGCTTTAAGATCATAAAGCAACCAAGCAATATCCGCCTTCTGCGGTTGAACTTCTTTCAAAGTAGGGAGCGTCTCAAAGAAAGAAGTTTGCAAAGCCACAGCTTGTTTCTTTCCCCAAGCTTTCAAAATGCCGCCTTTGTAAAACATCTGTGGCGCTAATCTTTTACGTGAGGAAGATAAAAAATCAGCTTTAGGGAAATTTGGACCAGTCCAAGTGAAATCGGTTGCTCGCTTACGAGATGACATATATTTCTCGAAAGGTCGACGAATATTTCCAGAAATGTATACCGCTTGGATTTCAAGCGATCCAAAATCGACAACTCTTCCTTTATGATCATACGACACAAGAACCAAGTCAATATTGCCAGCGGTATTTCCGTCTTTGTCTGCCATCCTCACTTCTGCAATCGATGTCCAAGAAACGCCTGTCTTGAAAAAGAATTGAGCGGCATCCCCGGCAATAAGCCAATCTTCTCGGAAGCGAATTGGACATGTAATGATAGACCGTCCATCTTCAATAATGCTACAAACTCCCAAAGGATCATTGGCTTTATCCTTCGTGCAGGAAGGTACCTTATTATTGAATGGACAAAGAGTATTCTTTCTGTATCTTTCGGCATTTGAGGAATTATTAATTATTGGATAGCCAAATACTTCAGCCAGCGGGTTTGAATTCATCTGCCATTTCTTTTATATATAGTTGTTATCCTGTTTTGTAAAAGATGCATAAAGTTCTTCACACTTCCAACCTCAATAATTTCACGATAATTCAACTATTGAGGTAGTTCAAAACACAACCTAATTACTACATAGACATTTTCTATATATCATGAATATTATCACGAATTGTAGATTTACTCTATTGCAATTGACATTAAAGAAATCTAAAAGTCATAAAAACACAAAATCCTCTTTCATCGAATGTCAACGAATCCAGAGGATTTAAAATCGTACTCCTACAATCCCGCCAAAAGATAAGGCAGGCGGATAAACCCCTCGATCCGGTGTAGATATTACAATTTGATAATTTTTTAAAGGTAGAACAGGATTAAAGTAAGAGTAAAAACAGTAAACTGCAAACGGCAAACTGTAAACTGTGGGGAGAAATCGCCAATTGCAGATTGCGGATTGTCAATTGGAAAAAAATAATTGAGGTTTTGGATAAGCGGAGAGAGAAATAGGGAATCTCAAATTGTCGATTGTCGACTGTCAATTGGCAATTAGCAATTGAAAACCCATTAAATTCTTTTAACTGCACACCCTTTCTCCAGCGGAAACTTTTTTGTATATTTCGACTGTTCAACTATTAAAGTCGAAAGGTTGACATGAATATTAAAAAGCCGGAATTGACCGCAGAAAAGGAAAAGCTGATTCTCGACGCTGCCCAGCGGCGCTTTATTTCCTACGGCTATTCCAAGGTGACAATGGATGAAATCGCCGAGGATATCGGCATGGGAAAAGCTTCGCTTTATTACTATTTTCCCACAAAAGACGATATTTTACGGGGAGTCATTCAGCGCGAACAGGACGAATATGTCCGGGGTATGCATGATATGCTGAAAACCGGCATACCATATTTGGAAAAAATCCGTTTCTATGTTCGTCTGAGGATAAAATTTTCCGGTGAAATCCTCAGTTTGAGCTGGCATAACAGGCAGATATGGCCGTCTATGAAGCCGATTTTTCGAGACCTGTTCCAGAGTCTGTCAGCTAAGGAACAGAACGTTCTTGCAAAACTTCTCCGGGATGGGAAAAAAAACAAAGAATTTACGCTTATATCGCCGGAACGCACGGCGGGCATGATTCTGAATGTCATCCAGGGATTGCGTATTCGCATGTTTTACATTGAGCATAATGGCGCTTCGATGGAGACAATTCATGGCGATCTTGCAAACGACACACAGATGTTTATCGATATTGTGCTGAACGGAATACAGACCCGTTCGGAGAGGTAGAACTGATATTCATGATATGTGTTCAATTTTATATTTGTTCGAAATTTAATGTCCGCGACCACCGGTCGCGGCTACAAAACAGAATATTTATTGTGTCAGTAAAAGTTTAAAGATTTTTTTACGAAAGGATAGTTCCATGAGTCAAACTGAGCAGCATCCGGTTTCAAAATCATCCGAACACATCAACCGCCAGCCCGTTCCGCCGGCCGACAGCCAGGAAGACGAATCGATCGAGGCCGTACCACTTTTTAAAAATGTCAAGGTCGTCATTCCTCTCTTTCTCGTCGTGCTCGCTATCGCAATTTTTGCATGGCGCTATTATATCAACCTGCGGGACTTCGTTTCGACGGACGATGCCTATGTCGACGGAAATCGCGTTTCTGTCAGTTCAAAAATTCTCGGCCGGATCGATCAACTCAATGCTGATGAAGGTGATACCGTGCGAGAGGGGCAGATTCTCGTCCGGCTCGACGACAGCGATCTGCGCGCGCAGGAAGCTCAGACGAAGGCGGCTCTCGCATTTGCAAAGCAAAATATCGAAGTTTCAAAAGTGAATCTCGAAAAAGCGCAAACCGATTTTCAGCGCACCGATGCGCAATTCCGCCAGAGCATCATTCCGAGAGAAGATTTCGATCACGCACAGAACGAACTGGAAGCCGCGAAGGCACGGATCAATCTGGCTTATGCACAAGTTGCAACGGCACTGGCGCAGCTCGGCGTGGTTGAGACACAATTAAAGAATACCATCATCGAAGCTCCTATGACCGGCGTCGTTTCCAAGCGCTGGGTGCTTGCCGGCGATGTTGTGCAGCCGGGTCAATCCGTATTTTCCGTTTATGACGTCAAAAATATCTGGGTCACCGCTAATCTGGAAGAAACGAATCTCGCATATTTGCATGCCGGCGATAAAGCCGATATGGATGTGGATACATATCCGTCAATGAAATTTTCCGGCACCATTTTCCTCATCGGTTCGAATACGGCATCCCAGTTTTCTCTTATTCCCCCCAACAATGCTTCGGGGAATTTTACAAAAGTCACACAGCGCGTGCCGGTGAAAATTTCCATCACTCAGGATTCTATCGGCAATGGAATGCGTGCAAGCCTTTTGCCCGGCATGTCGGTTGAAGTGAGAGTAAAGGTCCGCTGATGGCGCCTCTTCCTTTCCGCCGCCTGCGAGGAGGAGCGATGCGCATCGTTCCCTCCCTGCATCACGAGCATAGTTCCTACAAGTGGTGGGTCCTCGCCAACGTGATGATCGGAACATTTATGGCCGTGTTAGACGCCACGATCGTCGATGTTTCGCTGGCAAAGCTTATGGCAGCATTCGGCATCAGCGTCGACAAGGTTGAGTGGGTTATAACCGCATACATGCTCGTCTTTGCCGTTATGCTTCCGACCGCCGGATGGATAGCCGACCATTTCGGATATAAACGCACATATTTTTTAGCGCTTGCCATGTTCACACTCGGTTCGTTTCTCTGCGGACAGGCATGGAATGAAGACGTTTTGATTCTCTCACGCATTATACAGGCAACGGGAGCTGGACTCCTTATGCCGACCGGCATGGCGATTATCACGCGCGAATTCCCGCCGCACCAGCGCGGGCTTGCCCTGGGATTTTGGGGCATAGCTGCCGCTGCGTCCGTTTCCCTCGGACCTATGATCGGCGGGTACCTCATCGACAACATCAACTGGAATTCCATTTTCAACGTTAATGTGCCGGTGGGTATCATCGGACTTTTTGCGACCTATGTCATTCAGCGCGAATATAAAACAGAACGTGTACGCAGTTTCGATGTCGTCGGATTTATTTCCATGGCGACATTCCTGACTACACTCCTTTTAGCGTTGACCGATGCAAATGCCAAATGGAATACCGGCGGATGGACGTCGCCGTTTATTATAAACTGTCTTATCATCTCCTCATTGGCGTTTATTGTCTTTATTCTCACCGAGGCAACGGTCAAACATCCGCTTATCGAAATGTCGTTGTTCAAGGATTTTAATTTTACGGTTGCAAACGGAGTGTTGTTTATTTTCGGATTCGGTATGTTCGGCAGCACCTTCCTGCTTCCGCTGTATCTTCAAAATTCTCTCGGCTATACGGCATTCCAGGCCGGATCGCTTTTTCTGCCGGTCGGACTGATTCAAGCTGTGACCGCTCCGGTGGCTGGATTTTTGTCGGATAAGATCAATCCGAAAATTCCTTCATTTTGCGGACTTCTCCTCCTGGCGTTCAGTCTGTCCATCAACGGTTCTCTCTCTCTGTTCTCCGAACATCATCAGATTATGATTCCGCTTTACATTCGCGGATTTGCTATGGGACTGATTTTTACGCCATTGACGACTATCGCACTTTCCAATGTGCCGCGGCAAAAAACCGGACAGGCGTCCGGTCTGTACAACATTATCCGTCAGCTTGGCGGAAGCTTCGGCATAGCTTTTATGAGTTCCTTGCTCATACGGCGTACGATTTATCATAACGCCATATACGGACAGGTGGTCAATCCGCAATCCGTAGTATTTCAAAATGTCGTCCGCGGTTTGACGAGGTTCAGTGCGGATGCGCTAGCCGGTAATCCATCTCTTGCTGCAATGCGTGCGCAGGCAATCATCGCATCTCATATTGCGACGCAGTCGTTCGTCAAAGCAGTCGGCGATGTGTTCCTTGTTGCCGCATTCATCACGCTGGCGGCTACAATTCCAGTATCTCTTATTGCGCTATAAGAAAAAATCCCACGGTGAAAAGTCCGTGTCCCCAGTAGCTATAGATTAATATTATCGGAAACTTTATGAAAAAAATATTATTGGTTGTAAGCATAGGATTCTTGCTGCAGACAGCATTCGCGCAGGATACATTGACCGTAGAACGTGCAGTTCAGCAGGTTTTGCGGACGCATCCGGCTCTTGAACAAGCTGCGGCAAACGTACGGGCAGCGGAGGCCCGAACAGAACTTTCCAAAAGCGCAGAATACCCGAATGTTTCGGCGCTCGCTCAGTATACCCGCATCGGCCCCATTCCGGCATTTTATATTCCCGTCATGGGAAATTTTGTTCTCGCTCCCGATAATAACTACGACGGCCACGTCAGTGCGGAATACACGGTGTACAGATTTCGGAAAAACGAACTCAGGCATCGATGTCGCTCAGTCCCGTGTTCATTTCTTTCAGGATGCCGTCGACCTGACGCGGACAGGTCTGGCTTTGCAGACCATACGGACATTTTATACTATCGTTTTTTTGCAGAAAAGCCTGACGGTGCAGGATGAACAGATTGCCGCGCTTCAGCAGCATCTTGACATTACGCAAAAACGGGTTATTGCAGGATCAGCAACGAAATTCGACGTGCTCACGACTCAGGTGCGCGTTGCATCGGCTCAAAATCAAAAAGTGGAGATCCTGAATGCAATGGAAAAACAGCAATCTTATATGCGGCAATTGCTCGGACTCCCCGCACATGCCCCGATTATTGTTAACGGAACATTCAACGAAAACAGTGCTCCTCTCGATGCCGATGCTCTTTTTCAAACCGCTTATGACCGGCGCACGGAGCTTAAAATGGCACGCGATGCCGAACGGACAGCACAGTTCCAGCAGCAGGCCAGCGCGGTAAATGAGCGTCCCTCTCTGAAACTCTTCGGCAGTTATGGAGTCAAGAACGGATTTGAGCCCAACCTCGATGTATGGCGCGGGAACTGGGCGGTCGGCGCTGTTGCCGGCATTCCAATTTTCAATGGAAACCGCACGGAGCATCAAGTTGAAGAATCGAAAGCTGCAGTAGAGGCCGAAGAGGCACATACAGCCGGTACAATCAAGCAAGTCCGATCCGAAGTGGAGCAGGCAATTGCCGACGTTCAGGCAGCTCAGACAAAAGTCGAAATTTCAAAGATTCAGCTTCAGCAGGCGCACGAGGCAGTTACCATTGCCCGAACACGCTACGAAACCGGATCCATAACAAATCTCGACCTGCTCGATGCGGAAACGGCAGAATCGACGTCTAAACTTTTTGATTTGCAGGCCTTTTACCAGTTCGTTATAAGCAAATTTAATTTGCAGCAAACGACGGGAACCCTTTTGCAGAATTAAGAATTTAGAATGAAAGAATGAAGAAATCGCCAATCTCGAATTGTCAATTGCCAATTGGAAGAAGCAGACAGGGGAACAGACGAAGGTTTGTAGGTGTTGTAGAGTGTACGGAGATCAATTTGAAAAGAAACGTAATTAATCAGCTTATGTAAATAATCCTGATCATTCCCGCGGATTTTAAGCGGGAATCCAGAACGGAGTTTTAACTTATTTCTGGACTCCGATGGACATTCGGGAATGACAGTGTTTTTATAATTTCAAAAATACGCTGAGCAGTTAAAAAAAAACAATCATTCCAAAATATCACTGTGCAATGACTTCAGTTTGCAAAGGGAATACCCAATGGAATATAGAACTCTCGGAAAAAACGGACCGAAAATTTCAGCGCTCGGACTCGGCTGTATGGGTATGTCCGAATTTTACGGCGGCAGAAACGACGACGAATCGGTCGCAACAATTCACCGCGCTATCGAATTAGGTTTGAATTTTTTCGATACCGCCGATATGTACGGTGTCGGAAAAAATGAAGAGCTTGTCGGTCAGGCGCTCCGCACCGATCGAAATAATATTATTCTTGCAACGAAGTTCGGAAACGTGCGCGGCAAGGACGGAAGTTTTCTCGGCGTCAACGGCCGTCCCGAATATGTCCGCTCTTCATGCGATGCCAGCCTGCAGCGGCTCGGAACCGATTACATCGATCTCTATTATCAGCACCGCGTCGATCCTCAGGTTCCGATCGAAGAAACCGTCGGCACAATGGCGGACCTTGTGAAAGAGGGAAAAGTAAAATATCTCGGTATGTCCGAAGCCGCGCCTGCAACAATCCGCCGGGCATATAAAGTTCATCCCATTGCCGCCCTGCAGACGGAATATTCGCTCTGGACACGGGATGTTGAGGCGGAAATTCTGCCGGCATGCCGTGAACTTGGAATTACATTTGTTCCTTACAGTCCTCTCGGCCGCGGATTTTTCACCGGGTCGTTGAAGAATACGACAGATCTTGCTGCCGACGATTTCCGGCGCAATAGTCCGCGTTTCCAGGGAGAGAATTTTGCTCATAACCTTGAATTGTTCAAACACGTAGAATCGATAGCGCGGGAAAAGCAATGCACAACGGCGCAGCTGGCGCTTGCATGGCTGCTTGCACAGGGAAACGATATCGTGCCGATACCGGGAACCAAGAAACGAAGGTATCTTGAGGAAAACTTAGAATCGATAAATCTTCATTTGACAAAAGAAGAAAGCGATCGTCTGAGCGCAGCGGTTCCTGCCGGTTCTGCCGCAGGCCTCCGTTACCCGGAACGGTCGATGGGAGCGGTGAATAAGTAAATTGACAATTGCAGCCGGAGGCCTGAAAATGTTATCCCGCGCCAGCGTGATTCAAATTTGAATACAGTGAACGTGGTTTACAGTAGAGAAATCGCGAATTGCTAACTGCAAACTGTAAACAGTAGAAAAGAAGTTCTTAGTCCGGCGTGCTTAGTGCTGAAGTTCATAAGAAGACCAATGTTCAGCTGTGAACTGCAAACTGAAAACTGTAAACTGACAAATAATGAACTGATAAACCAAACAACGAACCAAGAACTAAGAACTACGAACCAAGAACTAATCCTGCAGCACCGCAGCACCTCCCCACGGCAGCACATTGAATAGAACCAAGAACTACGAAAATCTTCTACTCCACCACAACTGCATCTGCCTTCACACCTGCTTCGAGCTTTATTTTTTTGACTTCCTTTGTTTCAATTCCCGATAAGCGTATATTTTCCGATTTCTCCCCGATTACTTTGATGAATACATCCGGTACTGACGGATAGGATCCTTTCGTAACGGTAATATTGCGGCTGGAAATAATCGTGAATACTGGACCCGATTTGGGAATAATCCTGCACCCGTCTAATTGCACACCGTCCGCATCGGCTGTAAAAACGCCTCGTTTCGATTCAACGGAAATATTATCGAACGTCATATTCTTAATCGTCATTTCCGGCAGTCCGTTGATGACAATCGCACGATCCGCCCCATTGCATATGATATTTTTTATGGAAAAATCTTTGAACTGCGGAGTCCGGTTCGTAACCGTTTCGGTGCTCCGTACCGTAAGGTCTCTCCCGGCTTCATCAATCGGCGACCCTCCGGCATAGTACATATCGAACAGAATTGCATCGGAAGCGATATTGCGCATTTGAATTCCATCGACATAAATTTTCTCGATCACGCCCCCGCGGCCGCGCATGGATTTAAATCTCAGTCCCACATCGGTCCCGGAAAAAATGCAATTGCAGACAATAACATTCCGTGCGCCGCCGTAGGTTTCACTTCCGACGACGAAACCGCCGTGAGCATGATAAACGACGCAATCGGCTATAATGATGTTTTCACAGGAAGGCCCGGGCTGCTGATTTTCCCCTGGAGTTCCCGGTTTTAAACAAATGCCGTCGTCCCCCACGTCGATTACACAATTGCAGATAAGGACATTCCGGCAGGAACTCGGATCGATGGCGTCGGTGTTTCTGCCGTACGCCGGCGCGAGAACATGAACATTGCGGATAATCAGATTTTCACATTGGGCGGGCACGATATTATAGCGCGGAGAATTTTCAAATGTCGGACCGTCGATGAGGATATTTGTACACTCAACGATGTTCAGAAGATTCGGACGGAAATATTCTTTTGTGTTTTCATATTCGTCCGGCGTCATATCGCCTTGCCTGTGCGTCTTGAGAAAATCTTCCGCTTCCATCGCCTCTTTGGAAGGCCACCATTGACTCCCGTCGGCTGAAACAACACCGCCGGTTTCGAGCTGGCTTTTCCATTGCCATTGGGTCATATCCTCTTTGACGACATACCGCCAGGATTCCCCCGCGCCGTCAAAAATTCCTTCTCCAGTAATCGCAATATCCGTCCGGCCGTAGGCGGAGATTTGCGGCATCCTCCGCAGGCGGCTGCGACCGGAAAAACCTGCAAACGGATAATCGGCAAGATTCTTGCTGAATTGTACGAGCGCTCCTTTTTGGACATGGAGATTGATACGGCTGAGAAGCGCAATGGGCCCGGTCAGCCACGTGCCTGGCGGAACAGTGACCGTGCCGCCGCCCGCTTTTGCGCAAGCAGCGATTGCATCGGCAAACGCTTTTGTATTGAGCGTGAACCCGTCCGGAACCGCGCCATAATCGACGATACTCACGGTTCGGTCGGGAAATTTCGGTTCACTCACTGCCGGGGCCGGAAACGGCAGCCCGGTTAGATAATCTTTCAATTGTTTCTGCGGCTCTCCTGCTGCGGCAAGAGTAACTGCGAAGACAAGACAGACGGCGATTGTTTTTTTTATTGTCATTTTTTATCCTAGGCGATCATGCACTATTAAAGTTTATTATCTACTCCAGCATCTATAATGTAGAAAAGACTAAATCCAATCACAATCCTACGAGAGAAAAACGCATTGCATAACTGGAAGTTTTTGCCGAATTTTATCGACATACTTGTTTTTTTCCTGAGAATGCTTTAATATAGTAAAGCACATCAAAAAACGCAGTATCAAAAACACAAAAAGAGAGAAAGGTCAAGAGTTATGTCCGAACATATCCGGCCGATCGTCGAACGAATTAAGGGACTTCGTGAAATTGCAGGACTGTCCCCCGAAGCAATGGCAAAGGAACTCGGGATTTCAGCGATGCAATATCTGGAATATGAAAGCGGATCGGTCGATATTCCGGTCAGTTTTCTCTTCGAAGTGGCAAAAAGACACAAGGTGGAGCTTTCCGCTATTCTCAGCGGCGACAACCCGAGACTTCATGTCTATTGTGTCGTACGGAAAGGCAAGGGACTGGAGGTTGAAAGAAGACGGCAATATCATTACGAAAACCTTGCCGCAAATTTTATTAATAAAAAAGCGGAACCATTCATGGTCACTATCGATCCGGAAAGTGAAAATGCCCCTCTGGAATTCAGTACTCACCACGGACACGAATTCAATTACGTTCTCGAAGGCACTATGAATATCGTCGTCGACGGGCATGAGATTATTCTCCATGAAGGGGATTCCATCTATTATGACTCGGGGTATAAACACGCGATGAAAGCCCTTAACGGATCGAAAGTAAAATTTTTAGCAATCGTCTTTCCGGAATCGAAAGGAACTTCTGCATGATGCTCGATAAATTTCTTGGACGCCAGCAATTTTCTTCCTACGAAGAATTCACCGAGACCTATACCGTCAACATCCCGGATCGATTTAATTTCGCCTACGATGTCGTCGATGCCTTTGCAAAAGAACAGCCCGAAAAAATCGCTATGGTTTGGTGCAACGATGATGGTGAAGAACGGATATTCAGTTTCGCACAGATGAAGGAATACAGCGACAGAGCGGCGAATGTTTTTACCTCGCTCGGCATAGGCAAAGGCGATCCCGTGATGCTGGTTTTAAAACGCCGCTATGAATTCTGGTTTTGTATTCTCGCCCTCCACAAAATCGGAGCTGTTACGATACCGGCAACACACCTGCTCACCGCTAAAGACATTGCGTACCGCAACAATGCTGCGGACATCAAGATGATCGTGTCGGTTGCGGAAGAAGAGGTGGTCAAACACATCGAAGATGCGCTGCCGAAATCCCCGACCATAAAGCATTTAGCTCTTATCGGCACTTCACGCAAAGGGTGGATTAACTTTACGGAAGCCATGGAGAAGGCGCCGTCGCTGTTTCCCAAACCATCCGAAGCCCTTCTGCCGGAGAACAAAGACACACTGCTGCTGTATTTCACCTCCGGCACGACCGGCATGCCGAAGATGGTCAAACACGATTTTACCTATCCGCTCGGGCATATTCTCACGGCAAAATACTGGCAGAATGTCCAGGATAACGGACGGCACCTGACCGTTGCCGATACCGGATGGGCGAAAGCAGTATGGGGAAAAATTTACGGGCAATGGCTTGCGGGCAGCGCCGTTATGACATTCGACTACGACAGATTCGTCCCGAAGAGAATGATGGACGTCATCGTCAAGCATAAGGTCACGACATTCTGTGCTCCGCCTACCATTTATCGATTCCTCATCAAAGAAGATTTGTCGAAGTACGATCTGAGCAATTTAAAATACTGCGCCGTTGCGGGAGAACCGCTTAATCCCGAGGTCTATAAACAATTTTTGGATGCTACCGGCATCCGGTTAATGGAAGGATACGGGCAGACGGAATTAACCGTTTGTGTTGCAACGTATCCGTGGATGACGCCCAAACCGGGTTCGATGGGCAAACCCTCGCCCGGATACGACATCGACATTGTCAACGATCAAGGCAAATCGTGCGACGTCGGTGAAGAAGGACAGATCGTCGTCTACACGAGCAGGAGGAAACCTCCAGGCATGTTCGAAGAATATTACCGCGACGAAGCGCTGACCAAAAGCGTATGGCATGAGGGCGTGTATTACACCGGCGATATGGCGTGGCGGGATGAAGACGGCTATTACTGGTTTGTCGGCAGAGCGGACGACATTATTAAAAGCTCCGGCTACCGTATCGGACCGTTCGAAGTGGAAAGCGCTTTGCTGGAACATCCAGCGGTTCTGGAATGCGCCATTACGGCGGTTCCCGATGAGGATCGGGGACAAATCGTCAAGGCAACTGTTGTGCTTTCAAAAAATTATACGGCAAGCGACGAACTTGTGCGCATCCTGCAGGAACATGTCAAAAAAGTCACCGCACCGTATAAATACCCGCGCATCGTCGAATTTGTGGCCGAGCTTCCCAAAACCATAAGCGGAAAAATCCGCCGTGTGCAGATACGCGATGACGACAGAATCGAATAAAAAACAGAATTGCAGGGGCACATCGCATGTGCCCTTACGGTAAATGCCAAATTCAAAGATATCGCCGTGTACTTGCGGTTAACGAAAAAAATTGAAGTTCTCCCTGCTTTCCTTCTCGCAAAAAATGCCGCACCCTTCTTTTAGTTGTTATCGAAGAGATTGTAGGAAATTCCCACATTCAACATAAGCTTGTTGGATAAAGCAGGATAATAAATCGGAACGTCGCTGCTCAAATTCGTAAGAGCGATCTGTCCGCTGTTTTGATTTGTAAGCGACAAATCGCCTTTGAAGAATAAGTTTCTGTATACTTCCCATCGTGTTTCGAACGTGATCACCGTTTGACGAAAAACCGGGCCTTCCAAAAAAGTCGGAACTCCGGGAGTGGTAAAATGGACGTGCACGGAGTCAAGAATTCCCTTTTCAAGGTGCTGAAACGACAGCTTCAGCCGCAAAGACCGGGTCCATCGATATTCTGCAGACGCATAAAAAAGTTCGCTGTTTTGACCTATCCAATTTCCGAGAACATACGAATTACTCGTATATGTAGCAGCTTCATATTTATGCGTATAGACCCATGGATTGATCCGTGTATACTCCGCTACGATGTCTAAGTTTTTTATAAAACAGTCCGCAAAGCGGCCGCCGAACGTGCCGGCAAGGTACATTGTCGTTCTGAGCGCTGAATAATTTATTGGTGTTGACATCGTCGATAAAAAAATCGGTATACAGATAGCCGAGTGAAGGAATGGAATAGCGCACCCCGCCGAATATCTGTGCGTTATCGTTGTCCCTGTATTGATATTCCACGGCCTTGTAAAGGAGAACCGGAATAAGGAATACAGGATCGTAGCTGTCGCTGAAGATAATCGATTCGCCGAGGGAAAAATTCCATTCATCGGACGGGGAATATTCAAGGACATGTGCCGCCATATACTTCGACCGGTACACTCGTCGATAGGTATCATAATATGCCGTATTTCCGTAGCTTTGTGATGAATCGATGATATCGGAAAAAAGAATTGATTGAATATAAGTGAATTTCAAGCGGTCACTGAGGGAAACAACGAGCCTCAATTGAGGATAGCTGGGCGCTTTTCTTGAAAAGATGATTTGACCGTCCTCGCCGTATCCCCAAACATTTCTGATCTTCTCGATAAACAATTGAACCGCCCCCGAGTGGAATCCAAGCTGCCCTTCAGCATCGTCAAAGTCAAATCCGTCTGCTCCATTGTTGGCGCTCACGGTAAAGCCGTCGCTGTTATCCAGCTCTCTTTTTGTATCAAGAACTTTTCCGCGCACGCCATTGTCCACAATTTTCGTATAGAATGTAAAGGAAGAGCCAAGATGACCGAACAATTTGACTCCCACCGATTTTGTCCAGGTTTCCATTCCGTTTTTATCGTACACCGAAGTCAGTCCGACGATCGGCTCAGCCGATATTTCGTTTTGTTCATAGCGTTGATGAAGCGAGAGCACTTTTTCCGTGGTATCAAAGCGGTACGAAAGATCCTCTCGAAACAGCGGGCTGAGTCTTGGATCTGCGAGGGATAGAGTCATTTCATCGAAAGGAGAATACGAACGGATAAAGTTATTCGGACGAACGCCGGGCATCAGCATTTCCACTCTCTCCAGCGTCAGGTTGTCAATATGAATCTGATCTGAATTAAAGTGAACGCGGAGTGTGTCCTCATTTGTTTGGCTCTTGAGAGGCACACAAAGGAATGCAAAACAAAGGACGGAGCAGTAAAGCAGATGTGTTTTTCTATTCATCGGGAGTCATCAGACTATTATAATCGGGCAATTTTAGTGCTTTTTATTCAACAACTCTTCGTCGATAATTGCTTACGAGTATATAATAGTAGTGCATCGGCCACAGATAATCAAGGTTTTTTTAAGGATATTCATTATCCCTTTGTCTCCTCGACCGGACTGAAGAGGAATGTTCTCTTTGGTTTCAGGATGAACTTCCGGCCGCTCTTTTCCCTATCCGCACGACTGCTCCTCGTTCCAGCCGAAGCTCGTGCGTCACACAGGAGAGAACGTCGGTTTCCACATGACTGACATAAATCAGCGTTGTGTCGAACGAGAGGCATAACTTTTCAGTAAGCCGGAGGAATGAAACTGTTTGTTCTTCATCCAGCCCCTGGCACGGTTCATCCAGAATCAGCATTGGTGGATTTTTTATCAGCGCCCTTGCAAGCAGAAGCATTCGCTGGCGTCCGAACGGAAGCTGATTCAAGAATTGGAAACGTTCCGCCTGAACCTGCAAAACATCGATCCACCATTCGATCCGCGCCTTATCTTCAGCATTGGGCTTCCGGAAAACTCCCAGCGCATCGAATAACCCAGAAGCGACCGCGTCTTCGCAGGTAAGGTCCGGCCGGAGAGAGAGCTGCATCTCCGGCGACACAAATCCGATTTTTTGTTTTATATCCCAGATGCTTTCACCGGTTCCACGCTGCCGGTCAAAAAGAATCAGGTCGTTTGCGTATGCCTGCGGGTGATCGGCAGTGATGAGACTTAACAGAGTAGTTTTACCCGCACCATTGGGACCGCTCACAAGCCACCGCTCTCCGCGCCGCACTTCCCAGAAAATATTCTTTAATACGGATTTCTCTCCATAGCGCACTGAAACATCGGTCATTTTCACGGCCATCGCAAAGCTGTCTTCGCGTTTTCCGTATCTTCGAATCATTGCATCGTCGAACACGTATCCGGCAGCATCAGGATGCCGAACGGATTGATACTCTTCCCGCCGTACTGATTGAACCAGCCGTCCCTGATCCAATTCTGCAATGTTGGTAATACAGGAAGGAAGCTCACCGCGCGATTCCAGCAGCAGCATCTGAACTCCTCTGTCGCAAATATCCTGCAGTATCGTTTGGAGCAGTGCACGGCCTTCAATATCTAATCCGAGAAACGGATTATCCAGAATGAGCAGAGCCGGGTTTTGAAACAATGCCTGTGCAATTTGGAATCGTTTATGCTCACCGTTGGAAAGTTGAACGAGCGGGCTGGAAAGCAGCGGCGTAAGATGCAAAAGATCCAGCCAACGTTTTGCCTGATCCGGCTGTATACCGCCGTTCTTCGCCAGCGCTTCATTTGTCTTCAGGGCATCGTCTGCATCGATGGAATGATATCGCTGCTGATAATACAATTCCCCCTGCATGGAAATATTTTTAAACCGGTGCTGCTGTTCCACGAAGACAACCGGCGGGTGTGATTTGTTGTCCCGAAGAAGAGACCATTCTATGCGCCCCTGATGCGAAATTCTCCCTGCGATGGCAGATCCCAAAGTCGTTTTACCGCTCCCGGAATTTCCTACAACCGCCCATTGTTCGCCTTTGCGAATCGTTAAATTCAGATCGTGCAGAATCGTCGCTGCGCCGCGCACAACAGAAAGATGCCGAATTTGGAGAAGGATGGGCTGTAATGAATGCTCGATCTGCATCTTCTATAAAACAGAATTATAATGGAAAATTCAAATGACAGTAGTATGTGACTATTCAGCGTGAGTTTTATAGTTGTAAACTAAGTTACCGCGACGATCTTCTGTAGCCCCATAGGGGCGAGCAGACGGCGGGTAAACGAGGTGGTGTCGGAGCATCCCGCGACCACCCGCTACAAGATGAAGCAGGTCGGGCAAGCCGGTCCAGCTACAGAATGATATTGGACGTTGTCCGCAACGAATATCTGCAATGGGATATCTAAAAAGAGACACCTTTCCAAGGTGTCACTGAAAACTCTAGAATTCTTTAGGAAATTCGACGTCTTTTTCGACCACCTTTCCAAGGTGTCTTACTGCGGATGGGAGATCGAGAGGCCGGATAATGAAATTTAAGTCACTTTCAGGATTATTGAGGCCAAAAGAGCATTGTACTGTCTTTGTGGATTTTTCAAAAAATAGCCGCTCTATCGCACCAAAGCCCGGATCGCTCCGGGCTTTGGTGTTTATAGCCTCTCTCAGAATGTCAATGGTGTTACTTGACCGCTTCCTTTTCAGCATGCTGTTCAGCATGCTGATCGGCATGTTTTTCTTCGCCGTTTTCCTGCCAGACAAACAATCCGCGTTTTTTATAATGTGTATGGAGCAGGTGATGCGACATTTCGCCGAGCGGCTCCTTCAGAAACTCCTTGTAGAGCGCCTGAACCTGCGGGTTCTCATGCGACTTGCGCATCGCTTTGTGCGCATCTTCTGCATAAATAGAATCTGCACGCATTTTTCTTATGTTCCATGTGGTCGGAATCGGCTGCCCGCCTCCTCCAAGGCAGCCGCCCGGACATGTCATAATTTCGATAAATGCATACGGTGATTCCCCTTTTTCTATTTGTTCCAGAAGTTTCCGCGCATTTTTAAGCGTATGTGCAACCGCCACTTTGATCTTTGTACCGTCGAGATCCACTTCGGCTTCTTTTATTCCTTCCATGCCGCGTGCCGGCATAAAATTGATATCGGGAAGCGGCGTGCCTGTGACGACTTCGTAAGCAGTGCGCAATGCGGCTTCCATCACGCCGCCCGTTGCACCGAAAATGACCGCCGCGCCGGTGGATTCTCCGAGCGGATTGTCGAATTCTTCGGATGGCAGCGAGGCAAAACGCACGCCCGATTCTTTAAACATTCGCGCAAGCTCGCGCGTGGTGAGGACATAATCGATATCGTAGAATGCATCGTCATCCGACCATCCTTTTTTCTCCTTCCAGTACCTCGAATGCACTTATCATTTCCGGACGCCGCGCTTCGAATTTTTTTGCCGTGCACGGCATCACCGAAACAACGACGATTTTTCTCGGATCCACGCCGATCTTTGCGGCATAATACGTCTTGGCGACCGAACCGAACATCTGCTGCGGCGATTTGCATGTGGAAAGATGATCGAGCGAATTCGGAAAATAATGCTCCGCAAACTTTATCCATCCCGGTGAACAGGATGTAATCATCGGCAGCGTTCCTTTGTGCGCAATCCGGCGGATGAGTTCATGCCCTTCTTCGATAATCGTCAGATCGGCGGTAAATTGGGTATCGAACACTTTGTCGAATCCGAGCCGGCGCAGACCGGCGACCATTTGTCCCGTTACCAAACTGCCCGGCGCCAGACCCATTGCTTCGCCGATGCCGACACGGATAGCCGGAGCGGTTTGCACGACGACATATTTTTCCGGGTTCAGAAGATCGTCGAACACTTTATCGGTTTCATCCCGTTCGACGATTGCACCCGTCGGGCACACCAACGCGCATTGCCCGCAGTTCGTGCACGCGACATTGCCGAGTCCTTTTTCCATGTACGTCGAAATTTTGCTTTGTATGCCGCGGTTCGAAAGGCCGATTGCGTAGACAGTTTGAACTTCCGAACACACGGCGATGCACCGGCCGCACAAAATGCACTTATTCGGATCCCGGATGATAGATGGAGACGTTTCATCCAGCGGTTCCATTTTCTTTGTCCGGACGAACCGGGATTCTTTGATGCCGAGATCGGCTGCAATTTTCTGCAATTCGCAATTTTGATTGCGCAGACACGAGAGGCAGTCTTTCGGATGGTTGGCAAGAATCAGTTCCACGTTCGTTTGTCTCGCTTCCCGAATGCGCGGAGAATGTGTGGTAATTTCCATCCCTTCATTCACGCACGTGACGCAGGAACGAATCAGTGAACGCGCATTCTTGACCTCAACGACGCACATGGCGCATGAAGCGTTTTTTGAAACATCCTCGCAGTAGCAGAGAGTCGGAATTTCGATGCCTGCGCGCTTTGACGCATCGAGAATAGTTATGCCCGGCGGGACCTGAAAATCTCCGCCGTTAATTTTTATATTGACCGTTTTCATTTCCATTGATCCATCTCCTTTAGTCCTGATCCTGATCCTGACATTTTACATCGCAGCGCAGGCAGCGATTCGCCTCTGCCATCGCTTCTTCGCCCGTATATCCGGCAAGCACTTCCTGAAAATTCGATATTCTTTCCTTAACGGGAAGTTTTTTCGGATCGACCCGTTTTCCTCCTTCAGGATCCGGAACCACTTCGTCTTTGTAATTGAAATCTTTAAATAAATGATGGAACCGTTTTTCCTTCATCAAATCCCTGTCGATTGCTTCCGCCGCCTGACGGGCAATGCCCATCGCTTCGGAAACCGTCGCAGGTCCCGTAACCGCATCTCCTCCCGCATATACGCCGGGAAGATTCGTTTTAAAATGCGGCTGACTGACTTTAATGGCGCCGCTTTTCCGAATTTCGAGGCCGATTTCTTTTGCCGATTCGAATTCGACCGTCTCGCCGATGGCAAGTATAATCGTATCGCACTCGATGACTGCACTTTCTCCGGTATCAACGGGTTTTTTCCGCCCGGCAGTATCAAATCCGTCGAGCCGCATTTTATGAATTTCAAGTCCGGTCACTTTTCCTTTTTCATTGCCCAGAATTCTATGTGGAGCCGAGAGGAACATGAAATTGATCGTCTCATCCGTCGCATCGTTGATCTCATGCGAGTTTGCCGGCATCTCATTCTTATCGCGCCGGTACACGACCGTTACATCGGCGCCGAGACGCAGGCATGAGCGCGCGGCATCGATAGCCACATTTCCCGCGCCGACAACCGCGACTTTTTTGCCGATGTGCATTTTTTTCCCGACTGCAAAATCCTCAAGGAATTGATATCCTTCCAGAACGCTGATGAGTTCTTTTCCGGGAATATCCAGCGAAATATCTTTTTGCGCGCCCACGGCGATAAATATCGCATCGTTCTGTTTCTGCAGCGTCTTGAACGAAATATCTTTGCCGATGCGCGTGTTGAGCACGAACTTGACGCCGAGTTTTTTAAATAGTTCCAATTCTTTTGCAAGTCCGTCCTTCGGCAGTCTGTAAGCCGGAATTCCGTACTGCAGAATTCCTCCCGGTTTTGCATGTTTGTCGTAAACAGTTACATCATGACCGAGACGAACAAGATAAAATGCCGCCGTCAATCCGGCCGGCCCTGCGCCGATAATAGCAATATGTTTTCCCGTCCGGGAGAACTTTTCTTTGATCAGGCGGTGATAAATGTCCTTTTCCTTGCCCATCTTATACATCGTATCGGCGAGATAGCGATGGATTTCTCCCTGCGAGACTGCATCGTCCAGCATTTCGCGGCGGCAGCGCATCTGACAGTGGAAATAGCAAATTCTGCCGACCGTTCCGGGAAGCGGGTTGTCCCGCAGCGTCAGCTCGAACGCCTCTTCCAGACGCCCTTCCTTCAGGAGCTGGAGATAGCCCGGAATGTTCATATGCAGCGGGCAGCTGTTTTCGCACAGCGCCATAAAAAGATTTTCACATACGCCTGCTTTGCAGCGTTTTTGCAGGATATGCTTTTCATAGTCGTCCCTGAAATATTTCAGCGTTGTGAGCACGGGATTTGCACTCGTTTGACCCAGACCGCAGAGCGCCGAATCTTTGATAACGTATGCAAGCCGCTCGAGTGTATTGAGATCTTCCATGGCTGCTTCGCCGCGTGTAATTTTATTGAGAATCGCCAGCGCCTGCGCAAGCCCTTCCCGGCACGGCGTGCATTTGCCGCAAGACTCTTTGTATGTCACTTCCACAAAATAGCGGGCGACATCGACCATGCAGTTGTCCTGATCCATCACGACCATGCCGCCGGAACCCATAATAGTCCCCAGCTTGGTCAGCGATTCATAATCGACCGGTGTATTGAAAAATTCCGTCGGTATGCAGCCGCCGGACGGGCCGCCGGTCTGGACAGCGCGTATTCTTTTTTTATTCCCGGTTCCTTCGCCCATGTGATAAATAATATTTTGCATCGGCGTTCCGAGCGGCAGTTCGACGAGTCCGGTATTCTTAATTTTTCCGACAAGCGAAAACACTTTTGTGCCCGTGCTTGTCGGAGTGCCGAATTTCGCAAATTCACTTCCTCCGATCGATACGATCACCGGGACGTTGAACCAGGTTTCCACATTGTTGATATTCGTGGGTCTTCCCCATAATCCTTTTTGTGCCGGATACGGAGGCCGCGGGAGCGGACGTCCTGCCCTGCCTTCGATCGACGCAATCAGTGCGGTTTCCTCGCCGCAGACGAAAGCACCTGCACCTTCGACGTAGGATAAGTCGAAACTAAAGGAAGTCCCAAAAATATTTTTGCCGACTAATCCGCACGCACGCGCGGCATCGAGCGCCTTTCGAAAACGTTCGACAGCGAGCGGATATTCCGCGCGGACGTACATAATACCTTCCGCCGCACCCATGACATAAGCGCCGATAAGCATTCCTTCGATAAGAGCATGGGGATCGCTCTCAATTTCATTCCGGTTCATGTATGCGCCCGGATCCCCTTCATCTGCGTTGCAAATAATATATTTTTTGTCGGTCTCAACTTTTTTCATCATCTCCCATTTGACGCCGGTAGGAAATCCGGCGCCGCCGCGGCCGCGCAATTTTGCAGTCTTAATCTCTTCCAGCACCGTTTCCGGAGTCATCTGTGTCAGCGCTTTGAGCAGCGCTCCGTACCCTCCGAGACCGATATATTCCTCAATATCTTCCGGATCAATGAGGCCTGTTTCGCGCAGAACGATTTTTTTCTGTCCCTTGAAAAACGGAATTTCATTCCAGACCGGAACACCGGGCAGCCCCATACCGAATTCGAGCTTTGCTGTCAGACAGTCCCATTTCTCGATTTTGCACAGCGCTTTTTTAACGGGCATGACGCCTTTGAGCAGACTGTTGACAATACCTTCCGCATCTTTCGGCGTTACCTTATGCAGAATCAAAAGCGGCATTCCGGGAAGATAGCAATTGACCAGTGTTTCCTCGGCACAAAATCCAAAACAGCCGGTGGGTGAAAGCTGTATCTTCGCTTTTTTGGTTTTGATGACATTTTTAAAAGTTTCGTACACTTCATGCGCACCGTTTCCTATACCGCAGGTTCCCATGCCGACATAAATTTTCGGTACATCGGGAAAAAGTTTTTTCAATCCCTGCAGACGGACGGTCTCCAGGGCAGCCGCATCTATGATTTTCATGACTTTTTCCTTCCTTTAGAAATTCTCGTAAGCAGTTTTTGAAGTTTCGCAGTCGTGACATTGCTGTGAATTACGCCGTCGACTGCAACAACGGGCGCAAGCGCGCACTGTCCGAAACACGCAACGGTGGAAATTGTAAACTGGCTGTCGCTGGTTGTAAACGACCCCCCCTCTTCTTCAAGCTGCTTGCTGCAGTTCAGCATCAGGCCGACATCGCTGAGCAGCGATTTTGATCCCTTGGTATGACATGCGGTTCCACGGCAGACAGTGATGGTGTGCTTGCCCTGTGGTTTGAGATTGAAGAATGAGTAGAAAGTGACAACGTTATAAATTCTTGAAAGCGGAACGCCGGTTTTAAGAGAGACATGGTTGAGTGTATCTTCAGAAAGATATTTTTTTTCATTGAGAAGCTGCGCTTCTTCAAGGATCCCCAGCAATTCCCCATGCGTCCCTTTATGTCTGGCAATGACTGAATCTATTTCCTGCAACTCCCTCGACACTGTTTGTGTGCTTTCCATAGCAATTCCTTTTTAAAAAAGTTTACCTGCCTGCAAACGGCAGTTTGACCGCGAATAAAGCGGTTCGTTGAGCTGCGATGCATCCGATCCTGAACTCCTTTATCCGTCCGAATCATTATTCCTGTTCGTCGTGATATCGGAAATCAAGGCTGAGGAAACCGAGCGCTGAAGGAGGGAAATAAAAGGCCGGGATATCGGTACCGGAGAATGCGTACGATGAATACGCAACACATCCAATACATGCTAAAATGAGAAAATTCTTAATCTCGTTTGTAAAACACTATTTCGATAATGTAAAACTGTTTCCAACAAACATTTTTAAAAGAATAATCAATAAGCGGCCGACGCTAACATTCTCTCCTTAATCACAACAAACTACGATAGAAATATATAAAAGATTAATTTTAAAAAACGGAAAAAAACCTTTTCCTTCTTATTATGTTTTATTTTTAATACAGGCGCGTCTTTTTCAAACCCCGGTTTGCTGAAATGTGAGGAGAAACAACACACACGTTCATTTGGCTGTGATGAATAACTGAACACACAATGAATTATCTCTTCCATCGTTCATGGATTTTTGGTAACTTGATTGATATGATGCTGGTATGCAAAATATCGAGAAAGATCAAAAACATAATTGCGGCATCGATAGAAATCCTGAGATCATTGGACTATCAACGAGTGTTATTCACTCTTCACAGTTTACCATTTACAGTTCGCCCTGTGCGATTTACCATTTTCCCTTTACTTTTAATCATTCATTTTCTTCTCATCGTTCCATTGACACTTTTCTCTCAATCGAAACTCCTTATCCCGATGGATTTAAAACAGACCGACCACTTAAAAGCGTATGGAATTGCATTCTGGGTTTTGCAAAAAAACGGAGAAGTCGATTGGCTGCTCAACTATCGCGGCGGTTCATTCATGACTGATTACAGCAATGTTCTGGCGAGCGAATGCCGGGTCCGCGGCGTTCAATTCGAACCGGTGACGGCCGTTGAAGCCGCCGCTCTCTATGCCGACATTCAGAAAGAAGACAATAACATGGACATTGAACGGCTGGAAAAAGTCCCCAGGATCGCCGTTTATGTTCCCCCGACATCCAACCCCTGGGACGATGCCGTTACCATGGTTCTCGATTATGCGGAAATTCCGTATACGAAAATTTGGGATGAAGAGGTTTTGAGCGGCAAATTATCCGAATACGATTGGCTTCATTTGCATCATGAAGATTTTACCGGCCAGTACGGAAAATTTTACGCGAACTATCGCAATGCTCCGTGGTACATCGAACAGCAGATGTCGTATGAACAGGAAGCGAAGAAGCTGGGATTTAAAAAAGTCTCCGAAGAAAAGAAAGCCGTTGCACGCGCCATAAAAGATTATGTCGGAAACGGCGGATTTATGTTCGCCATGTGCTCTGCAACGGACAGTTACGACATTGCGCTTGCCGCTGAGAAAGTCGATATCTGCGACGTGATGTACGACGGAGACCCTCCCGATCCGAACGCACAGTCAAAGCTGGACTTCAGCAAAACACTGGCCTTCGAGAATTTTAAGCTGGATATGAATCCCCTGAGGTACGAATATTCGGACATCGATATTCCGCCGAGTGATCCGCCTCCGCTGCGCGATCCGAATACCGATTATTTTACGCTCTTTGAATTTTCTGCAAAGTATGACCCTGTACCGACCATGCTGACGCAGGATCATGCCAACATTATCAAAGGATTTATGGGACAGACGACGGCATTCAAGAAGAGCGTCATTAAACGAAGCGTGACGATTCTTGCCGAACGCGAAGGGACGGAAGAAGTAAAATACATACACGGTAATTACGGACGCGGGACGTTCACCTGGTACGGCGGGCACGATCCGGAGGACTACCAGCATGCCGTCGGCGACCCGCCGACCGATCTCGCGCTCCATAAAAATTCCCCCGGGTACAGGCTTATTTTGAACAACGTTCTGTTCCCGGCTGCGAAAAAGAAACAGCAAAAAACGTAATTCGCTTTTTTCAGAAATCCTTTTTAAAAAAATCCGGTTTTTATTGATTTTCCAAAAACAATAAATTAACTTGCCACAAGCGGGTTCAGATTAAAACCAACATTAAAAACAAAGACGACAGAGGGGAAGAAACCGTCTTGTATCCCTCATCCGTGTCACTTTTTTGCTACCGAAGGAGTGTCCATGAAACCGATAAAATATTTTCCCGTTCTTCTCATACTTTCGGCGTTTATTTCAACTCCTGCTTTTTCTCAAGACGCCCCTATCACATGGGGAGATATTCCAAGACCCGATCTCGAGATGAAATCGTATGCGCCGGACTCCAACGCCTCCGCCGTTATTTTATGCGATTATGGAGAGTCGCATTACAACGATCTTCTTAACATCGAGTACACACGGCACCTGCGCGTAAAAATTCTGACGCCGAAAGGATACACATTTGGGACGCAAACGGTGCGCCTCTATACTAATAATAGAATCGAAACGCTGCACGATGTAGAAGGAATCACATATTCTCTCGACGAGCGCGGCAATGTTGTCAAAGCCGAATTGCAGCAAAAAGATATTTTTCGAGAAAAAATCGATGAGAATAATTCCCGGTTTCGATTCACGCTCCCAGGATTAAAACCGGGATGCGTTCTTGAAATCCGCTACATTATCGAATCGAAAGATCCCTGGCTTATGCGGGATTGGATTTTTCAGCGAAGCGAACCGACCCGCTGGAGCGAATACCGCATCCGCTTTCCAAAGGCATTTCTTTATAATGCCGTTATCCGCGGATATGAACGGTACGTCATCAACGACGTTCGGGATACTATTCAGGTGTTTGTCGGAGATGCCCAGGAAGTTTTGTCTGAAACCGGGTCGCAAGCCGTTCAGCGGCGATGGGCGGTAAAGAACGCTCCTGCAATACGCGATGAACCTTATATGACAACAACGGATGACTATGTGAATAGAGTATACATACAACTGGCTTCTTACAAAATCGCCGCCCGGATGATGGGCACCAACCAACTCGAACGCCAAATACAAAAAAATTATCTCAAGAGCTGGCCCGGATTGATTAAAGAGCTGCTCGATGATGAATATTTCGGAGATAAAATAGATAAAACGAGTAAAGTAAAAAAGCTGGCGGCAGAAGTCACCGCACATGCAGTTTCTCCGGTGGAAAAAATGGCGGCCATATATTATTGGGTTGCATCGAATATTGTCTGGTCGGGAAATGAAAATGTTTTCGGATTTCAGAAGGTGAACGATGTTCTTGAATCGAAGAAAGGCAGCAGCGCCGATATCAATTTCCTTCTCCTTTCTTTGCTCAAGAGTGCAAATATAGAATGCGATCCGGTCATTCTGAGCACGCGTGAAAACGGAAAAATTCAGGAATGGTATCCTCTTCTTTCGCAGTTCAATTATGTGATCGCGCGTGCAGAGATCGACTCTCTTGTGTATTATCTCGATGCGACGGATCCGCTGAGGCCGATAGGCCTGCTTCCCTCAAAGATTCTCAATACAAGAGGTCTTGTCGTCGATAAGAACGGCCAAGAATGGGTAACATTCTCTACACCAAAACATTTTACGAATAACTCGTTTGCCATGGTCACGTTGAAAGAAGACGGAACTTTCAATGGAACGATCGATGATACGTATAAAGAATATGCTGCCCTTGCGAACCGCCGCAATTTGAAAGACAAGAAAGATAAAGATATTCTTAAGGAAGCGCTCAGCATCGAACAATTCGGCATCACCGTCGATTCCGCTCATATTGATAATAAAGACAGCATCGATCTTCCTCTGAAATATAAAGCATGGATTTCTTCTTCCGAGTACGTTCAGGGAACCGGTGATGTTCTCTATATCAATCCGCACTTTCTGCATCGGAGTACGGAAAATCCGTTTAAGACGGAAGTCCGGAAATTTCCGGTCGATTATTCCTACCAAAGAAGCTACACTGCGTCTTTGCTCCTGACTATTCCGGAAGATTTCGAGGTCAAAGAAACACTTCAAAACCGTATGCTTACACTTGGATCGAATCTTGCGACATACAAAAGACTCGTTCAGGTGGACGGAAACCAGATTCAATTGATCAGCGATCTGGAAATACGTTCGACGGTTATAACACCGGAATATTACGCCAAGTTAAAAGATTTTTACGCGCAAATCGTTTCGGCTGAATCGGAACAGCTTGTGCTTGCACATGTCAAAAAACCCGCTGTTTCGGCTTCTCCGGCTGTGCCGCCTGTTCCGGTCAAAGGAAAAGGAAAAAAATAAAGGAAATATCGGATCAGTTATGAAAATACATTTCTCTTTCTTTACGATCCTCTTGTTTTTTATGTTCGGCATCATGCCGCTGTCCGCTCAAGAACCTCCAATTCAATGGGGCAACATTCCGCCTGCGCAGCTGAAGATGACGTCTTTTCCGCATGACACAAATGCTTCCGCAGTTATTCTTTGCGATTACGGCGAGTCCTTTTTCAACGACGACTTTAACATCGTCTATAAAAGACATCTCCGCGTTAAGATCCTTTCGGAAAGGGGATACAGATGGGGTACGCACTCCGTCGATCTCAGCACTGCTCATTCAAGCGAGCACATTTATGATATCGAAGGAAATACATGCTTTCTCGATGAGAATGGCCAGGTTGTAAAAAACACATTAAATCCAAAAGATATCTTCGAAACGAAGCTCGATCACGATCATACACGCTATACTTTTACGCTTCCCGGATTGAGACCGGGATGTGTCGCTGAATTTCGGTACGTCATTATTTCGGAAAATATTTTTCAATTTCGCAATTGGATTTTTCAGTACGACGAACCCGTTTTATGGAGCGAATATCGAGTCCGTCATCCCCAGGCCGTTTCATATGCAACATGGACGCACGGGTATGAACCATTTTACGTGAGCGAGATAACGGAACTCAATCAAACTTTTTCCGGCGATGCCGGCTTCTATCTGACAGAGCGCAGCACGATAACGAGCAACTCAAACACCGTGCCTTGCTGGCAGCGGCGCTGGGTTGTTCGGGACGCTCCTGCCCTTAGAGAAGAACCGTACAGCACAACCATGGATGACCATAAGAACAATGTTTTTCTGCAGTTGACCGGATATCTCCTTTACTATAACTTGCCAAAAAAATTGGCAAACACCTGGCCTTTATTTGCGAACGATCTTCTTGATGACGGTCGATTTGGCGGGAAAATCGATAATACAAGACATATTCGTAAACAGACAGAACAAATAGTTTCCGGCCTTACGGCGCCGGAAGAAAAAATAAAAGCTATCTACGACTGGACGAGAATGTCGATTGTGTCATCAAACGACAGGAGAATTCTGGCCGACCAGGATGTCGACGACGTTCTTAAAATACGCAAAGGAACGCATGCAGAAACGTCATTCCTGCTTCTTTCCCTGCTGCATGCAGCAGGAATCGATGCAGATCCGGTTATTCTGAGCACGCGCGACCGCATTAAAGTTCAGGAAAAATTTCCTATTTTTTCCGAGTTTAATGATGTGCTCGTTAGAGCAAGGATCGATTCCCAGACATATTATCTTGATGCAACGGATCCGCTGCGGCCGATGGAATTGCTGCCGCCGGAAGTTCTCAACGAGCGCGGGCTTGTCGTCAAAAAAGACGTACCGGAATGGGTTACACTGAAAACGGTGCAGAAGTATAACGATTCGTCGTTTACAGCAATCACACTTCATGAAAACGGAGGGTACGGGCTTTTCTGTGAAAATGTTCATCGCGACTACGGCGGATTAGAAATGCGTCATAAACTCGAGGAATCGAATCCCTCAGCAATCGTAAAGTATTTTTTTTCAATAAGTGCTGCGGAAACCACCGTCGACTCAGTCCGTGTCAGGGGTGAGGGGAATGTTTCGGATCCGCTTAAAATCGATGCGTGGGCATCCTTCGCCGGCATCGAAGCAGCACAGCCCGATCTCCTTTCTTTCAACCCGCATATCTTCGAGCGCATGGTCAAAAATCCTTTTCAATCGTCAAAAAGAAAATTCCCGATAGATTATTCTTACGAACGCAGACAGCGCTTTATTGTTGATATCGCTCCGCCGGAAAATTACGAATTGCGGGACACTGTCCCCAGCCGCGTCATAACTCTGGAGCCGAATCTTGCTTTTTATTCGCGTCAATTCCTTCGCTGCGGCGGTCATGTGCAAATCATACGGACACTTGAAATACGAAAATCAGAAATCGACGCTAAATATTATCACGACCTGCAGGAATTTTATTCGCGCATAGTGGATGCCGAATCGGAACAGCTCCTGTACGCCCGAATCCAAAAACCGGCCGTTCCTTTACACACTGTTTCTCCTCAACAAAAAGGAAAACAATGAGAACACAAATTATTCCTTTCTCCATTGTTGTTTCCGGACTGCTCCTGCAATTCGGAATAACTCAGCTTAAGGCCGCAGATCAAGAGAACCTATACGATGTTAAAAAAATCCCACCTGCACTTTTGAAAGATGCCGATGCCGTGATCCGTATTCACAGCGTTCGCCTGGATGTCAAGAATACCTCCCGTGCCGTCAAGACGGTGCGATTTGCGGTTACTATTTTCAAAAAAGAAAAACGGGAGTATGGCGGCTATATTCTTGGATACGATAAATTTTCCAAAATTAAAAATTTCGAGGGCACGATTTACGATTCGACCGGAAAAGAAATCCGAACTTTGGAAAGCGATGAAAAGAAAGATTACAGCGCTGTGTCCGGCTACTCACTTTATGAAGACACACGCATGCAGGTCGCCGAAATGTATTACAATCAATATCCGTATACGATAGAATATAGATATGAATATATCCGAAACGGATATTTTTACTGGCCGGAGTGGCAGCCGCAGGAATATCTCGATCCTGTACAGGAAGCAAAATTTGAAGTCACCCTCCCGGAAGGCGATTCTCTTCGTTACTGGTGCAGCTCCGACTCGCTCCGTCCGGTCGAACACACGGATGAAGGCAGGCGTGTTTATGTTTGGGAATTCCAAAATTTGCCAAAGCTTTCCAAAGATGCTGTCGGAAGCAATTCCGAGGATTATTCCGCTCTAGTCTATACAGCGCCCCGGAAATTTGAAATCGACGGATATGCCGGGGACTTGAGTTCATGGAAAAATTTCGGAGTATGGGATTACAATCTTTATAAGGAAAAAGACATCCTCCCGGAATCAGCTATCAAGGAAGTACGGTCGATCATCCATCCTGCCGATAGCGACCGGGAAAAAATCCGCAAAGTGTACAGATACATGCAGGAACGGACACGCTATGTCAGTGTGCAAGTTGGAATAGGCGGCTGGCAGCCGTTTGATGCAGCATGCGTTCACGAACACGGGTACGGAGATTGCAAAGCGCTTTCTAATTATATGGTCTCGCTTTTAAAAGCCGCAGGAATAACCGCCTATTCATTTTTGGTTCATCATGGCAATGACCGCTTTCCCTTTATTGAAGAATTTCCGAGCAATCAATTCAATCATGCCATGGTATGCGTGCCGCTTCAGAAAGACACAGTCTGGCTCGAGTGCACGAGTCAATCGATACCTTTCGGACATATAAGCTTCGAGACTGAAAATCGCGGCGTTCTCTTGATAACACCTGAAGGAGGAAAAGTTGTCCATACTCCTTCCAGCTCGCCCGCTCAAAACATGCAGCGCCGGACTGCAAAGATTTTACTCGCTGCCTCTGGAGGGGCCGAAGTAAACAGCATGGAAATTCGTAACGGCGATCAGCAGGACGATATTAGAGGCAGTCTCTTTGCGGCATCGCCGGAGGAACGTGAACGCTGGATCATGAACGACATCGATGTTCCCAATGCCGTTCTCAAAAATTATTCTCTCAGCGGATTAGAAACGCATGAAAACGAAATCGGACTTTCTCTCCAATTTTCAGTCAAACGCTATGCATCTGCTACGGGCAGCCGGCTGTTTTTTCAGCCGAATATGATGGAACGGAATAACACCATTCCTCCGGATGTCGCAGAGCGTATTGCGCCCATGCGATTCTCGTATCCGTATCTCGATGTCGATACACTCGTTTACAGTTTTCCAAAAGGATTTGCCGCCGAATCGATGCCGCCGGAAGTGCATGTAGAATCTTCATTCGGACGGTTCTCTTCGAAAACAATCGTAACAGGCGATACGACGCTGCTCTTTACGCGTTCTTTGGAAATTCACGATTATACGGTTCCCGCAAAAAATTATAAAGAGTACCGTAAATTTTTCTCCGATATAGTAAAGGCGGATCGTGCGCAGGTCGTGCTGGTGAGGAAGTAGTTCTTAGTTCTTAGTTCTTAGTTCTTAGTTCTTAGTTCTTGGTTCTTGTTCTTGGTTCGTTGTTTGGTTTATCAGTTCACAGCTGAACATTGGTCTTCTTAGGAACTTCAGCACTAAGCACGACGCACTAAGAACTTCTTCTATCCGTCATTCACTGTTTTTCAAAAACCATCGTGACGGTTCGTTTACCAAAAAACGATTCCGACACCTGGCGAATCGATAACTCTGAACCGTTCCGCTGGAGACTCCAAGCTTCGCTTACAGAGACCGGCATAAAGCGGCCCCCTGCCGCAGTATCCACTTTCGCATCGACAATCAATGTATCGCGAGACCATTTCGTCGACACTATCGAAGGCATATTCCACATTTCCGATCTGGACGTTTTTCCATCCAATGCAAAATTTTCATTCACAATTTTATCGTCGTCGTACTCTACAATAAATTTTTTGCGGACCGAAAGCTGGTTTTCATTTTGGACAATATTCAACTTGAAAGGAAGATTACCGGCACCCCACTTGTCGAGAACGCATCGTTCTTCATTCAATACCCACTCGCCGGAAAAATCGACTTTCGAACTGTCGGATAACGCCGGCGGCATCGAATCGATTCCACAGACAGCACGGTACGGGGAAGTAATCTTTTTGAATACGGAATCTTCGAGACCCAGGACACGAGCACTGCCTGCCAATTCAAGATGTTCTTTCTTCAGCGTATTCCGGACCATTCCCGCCCAGATAACGTAGTACGTCCATTTCGGCTGTTCTTTAAGAATCTGCAGCGAAGGCGGATTGCCGACTTCCGCAAGAGCGATCGGTTTTCCCTTTGCCAAACCGAGCAGACTCTTATAATATGACTGCTGAAAATCCCTTCCATACACATCGAGCGAGAGAATATCGACATACTTTCCCCCCGGGAAATAATCCGTAAACCGTCTTTCGGGCTTTGCCGGTCGATCCACATTCCAGATCCAGATCAAATTGTTAAGCTTATGATAGTTCACGAGCCGGTCGAAGAGCTGCCGGTAAAGCGCAGCAGTGCCGTATTCGCCGCGCCGGCCTCCCCACCAGAACCAGTTGCCGTTCATTTCATGATAGGGACGCCACAGAACAGGGATGCGGGCCGCCTGAAGCTGCTTGAGATAGAAAGCAATGGTATCGATTTGCGCACACCAGTGATTATAAATTTTCGTCCCGGGCGTCAGCAAATCCTTAAATTGTTCATCGAGCAGCTGGCCCTGAACGGTTGTCAAAGAATCCGGCCTGCCTGTACCGGGCTGACCCCGGAATGTCACCGGTTCATCCGCAGTCGGCGGAACCGCATGCCACGTAATCATGGCTATTGAACCCATGCGGTGCTGCCTCTTGATTTCTTCTACGATTTCCGGACGAGCATGAGCGGCGTCCTTATCGCTGTCTTTTGCAAAACCGAAGTCCGTACTGAAAATGACCGGTGTCTTGCCGACGTAGCGGGCTGCGAATTGAGAATTCCTGCTTTTTTTATTCGGAAAATTATGCTGACCCATCAATATGTATTTACCCGATATGCTGTAAAAAACATCCAGCAGCGCTTTTGCTTCCGGTGAAGCGTTGGAACTTACCGGTTGTGATGCACGATTGGATCCGGATAATGCCGAATGAGCTGTAAAGAGAATTGCCGTACAGAGGCATAGTACCGCTCGGAGCTTATTCATGAAAAACCCTTCTTGAAAACTTAGAAATCGTTAGACCGAATTCTTTGCGGAGCATGCGAAAAATACGCCGCTGTTGTTTCAAATTCCGCAATTTTTAATATGTCGCTGACTTCGCCTTCCTGCGACAGTCAGGTTAATATCGTGATATTCCCGCGGCCGCCGACCGCGGCAACAGCAGGATCTATCCTTTTTTAAATTCCGCTATGAGCTCCTGCAAAACGTTCTTTGCATCGCCGAAAAGCATTTTAGTGTTCGGTTCATAGAAGAGCGGATTTTCTATACCGGCAAATCCGGTCGCCATCGATCGCTTCATAACAATAACCGTCCGCGCTTTATCGACATTGATAATCGGCATGCCGTAAATCGGACTCGATCTTTCAGTCCGCGCCGCCGGATTGACCACATCGTTTGCGCCGATGACCATGCAGACATCCACGGTATCCATGGTCGGATTGACGACATCCATTTCCAAAAGCTGGTCGTACGAAACATTTGCCTCAGCCAGAAGCACGTTCATATGCCCCGGCATGCGTCCCGCCACAGGATGAATGGCAAATTCCACTTTGATGCGGCGTTTTTCAAGTTCTTCACTCAGCTCGCGCACTGCATACTGCGCCTGCGCCACCGCCATTCCGTATCCCGGCACAATGACGACGCGTTCCGCTTGTTCGAGCGCGAATTTTGTATCCTCGATTGTAAACCGGTTGATCGGACGCTGCTCTGCCAGCTTGGCCGTATCGACCTTTGGCGAACCGACCGCACCGAATAGAATGTTTGCAAATGAACGGTTCATTGCTTTGCTCATGATGATGGAAAGTATAAATCCCGACGAACCGTCCAACGATCCGGCAATGATGAGCACTTTATTATTGATAGCAAAACCGGTCGCCGCGGCTGCAAGTCCTGCGTATGAATTCATCAAAGACAGCACCACCGGCATATCCGCACCGCCGATCGGCAGCACGAGAAAAATGCCGATAAGAAAACTGAGTGCGATCATGATAAAGAACACAACAATATCGGCAGGGAAAAAAATCAGGTAAACGAACATCCCGATCGTTATAAAAAACAACAGGATATTCACGACATTCTGCCCTTTGTAGGTCAGGGGAACGCCCGGAATCAGATCCTGCAATTTGCCGAACGCCATCAAGCTTCCGGTTACGGTCAAAGCGCCGAAGAGTACTTCAAATCCGAGCGCCGGCATGATGCTGTACGCTCTTTCGCTGTGCACAATATATTCGTTGACGCCGACCAGCACAGCGGCAAGTGCGCCGAAAGCATGGGAAATTGCAATTCTTTGCGGCATGGCCGTCATAGGCATAAAAATCGCCATTGCAGTTCCGATTGCAGATCCGATGACAATGCCGGAAACGATCCATTCCCAGGAAACGATTTCACCGCTGAGCAATGTACCGACGACTGCAAGGAACATCCCGATTTCGGCATAATGCATTCCGCGCCGCGCGGATTCCGGGTGACTCAGTCCCTTGAGTCCCAAAATAAACAGTACCGAAGCGATGATATAGGTAATTTCAAGCGGATAATTGATGGCAGCCATTATGACTTCCGCTCCTTTCGCTTGAACATTTTCAACATGCGTTCGGTAATGAGGAATCCGCCGACGACATTTATTGTCGCCGCTGTAACGGCGACAAATCCGAGAATCTGACTTACCTGATGACTGCTGCCGGCCGCAACAAGCGAGCCGACGAGAGAGATGCCGGAAATGGCGTTCGTTGCGGACATGAGCGGCGTATGCAGTGTCGGCGTTACTTTTTTGATTACCTCAAAACCGACGAAACCGGCAAGAACGAGCACATAAAGTAATTCGATAAGATTGGACATGCTTATTTCCCTTTCTCTTTTTTATCGCCGGGAGCGAATGCCGGATGCACGACAGCTCCGTCGTGAGTGATAAGACAGCTCTTGATGATGTCGTCGTCGAGTTTCAGAACGAACTCTTTCTTTTCCCTGTCCCAAAACTCATCCAGCAGATTGAACAGGTTGTTGGAATACATCTGACTTGCATTCAATGCCATCCGTGCCGGCATGTTGGCGAGTCCGATGATTTTCACGCCGTTCTTTATAATCGTTTTATTATACACTGCGCCTTCTACATTGCCGCCGGAATCGATTGCAAGATCGACAATCAGGCTGCCCGGCTTCATCGCTTCCGTCATTTCTCTGGTGACAATGACCGGCGCTTTGCGGCCGAACACCTGCGCCGTGGTAATGACGACATCGGCCTGCGCGCAATATTGTTTCATAACTTCGCGCTGCTTTTTCAATTGATCGTCAGTCAGCGCTTTTGCATATCCCTGAGCTGTCTGTCCCGTTTCGCCGAGATCGATCTCCACGAATTTTGCACCGAGAGAAAGAACGTCGTTCTTCGCGGCGGGACGAGTATCGAACGCATCGATTTTTGCACCGAGGCGGCGCGCCGTTGCAATGGCCTGCAGACCGGCGACTCCTGCTCCGATGATAAAAACACGCGCCGGCTGAATGGTTCCGGCGGGAGTCATCATCATTGGAAAAATTTTCTGAATATTATCGGCTGCCAGAACGACAGCAGCATATCCCGCAAGACTTGCCTGCGAACTGAGTGCGTCCATTTTTTGCGCGCGTGTGGAGCGGGGGATCATCTCCATAGCAATGGCGGAAATATTTTTCTTCGCCAGAGCGGCAAGCAGCGGCTTTTGCATGAACGGATCCAGATAACCGATACGGATCGTTTTCTTCTTATACGCAGAAATTTCTTTTACATCAGGCACGCGAAGGCCAAGCACGATATCCCCCGAAGCCAGCAGTTTTTTCCCGTTCTTTTCTATACCAGCGCCGGCCTTTTTATATTGACTGTCGGAAATTCCCAGCGCAGCGCCGAGTCCCGTTTCGATCGTTACCTTTGCCCCATTCTTCACCAGTTTTTCTACATTCAGTGGAAGCATGGAAACGCGAGACTCGTTTGTGCCTTTTTCTTTCGGGATGACTATATGCATAATATTTCCATCGTTCATCGTGTGTATTATTGTGAGTCATTATAAAACGTTCTCGGTCTTTTGCACTCGATCGCGTTTTCTATAACAATTAAAATACAGATATTGTCCCAATTTTTCCCAAGAAAATTCTTCGATATACCTAAAACACCGCCGAATATACTCATTCTTGTAAGAATGGATTTTGTAACGGCATTCATCGTATCCTCTCCGAGATGACCGTGTGAGAAAGGCGGCGCCGGTTATAAAAATGATTTTATTCAGAGATGGATAATTGATATTGCAATCAGATATATACCAGAATAATGACCCATTCCGATGCTGCAACCACCGGAATGGGCTTTTGAGAAAAACAGCACAATACTTATAGAACTTTTCTTATATCGCCGGTCCCGGAGCGGCAAGAACCGCTTTCACCCAGATGTCCATTTCTTCAGACGAACGCGGAACTGTATTGGTACGGCTGCGTCCGCCGCCGCGTCCTTCCCGGCCGCCGCCCGGCTCCTCCATTTCATTGCCGCCTGTGCCGCCCGGCCCACTTCTGCCGCCGGGCTCTCCCATATTCATACTCGGTCCGCTGTTTGAATTCTCTTTCTTAAATTCCGATTTGAATCCGATTCCGATGACACCGTTTTTCGGATTCAACTCGAATGGAAACTCGGCGGTTTTATGAAGCGGGACTTTCAGTTCATAGACGAACGTATTTCTTCCCGCACTATATTTGACCTCCATTGCGCGAAGTTCTATAAGAAGCAAGTCCTGCGTCCTGTCTTCATCGGTAAGTATAAACTGAACGCTTTTCTGTATATCGTCTGCTCCTGTCCGGGAAAAGAGATCGGCTGATGGATACTGCCGGGATTTATTATCGTCCGCATGAGATCTGATACCGTTCGTACTGTCTATAATCGGGGGCGGAGAATCATTCTCGGGAGCAGCGGCGGAAGCATTACTGCCCGGTTCTTTCGGACCATTGAATTTTGCACCCAGGGGAAACTTTATACCGCACCGTTCGCTCGATCCGCCCTTGGGATCCAACCATACAGTCAGGCCGTTCCTCATAATCTGCCGCTTTGCGGACGGATCGTCGGTAATGAAGCAAATGTACAAATTCACCGAATCGTTTCGGACACCGATCAGAACATTTGCTTTCTTTAATAGATAAAGACTTCCCTCCCAATCGTTTTGCCTGCCGTCGATAACCATATCGGATTTTTTCCAATCGCTGGTCAATTTGACTGCACTGCTGCATCCCGTCAAAAATAATACGGCGCTAAAAAAAACGAAAATGAGTACACCCGAGGTATATATAGTCTTTTTTTTCATGCATTCTCCATTCACTATTCACTATTTACCATTTGCCATTCACCATTTGCCATTTACCATTTACCATTTACTATTCACTATTAAAAAAGTAGTCATTCTTTAGACGAAAAAAAACTGGAAAGATTAATAAACGAGCATATTACTTCATTGCAAGCAATAAGATAAATTCAGCCGGCAGATAGACGAGCGAAGCCAAAAAAAGTCTCCGTGCAGCTCCGCCGGTTCGCAGCTTTATAAAACGAATGGCAAGCAGCAAAAATGCGCATGATAAGGTCATCGAGATATAAAAATAAGCCAATCCCGCCATTCCGAGCAGAGTCGGCAGCACGGATGCCGGAGCAAGCGCAATCGTATAAATCAGAATCTGTCTGCTCGTCGCTTCTCCCGCCGGATCAAGGACTGTTAGAATTTTAAATCCGGCACGCGCGTAATCGTTTCGGTACATCCAGGCCAGCGAGAGAAAATGCGGCATCTGCCAAAAAAAGAGTATAAAGAACAATGACCACGCTTCCATCGTCAGGCCGCCTCGAACCGCAGCCCAGCCGATGAGCGGAGGCAGCGCGCCGGGGACGCCTCCGACGACCGTCGCAAACGGCGTCTTCCGTTTCAAGGGAGTGTAAACAAAAACATAACTCACGAGTGTGATAAGTGCAAGTAATGCGGCAGCCGCATTTGCGGCAGCAGCCAAATACACAATACCGGCTGCGGCGCATGCACTTCCGAAGAACAGCGCATCCTGAGGCCGAACGGCTCCCGATGGAAGAGGACGCTGCTCCGTTCGTTTCATTTTTGCATCGAATGCCCGCTCAAAATATTGATTCAATGCCCCGGCGCCGGCGCCTACAAGAAGGGTTCCAACGGCAGCGTGAAGAATCGGCAGAACAGACGATCCCCTGCTCGATGCCAGAGAGGCCGAGCAAACGGCTGTCATCACGGACAAAAGCGTGAGTTCGGGTTTTGTCAGCGCTGCATATTCAAACACTGCGCTTCGCCTTGGAAGAATATATGTTTTACTTTGTTCCGGCATTATCGTCCAGACTGAGCGACCTTCATGATAAGATAAGCCGCAATCGAATCCGCTTCGTCGGGGCGCAGCCCCTGATTCGGCATCGACGGATAGTCCGGATTCTTTTTGACCGGGCTGAGTATAAAAGCGGCTAATTGCGATGTATTCTTATTGTATTTCGGGACCGTCTCAAAATATGGAGGCCCTACCTTTTTCTGATCGAACAAATGACAGGCGGAACATTTGGCGTTGTAAATATCTTCTCCCGTGAACGAAACTTCCACCGTTCCGTATTTCGCTTTCAGCGTTTCCAACTCTTTTTCATACGTCACAGAAAGGGCGGCCGCCTGACTTCGCGTTGCCGTGCCAATGCCGGCATATTCTCCGGCAACAGTTACTCCGACTGCAAAAAGAAAAAGAAAAAATGCAAGCGATGCCGCCTGCCGCTCACCCGTGCGGTAAAAACCGTAGACAAAATGGGCTGCAGCAAAGAACAGGACTAATGCAAGCCCTGTAAGCGAATAGAGCACGCCGGAGACTGCGGCGGACGGAACAGCCGCTATGTTCGCCAGCAGAACGATGGGAAGCACGACAAGAGAAACTGCAGACCAACGGACCGAATCGCGGACGATTGCAGCATGGGCGGACTCCATATGCGGCTTTTTCCGTTCCAAGGAGAAGAACAATATACCGAGTGCGGTCATTCCCGGCACAAGAGAACAGAAAACAAAAAACTTTATCCAGACGCCGGGACTCAACAAAACATCGCCTGCCGATTCGATCGTCTGCCATTGAGACGGATCCGCTGTCACGGCTTCCGCAGCGGAAAAAAGAAACGCGCCGAGCAATAAAGCTGCAATTCCCCAGCGGCCGGCCCGCAGATGCGCCGCAGTGTTGGATTGTTCATACATACCGATCACATCCGCTTTTTCCTCTGTTCCCTTTTGCTTATCCAGCATCGACCGGTACGATGCAAGAAACTCCTGAAGACGGAACGTATATTTATAGAAACCAAGCAGAATCAGTCCGGCTGCAAGCAGGACAAATCCGGCAGCGGAGAGTGCAGTGGAAACCGCAGGAGTGGATTTCAGCATCTGTGCATGCGCCAGAACAAGAGTAAGAGCGGGAAGCAGTCCGAGAAAAACCACGACGCGTTTATTCGCAAACGGCGCCTGAATGCATTCGTATGCCTCTTCGAGCGCCGCAGCATCTTTTTGTTTTTTCCCTTTCGATTCATACCTCAGCGCAAGAAGAGAAGAACCGAGCGCAAAAGCAAGATACGGAATCAGCACGACGGCGCTTAACGCGGCAATGCACACGATCAGATGATAATGATCGGATGATGGGAAAAGCGCTATATCTTTCAATATATCCATAATCCTCTTATGGGTTATCCGCTGGAACTGCTTGTGCGGTCAGCGGGGTATACGATTTAGACTGTTTCATGGACACAGCCCGGTACCACGTCTCGAATTGTGCAGTATCGAGCGAAACCACTTTTGAATACATATATGCATGCTGCAGCCCGCAGAATTCCGCACATTCGATGTCGTACGATGCAATGCGCGGCGTGCGGAACCACATTTTGTTTTCACGGTTCGGAATAACGTCTTCCTTGATCCGGAATGCCGGTATAAAAAGCGAATGGTTGACATCTAAAGACTTCATAGACAGCTTCATCGCAGCGCCGACCGGAACATAGAGCGTATCCGTTTTGACGCCGTTCGGATATTCGAAGGTCCACTTCCACATTTGAGCTGTTACGTGCACCGGCAATGCATCGCCGGGAATTTGAATTTCCTTTAAATACCCGCGCCATCCCATATAGAACATTCCCATAAAAAGAATCAGCGGGATTGTCGTCCATGTTATTTCGAGCGGCAGGTTGCCTTCGATATTTTTCGGATGAGGATTCCGTTTGCGGCTGTAGCGTACAAGAAAATACACCATCGCTATAAGCAGTCCGATGAGCACGAGCAACGAAATACCCGCAATCGTCAGGAACGTTGCATCGACATAATCGGAAAATGGGGACTCCCCTTTGAACATGTTTTTTCCTTTTTCTTAAGCGAACGCGTAATCGAAAAAAGTCAGAATAAAAAAAATTGCCAGCGTCACAACCGCGACAGCCGTGAAAATGCGGAAGAGCCGGTCTTCCGATTTCAAATGCATGAAGATGTTCAGAACGAACATCGACTTGATACCCGCAATAACGAGTGCTGTTGCAATGACCCAGCGGCCCAGATCGATGCCGGCAAGCGCAACCGTCAGTCCCGTCAACCCGAGCAGGCCGAGCCAGACCAGCGTGTACTCTTCCGTAACCGGCAGTATGTTGCTTCTTCCTATGCGGCATAACAATCGAACTCCGGCGCTAATGAATAAGATAAAAGAGCGGAAATAAAAATATCCAGATAATATCGACAAGGTGCCAGTACAGTCCCCCTGCTTCCAGCTTGACGAACGAATCTTTGTTGATAATATTGCGCGCGACGAACACAAGCATAAAACTGAGAATGATCATGCCGATGATGACATGAAGCGCATGCAGTCCGGTCATCATGTAATACAATCCAAAATACAAAATCTCGCCGGCGGGTTTCTTCATCAGTTCGGGCGATTTCGGATATATGCCGTGCGCAATTTTATGGCTCCATTCAAAATACTTGTTTACGAGAAAGAAAAAAGCAAGCACGATGGTCGCGGAGAGAAGAACCATGGAAAGAATTTTATTCCCGCGCCGGATCGCCGCAATGGACATGACGACAGTCCAGCTGCTCGTCAGCAGTATGATCGTGTTTAAAGCGCCGACAAAAACATCGAGTTCCGCGCCGGCAATCCGGAATTCATCGAAATGTTTGAAACGATACACGGCATAGACAATGAACATTCCGCCGAAAAGAATAAGCTCTGTAAAAAGAAAAAGCCACATCCCGATGCGCGAACCTTCATCGTCCCGGTGCACATGGGAAACCGCAGCAGAAGCCGGACTCATGAGCCCTCCTGCGGCTGTTCATATTCCGAATAATCATACGGTCCCTTGATGACCGACGGGATTTCATGAAAATTTTCTACGGGCGGCGGCGAAGGCACCGTCCACTCCAAAGTTTTTCCGCCCCAGGGATTCATAGGCGCTTTGGTCCCGCGCCGGATAGAAATAAAAAGGTTTATAACGACCAGAAAAATCCCGGCTGCCAGAATCCACGATCCCACCGACGCAACACGGTGCAGCGGCAGGAACTGCGGCAGCGAATCGTAGTACCTGCGCGGCATGCCCAGATAACCGAGAATAAACATCGGAAAATAAAACAGATTGAATCCCACGGTCATCAGCAGCCATCCGATCATTGCCGGCGTGCGCCGTATCATTCTTCCGAACATTTTTGGAAACCAGTAATGCATAGCTGCAAAAAGCGCAAAGCCGGCTCCGCCGAACATGACGTAATGGAAATGCGCCACGACAAAATACGTATCGGTCACGTGAATATTAACCGCCAGCGCGCCGAGCATGAGTCCGGTGAACCCGCCGATACAAAATTGAACGATCATAGAAAGAATAAACAGCAGCGGCACATCGATGAGAATCGAGCCCTTGTATAGCGTTGCTATCCAGTTGAAAACCTTGACGGCGCTGGGTATCGCAACAAGAAAGGTCAGCAGGGAAAAAACAAACATGCCCGTATTGCTCATGCCGACTGTGAACATATGGTGCGCCCAGACAAGAGAGCCAACGGATGCAATAGCAAGACTCGAGTAGGCAATAAATTTATAACCGAAAATCGTCCGCCGTGCAAAGACCGGAATAATTTCCGAAACGACGCCGAGTGCGGGGAGAATCATAATGTACACCGCCGGATGAGAATACATCCAGAACAGATGCTGGTACAGAACCGGGTCCCCGCCCATTGCCGGATCGAAAATCCCGATCCCGAACAAGCGTTCGATCGTCACGAGCAGCAGTGTAATGCCGATGACCGGCGTCGCCAGAATCTGAACCCATGCTGTGGAATAGATCGCCCATATAAAGAGCGGCATCTTAAACCACGACATCCCCGGCGCGCGCATGCGATGGATTGTCGTAATGAAATTCAGGCCGGTCAGTATGGATGAAAACCCGAGAATAAATGCCCCGGCAAGCGCGGGAATAACGTTCGTCGTCGTGCGGATGCTGTAGGGAACGTAGAACGTCCAGCCGGTATCGGACGGTCCGCCTGGAAGAAACAGCGAGACGACGACGGTAAGCGCACCGGCAAGAAACAGCCACCATGAAAACAAATTCAGCCGCGGGAAGAAAACATCTTTTGCTCCGATCATGAGAGGCAGCATAAAATTGCCGAACACCGCCGGCATGCCGGGAATGATAAATAAAAAGATCATAATGACGCCGTGGAGCGTGAACATCTGATTGTACGTCTGCGGATCGACAATCGTTCTCCCTGTGGAGAACAGTTCCACTCTCATCAGTACGCCGAGAATAACGGCAACGAGGAAAAACAGCATCATCGTTGCAAGGTAGAGAATTGCAATTCTCTTGTGGTCGGTGGAAAAAATCCATCCAAGCAAACCCTTCAGCTTTGTCGGAGCGTGCAGGTAATCGGGTTCTGCCGCCAGTGCCGATGTCGTCATTGCGGCCCTCCCTTCTTTTTCCCCGGTTTCACAAGAAAGACCATGATAAAGACACCTACCAAACCGAGAAAAACAACACCGCATATACGGACGATATCCAGAGCATAGCGCTGCCCCTCGGGATCATAGGCATAGCAGAATGAAAGTATTTTCGCAATCGTCGGTCCCGTTCGTCCTTCAGCGGCTTCCATGAGTGCGAGTTTGACATCGAGAGGAAGATGCTGTATGCCGTACAGATAGCGTGCAATTTTTCCGTTCGGAGAAACAGCAATCAGCACGCCGGCATGGACCCATGTTCCGTTCTCTTTTTTATAAAAGAACCCGGCCGCATCCGTCATGCGGTGAATATTGACGCTGTCGCCCGTGAAAAAACGCCATCCGTTCGGATCGACTTTTCGCTTGATGAGACTCAGGTAATTGTCCTTTTTATCCGCGGCAAGTTCCGGCTTTTCTTCTGGGTCGAAGCTTATGGTGACAATCTGGTAATCTTTGCCCAATTCGAGATCCATTTTCTGCACGATCTTTGCGACCTCAGTCATCAGCGGATTGCAAATGCCGGGACAGCGGTAATAGACGAACATGAGAATGGCGGGTTTCGTGATAACCGATTTCAACTGGACGAGGTTTCCGTATTCATCGTAAAACTCCGCATCCAGCGGAACAGTCTGTCCAAGCTTTTCCACAATACCGACCGGCTGCTGCTCCTGCGCATCAAGATGGTGCGGAAAGAAAGTCAGCATCAACGCCGCAGCTAAAATTATTTTTTTCATAGTGTCCTACCCGTAATTGTTCTTAGGTCAAGATACAGCTCTTTCCATTCTGCTGCCGTCAGACGAAGGACAGCCGGTTTAAAACCCAGCTGTGCCGGATCCGATGCAACCGAATGAAGAAAAATATCCGGAGAGTTCAGTCTATCCGGACGATGATAAAATCCAACGATAATTTTTTGCGGATTTTCGATTACGGAAGAAAGCAGAATGTTTCGCTGCTCGTTTTCCTTGAGCCGCTCTATGCGCATCTGCAGCGTATCGAATGTCCTGCCTGCCTCACGGCCGATCAGCTGAACCGCCCTTTTGACCGGTATTTGTCCCGGGACATTCACTCCCTTTGCAAGTTCATAACGCGCATCGAGCTGCTTTAGTTCTTCACGGGAATCAGCGGGCTGGTTCGGCGCGAGCGACCGGACAAAATGAATAACAGCAAACCGGTCGGCAGGAGTCATATAATTGAAAGACGACATCGCGGTTCCACGCAGGCCGCTCTCCAGCGTTGCATAGATTTGCGAAACTTTCGAACCGTTTTTCCATCCTTCAAGAGAATGAAAATTCCGGGGTTTCGATGCCAGTACCGATGCAGTCGGCCCGTTCCCATCTCCATTATCTCCGTGACAGGAGGAACAATTTTGGTTATACACGTTTTTCCCCCTTTGTACAAGTTCCGGCGAAGGAATTCCGTATTTCATCACGTCCACCGACGGAAGCACGCGCGGACTCTGGAGCGGAAGCTCCTGAACGATGGATGAAGAATCCGCGGGTACACCGGGAACAATACTGTTTTTTCCGGCCGTTGTAAGATTTCCGACGTACAGCATTCCGAGCCCTGCGAGCACGGCAAGAAAATACAAATACGAATAACCGAAAAGTTTTTCCGGTCTTCGTTTGAGATCGTTCCAGTCTATTTCGTCTTGAAGATTCATTTAAAACCAGTCAATGGTCAATAGTAAATGGTAAATCGTGAACTGTGAACTGACAAACCAATGAACCGACAAACCAATCAACAACTACGAACTACGAACCAAGCACCACGAACTAAGAACTACGAACCAAGAACTACGAACCAAGCAACTTCTTAGCATTATAGTCTAAACTCCAGTCCTCTTTTTAATTTCGGGTCGCCGATGGGCGTGAGCTGGCGATTCCGGATCTGCCATCCGAGAACGACAATGACGATACCGGCAATTCCCGCCGGGAAACAGATTTCCATCCATCCGAAAGGAGGAACGGCGCTGAAAGTCGGCATAATGAGCCAGGTACAGATCGAGCGCATGCGCAAAAAGCAGCCATATCGCCATCCGGCGAAGCGTGCGGATATTCATTTTCGCTTCCTGCGGCAGAAGCACAAAATACGGAACGACAAATTGCACAAGTATAAGCGCAATGGAAACGTACTCCCAACCGCCGTGCCAGCGTGCAAGGAACCAGGATGTTTCCTCGGGCAGATTCGCATACCAGACAAGCATAAATTGACTGAAGGCGATATATGCCCAGAAATTGACGAAAGTAAAGAGCAAAGCGCCGAGATTATAGAAATGATCGCGCCGGAGCTTTGGAAAATACCCGCGTTCATAGAGCGATACTGTAACCAGCGTCAGCGCCGCAAGGGATGCTGTTGCGGTTCCCGCGAAAAAATAAATTCCGTAAATAGTCGAATACCAGCGGGGTTCAAGACTCATTCCCCAGTCCACAGCAAAAATCGTAAGAGTGAGGGCAAAGACAGGCATAAAAATCGCCGAGAGTATCGTATTAATTTTCGTCAACCGCTGGTCTCCCGTTGCATCCTGCCGCATCGAATTCCGCGTCAGCAGCCAGATAAAAATTTTCCAGATAATGAAAATTCCGATGAACCGCGCAATGAAAAAAGTTTGATTTAAGTACGGCTCTTTCAAACGGAGCAGCGCATCGGAAGCTGCAATATCCTTCCGCGCCCAGACGAACAGATTATCAAGATTGAACAGAAGCGGAACCGCCAGCAGCGCTGCAAACGGAACAAGCTGCGCTAAAAATTCATTCACGCGCCGTATCGGCACACTCCAGACCGCGCCCGTAATATATTCCAGCGCAATAAAAAAAAGCGCGCCGATTCCAATGCTTGCAAGATAAAGAAAATTGAGCGCGTTATTGAACACAGCTTCCCGCGCATCGGTAATATAGCCCAGTGCATACAGCGCAACACCGAGCCAGACCAATCCCCAGCCGATTGGTCGGATTTTGGCGGAAAACTTTTTCTGTGTCCGTTCTATAATTTCCATGATTTACTTGAAATCCGATTCTTGCGCATGCTGCGCCCGCTGCAGTGCGCGGATGTACTGTATAATTGCCCACCGGTCATCGCGCGGAATCTGAGACGCATAACTCGGCATGACGTTTTGTCCCTCGGTAATTATATGATAAATCGAGCCGTCCGGCCAGCTGCGAACCTTATCCGACATCAATGTCGGCGGATTCGGGAATTGCCCCTGCAGGCGGCTGTCCCCCTGTCCGAAATTTCCATGACAGGGACTGCAATAGGTCAGGAATTTCTGCTGTCCGCGGCCAAGCACTTCCTTTGTCGGAAGCAGCGGATCGGCGAGATTCATTCCCGCTTCTTTCGGTTTTCCTTTATATGGATACGGCATATACCCTCGCGCAACGGTTCCTTCCACAGGCGGGCGCATGCCGATACCGTCGCGGAAAAACGAACTTGGCTGCTGCGCCTTCAGCTTCGGCTGCACCATCATCCAGTCGAAAGGCGGAAGATATAAAATCTTATTCAGAGTAAAATACGTTGCCGCCGAAACTGTTAGTCCGGTCACAAGCAGCACTGCAAGAAATTTCGGATCGAAAAGCGCCGGACGCATATCCTGGTCTTCAGCAACAAAATAGACCGGGGCAATTTCTTTGCTTCCGAGAAACCGGAAAAATCCGGTCACCTCTTTTTCATCGAACTTCGGATCGTCCGCCTGCACCGCGATGCCGTAACGATTCGACGATACACTTTTCATATAAGGCGTATCGTGCAGCGGGTGCGCATTGTTCGGGAATTTAAAGTAAAGCACAATCATAGCAAGCGTCGAGAGCACAGAAGTTGCCAGAACCGTGACCTCGAACGACACCGGAACGAATGCGGGCCACGACCAGAACGGCTTGCCCCCGATGACGAGCGGGTAATCTTTGATGGTCACCCAGGAAATAAAAAGCACCGCGCAAACCGCGCCGAGCAGCCCGAAGGCAAAAGCGAACAATCCGATCTTCGACGTTTTAAGCTTCATTGCCCTATCCATACCGTGAACCGGATACGGAGTGTGGACGTCGAATTTCGTGTAGCCGGCATTCCCGGTCTTTTCCGCCGCATGAAGGACGGCATCCGGGGAATCAAACAGAGCCGTTACTGCGTAAAGATTATCTTTGTGTGCCATACTCATTCATGATAATGCGGCTGCGCATTCTCCATCACGCCTTTGAGTTCTGCCATCGCAACGGAAGGCAGGAAACGGACAAACAGCAGGACGAGCGTAAAAAACAAACCGAAGCCGAGCGCCAGAACGCCGAAATCGAACATTGTCGGAGAAAAATGCCCCCAGCTCGACGGCAGAAAATCCCGCGAGAGCGATGTGACGATAATGACATACCGTTCGAACCACATCCCGATATTCACGAGCACGCCGATAACGAACATCACGGGAATAGATGTGCGAATCTTCTTGAACCAGAAGAGCTGCACAAACAAAACGTTGCAGGAAACCATAGTCCAGTAGGCCCATGCGTAAGGACCGAGTGCACGGTTGAGAAAGACGAACCGCTCGAACTGGCTGCCGCTGTACCACGCCATAAAAAATTCCACAGCATAGGCATAGCCGACCATCATGCCGGTCGCCAGCATGACTTTATTCATATTCTCAAGATGCTTCAGCGTAATAATCTTCTCGAGTTTAAAAAGTTTTCGCACGCCGATAAGCACGTTTTGCACCATGGCGAAACCGGAAAACACAGCGCCGGCAACGAAGTACGGCGGGAAAATCGTTGAATGCCATCCGGGAAGTACCGAAACGGCAAAATCGAAACTCACAATCGTGTGCACGGAAAGCACGAGGGGCGTTGCGAAGCCGGCAAGAATCAGATACATCCGTTCGTAATGGCTCCAGTGCCGGTTGGAAAATCTCCAGCCAAGGCTTAAAATAGAATACACAAGTTTTTTATGCTTGTTGGCGGTCCGGTCCCGCAGCGTTGCAAAGTCCGGCACGAGGCCCAGATACCAGAACACAAGCGAGACCGTAAAATATGTCGAAACGGCAAAAACATCCCAGACAAGCGGTGATATGAAATTGATCCACAGGCCGTGCTGATTCGGATACGGAAACAAATACCCGGCAAGCCACACGCGCCCGAGATGAGCGACGGACACGAACATGCCGGCGCATATCACTGCAAAAATCGTCATTGCCTCGGCAAACCGTGCGATTGCATTCCGCCAGCGCTGCCTCATAAGAAAAAGAATTGCGGAAATCAGCGTCCCTGCATGACCGATACCGACCCAAAAAACAAAGTTCGTGATATCGAACGCCCACGCAACCGGCTGATTGAAACCCATAAGTCCGAGTCCCTTGAACAAAATCGCCGTCACGGAGGCAAGTCCCAGTGAAAGAATCATAAGCGCAATGCCGAACGCTATCCACCAGCGGCGGGAAGGAAAACGGTCCAGAGGAGCTGAAATAGCCGCGTCGATCTCTGCAGGCGTGACAGCTCCCAGAGTAATTGCGGGGTTCTTGCGTATAATCGATTGTCGTCATCTTCTTTTTATCATGACTGAATATTGCGCAGTTTTGCGATATAGGTCACATTAGGACGCACGTTTGTTTCTTCTAAAACATGGTAGCCCAGGGCATGAGCACGCAATTTTGAAACGTCGGAATTCGGATCGTGCATATCGCCGAAGACAATCGCTGTTGCAGGACAGGCTTCCTGACATGCCGTTTTTACATCGTTCCCGTGCAATTCCCGTCCTTGCTCCGCCGCATGCTGGCGCGCTTCCATAATACGCTGCACGCAGAACGTGCATTTTTCCATGACGCCTCGCGAGCGGACGGTCACTTCCGGATTCTCTGCCAGCACAGCTGATTCCTGTTCGTAATATCCGCTTGAAAAATTATCGCGCCAGTTGAAAAAATTGAACCGCCGCACTTTGTAGGGACAGTTGTTGGAGCAGTATTTCGTTCCGACGCATCTATTATAGACCATCTGATTCAGGCCGTCGGGACTGTGATTGGTGGCTGCCACGGGACAGACGTTTTCACACGGCGCGTTGTCGCAATGCTGGCACAGCATGGGCTGGTAGCTGAGCAGCGGCGCTTCTTCCGTTCCGGAGTAATAACGGTCGATGCGGATCCACTGCATCTCGCGCCCTTTTGCTGCCTGTTCCTTGCCGACCACCGGAATATTGTTTTCCACATTACAGCCCGCAACACACGCATTGCAGCCGACGCATTTGTTCAGATCGATCGACATCGCCCACTTCACGCCGCGGTATTCGAATTCTTTTGCGATATTCGTCAGTTCCTTTTTTTCTTCATGAAGGAAATTCGGATTCCGTTCATATTCTTCAAGCGTTCCTTCGCGAATGATCTTCCGCTTGAATTGGAGGTCGCGCAGAAATTCATCGTCGAGCGAATGATGCTCCTGTGTGGAAGCAAGCATATATGATCCTCCGGCTTTAGAAATTTTTGTGCCGGAAAAAACTCTCGTCCCGGAAAGCAGCGCCGCCGGGTAAATGTTCACATCGAATCCGACATGTGAGCCGACCGGACCGGCGTTGGTCCGCCCGTATCCGAGTGCGATTGAAACCGCGCCGTCTGCCTGCCCGGGCTGCACGAACACCGGCAGCGTTGTACTTGCTGACCGCAGGCGGATCGAAATCAGATCGTTATTCTGAACGCCGAGTTCATGAGCAGTGCGAACCGAAACTGCGGCATAGTTGTCCCATACAATCTTGGAAATCGGATGAGGCAGTTCTTGCAGCCACCCGTTGCCGGCAAAACGCCCGTCTCCGGTATAATAACTTTCCGTCAGCACGACGGTATAAGAATCAATTTCGGGAGGAGGAGGCAGCGGCTTAACGGTCTGCTGCTTGAACGCCGGCAGCAATGCCGCCGGTTCGGCAAATTCTATCACGCCGTCATGCAAAGAAGAATACCAGAACGTTTGAAAATCGGTTTCTGCTTTCGCTGCAGGATAGACTTCCGTTTTCCACCGGTTCTTAAGATATTCGTGATAGAGATGTTCCGAATACTTCCCGCCCGCCCAGGCAAGAAGGATGGATTCTTTCTGGCGCGAATCGTACAACGGCTCGATGACCGGCTGCTGCAGCGACAGAATGCCTGTTCGAATTTTGAAATCGCCCCACGATTCAAAATCATGATTGATCGGCAGGGTCATTGTGCAAAGCCGGGATGTTTCATTTTCCGCTTCCGTCAATGCGATACTGAAGGGTACCGCATGCAGCGATTTTTCATATTCGAGCGATTTCGGAAAATGATATGCCGGATTGGAATCGAAATGAATCACAGCGCCGATCTCGCCTGCTTTCATCCGTGCGGTCAACTTTTCCATTTCCTGCACAGGCGTAAGCGCAGCGTTCTCTGCGGCTCTCTGATTCTTATAAAGAGCCCGTGCACCGAGCAGTTCGTTCACTGCATTGACAGCAGCGTGCACATCTTCCGGCAGCAGGTCTCCTGCATAAACGAGAGAAACTCCTTTGTGCGTTTTCAAGTCCCGGACAAGTCGTTCCAAAACGCCGGCTGAAAGTGAATATTTCGATGCAAAATTTTTAATGCCGCCCCCCGGCAGTTCAAGTTCATTTTTTAAGACGAGCAAAAATTCCAGATATGCATCCGGCCGCAGCCGCATGCGCTCATCCGCATTGGCGCCGGTCAAAGACATCGCCGATTCGACGCAGTAGAGCCGGTTAAAGTCTGCGGTTTTCGATATATCCCGGTTTTCGGCATACTCGCGAATTTGCTCGAGGACAGTGCCTTCTGTGCCGAGAATATCTGCCTCTATCGCAAGAACAAACTTTGCCGTTTTCCAATCGATCGCCGGAAGCTCTCTTGTTCCATAGCATGTTTCCCAGGCACGCCTGCGGTTTTCATTATTGAACAATTCGTACGAATAAAATTTTGCTGTTCGGAAAGTTTGAGTAAAATCTTCCAGAACTTTTTTCGTTGTCGGAGAATGAATGCCGCCGGCAATCAGAGCGATTTCTTTTCCGTTCCTGACCGCATCGCCGAGCTGCTTCACTATTTCAGCATCGGCTTTATCCCACGACAGTGCATCCTGTTGTTCTCCGCCGCTGCCGTGCTGAGGCCGGCGCAGACGGCCCGGGTCGTACAGGTTCAGAATGCCTGCCTGCCCCTTTGCACAAATTTTTCCCCGATTGATGGGATGATCCGGATTGCCGTCGACTTTAATCGGGCGCCCTTCCCGTGTTTTAATCAAGACGCCGCACGATTGCGAACAGCCGGTGCATGTCGATGCATAATAATTCGGAACGCCCGGCGTTACCTCTTCCGGTTTTTTCGTGTACGGAACGATTTCCCCTTTGTCGCGATAGCTTCTGCAGCCCGCAGCCGTGAACGCCGCAGATGCCGCCAGGAGCCCAAGAAATTGTTTGCGCGACATTCCGGAGAGGCCGCCGGAGTCGAATTCATCCGTCACTCCGGCAGAAAGTTCATCTGCCTTCGCGCTGCTCGCAGTTCCCTTGGAATGAATCTCTCGCAAACTTCGCCAGTATTTCGGTTGTTCTGCCATTTTTTTATTTCGTTCGTTTCACGGACAAAGGATGAGGGCGGGGGAAATTTGCGATTGTCGATTGCCGATTGCCGATTGGTGATTGAGAACCGCTCTTTGAAGTGAATATTTTTCCCGCAAGAGTCCCTGCAAATGTTCCGGCGGCAGCCAGCAACGCGGCTTTTTCAAGAAATGAACGCCGGCTTTTATTTTTATTTTCCATCGTCTTCATACTATTTTTCCTATCGGTGGCATGCGGAACAATTTTCCGGACCGTTTTTAATGCCTGGAATGTTTGTCAAATTTTCATGCGCGCTGCGGTGACAGCTCAGGCATGCACCCATCGTAAACTCGGAGACCTGTGTCATCACGTCCATATGTTCCACATCGCCGTGGCAATTTGCACAGCCGATTCCTTTATTCACATGGACGCTGTGATTGAAATACGCATAATCGGGAATGCGGTGAACACGCTTCCACGGAAGCGCAATGCCTTGTTCATAATACTGCGTCAGCTTGATAATTTCCGGCTTGTTTTTTCGCGCGACGGTATGGCAGTTCATACAGATAGAAACAGCCGGGAGCGAAGCGTTTGGGGATGATGCCGCACCGGTATGACAATATTTGCAGTCGATTTTCATCGTCCCGGCATGCAGCTTGTGGGAAAACGCAATCGGCTGGACCGGTGCATAGCCCACCCCATCGCGCTCCGGCCGTGAGAGAAAATAGGTCGCTGTAAAAGAAGCCGCTGCCGCGAACATCACGAGCGGAACACGGATGCGAAGTGTATAATCAAGGAGCGATTTTTTCATGCGTTGCAGCGCCTGTTTTCCGCAGACCTATGATGAATAATTCCTTTTTCGGTGCTTAAAATTTTAGATACGTGCTGAAAGCCTCTTCGTATACCGCATCGGAATGCTACAAAATTTTACCTTTCAAAGCAATGTCTCTCCTGCCGGAAGCGGGCGGTTCATAAAGACTCTGCCGCTCTTTCACCGCCTGAAGAATTTTCGTGCCAAACAGCATTTTCCTCTAATGTAATAATTTAAAACATCGCGAAAGTGCCGTGCAGTTCCCAAAGAACGGTTTTTTTCGCCTCCAGTCTTGGCGTCGAATTCCCTTAAAAAAAGGGAATCATAAAAAATTCCATGCATAACTCTCAAGAAACTCTTATCTTAAAAAAGGAAATCAGCGTCATGTATTTTTTATAAAGGCCGCTATGCTTCAAAATTCTCTTTTACTTCTTGCACATGAACTTTTTACATCGTACGGAACATACGCCCATACCGGTTTCCCATCCAGCCGCTTTACACAAGAGGAATTACTTGCTTGTTTAAAATCGTTCGATGAATCGGGATTGTATCGAAAGAGCGGGATCGGGATATCGGGAGAAGGAAGACCTCTGTCATTGTATACCATAGGAAACGGCCCGACAAAGGTGCTGCTCTGGTCTCAAATGCACGGCGATGAACCCACAGCAACCATGGCAATGTGCGATATATTCGGTTTCCTGCGGAATAATCCTTTGCACGAAGCAGTGAAAACAATCGGCGAGAAACTGACATTATACTTCCTGCCTATGCTCAACCCGGACGGTGCAGATCGCTGTACACGCCGGACGGCGCAGCTTATCGATATGAACCGGGACGCACTCGCCCTGGAAACTCCCGAAGCGAAAATACTTAAATCCGTCCGCGATTCGATTGAGCCCGAATTCGGGTTCAACCTGCACGATCAGGACCCGCGTTTAACGGTCGGCTCCACAAAAAAGATCACGGCTGTCGCTCTCCTCGCACCGGCCGCCGATGAAGATCGTTCCGATACGCCGGTACGCCTCCGCGCCAAACATGTCGCTTCGGTTTTTGCGGACGTGCTCCGGCAATTTATCGACGGTCATATCGCAAAATGGGACGATATGTTCGAACCGCGCGCCTTCGGCGACAATATCCAGCGCTGGGGCACGAGCACTGTGCTTGTCGAATCCGGCGGATGGCCCGGCGATCCGGATAAATTCTTTATCAGAAAATTAAATGCTGTCGGATTGCTCTGCTCTCTCTTTGCAATAGCGACGGGAGAATACGAATTCTCAGACCTCGAAATCTACGAACGCATTCCGTTCAATACCAAATACGCGTTCGACTACCTCATCCGCAATGCAACATATATCGCTCATGAGGATACACTTCCGATTCATGTCGATGTCGGCATCAATTATGAAACGACCATTCAAGAATTGACGGGAAAAACTGTCCGGCTTGCACGCGTTGTCGATGTGGGCGATTTGCGGTACTTCACGGCTTTTGAAGAATGCGACGCAGGAGGTCTCCTCCTTGATGCACGGCATATCGTCATCGACAAGACCTTTCCGGCCGAAGAAGTGAATCAAATCCTCAAGCAGCGATAACCGCCCGCGAGGGCAACTTGCACCACCGGTTCATTTTTCATACTTTAAATTTGCACGTACTTTTTTTGCACAAGAGTCCGCAGGTGCACAGCTAAGGCACAACGACAAATGAGGCAATGAAACAAGAATCCATCGCTCCGGGAAACCGGATAAAACATACAGCCTGAAAAAGGAGGAGCGAAAGCTCTTCAGAAAAGGCAGAGCGAATTCGAGGCGGAAGCGGTTCCGCATATGGATGTTTTATTCAATTTTGCCCTTCGTACAACCGGCAACGGGGACGACGCGCATGACCTGCTTCAGGAAACATATATGAAGGCGTTCCGGTTCTGGGATAAATACGAAAAAGGAACCAACGTGCGGGCATGGCTGTTCCGAATCATGAAGAACTCCTATATCAACCGGTACCGGAAGGAAACACGGGAACCGGGAATGGTCGATTATGGAGATGTGGAGAATTTTTACGATTCCATTCGTGACGACAGTACCGATACGAATGATTTACAGCAGAAGATGTACAATAATATGCTGAGCGACGAGGTTACACAGGCGCTTCAATCACTTCCCGAAGATTTCCGCACGGTCGTTATCTTGTGCGATATCGAGGGACTGACATACGAAGAGATTTCCGATTTTCTCAATTGTCCCATCGGCACAGTGCGCTCCCGGCTCCATCGCGGCCGAAAAATGCTCGAAGACATGCTCAGGGACTATGCAAAAGACCGGGGATTGATCAATAATATTTAGTTCGTAGTTCATGGTGCTTAGTTCTTAGTGGTAAAAATTAAACTACGAACTACGAACCAAGCACTACGAACATTTTCAAAAACATGCTTCTTTCAAGAGAAAAAAAACTCGTTGCATTGACATCGGTGCTTGCGGCGGTGTTCTTGACCGGATTCAAGCTTACCGTCGGCCTGCTGACCAACAGCCTCGGTATTTTATCCGAAGCCGCGCACTCCGGACTCGACCTTCTTGCAGCCGTCATAACGTTGTTCGCCGTTATCTTCGCCGACCGCCCTGCCGACGACGATCACCGGTACGGCCACGGTAAAATAGAAAATATTTCAGCATTCACCGAAACCCTCCTTCTCATTATGACTTGCGTCTGGATTATGATCGAAGCAATCCAGCGGCTCCTGACCCATACCCATCATGTCGAAACGACCGTATGGAGTTTCGTTGTCATGGGAACTGCCGTTCTTATCGATATCACGCGCTCCCGTGCATTATACCGTGTTGCAAAAAGGCATAAAAGCCAGGCGCTCGAGGCCGATGCATTGCATTTTTCCAGTGATGTATGGTCGTCGCTGACCGTTATTGCCGGGCTGGTTTTTGTTAAAATCGGATATCCTGAATTCGACGCATTTGCCGCACTCGTCGTCGCTCTACTCGTTTTGTTTGTCAGTTACAGGCTGGGACGAAGAACCATAGATGCTTTGATGGACCGCGTCCCGAAAGAAACGACGGAAAAAATCGAAGCGGCTATTCGTTCGGTCGATGGAGTTGAAGAAGTTCGCAGCGTCCGGACCCGCTCCTCAGGATCAAAATTATTTGTCGACACAGTCGTCGCCATCCGGCGCACCATACCGTTCGCACAAGCGCATGCCGTTATGGATCAAACTCGAACAGGCGGTGCATCTGGTCGAGTCCGATGCGGATGTCGTTGTTCATGCAGAGCCGTTTGCAAGTCCGCGCGAATCGATCATCGACAAGATCCGCATGATCGTTATGGACAGACAGCTTCGTCCTCCTCATAATTTGGAAGTACACGTAACCGATGGGAAATATTATATCGATTTCGACGTGGAGTATGAAAAGGGATCGAGTTTTTCGGACGCCCATAAAACAGCATCCGAAATCGAACGGCAGATTATGAACGAGCTTCCGCTCATCGGAAAAGTGACCGTTCATATGGAAGAGTATGAAGCTTCCGAACATGAATTAGAAAATGTCACCGGAACCGAAGTTCATCTGGCGCATTGTATTGTGGAAGAAGTCGAGAAGAACGGGATATTTTCGCGTGCAAAGATTTGACCTTGCTGCGGGAAGGGTCCCGCTTTCATATAACCTTCACGTGCCAGATCGCCCGGTCAAAGACACTCGATGAAGTGCATCAGATCATTTCGGAAACGGAAGCGGAACTGTACCGGCAATTCAAATCGATCCGCCGCATCATTATTCATGCGGAACCGGTCTAACAGAATTAAGAATTAAGAACACAGAATTCAGAAGAAAGTTCGTTGTGCTTGGTTCTTAGTGCTGAAGTTCAAGAAAATAGTGAATTTTCGAACTAAGAACTGCGAACCACGCACCAATGAACTCTTCTTCTTTGACCATTCACCATTTACCATTTGCAATTCTAAAACGGTCTATTGAACCGAAGTATAAACTGCGCTTTACTTTTGATATCGGTCCGCCAGGCAACGCCGACCCGGAACGAGCCGTTCCGGTCTCCCGACAGCAACACCGAAGTCCTGCTTAAATTCTTCCCATGTAATATTGCCGAAACCGTCCGCGGCGGATGCGCTCGAAGGCGACGTTCTCGTAAAACCGGCATCGGAGAAAAGAATAAAATTAAACATGTGGAAAAACAAGCTCCCCATAAAATCGATATCGTCCAGCATTCTTCCGTCGAAAATGTATTCCGCATTCATCAGTATCATTCTGTTGCCGGTATCGGATTTGAACGGAAATGCATTCATTGTGCCGAAGCCGCCGAGTTCGAAACTTTTTCTGAACAGGCAGGGTTCCTGCAGATGAACCTGCGCGAAAACGGATATTGAAGCAGTCGTATTGCGCCCAGAGGCTGGAAGCGCCTGATATCAACCACATAACGATCAAAATCGAAATCTCCGCCGAAATCTTTGACGTTGCGTATTCTCCGCTTCCGAACACCGACCAGCCTTCGGAATTGCGTTTTTCTGGGACAACTGTACTTAATCCGGCTGTCAGAAGCACACTCCGCATACTGCCCGGATCGATGGCAGGATTTTCACGGAACCATTGTCCTCCGCCGAACAGCGCCCAATCGACATTATTCTGAAGCGATTCATAGCGGTCGATGCGGTATGCAAGCGAAACTTCTTCTTTCATAGCCGCGGATTTCGAATAATACGCTGCATGCAGAGCATATCCTTCGCGCTGAAAATAATTACGGAAATCCTCATGAATCAGCAATGCTGCAGCCGTATTTTCATTCGTCGAGATGATCCACCCATCCTTCGTGTCGGTCAGACTGTATCCCTCCATGCCCAGCTCGAATATTCTGTTTGTTGTTTTCTCCGAAAAAGAAAATTGCCGCGCAAGGCCGAGTTCGCCGCGCCAGAGTATGAGATTTTACTCCCCAGCCGCCGAAACCGTACGCATTCCAGTCCTTTGAGCCGTCCCAATAGTATTTTTTCTCGGCACCGAGACCAAAGAAAAATCCTTCCACACGATTGTACCGAAACATGAAACGGTTTATATATATGCCATCCAGGCTCGTTTGTTCTTCCGCCCAGGGAACGTCAAATGTTCTTTTTCCCTTTTCCATTTGTTCTTTGGAAGGGCGCCATCGATTCGGCCTTAATCCTTTTCTTTCCTCGTATCCCTCGATAACGCCTCCCTCTTCTTTCACGATCGTTCCGTTCACGACCAGAACATTGCCCCGCACGCGGCCGTGATTTTTTACAAGAAGCGATCCTCTGCGTACCGTCACGTTTCCGTCGATACACCCGCCGACTGAAAGATTTCCGTTGAGCACAATAATGCTCGTGTGAATGGTATCGCCGGAGTGAATGACCGTGTCTCCTTTAATAACCACTGCATTACTGTCGGATGGATTTTCTGCGGTTTGCAGTTCAACTGCGCTCGTGTCGGAATATTTCGGCTCATTCCAGCCATGTTCCCATTGATCGGTCAGGTGGCGTATAAAATCCTCGATATCTGAACTGAGTCTTTTATCGAAACTGCTTTCCTCATCGCCGCTGCGAGTTGTATCGCGCTGCTGTGCGTATGCCCCGGTCACAATCATGCCGCATAACATGGCTGTAACGATCATCCATCGATGTTTCATTCTGCCTACTCCCGGTTTTTTGATTTTTGTTATATCTCGTTTACGCAATAAAGGACATAAAGTTGCACGGATTTCTTCAAATCGGTTATGGAACGCCGGCTCATTTTTGACCGATATTCATTATATTAAAGAAAAAAGGAAATACCATGCGTTTAGCCGTCAACATCGACCATATAGCAACCATCCGTAATGCACGCGGGGGAAACCTTCCCGATCCGGTCGAAGCCGCGCGTATCTGCGAAGCAGCCGGAGCCGCCGGGATTGTCTGCCACCTGCGTGAGGACCGCCGGCATATGAAGGACAGCGACATTCTGGCGCTTCGGTCGAGCATTACGACAAAGATGGATCTGGAAATGGCGGCAACGGAAGAAATCATAGAAATTGCCGTCCGGATTAAACCGGAACTTGTCACGCTCGTGCCGGAACGGCGTCAGGAATTGACCACAGAAGGCGGGCTCGACGTTATTGCAAAGAAAAAGCATTTATCGGCCGTACTCGAACGGTTTCGGCGGGAAAAAATTCAGGTCAGCTTGTTTATCGCACCCGATGAACGTCAGATACATGCTGCGGCGGACATTGGCACCGATATGATAGAGCTGCACACCGGCGAATATGCGAATTCCGACGATGAAGATGAAATTCAGGAATATTTGCAGCGGATTCGGGAATCGGCAAAACTCGGGAAATCGCTGGGACTCGGCGTCAACAGCGGCCACGGACTCGGCTACGACAATATCAAACCGATCACGGCAATTCCGGAAATCGATGAAGTGAGCATCGGATACGCTGTTATCGTCCGGGCGCTTTTCGTTGGACTGGAGCAGGCGGTAAAAGAGATGATGGCGCTGGTAAACGGTTAAAGAAGTTCGTGGTTCTTAGTGCTTGGTGCTGAAGTTCATGAAGCAGTGAATAGTCGAATTAAGAACCAAATAACTTTTTAACATCTTAACTGCAACCTGCCCGCATTGCGGCGACGCCGACTGCTGACACAGTCATTCAGGCGGGCACCGCAGCACGTTGAACTGCAGCACATCAACACCTCTGCACAGCAACACATTGCTCCAACTACGAACCAAGAACCACGCACTAATGAACTGTTTTTACTTCTTCCAGTTGAATTGCAACCTGCGACGGTTGAATATTTTCCACATAGAGACCTTCCGGGAAAATAATATTGGAGCGCGCCAGAGTTTTGTGAACGACGCCTTCATGCGCATTGAAGAAAATAACGTGTGCTTCGAGTTTCTTTTCGTTGAGAAAAATGAACGACCGGCGGGGCCCGGAAAACGTCACTTCTACTTCTTCCGGCTCCATCTTTTTTACGGAAAGTTCCTGAGTCAGATTGTCGCAGCGCAGAGGAATGACATACGTTTTATAATCGGTTCCCGATTCATGAACAAAAAAGAACCATAAGACGATGGTCGAAACGAACGCAATCGCAATTTCCCTATAATTCCGCCTGAAAATTTCCTTCCACGGTTTTGATTCCGCTGCAGGCGTAATTTCCTGATAAAACGCTTCCAGACGATGCTGCAGCTCTTCAATATCGCGCATGATCTGAATATCTCCGTTGCGCGCCACCGAAATGGTTCCCCGTTCTTCGGACACCACGATGCAAAAAGCATCCGTCCGTTCTGCCAGACCCAGAGCCGCTGCGTGCCGTGTTCCTGCCTTTTGCAGCTTTCGCAAATTTTTTGAAAGCGGCAGGTAGCTGGAAAATTTCATCAGTTCATTTCCATCGACGATGACTGCACCGTCATGCGTCGGTACACCCGGAGTAAACATAGTTTCCAGCAGCGCTTCGCTGACCTCGCCGTTGACATCCGTTCCGCCGTTCAGGTGACGGACAATCGGGTTCTTTCCCCGGATAACGATAAGCGCACCGATCCGTTCCTTTGCCAGCGTATTGGCCGTGTTGACAAAAATTCCGACACGGCGATGCCACATGCTCAGCAACCGCCTTGATCGCTTATCGCGGATAAAACTCCAGCTCGCGAGCTGTTCGAGAAATTGTTTGATCTCTTCCTGAAAAATAATGACAACGGCAATCAGGATAATGGCAAAGAAACCTTGAAACACCGTCGTGGTCAGAAGAAGATCCAATTGCCTTGCAATACCGTAGGCAATGCCGAACATAAACAGGCCGATAACGGCAAACCCCGCGCGCGTCCGCTTGAACCAGACCAAAAGAGAGTAGATGATCAGTGTCATGAAAATAATATCCAGAATACCGGAAATTCCCATTGAAGTTATGAATTCAATCATGCTCCGATTCCTTTTCCGCTGGTGGTTCGATGTGCGTCTGCCGCAGAAGCGGCGTGAATTGTGTATTGCGTTTAAGTTTCAATCGTTTGACAAGTTTCTCAGTAAGATCTTTTTCTATCTCCTCCCATTCTTCACGGTCTTTCTGAGATTTAATCTTTATCTTCCCGCCTGCGACCTGACCGTATCCTCCGGCAAAGCGCGGATTTTCAACGATGCTGCGCAGCAGATCCGAAGCGCCGATCTCTGTCTGCGCCGTGCGCAGCGAAATATGCAAATTATCTCTGTGCCTTCCGGTGCACATGGCCCAGAGATTTCCTTCGCATGTGAGCAGAAAATCCGCCATCTGCGAAACAAGATCCGGATTCTCCACAGCTCCAAGGTGCGAGACAATCACGCGCTGGCGAATTTGCGCGCTGCGTATACCGACGACCATCTCCCGGAAAAACCTGCGCGGACGCGATGGATTTTGAATGCGCGCCAGAACCCGTACATCGCACAGCGGCAGCAGTTCAAAATACGTATCGATCGTATCCCGATTCGTTACACGGTAAAAATCGAGCGTATCGGAAAGAATTCCATAAACGAGCGCCGTTGCAAGTTTTATCGGAATCTCGATCCCTTTTGCAAGCAGTTCGCGCGCCATCAGCGCCGATGTCGCCCCTGCATCGGGAGCGATGGTAATAAAATCCGCAGCAGGTTCCGCCGTACCGGCATGCTGGTCTACGACGATTACGGCTCTCCGCTTCTTTGGAAAAGAATTGTTTTCGAATCCGGGCTGCGTATCGACGAGAGCAACATTCGGATAGAATTTAAAATCGGAGGAACGCAGTTTCCGCGCCGGAATTTTAAGCAGCCGCGCCATTTCACGGTTTTCCGTGCGTCCGATATCGCCGCCATAAACGATTTTGGCGCGTATGCCGATCGTTTCCGCCAGATACTGAAGCGCGTAAGCAGATGAGAGGGCATCGGGATCCGGATAGTCGTGCGTCAGCACCAGCAGCGGATCGAGCTGTTCTTTATGCTCCTCAAGATAATACGACAGTTCCAGCGGTTTCATATTTTATCTGAATTGAAAATAATATCCTCACGACAGTATAACGATTTCTCGCGTAAGGTGAAAGAGGAGGTTAGCAGGTTTATTAGTTCGTAGTTCGTGGTTCTTAGTGCTTGGTGCTTGGTTCTTAGTACTTGGTTCTTAGTGCTTAGTTCGTGGTTTAGCTGAAAGTATAAAACAGACTCATGGAACTTGACATCCGATCTTGATAGCAGGTTGCAAAAAAAGTATTGACTGATGCGATTCTATATATAACTCGCCGCCTGTCATCTTGAATTCCAACAACAGGCGGCGATATTTCTTCAGATAAATCTCAGAGCTATTTCAGCATCTGTATTTTCAGTGTTTTCACCAACTGTTTTGAACTTGCTCCCTGCACCATCATGCGGACAAAGTATACGCCGCTGGCATAGTGTGAACCGTCAAAGACTGCCGTGTATTGGCCTGCTGTTTTGTTGCCTTCAACAAGCGTAGTTATCTGCCTGCCGAGTATATCGTAGACCTTGATGCTTACATGGCTGTTTTCGACTAACTGATAACTGATATTTGTCGTCGGGTTAAACGGGTTGGGATAATTGCCTAAAGATACTCCCGTTGGAGACGGCGTCTGCATTGTCAGCGGACTGGCTTGACCCAATGCGTTCAGATTGACACCCGTATATTCTTCCATGAGTGTTAGCCGGAGACTGTCAACGTTCGTTCCGAAGGTTATCTTCAATCTTCCCGTCGTCCCCCCGAGCCCTGTTGCAGGGAAAGTATATGAAGACATCTTGTATGGCTGTAAATTAGCCGGACTGAACTTCTGTTGTCTTATCGTCCCAATGACGCTGCCTGAAGTATTATCGATAAGTTGAACGATAAAGGAAATATATCCTTGACTGCCTAATACTTTGGCCGCTGCTGCAGAGTCTGCGGCTCCTGACTTTTCACTGAAACTGAAGACGGAATTGCTTTTAAGCGTAAAGGGCTGTGAAAGAAGCACATTATTTAAAACGTTCAAGCTGTCATAATGTGCTTTATTGTCTGCACTAACAAAGTCGATCAAATTACCATCGAGCATGATATTACCGATCGAATAGTAAAAACCTGTATTGCCTTTATCAACAGCTACTCCTCTGCCTCTGCCGGCCGGAACAGTGCTTGTTGTGGAAACGGCATTTGCTTGTGAGATGGCTTTTGCTTTGGAGACAGAGTTTGCCGCAATAATCGCATTCGATCCTAAAACGCTGCCCAAGCTTTGTGACATTTGGAAATAATAAGGCAATGTAAAAGGATAGTACGCGGATGCATACATATTTGTGCTTGCGGGGCCATTACATAACTGGATATTCTGGCCGGTTGTGGTCAATCCATGACCCTGTGAAAGGGTGCTGCCGGGGGAACACATGTTCATCCATTCGCCATTTATATCCTCGCAATAGGCTAAATAATAATTAGCGGCGTTGTTCGTTCTATTCATTGATACTGATGTTACGCCTGCGCCCAATTCATAAATCGTTGAGGTAGATGGATTGCGTTCGAGGCTATTTGTAGTCATCCATTCACCGTTGCCGTCATCTCCGATCCAGTAAACTCTAAAGCTCCCATCATTCAGGATGATAATTGAAGGATTGTGATTGTTCGGATATGAACTGTTTGAGACTTTATTTTGTGTAGTATCATATTGACTAAAACTATTAGAAAAATCCTGGAGATAGCAATATTTGATGGAACTACTTCCACTGCTCACATATTCTTGCCATGCAATCGCATAGTCTGTATTGCCGCCTAAACATAAATTAGAAATAGAAGCGTTGATAGAATTAGCGTCTGTTCCACCAATTTTAACAGGCGGAGCTGGAAGGCCATTACTGTTATTTAAAATTCCATTCGGATAGACTCCGCCCGTAATATAATAGATCCCCGGCACACTACCTTTTCGTTCAAATGTTACAACGAACGCATTATACGCGGCATCGAGGGAAATATTTGGGTTGGCATTCGTTGAATAAGAATCTGTAGTCTCTCCATATAACGGATAGATTGTTGTATCAGACATATAAGTAAAATAATGAGTCCCGTCTGCACTAAGCATAAATGATTGCAAAAATATTTTGTAGTTATTCCCGCTGTTCTGCTGATAAGCCACCATTACCGTATTACCGAGGTAATCAAGAGAAGGACATTTACCTCCACCACCAGTATCTACAGGACAGACATTGTTCCTATAATTATTAGGGTTGACATTGAGTTGCCATGTTTTGCCGCTATCGCGGCTGTGTTCAATCCACACATGCCCCATAGATTCATACACCATGTGCAGCCAGCCATTCGGTGTTTGTATAAATTTTCGCTGGCTACTGTTGGCAAATGCGGATGGATTTTGAGAAAGCTGAGTGCCTTTGATATTTGCCGTTACAGTAGCGTTGGCGCTGTCAAATATTACTCCCGTTGTATCATTTGATGAATTAGCAAATCCCGCTCCTGATTGAGCCCAATTCAGAAAATACAAAGCATGGTTCGTTCCACCAATCGGAACAGTCTGTGAGGGAAAGCTGACGGAGTAGTAGGGGGGAGTAAGATTGGGGGGAATTCCGCCTAGTTTCAAGAACACACCGCTATCTCGTGATGTTAAACCGACATTATTTTGTACATATGCAACAGATTTAAATATCGCAGACATACCACGATTCATCAAAGCACCACCGTGCGATACATCGGAAGAATCGACCAACCACGGATCTTGAAACCAAACCGATCCTAATGTCGCTCCATCTCCTTGTGCCTGAATCGTGGCATTATATGTAGGAAGTAGATTTGAAACAAATGGGTCATTTTCCGTTAGAACAATAAATGTATGCTGATTCGTAACGTCAGGTAAACCGTTCCAGTTGTTATATTTTTGTCCTGAAATAACTTTTTGCGTTCCTCGCAAAACTTCGTTCTTTCCAAGATAAAATTGTAAATTTGTTGCCGGGGCTTTATACTTAACAAAACTTGGAGATACCCATCTTGCAATACTATCCGCAGGCATTTGACTCAGATATTTTTGATAGACAGTGACATTAAAACTCTTCAAATTAATAACGTCATTAATAAGTGCTTGCCCCGTGGGAGTTCCCCAGCCCGTACAAAGGTCGTAGCCAGGATAAGCATTGAATGGTCCATTACTGCTCATATCATTGATATCATGAAAATCTGAATTGGTAGTCGATACTTTGCCGATCTCATAAAGGACCCAGTTAAGAAATCCCACCGTGGGTTTGCCGCTGGCTATAGCTTGCTGATTAATCAGTGCAGTAAATCCTGCCCATAGTGGCGCAGCAGCACTTGTGCCCACACAAATATCAACTGAATTATCCAGACGCACATAAATATTGTCTGCCGTGAGAGCAACATCGGGAATGTTCCTCATTGATGTTGAAACTTGTGGGTTGGAATTGGTGATGCTGTATTGCCAGGGAGGAATCGCATATTGGAAACTATTTCCGCCACCACTGCTATTGGGGCTATCATTCCAAGTAGTTTCTGAACTCCACGTAGTATCCGCATTGGTTGTTAATGATGTTCCGCCAACTATCGTGATGTAGGGATTATCGCATGGAAAAGTTGGTTGCTTAGTAAGAGTATAACCACCATCATCACCTGATGCCTGAAAGAATGACTGACCCTGAGCAATCATTTGTTGAAATATTTGATCGGCGATTGGATCATATTCATAATCGTTAGCACCCCATGAACAGCTTAGCTGCTTTGCTGTATTTTCATTAGCCATGGTATCAAGCATTGCATCCCATCCTGATGAAGTATTCTGTGAATCATTAGGCGCTTCATAAACAATTATTTTTGATAATCCAGGCGCCATTGCATTTGCCACCTCGATGTCCAGGCATACTTCTCTATCTAGACTATATGGATTAATTGGATAATCGTTTTGAGGAGGTACTGGTTTGTTTGGGAACACCAGGACATTTTGAAGTTGAAGAGATTGTCCCATAACCCGTTGGTAAAAGCTTCATCTGAGGATGAAGGATAATATAATGGATTAAATAATCAAGTCAAGCAACCTGAGCAATACGCTCACCTTTCTGTTTTCTTACTTCATTTTCTAAAGCAGCCAATAACACCGGCATCGATTTGTATCCTCGAACCTTCCGATATTGATTCTCTGTAAACAAGAAAGCCGTTGAAGACCAGCGTAAGCGCTGCATCGGATTGCGCCAGCGTTTTACATTGCGCATGACATTCTCTGCAACAGAAAATGTCGATTCGATAATATTGGTGGTCGAAAAACTTTCCCGTAATACACCCGGAATCCCTAAACGATGTACTGTCAGGGTCTCTTCAAAGCCTTCTTCAAGACTCCGGGCAGCACTGATACTCAAGCGTTCCACCTCGCCAATCAAGGCTTTCAATGCCCGGTGAGCATCGTCATAATTATTCATGCCGTATATCGTATTGAGCTTACGTTCATACTCCCCCTGGTATTGTTCTGTCAGATGCTTCCGAAGATTTTCACTCTTATGAAATTGGCAACGCTGGACAACGGCATTGTTTCCATAAAAATCATCTACAGCTTTGCGTAAGGCCTTCGAGCCGTCGATGATAAACAATATCTCACGGTCCACCTTCAAACCTCGGCTTACAAGATCTTCAAAGAGGCTTTTACATACCTCCGCATTCTCTGTTGATCCCTCACGGAACCCTAAAACGTGCTTTTTCCCCGTCGTTTCGACACCTACTACCGCCATTGTCATTTGATGATCCAACGGCATGCCGTCTATCAGAATAACTCGTATATCCAATCCTGACAAATCTCTCTCGCAAAATGACTTCATATCTGCTTCTGTCGATTCTACGATCTTCCGGCTTACCACAGACTTCGATACGCCTGCCATTTTTGCCATCTCTTCCAGCGTCTTTCGATAATTCCGGCAGCTGACTCCAGCCAGCATCCGCTGATAGATCGCTCTGGTTCTCTCGTCATCATTATGAAACTTCGTGTAGCTCTTCAACTGAACCTCTCCTCCTGTGCGATGACGTAAGCGTTGCTTCGTAATGCCTTGGCGTTGCCCGCCCACAACTACCGACCCTTTATCCTTGCACCACCGATTGATCTCTGTCTTCCGATTTCTCTCTTCTCCCGCCAGATGTTCTTCTTCCGCCTTGATCAGGCTTTTCATCATCAGCAATCCCGCGCTTGTCGCAAATGTCCGCATCTCCAACCCAAGCTCTTCCATCAGCCGATCCAATGGAAACCCTTCTTCCCATTGCGTATCATAGACCAGCTTGATTTGTCCCGTTGTTCTTCCTATCTTTCTCTTACACATGGCGATCCTTCCTTTCTGTGGTTTGAATTTGGCTTCTTCCTCAGAAATATCGGCTTCGCCATGTTTTATTTCAAGTCATGACTGTTCCTTTTTTATCTCTTATCAACGGAGTTTGGGACATCCTCTTTTTCATTCTTTTTTCCTTTCGAAGTTTTGAATTTTATGATTTAATTGTTTTATTGCAGTAGGCAAAAAAAGGCACATGTATCCCCAAGATGGATAACAGCGTAAGTCTTATTTTGCCGCTTAGTCTACGGGCGGCGCTGCTACGCCGCCCGTAGTTATATAAACTTCCTCATTGTAGTCCCTCCCATCATCATCGTTTTCCCATAAGAATAGCCGCCTGCGGTGCTACTTCTCCTACTGCTATGACGGTATTTCCTTTAACAGATAAAGCCAAGTATGCTCCATTTATGCCGGTCTGCGAAATATAACTTTTCCACGAAACACCATTGAAGTGAAGCATCTCGCCATATGCACCACACATAAACACATCATTCAAGGCATTTCCTCGGACTGCCTCTGGTAAATACTGCGTTAATGCCTGACTGCTCCACGACGATGCACTGAGTGTCGGATGCTTTTCCCATATACCATCACCCACGATCCAATAATATTGTCCGGGAGAAAACCACATACCGTTTAAGCCTGCATAGATTCCGGAAGTTGAGATAGCTTGTGCTGTAGTTCCGCTAATTTGCAGTATCGCACAGTTGGTACTAACTATCGGATTGCCCGCTGTTGCATAGATTTCCAAATTGGCTGTATTCGCATTCTGTCCGCCCCATATATCACGGACATCTAACGTTGTTCCGCTGGATATCTGTGTCCAACTTGTGCCATTGTAGTGAGCAATTGAACCACCGCCCCCAACGATATATAGATCGGAACTACTACTTCCCCAAATTTTATATATCCACCCATTCCAAATGGATGCGGAAAGATCGAATGTTTGCCATGATGTTCCATTCCAGTGCATTGGTTGATTACTTCCTACCCATATATCAGTGTCAGAAAAAATATATACTGAATGCAATTGAGCATAATACTGTTGACCTTGATATGGATATAATATTTGATTAATAGACCATGTCTGCCCATTCCATTTTGCAGAATTATACGGTGTGCCACCTTGATAAATTTCACCGACCGCATAAGCAAGCGTATCATTTATTATTGCTACGTCATTCAATGTGCAACTACCCGATCCGTCACCAAGCGTATACGTCATCCAGGTAAAGGCATGACTTGTCGTATCCATTGTCTTTACCTGTGCTGTGACACTTGTTGCACCTGCCATAGCGAGCGTGTATGTATATGAATGGGACGGAAGAAGCTTCGTATCGACTATCGTCGTATCGGCTGTCATCAGACGAATCGTATCGAGCACTGTAGTATCTCTCTTAAGCGTGACAATTTCATTATTCGCGCTTGGGACAGAGATCTTCAGCCACACTTCAGTGCAGTTTGCTTCTACTATGGTCAATGACATTTGTTGATTATTTGAAGAAACCGGATTGCCATTTCGACATCCGAATCCCGTAATAAGCAAAGCCATACAACTGCCAAGTAATATCCGTGGTTTCAATGTCTGCCTGTTCATTCTATGAAAACTCCATAGAAATCGGAAGAACTTGCTTTAAAGGATTGGATAAAACCATTTTAATACAAAAATGGTACACAATAATTGATTTGTATGCAACTACCAAAATTAGTAGTATTTCAAAAGAGGCAGAAAGAAAAAAATAATACGAATAGTCTATTCATTGAGTCCCCCCAACGCGGGATAACATTCTCAATATCCTGCTTCTATTTTCTGTTCACGGTTTACTGTTTACATTCTCTTCAAGTACAACAGTCCTACCGCGACCATTGCCAGCCATCCCATGACTTTGATATCGCCCCGAAAAAGTTTCCTCTCTGCTTCCTCGATCGTCAGCTCGACCGGTTCCATGTCTTCCAGATCGTCGATGACCGGTTCGCATACTTTCCGGGGATTGACAGCAAGAAAAAGATCTCCTTTACCGCCGCCGCTGTTGCCGTTTGCCCGATAGCTGCCGAATGTGATCCATTCCTCCGCATCGCATCCCATCTCTTCCCGCAGCTCGCGTTTTGCCGCTGCAAGCGGCTCCTCGCCCGGTTCCAGATGCCCGCCGACCGGAGCAAAAGATGTCCCTTCTACAGCGTATTTTGTCTGATGAAACATAAGCAGCGTTCCCTGCTCCGTGACCGGCAAAACAAGCACGTAGTCGGGAGTAATGATCCAGGGCCAGTCGTCGATGATTCTTCCATTCGGTAATTCGATTGTATGCCTTTCAACCTTTAAATATTTGTTATGATCTAGAATCATTTCTTTCTTGAGAGTCTTCCACAATCGCATTTTGTGTCCTTTTTTATTGACAGAGAAAATATAGAATAAAAATAGAGGTAATGAAACTGCTCTACACGATGGAAGCAATCGATTTTCTCCACGGTTTACATTTTCACTTGCCCTAAAGTCCTCCAGAGGAATCCTTCCGGGAGGACTCGCAGCCGGACAGTGCAATTGAAGCCTCATCCCTGCATCTGGAGTAATTTTCCCGCATGTTCCGGTTCGAAACTGCCTTCCAGCATACTTTTCTGCATTCTGAAAACGCGCATCTGTCTGATAGAACCATTCATGGCAGGCGGTCCTCCGAAGCAAGCTATCTTCATTTTCCAGAATTCCGGCTTTTCTTTCCATTTTTCAGACAGGTTTGACTCTTTAAGATTTCTTGTTTTAATTAGGGAACCGAATTTGCGTTTCTTTCGTTCAGTAATTTAAATTCAAAGGGATACTATGAAAACAACAAAACATTACGGAAAGAAGACGGACATCGCGCTTTCTCTCTGGGTCAAGCTCGCCCGTGCGCATGATACGTTCAGCCACCTTGCGGCGCAGAATATACGCACGTTCGGTCTGACACAGGCGCAATTCGGCGCCGTGGAATGTCTCGGCCATCTTGGGCCTATGCTGATCGGAGAGCTGACAAAAAAACACCTCGTCAGCGGAGGCAATATGACCGTGGTCGTGAATAATCTTGAAAAAGAGGGAATCGTCGAACGCACCGTCTGCGAAGACGACCGGCGGGCATGCACCGTGCATCTCACAGATAAGGGCAAACGGCTGTTCAAAAAAATATTTTCCGCACATGCGGAATATATCGTCCAGCTTGCTTCCGTGCTGTCGGAAAATGAACAGGAAGAACTCGGCCGTCTGTTGAAAAAACTCGGAACCGGCATTGTAAAACCGTCGTAATTCCCGGAAAATTCCTCGTTTAAAAATGAGGAATTTTTAATTTAAGTTCGAAACTATTTTCGCCAGGCCGTTGTTCTTTATGATGGATGGAGAATCCGTATGAATGAATACATGGTCACAATTCAATTACCAAAACAGCCCAGCGCAGAGTTTATTTCGCTCATTCCGTCGCAGCGCGAACATGTGAATGAACTGATGCAACGGGGTCTGCTCTTGAGCTACAGTCTTTCGGAGAATCGCGAAATTCTCTGGCTTGTCATTTTCGCTTCATCCCCGGAATCCGCTCTGCGTATCCTCAAGACGCTGCCGCTGTTTCCGTATATGCAGTATGCCATCACAGAGCTGATGTTTCACACAACCCCGGTATTAACGGCGCCGCAGTATTCTCTTAATTAATTATTTTCACTTTATATTCAGGAGGTTTTAAATGAAACGAATATTTCTGCTTGCCGTCTTTTTCATTACGGCAGCAACTTTTGCGTGGAGTCAGTCCGGATGGAAACTCGATAAGAATCATTCCTCCATCGCATTCAGCGTTAAGCATCTTGTGATTTCCACCGTGACCGGAAATTTTAAGGATTTCGACATCACCCTGACAACCGCAAAGGATGATTTTACGGATGCAGCCGTTCAGACGACTATAAAAACGGCAAGCATCAATACTGACAACACGGCACGGGATAATCATCTGAAATCTGATGATTTCTTTAATGCTGAGCAATATCCGGAAATTAAATTTACGAGCACTTCATTTGAAAAGACCGGCGATGGAAAATATAAAATAACCGGCAATCTGACCATACGCGATGTCACGAAGAAAGTAGTTTTTGATGCGGTTTACAACGGCTCGATCAAGACCCCATGGGGAAATACAGCAATGTCATGGACGGCAACAACAGTTATCAACCGGTTCGATTATAATCTGAAATGGAATAAAGCCCTGGAATCCGGCGGGCTGATTGCCGGACAGGATATCACTATTACGGTGAATCTGGAAATGGATAAATAGATTTACTATCTCTGCAGGCCGTTGTAAAATCCTGCAGAGATCGTTTTTATTGCTGAAAATATTCCTCGCTCGGGAGCGAAATCGGCGGATTGATTTTTTCTTCCTCTTTTCGGCATTTTTACCTCTTGAATACATGCTCTGCCGCATTTCTGCCTTCATACCGCATGCCTTTTCACGTGTACCGCAGAATTAAGTTTTGTTCATCATCCCATGGGTCATAAACATTTTTCTCTCCTCAGGTGTCTTATGCTTGATAATGAGATAATACTCACTTATCATTTCCACATATTCGCGGGCAGACCGGTATAAGTTCTGTTTTAAGAATTTGAAAGGACAAGCGCGATGAATACGCCATTCCCCAAGGGATTAGATGATTTAAAGATTGATGACATCGCTCGCCAAACCATGATTGATACGGTTCGCAGTATTATTACGAAGTACGACCGCAATCAGACCCGGCTTATGGATATTTTGATCGACACACAAACGGAGTTCGGCTATATTCCGCCCGTCATCGTTTCCGAAATATCCCGTCAATTGAACATTTCACCTATTGAAATCGACCAAACTCTCTCCTTCTATCATTTCTTTTCTACAAAGCCGACCGGCAAGTTCACTGTTTTTCTCAATAACAGCGTCGTCGCCAACATGATGGGGTGCCAGGAGGTCATGCACACATTCGAACGGGAGGCCGGATGTAAATTCGGCGAAGTTTCGGCGGACGGATTGATCGGGCTCTTCTTTACATCGTGCATCGGCATGAGCGACCAGGAACCCGCCGCACTTATCAATGGAAAATTGTTCACACGCCTGACGGTGTTCCGTGTTAAGGAAATAGTGCGGGATCTCAAGGCAGGAAAGAATCTGGACGAGGTGATGGTTGAAGGATTGGGAGACGGCGCTAATGCCCTTCCTGAAATTCATTCGATGGTTCAAAATAACATCCGTAAAAAAGGCCCCATACTTGCGGACGGGTATAAACCCGGCGAGGCGCTAAAGAAAATCGTCAAAATGACGCCGGAAGAAGTTATTGCCGAGGTGAAAACATCCATCATACGGGGGCGCGGCGGGGCTGGATTTCCGACGGGCATGAAATGGGAAATTTGCCGCAACGCAAAAAGCGATGAAAAATATATTTTCTGCAACGCGGATGAGGGCGAGCCGGGAACATTTAAGGACAGGGTCATTCTGACCGAATATCCTAAAGTATTGATGGAGGGGATGGCCATTGCGGGTTATGCCGTCGGCGCAACGCAGGGAATTCTTTATGTCCGGTACGAGTATAAATATCTGCAGCAGCATCTCGAAAAAATTATCGAAGGCGGCAGGCGAAAAAATTATCTGGGAAAAAATATCCGCGGAAAAAAAGGATTCGATTTTGACATCCGGGTTCAGTTCGGCGCCGGCGCTTATGTCTGCGGTGAAGAGTCCGCTCTCATAGAATCTGCAGAGGGAAAACGCGGCGAACCGAGAGACCGTCCGCCTTTTCCCGTTGAGAGCGGGTATCTGGAAAAGCCGACCATCGTCAACAACGTGGAAACTCTGTGTTCCATCGTCAAACTTATCATTCATGGAGCGTCGTGGTACCGTTCCATGGGGACCAAGGAATCCAGCGGAACAAAACTGCTGAGCATTTCCGGCGATTGCAAGTATCCCGGTGTCTATGAAATCGAATGGGGGTTCTCCGTCAACGACGTGCTGGAAATGGTCGGTGCTGCGGATGTGCAGGCCGTGCAGGTGGGAGGTCCGTCGGGGACTCTTATCGGACCCGATGAATTCCAGCGGACGTTAAGCTATACCGATCTTTCCACCGGCGGATCGATCATCATTTTTGGGAAACAGCGCGATTTATTAAAAGATGTTGTTCTGAATTTCATGAACTTTTTCATCGAAGAATCGTGCGGTTCGTGTTCGACATGCCGCAATATTCCCGTCTTTCTCAAAGAAAAACTCGAAAAGATACTCAATGCGCGCGGAGTGGAAAAAGACATCGAAGAGATGACGGAGTGGGCGCAGATCCTGAAAGCGAGCAGGTGCGGTCTTGGAACGACGGCGGCAAATCCTATCACGAGCAGCATGAAAAATTTTCGCTCTCTTTACGATGCAAAAATACAGCAAGGAAAAGAATACGACAGCAATTTCGATATGCTTACTGCAGTGAAGGAATCGTGCGATGCAGTCGGCCGTGTTCCGATTATTTCTTAGGTGCAGCACAGTATCGATGGAGTCCTGTTAAGAAAGGGACGACATCGTATTCCCGAAAGGATAATGTATGAGTGCAATTGTAAAATTTATGATGGACGGCAAAGAATATCTTGTTAAAACGGGAACGTACATTATTGACGTAGCCCGTGAAAGCGGCATTTTTATTCCTACTCTCTGCAACATTCCCGGTTTTAAACCCCGGGGCGCATGCAGAATGTGCACTGTCAGCGTCAACGGCAGGTACAGCACCGCGTGCACAACTCCCGTTTCGGACGGTATGGACGTAAAAACCAATACGCCTGATCTGCATGAACTCCGGAAATCGATTTTAGAAATTATGTTCGTGGAAGGAAATCACATTTGTCCCGTATGCGAGAAAAGCGGAAACTGCGATTTGCAGGCGCTTGCATACCGTTTTCAGATTATGGTGCCGAGGTTTCCGTATTCATTCCCAAGACGGACGGTCGATGCTCAAAACCCGTATTTGGTAAAAGACCATAACAGGTGCATTCTCTGCAAACGATGCATCCGTGCGATCAAAGATGAGCAGGGAAAAGGATTTTTCGCGTTCAGGAGACGCGGGCATAAGATAGAAATAAGCATCGCGCATAATTCAGGCCAGCATATGACGCGCGAAATCGCTGCACGGGCGGCCGATCTTTGTCCGACCGGAGCGCTCATGGGTAAAGAAGGGGCTTATCAAATCCCGATCGATAAGCGCAAATATGAGCATACGCCGATTGGAAGCGATACGGAGCGATTGCGAACATAGCGCCCTGTAAACACGGCAGGATATCGGACGGTTCGTGTCTCGCAACGTTTGTTCGTCCTCGCCGGAAAATATTCTTCAACATGTGAGACGCAGGAATACAAAGGAAAAATTATGGAACACAAAAAGCCTATACTTGCCACCGCTTCGTTAGCGGGCTGTTTCGGCTGCCACATGTCTATTCTCGATATCGACGAAAGAATTTTGACACTCATCGATCTCGTCGAGTTCAATAAATCTCCGATCAACGATATTAAAACATTTACCGAGTATTGCGATATCGGCATTATCGAAGGCGGCTGCTGCAACAGCGAAAATGTACACGTGCTTAAAGAATTCCGGAAAAACTGCCGGATTCTCATTTCACTCGGCGAATGCGCAATTATGGGGGGACTCCCTTCCATGCGCAACGGCATTCCAATCCGGGAATGCATTGAAGAAGCTTATTTAAACGTACCTTCGGTAAAGGGACATAATCCCGAAATGATTCTCCCGAACGATACGGAGCTTCCCATGCTGCTCGACCGCGTTTATCCGTGCCACGAGATCGTGAAAATGGATTATTTTTTACCTGGGTGTCCGCCCCGTGCTGATCTTATCTACAATGCGCTGACGGCGTTGATTACGGGCAGTGAAATGGAATTGCCGTACGAATTGATAAAATATGATTGAACTTTTTCAGAAAAAATTTTCCGGCGATCGATGAATCTCGTTCTCTAAGGAGACACGTCATGACGCAAAAAATTACTATTGAACCGATTACGCGCGTTGAAGGACACGGCAAAGTAACCATTTACCTCGATGCGCAGGGAAACGTCGTGCGCAGTCGTTTGCATGTCGTGGAGTTTCGCGGCTTTGAGCGTATTATGCAGGGTGTGCCGTTCTGGGAAGCGCCTGTACTCGTTCAGCGGCTGTGCGGTATCTGTCCTGTCAGCCATCATCTTGTCGCAGCCAAAGCGCTGGATGTCATTGTCGGTGCGGGCACAGGCAGCGGGCTTTCACCCGTTGCAGAGAAAGTCCGCAGGCTGATGCATTATGCACAGATCTTTCAATCTCATGCACTGCACATTTTCTATCTTGCCTCTCCCGATTTATTATTCGGCATCGACGCCGATCCTAATATCCGCAATATCGTCGGCGTTGCCCGTGCCCACAGGGAACTGGCGGTGCAGGGTGTGATGATGAGAAAATTCGGACAGGAACTGATTCAGGCAACGGCGGGGAAAAAAATTCACGGCACCGGCGCCATTCCCGGAGGCGTCAACAAAAATCTTTCCGAAGAAGAGCGGGACAAATTTTTAAAAGGAGAAGCGCCGCTGAATCCCGAGACCATGATCGCATGGGCGCAGTCTGCCGTTGATTTTTTTAAAACGTACTACAAGAAAAATAAAGACTTTATCGATACGTTCTCTGCTTTTCCTTCGAACCATTTGAGTCTCGTAAGAAAAGACGGCGCGCTTGATCTTTATCATGGAGTTATCCGCGCAATTGACAGCGAAGGGAATGTTATACTTGATAATCTGGATTATCAAGAATATTACAATTTTATTTACGAGGAAGTCCGTTCGTGGAGCTATATGAAGTTCCCGTACATTGCAAAACTCGGCGAAGACAATGGATGGTACCGCGTAGGCCCGCTGGCGCGGATGAATACATGCTCCTTCATTCCAACGCCGCTGGCACAAAAGGAATTCGAGCAGTTTAAGGCACTCACGAACGGCAAGCCGAACAACATGTGCATGCACACGCACTATGCACGTTATATAGAACTGCTCCATGCGGCTGAAGTCATCAACGATTTGCTTCATGACCCTGCGCTGCAGGATACCGAACTTGTCCGCAAAGGAGAGAAAAAATACGAAGGCGTCGGCGTTCTTGAAGCGCCGAGAGGAACGCTCTTTCACCACTATCGCATTAACGAAAACGATCAAATCGTGATGGCGAATTTGATCGTTTCCACGACGAACAACAACGAACCAATGAACCGCGCAGTGAATTATGTCGCCAAGGCGCGGCTGAGCGGCAAAAAAGAAATTACCGAAGCCGATGACAAATGCTATAGAGGTCGCCATCCGCGCATACGACCCATGCTTAAGCTGTGCTACGCATGCACTGGGACAAATGATGCTGGAAATATTGCTTTGCGATGAAGAGGGGAATGTCATAGATCGAAAGGCTACATAGAAAAAGAAGAAATGAGTCTGCCGGCGACACTTCAATATTCATTTTTATAATCAAATTTTACCAATGCTTCCTCTTTCCTGCCTGCCAGCGCCAATGACAAAATATCAGCGGCTACCCTGTGAAATTCGGCATGCAGGTGCTGCACTTTCCGGGGCTCATCATTTTTAATTTCAGCCTCGAAAGCTTATTAAGCCATTGACCGAATGGACAAACGCTCTCATTGCTGACCATATCAACTTTAAATTCAGACTTCCCGCTGGAGACGGCCTGCTCTCATTGTTTTCTCCATTGTGCATGTGCTTCGAGAGCTTCATCGATTTCTTCTTTGGTGATCATGTCTTGTCCTTACAATATGCTCGTTTACGGTTTGCCGGTCTGACGATAAAATGTTCAGACAAGACACGACCTTTTTGTCCGCAAATCATCGATGTATAATTCTTCTTTTGAGAATCCTCATTTGAGAAGAACTAATTTCTTTGTTTCTGTCAGATTACCCGCCTGCAGGCGGTAAAAATATACGCCGCTCGAGACCTTCGTTGCGTCCCACTGGCGTGCATACGTGCCTGCCGGCATTTCTCCTGAAACAAGGGTTGCCACTTCTCTTCCGATGATATCGAACACCTTCAGCGAGACAGAGGATTGTGACGGAAGAGTAAATGAAATCGTTGTCGTGGGATTGAACGGATTAGGATAGTTCTGCGATAAAGAAAAAGTTTTGATTGTCCCTGCATGAACTTGTGCTATTCCCGTGACGCCCATGTCACTCAGCGCCCGTCTCCACACGCCGCTTCCCGTAACCGCATAGATATAATTTCCCGAAACAACGAGTGAAGTCACGATGCCTACCTTCCCCGAATCTGTCCAGGTCCAGCTTGCGCCGGAGTTGGTTGACTGGTACACTCCTCCAGCCGATTGATTACCCATGCCGGCAAAAAGATTTGTTCCCGCTGATGCCAAACTGCTCACCGAAGGATATTCTGAAAATTCATTGAGAGGTATTCCTGTATTTGACGGGTTCCAACTGGCACCATTGTCGGTTGAACGAAAAACACCTTGTTCCGTTGCAACAAAGAGATTTGCACCCATAACTGCGAATGCATTTTCTAAACCATAGAGGGTTGAGTCATATGATTCTTTTAAAAATCCATTATTCGCGGGAGTCCAACTTGTTCCATTATTTGTTGATCGAAAAATACCGCTATTGTCAGATGTTCCAGCAACGATCGTGTTGCCTATGGAAGCGAGAGCAGAAACCTGTGTGGAAGCAGTGTCTGTCAGGCCGGAATCAACCACAATCCATGTTGCACCTTTGTCGGTCGATAGAAGAACACCGCCTGGAAGCACCACGACATATGGCGGCGTTGCGATAATTTCGGTTATGGAAGAAGTCCCGGCAAACATATTTGTTCCTGAAAAAGCCAGGGAAGTAATATTTCTCGTTAACAAACCTGAATCAGGGACGCTCCAGCTTGCAAAGTTGTTCGTAGAAAGATATATGCCGTTCGTTGTTACTGCAAAGATATTTGTATCGGAATGGACAAATGCATTGACATAGCCCGGTGAAGTTGCCCCGAAGTAGTATTTCTGACTCCAGCTTATCCCGTTATCTGTCGATTCAAAGATAGCGTTATTCCCGGATTGGTTCGCTGCAACGAAGAGATTCGTGTCACCCGATGCTGAATATGTAACGGCTAAAGCGGTTACGGTTGTCAAACCGAAGCCGCCGCTAATACTGATCGCCCCGGTTTGCACCCATTGAGCAACTGCTGAATTGATGCTACAAACGATCAGCAACATCGAGAGCAAAAAACTTTTATAAAGTGTAAGCATAAATCAGATCCTCCTTATTATGGCTGTTGATTCATGGTATCAATTGATACTATTTGAGAAGAATTAATTTCTTCGTCTCTGTCAGATTACCCGCCTGCAAGCGGTAAAAATAAACGCCGCTGGACATTTTTGTTGCATCCCACTGGCGTGCATACGTGCCTGCCGGCATTTCTCCGGAAATAATGGTTGCCACTTCTCTTCCTGTAATATCGAACACCTTCAGAGAGACATAGGATTTTGATGGAAGGCTGAAGGAAATCGTCGTTGTTGGGTTAAAAGGATTTGGATAGTTCTGCGATAAAGAAAATACCTGCGGGACGTCGGATTGAGCTGCAGGCACACTTGTTGGCTGCAATATTTCTGCGAGTGTGTAGGAAAGAATCACATTATATCCATAATAGTTGCTCATAAGGCCGTTGTTAGGACCATCGGCTATATCTACGTTATTGTCGAGCGGTCCCAATCCTGAACCATTCCATCCCTGCTGGAAACTGGAAATCAAATTTCCATTTGCATCGTATGTATTAACAAGAAGTTGAGTAAGTATTGATTGACTGCCGGTCCATTCGATCGTAGAATCTACAGTAAGCTGGCCGCTTCCGTTATAAGTTTTTGACCCGCGAGTTGTGAATATCCATTGACTACCCCAAATATCATTCGAATCTGCAAGTTGATGTCCGCCTGCATCATAGGTGTACGTATTGAGCATAATATTCACCCATTGGCCGCTGCTCCATGTCTGAGTTAAATCCGAAATTTTATTTCCATTTTGATTGTAAGTATATGTGTCAAGTGTTTTGCTCGGTTGACTCGGATTAAAATTATTCTCGTTCAAATCCGTAAGTTTATGTCCGTTAGCATCATAAGTGCATGTGTCGGAATCATATTGAATCATTTGGCCGTTATTCCAGTTTTCACTGATATTGGTGAGACGGTTTCTATTTATATCATAGGTGCTTGTATCAGTAGAATACGTCATCCATTGACCATTTTCCCAGAATTGACTTAAATTAGTAAGTTCATTTCCGTTTGTATTATATGTGTTTAATTCCTGCTGGTAATTTTCCCATTGTCCGTTCTGCAGTGTATCTATTAAACTTACAATAGAAATTAAATTTGCATTCGATTTAAATGCGTCAAGAGTGTACGTTGTGAGCAGCACATTGATCCATTGACCGCTGCGCCACATTGAGGCGGATTCAACAAATTGATTAGTGCTTGGCTCCCATGTGACTGTGGTAAACGAAGAATTCGTCCATTGACCGCTCTGAGGTGTTTGCGCTAATTGTGAAATCACCAGTCCGCTGTCGTTGTAGGAATAACTATACCGCATCGTGGCAGAATCGTAAGCGGAATACACAATCGCTGTATCGACCAGATAAGCTTGAGTAGTATTCGCTGTCGTCTTCTTTGTTTTCTTCGATATCTGATTCGCACTGCTGATTCCTAAGAGCAAACCGTTATGAGCCGTCCCTGCCGCCTGAAGATTTGATGCTTTAAGAGGTTTAGGCGCCAGTGTATTATATTCCTTTAAAAATTCTTTGAAGCTCATTGTGCCTTGAGCTTTTGATTCAAGAGGAAACAAACTGAATATAAAAGCTGCTGCAAAGAAAAATATTAATTTCTTCATACTATTACCCTTTCCATTGATTGATTTAAAAAATAATCATGCCGCACTGATTAGTTTCATGCTGCCTCCAGCAACGCACATTATGGCTGAGAGAATTTTCAAGAATTATCCGATACTTTGTTATGAGTTTGCCTGTCTTGCAGCAAAAGCATAAGAAGGAGAACCGGAACGTGTTCTGATTATTGTGTGCTTGAAGTCCTCAAGCGCTCAGCAATAATGTAGAGCCAAAAAAATCCTGTACCCGAAATACATCCATTTTTTTTCCTCCTTATAAAAAGTTTTTCGATTGAACGTAGAGTGTTTTAAATAATTGGATTCAGCTTTTTTATGAGTTCCGTAATCGAAATGATCGGTCGGCAGACGTACTCAAAGAATGTGAAGGGCAATAAAAATACGATCGAGCATAACATCATAACCGGTTCATGACAAAGAATTAGATTGTTCCTCTCAAAGAATTTCTGCTTCGATGCTGCTCAATTCATCAATGATTGGTGGTATTATTGATGGGTCAGAACATCTGTCTGAATTTTATTGAAGACAAATCTTCTTAGTAGCGGGTGGTTAAAAACTATTTTAAATAACAAACTTTATTTCTATATGAAATGTACAATGATTGCCATTTAATGTCAATATAATCAATATAGTATTAATCTATAGTGTTGAATAATTCATCACTAAATGGGGGGATTTTTCCCATTCCAATTGATGATTATCACATTCGATAGAATTTCTACAAAAATAAGGAATCATATAATGTAACTACACAGCGTGATTTATTAAGATAAAAAAAATATTCAATAAATATAGAGTTAGGGCTTGTACATTTAGAAATCACTTTATATCTTATGTGCATGGAACATCGGTCAAGCACACGAGAGAAGATATTAGAAGTCTACGCCAAAGGGCCGGATGCTGTAGTTGAACTTGTAGAGACACTGCTGAATGAAATACAAGAGATGAAAAAGATTATCCAGAAACAGGAAGAACGGATCGCAAAGCTTGAAGATCGACTCAACCAAGACAGTCACAATAGCAACAAGCCGCCATCGAGCGACGGATTGAAACGAACGATCATTCCAACACGCACAAAGAGCAATCGGCAATCGGGTGGACAAGAAGGCCATAAGGGATCAACGCTTGCGATGAAGGATAAACCGGATAAAACAATTGAACATGCTGTTGACCAGTGTCCCTGTGGTTGTTCATTGAAACGCATTGAAGTTCGCCGAGTGCATCGACGGCAAGTCATTGATATGCCTGCGCCGCGGGTCGAATATATTGAGCATGAAAGCCAAGAGAAACAATGTCCGCGTTGTGGAAGAGTCGTGGTTGCACCTTTTCCCGAAGGCATCGAGAAGAGCATACAGTATGGAACGAACATCAAAAGCTTAGCAGTATACATGATTCAGTCTCAACTGATACCATTGAAAAGAGCTCAAGAACTTCTTCGGAACATGTTTCATATCGAGATATCACAAGGTACACTCCTGAATTGGACGCAAGAGCTTCACAAGAAATTAGAGCCTGCTGAAAACGAGATTGTTCGGCAATTGAAGCAAGCCGCCGATGTTCATGCAGATGAGACCGGAATATTCTGTGAAAATAAGCTTTATTGGGTACATGTTGCCGGGACATCGAACTTAACGCATTTTCAGATGCACCACAAACGTGGTTGCGAAGCTATCGGTATCATAGGCTCGTTGAAGGGAAGAGTTATTCACGATTTCTGGTCGCCTTACTTCAAGTATGACATAGAACACGGTATGTGCAACGCGCATTTGATCCGTGAACTGACTGCTGTCTATGAGAATGAAAAACAAGCATGGGCATTAGAGATGAAAGATTTGTTACTACGCATTCACAAGCGTGTTGAAGAAGCGAAAGTGAAGTCTCGACCTGTTGGGAGATTGTCTTTGCAGACGCGCCAATATTATGCAGGAAAGTATAGATCGTTGTTGGTCATCGCCAAGGCATTGAATCCGCGTCAAGGATCTCCGCCGGGGAAGCGCGGAAAACCGAAGCAAACTAGAATACGCAACTTGATTGACCGCATGAGTGACTACCAAGATGCAGTGCTTGCATTTATGGAAGACTTCCGTGTTCCGTTCACAAACAATCAAGCCGAACGTGATCTTCGCATGTTGAAGGTCAAGCAGAAAATCTCCGGCACTTTCCGCAGCCGTGAAGGAGGCGATGCCTTTTGTCGCATTCGTGGATATCTCTCCACCGCCTGCAAGAATGCTTGCTCTGCTTTTGACGCCATCGTATTGGCATTCAATTATCGATAGCTTGGCATAGCGAGTAGGAAATTCAACTTCAACTTCTACTTCTTTTATTGGATCAACCTGAATATCTTTGAATTACAAAAATGAAAAACGCACGCATAATATCATAGGTGATTTAGACGGGAGATAAAATTCATTTTTTATGCAACCAAAGATACAATATAGTTGTGTTTTTTTCTCTGAATAGATTAGGATGATATTATCCTGCTTTCTTGAATAAACTATATGCCCGGATAAGGAGAAACGCTATGAAGTATTTATATTTATTTATTTGCTGTATACTTTTAAATTTGAGCAACCTCGATGCCCAATGGGTCCTATCACATGCAGGTGGAGGCATGAACATGGTTGATGCTTTTGCAGTCATTCCTAATGGTGTGGGTAGTGCAAATCTCTTTGTGGGTATTAGTGGCAGCGTTTCACTTTCTACAGACAATGGTTCAAGCTGGAACTATGTAAATTCCGGCTTGACAGGAGGAGATGTTCGTGCTTTTGCCGTTACCTCTAATGGAACTAGTGGCACGAATCTTTTCGCGGGTACTTTTCTCGGCATGAGTCTTTCTACAAACAATGGTGCAAGTTGGACTACAGTTGATACCGGTTTAACCAAAATCGATGTTCAAGCTCTTGCTGTCAGCGGAACGAATCGAGATTGTCCCATTACCCGTTGATAAGAGCTTCATCTGAGGATGAAGGATAATATAATGGATTAAATAATCAAGTCAAGCAACCTGAGCAATACGCTCACCTTTCTGTTTTCTTACTTCATTCTCTAAAGCGGCCAGTAACACCGGCATCGATTTATATCCTCGAACCTTCCGATATTGATTCTCTGTAAACAAAAAAGCCGTTGAAGACCAGCGCAAGCGCTGCATCGGATTGCGCCAGCGTTTTACATTGCGCATGACATTCTCTGCAACAGAAAATGTCGATTCGATAATATTGGTGGTCGAAAAACTTTCCCGTAATACTCCTGGAATCCCTAAACGATGTACTGTCAGGGTCTCTTCAAAACCTTCTTCAAGACTCCGGGCAGCACTGATACTCAAACGTTCCACATCGCCAATTAAGGATTTCAATGCCCGGTGAGCATCGTCATAATTATTCATGCCGTATATCGTATTGAGCTTACGTTCATACTCTGCCTGGTATTGTTCCGTCAAATGCTTCCGAAGATTTTCACTCTTATGAAATTGGCAACGCTGGACAACGGCATTCTTTCCATAAAAATCATCTACAGCTTTGCGTAAGGCCTTAGAACCATCTATAATAAACAATATCTCACGGTCCACCTTCAAACCTCGGCTTACAAGATCTTCAAAGAGGCTTTTACATACCTCCGCATTCTCTGTCGATCCTTCACGGAACCCTAAAACATGCTTTTTTCCCGTCGTTTCGATACCTACTACCGCTATCGTCATCTGATGATCCAATGGCATTCCGTCTATTAGGATAACACAGATATCCAATCCCGATAAATCCCTCTCGCAAAATGCCTTCATATCTGCTTCTGTCGATTCTACGATCTTCCGGCTTACGACTGACTTCGATACGCCTGCCATTTTTGCCATCTTTTCCAGCGTCTTTCGATAATTCCGGCAGCTGACTCCAGCCAGCATCCGCTGATAGATCGCTCTGGTTCTCTCGTCATCACTATGAAATTTCGTGTAACTCTTCAGCGGTACTTCGCCTCCTGATCTATATCGCAATCGTTGCTTCGTGATCCCTTGGCGTTGGCCTCCTACAACTATCGATCCCTGCTCTTTGCTCCACCGGTTGATCTCCGTCTTCCGATTTCCCGCTTCTCCAGCTAAATGTTCCTCTTCCGCCTTGATCAGGCTTTTCATCAATAGTAATCCCGCACTCGTCGCAAATGTCTGCATCTCCAACCCAAGCTCTTCCATCAGTCTATCCAATGGAAATCCTTCTTCCCATTGCGTATCATAGACCAGCTTGATTTGTCCAGTTGTTCTTCCTATCTTTTTCTTACACATGGCGATCCTTCCTTTCTGTGGTTTGAATTTGGCTTCGTCCTCAGAAATATCGGCTTCGCCATGTTTTATTTCAAGTCATGACTGTTCCTTTTTTGTCTTTTATCAACGGAGTTTGGGACATCCTCAACGAATCTTTTCGCAGGGACATATAATGGACTCTTTTTATCGACAAATAACGGCACAAGTTGGACTGCTGTCGATTCAGGATTACCAAGCATTAATATCCAAGCTTTGACCGTCATTGGTACGAATATTTTCGCAGGGATTTATAACGGACTCTTTTTATCGACCAATAATGGCACAAGTTGGACTCAAGTCGATTCCGGGTTGGCAAATGCTAATGTCCATGCATTCGCAGTAATCGATACGAATCTCTTTGCTGCAAGTGCAGGCATTTACTTATCGACTAACATGGGAACAAGTTGGACCGCTGTCGATTCCGGTGTGCCAAACACCGCAATTTATTCTCTTGCAGCCAGCGGTAAGAATGTTTTTGCAGGTATTTTCAACGCTGTTCTTTATTCTACAAACAATGGAACAAGCTGGAATTCGACATTTTCGAATTATTCTAATAACCCTGAAGGAGAGATTTGGGCCATTATCGTCTCCGACTCGAATCTTTTTGTCGGGAGTTCGGAGGGTGGCATTTGGCGGCGTCCATTATCTGATATCATTACCGGAGTAAAAGAAAACCCAAAACAGCTTCCAACCGAATATTCTCTCAGTCAGAATTATCCCAATCCGTTTAATCCGTCCACCACTATTACATTTTCTTTAGAGGCGTATAGCCACGCGTCCTTGAGAGTGTATGATCTGCTGGGGCGCGAAGTGACAACACTTATCAATCAGGAAAAACCAGCAGGCACATATGATATTTCATTTGATGGAAGTAAGTGTCAAGGGCCACGACAATTCCCCACTCCCAGGGCCAGCATATTCCCCACCTGACCATTTGAATCATCCAAGAGGAATGCCATCTTGATTCTTCACAAAAAGGAGAGTTATGGCATTCAAAGGAATCGGACTTATGGACACCTGGGAAATAATCCGCCGGTATCATAATGGACAAAAAAAGAGAACTATTGCCAAAGCGCTTGGCTATGACCGAAAAACCGTCAGAAAATATATAAAACACCTTGAATCAAAAGGAGTATCACTCGATAATAATACCCCACTGGAGAAAGAACAAGTTCTCCAGATGATGCGTGAGTTTATAACGGACACAGAACGAACAGCTGACAAACAGACCTTGTTTGAGGCATACCGGCAAGAGGTTATTGATCTGGTAACAAAACCGCCGGAATTAAAACTCAAAACAGCATTTGCTGTCATCTGTCAGAGACACGATCTTGCCGGTAAAGTCAGTTATAGCAGTTTTAAACGATTTGCCAGAGGCTATCAGCTGGATTTTTCACCGGATAAAACAACATGTCGTATCGAGGTTGAACCAGCAAGCCAGCTTCAGGTCGATTACTGTAAACTCGGACTCCGGCTTGATCTGGAAACAGGAAAATCCAGAGTTTTATATGCTTTTATAGCAACTCTCTCCTATAGCCGTCACAAATATGTTGAGTTTACCTTCCAGCAAACTCAACAGAGCTTTGTTCAATCCCACGTCAATGCTTTCACCTTCTTTGGCGGTGCAACTAAAACAATCGTTCCTGACAATCTGAAAGCTGGGGTTATAAAGCCTTCTCTCTACGACCCTCAGTTTAACCGTTCTTATCAGGAAATGGCGGAATATTACGGCTGCTTTATCGACCCAGCTCGTGTTGCCCATCCAAAGGATAAGCCCAAAGTAGAACGTGATGTGCAAACCGTCCGGGAAAAATACAAAGAACTTATAGCCATCGATCCAACGGCCACGGTAATGGATCTGAATCGGAAAATCCTCGATTGGCTTCGCAATGGCTATGGCATAAAAAAACACGGAACAACACATCAGAAGCCTTTTCTTGTCTTTCAGGAAGAAGAACAACCAAAGCTGCTGCCATTACCCCAACAACCTTTTGAAGCTGCCATCTGGAAAGAAGCTACCGTACATCCCGATCATTACATTCAGGTTCAGAAGAAGAGTTACTCCATTCCCGGAGCTTATCTGGGCAAGAAAGTATGGGCAAAAATCACACATAATATGGTTGAAGTCTATTTCAATGAACAATTGATCAAACAGCATCCTATCGCCAAGGGGTTCCGCCAGACTGACCCACACGACTTCCCTGAGCATCTTGCCGTTGCCGTGGATCGCGGCTTCCCGCTGTTCCTCCAAAATGAAGCTGCTAAAATCGGTCCTCAATTTGCACTGCTTATCCGGAAGATGCTTCTTCCTCATGCCTTTATGAACATGAGGCGTGTCCAGGGATTGCTCAGCCTCGCCAAGAAATATCCGGATCAACTTGTTGAACGTGCCTCTGCCGAACTCAACCCAAAGGGCTTCTGCACATCGAAGCATTTTAGGGCTCTCATCGAGAAAATCATTTTCATGCAACAAGAAGAACAATCATACGAGTTTTTACTCTCTGACGAAACACGCTCGTTCGTCAGAGACAGTTCATACTTCGATCACTCATCTCAAAGGAACTGACTATGTCAAACATGGCACAACTCATAACACAACTCAAAGCTCTGAAACTCTCCGGCATCACCGAAACACTGGACTTACGGCTCATGGAAGCCCAGAGTAATCAACTGAGCGTCTCGGAGTTCCTTGCGATGATCCTTAATGACGAACTCCAGAGGCGAAGCAACAGGAAGCTCCAGCGCTTGCTCACTCATGCTCATGCCGAAGCCAGTAAAACGTTAGAATCTTTTGATTACTCCTTCAATAAATCCATCAATGCTTCTATGATGCGAGAACTCGGCACCTGTCGTTTTATCGAGAAAGGGGAGAATATTTTCTTCATCGGCCCCACCGGCACCGGAAAGACACATCTGGCAAAAGCTCTTGCTCATATGGCCTGTCGGCAGCATCTTGAGGTTGAGTTCTTCAACTTCCAGGAGCTCTTCCGTCTGCTCAAGCAAGCCGATCTTGCCAACTTACTCGATAAACGAATCAGACCGTTACTCAAAGCCGACCTCTTGATACTCGATGACTTTGCTTTCAAAAAACTTGATCAACAATCTGCTGAATACTTTTACGCCATTGTTGATGCTCGATATGCATCCAAATCCATCGTTCTCACCAGTAACCGTGCAATCAACGACTGGGGAGTTATCTTTCCCGATCCCATCATGGCTAATGCCTTGATGGATCGCTTAGCCCACAATGCTCACCAGATTATTATCAAAGGAGAATCTTTTAGAAAAAAACTGAAACCTATCAAATATATCTTGACTATGAAATCATCTTGAACTACAATACAAAATAACTCACGTCAGGTGGGGAATTGTGCTGACCCTGACTGTGGGGAATAAGTGGCCCCCGACAGGTGGGGCTTTTTTTTAGTATATGCATCGATGAATATCAATTCGTTATCGATTTAACAACATGAATTGATTAATGTGCTTTTCACATTTTCTGATATAAGACGAATGTTCTTGTAAAATTTACGCAAACTATTTGTTCTTTTACGACAAAGGTTTTGTGATTCTACGACAAGCTTTTGGTGCTTTTACGACATACTTATTTTTAAACTAACTACAAACAGGTGCTTGATATGATTTCAAAATTATTGTATCATTCGCGCATCACTTTACCTTAATAAATCCACCACACTTAATATCATTCATTCCAAGTTCTATGTCGTTTTTATAGAAAGAACACGCAGATAATGAACTCACGAATATTCCTCGGTAGCTGTATAGCTTTGCTTCTTGCAGAGTTCGGCTGTCCCAATGGCGATCGTGTTTCATTTTTTGATACTATCTGGCACCAATTATTATAGCTATGTTGAACCTCTTGATAGAAGAAATAATGACCACGAAGAGAACCGATGATGATTCTACTTGATATGAGATGGTATTATGGATAAAATAATTTGCTGATTATTAAGTCTGAAGAATCCGTGGCGCACGAAGAAAGAGAATTTGTGTTTTGTTGTAATAATCGACATCTAAAAAGAAAAGAATGGAAATATCAATCATGAGTGTATTATTCAAACACAAAAGGAGAAATTATGAATGCATATCAAACTAAAATAATATTATCAAAGAGGACAGTTATAAGGATCAGAATACCTCTGGGAAGAACAGCAAAAATAGCGCACCCATTACTATGGATGCTTCTCTTGGTCGCGATTGCACCTTGTGTCGTCGTTTCTCAACAGAAGATAGACACGAGCGAGTTGGGAATGAATAAGTGGTTTCAAGAACGAATGCGCAAAAGCGATTTAATTGTAGATGCACAAGTTGTCTCGAAGGAATCCAAGTGGGATAGTAGTAAAGGCGGGAAGGGCATTTACACAACGATAAAATTTAAGGTATTCCAAACGATGAAAGGCGTGGTAGAAAACAATGAATTCTCATTTGATCAACCAGGCGGGACAGTAGGTAATCAGAGCTTATTGGTAGAAAATGCACGACCATATAACTTAAATAGCAGAGAAATCTTTTTCTTCACGAAGAAATTCGCGACTGTGGATGGAGAAACAATTTTTGGTAATACTTCGACATACGGAGATAATGCGTTAGTCGTATATGTAGGAGCTCACCGTGTGTCCGCAATAGATTATATTAAAATATTGAAACAGTCTGTAACAGATACGATGGCGTTTCCAAAATATTACCACGGTCTTAAGAGGGCAGATGAGGAACATCGTACAGGATCTCTTCATTTAATAAAAGGTCCGATGCCAACAAGGACTACGCAGGAAAACCAAAGGAAGCAGAAAGATAGCAGCACAACCGTAGGGGGTGTAAAATGAAACGAGTCAAAGACCTCCGGCAAAGCCGGAGGCTTGAAAAGATTGTGAACCGCTCAAAGCGGTTAAAAGTTTTTATTCAAAAATAGTCATTTGATCCATACGCCTGTCCGCGTCTTCCTGCTTTCGTATATATTCTCGTATCGCTTTTTCATCTTTGCCTACTGTCGACACAAAGAACCCGCGAGCCCAGAAATGCTCTCCCCCATAGTTCTTTTTCTTCCCTCGATATTCTCGCGCTATATGAATTGCGCTCTTTCCCTTGATATAGCCTATCACTGAGCTTACCGCATACTTCGGAGGAATGCTTACCAGCATGTGAACATGATCCTCCAGCATATGCCCTTCTTCGATCCGGCTCTCCTTTTGTCGGGCTAAATCGTGGAATACTTCCCCAAGATACCTGCGAATCTCCTTGAATAGTATCTTCCGTCGATACTTCGGGATGAACACTACGTGATATTTGCATTCATACTTCGTGTGTTGTAAATTGTCTTGTCTATTCATCGGAATCTCCTATGTGCTTTGAGCTGTTCACACATATAGGAGATTCTTCTTTTTTCCGCAAAAGTCAAACTGGGGGAGTCCCCCGGCAGAGCCGGGGGTTTACCCTATATAATTATCTATTTGATTGGCTTTGTCACTATCGGATTGCTATCCCTGAATATCAGCTATTCTCAAGATGCAATAATGTTGGTTTCACCACAGAACAACGCGCAGATAGATTGGACACAGGTAAGCTTCACATGGAACGCTTCGATAGACGATGGCGTAAACGATTATATTTTGCAATATTCATCGGACGGGGGAAACTCTTATACTAAAATTATAACTGATCAAACGACTTATCAAGTAACCCTTAAATTAGGAATCACATACATTTGGGAAGTTGCAGCTTCATATGATTATGGTACTACTCCTGGTACTTTTTCATATCAGTACACTTTCACTATTCTAAATCAACCGGTAATTGCATCAGTACAAACTGCTTATTCAACCAACAAAGGCCCTGCCAATTTTTATGATGTAGTGACAATCTCTGGGCAATACTTTGGTACTGATGAAGGCGTAGTTCAATTCTATAGTGGAGGTCAGCAAGCTCAAGTTTTTGCCAATGTCCAATCTTGGGAAGATGGTGAAATTACATGTTGTGTTCCGTTGCACGCTAGCAGTGGACCAGTGGTTGTTACAACTAAAGAAGGTTTATCCACTGATGCCACTAACTCCAGTGCTCAATTTGACGTATCATTTGGCTTTAACGGTTCGGAATGGCCGTCTACTGGGACTCCAATGACAATAAATTATAATATCAATCCGAATTCTGGTATATTATCAACCAACTATATAATAACTACTTCTATAAAACCGGCCTGTTCAACTTGGTGCGGCCATGGATCATGTTTTAGCTTTACTTCTTCACCAGGTAGTTGTTCTACCACTGCTTGGAAATCGGTACCATCAAAACCACCGAGTAATGATATTTTTTTTGGAGATTTGTCAACTATACCATCTGGGGGGACCATTAATGATGAAGGTACATACGCAGTAACGCAAACTTGGACAGATGGAAATGGTAACATAACGGAGGTCGATATCATGCTTAATTACAATGCCGCTTGGAGTAGTGATTATAGCCTTCAGACTAATATGACACATGAATTCGGACATTTTATAGGTTTGGATGATTTATATGGAAGTGATGATTTAAATAAGGTAATGTACGGGAAAAATAAGAACACTAATATAATAAATTTGACTCCCGATGATATATCAGGTTTAACAACTTTATATCCCCTGATAACTTCAGTCAGCGTAGGTGGCGGTGGAGGCGGTTCAGTAGGATATCCATCCCCACCTACAAACCTCCAAGCGGCAATTAATGGACAAAATGTCGTATTGACTTGGAATGAGAACTATAGTCCGAATGTGGGTTTTACTATTTATAAAAACAATATTCCAATTTACACTTCTTATATGTTAAGTGGACCGCCATTTCACTATACCGATAACGGTGGAGCTACATCCTTGCCGGTTACATATTATGTTAGCGCAATTAATACTGCTGGAACAACAGCTTCGTTGCCTGTAATTTTGACTTCCAGTACGATAAATTCAAATACCATTTGGGCTGGAACTGTTTACATTAATAGCAATCTCACGGTTGCGCCTAACAGTATATTGAATATAAACAACGGAACGAATATACTATTTAATGCCGGTAATAATTATAGTTTAACGGTGAATGGTATCTTAAATGCCCAAGGCACTTCCGCTAGCCCGATCGTTTTTACATCGAATTCTTCAACTCCAGCTCCTGGGAATTGGGGATCAATCATTTTAAGTGGCTCAGGCGCCAATGGATCTACTCTTAATTACGTCAATATGCAATATGGAACGGAAATCGAAGCTCTCAATACATCGAACATTACGATTCAAAACTCAACGATACAGAACTGTACATATGGAATTTACGGCTCCACTGCGACTGGATCCATACTCAATAATACGATTAAGAATGTAAACTCTAATGCAATCAATTTGAATAATTGTGCAATGGATAGCAAATATAATGTTATCACGAAAACATCCAGCTTTGCATATTACCAGCAGGGGTATGGCATCTTATACCAACAGGGATCAACGGGGACGATCTACCAGAACGACATCAGAGGCATGGCTTCAGGCATCGCCGTTGTCTGGGGATCAACGGTAACCTCGAATGGTCCACATGATTACATAAGGAATAATAGAGTCACTAACTGCACTTGGGGTGTAAACGTATATAGATCAAGCGTTGCTGTATTCGGAACAAACCCCAATAGTGGCGGACAATGGAACAGTTTTTACGGCAATTTGGATAATATTGCTATAGGCACCCAATACTCCACTTACAGCTGTGCTGTTTGTGCTTATGGTGACTGGTGGGGCAGCTGTCCTCCTAAAACTTCTCTAATCAGTGTCGTTTCGCCATCCACCTTCACCGATTCTTATAATCTTACCACGGATCCATGGAGTGGTGTTCCCTTGCCATCGAATAGTGTTCCATTAACACCGATTATTGCCGACAACAAATCATTAGAACCGACCTCAGCTTCCCAGACTGAACCAGAACCAGTTCTTCAACCTATTTCATCTTCTTTTCAATCATCAATTGAACCGCTGTTGGATGGCATCGCTCTAAGAGAACAAAATAGATATACTGACGCAAAGAACTTTTTCTTATCATATTTATCCAATCATCCAGATAATCAAGCTGCTTACGTCGAACTGTATAATTGTTATAATAATGAAACGGCTCCGGACTTAATCAATTATTTTAGTTCGCTTCCTCCTCAAGCGTCATTGGATCAAAAGTTTCTACTTTCGAATTTATACCTCAAGCAAGGCAATATTGCTATGGCGAAAAAAATAAATAATAGTGTTGTTCAAAATAGTCCTAATACTTCATATTCTGCAAGAGGAAAACTAAACAACGTATATATTGCATTAGATATCAACAATAATATTGACACTGCTTCAGCTTTATTTAATAGTGTCCTACAGAACTCCAGTCTTTTATCACAGACAGATTTATCTCTTGCCGAGCAAAGGATTGAGACGTATGCTGCAACACGTGGAAAGTCGAAACCGAATTTCAATATACAAGGCGGAACAAATAACTCAATTCCTACGACTATAAGCTTAAACAATTATCCCAATCCTTTTAACCCGACGACCAATATCAGCTATCAACTGCCGGAGAATGCACGAGTGAGCTTAAAGGTTTACGACATTCTCGGTCGTGAAGTAGCTACCAACTGCCAATACAAATGAGACAAATATTTTCATGAGTTAGCCACCAAATCCGACTGCAATTTTTACTGGTGGATTTATCCAGACATGTTCTGGAAGTGATTTTACCACTGGCACACCTTTAACAAATCTCTCTGGGTGTTCTTCAAAAGCTTTCAAAAGGACAGCAGTTCTTGTTTTTAGTATACCTTCATACTGCTGATAATGCACGCTCGCTGGCGTCAACATAGCAATGCCTGAATGACGATGTTCCTGATTATACCAACGATAGAACTCTTGACAGAACATCCTGGCTTCTTCAATCGAAAAAAATCGCTCAGGGAAATCAGGTCGATATTTTAACGTTTTAAACGCCGACTCCGAGAACGGATTGTCATTGGACACATGAGGCCGAGAATGTGTTTTGACGACACCAAGATCTGCAAGCAATTGAGCAACTGCAACGGATTTCATCGAGCTACCGTTATCAGCATGCACTGTCAATGATCCGCGTTCAATATGCTGCCTTCGGCATGTTTCGCCAATCAATTCTTCTGCAAGCGTTGCTGATTCCTTATAGGCAACCATCCAACCGACTACATACCGACTATAAACATCTATAATGGTATAGAGATAATAATACGTCCACTTTCTCGGCCCCTTGAGCTTTGTGATATCCCAAGACCATACTTCATTGGGCTTTGATGCCAAAAGTTCAGGACGAGAATATTTTCTCGGCTCACCTTGACGCCGTTGAAGGTTTTGTTTATTACGGCCAAGAATTCGATACATCGTTCTTTCAGAGCATAAATACAGGCCTTCATCAAGTAATGTCGTATAGATTTCCGGTGGAGCCACATCCCTAAATCGTTCACAATTCAATGTTTCCAGAACACAGGTTTCTTCTTGTTTTGCAAGACTACGATGATGCACACTATGCTCTTTCAATGAATCTTCCGGCTTTGGTAAACGATATACGCTCGATCGAGGCATTTCAAATGCCTGGCACAAAGACCTTATCCCTAATGCTTTTCCATGAACTGCTATCATTGCTCGGCTTTTTTCTCGTCGGTCTCGACTTGGTCGAGTCCCAGAATCAACGAAAGTTTTTTTTGGAGCTCTACGATTAATTCCGTCTTCTTGAGCTTCTTTTCTGTGCTCTCCAATTGTCGACGTAATCGGTGTATCTCCGCCTGCAAAACGACTCGACTTTTTATCTTACCGCCGCTCTTGATCGAACTTAATTCTCCGCGTTCCTGTTGCTCAATCCATTTGCGAACTGAGGAATAATACAATCCTTCTTTGCGCAAATACGATCCGATTGAACTGCTGCTCCCATTGGCTTTCATTTCTGCAACTGCTTCTATTACTCGGACCTTATAGCCAATTGACAATCGTCGGCGTCTTTTACCTGCGACCACCTCAACTTCCATCTTTGGTGTTTCTGCACCCGTAACTCCAGTCGGCCTACGGCCTCCTTCCATTACAGGTGTCTGGGGTAGTTGTTCTATCCGTGCTTGTACCATTTATTCTGCTCCTCTGCCCTCGATTGTGAGTTACATCATTATACAGTATTTTGTCTCATCAATATAGGCAAAGAGGGCTTTATCAGATGGCATGAAAAAAGCAGGAGCTTATTTAGCGACATTTGACGGTTCACGATATGCAAGCGGTTTATATTTTGTCCGTTTGATCGTGAATCAGCAAAATGGCAAACAAATTGTACAAACGAAAAAGATGCTTATGCTGAAATAGGTCTCTGTCCTGATTAGACGGATATCGAAGCCTTGTGCCACTCTCACAAGGCTTTTTTAAAGACTGTTGACAAACAATAAAAGTCTTTGTAGCTTTGCAATACCCACGCTTACCGATAGTGACGGTAGGCTAAATCCCCCGAGCCCACGGTATCCACAGCCGTGGGCGTTTATTCTATTGGCTTTTAAAACTCGGTGACAGTTTTTGGGTCTGTTCAGATATTTGGTTTATCGGGTGAATAACTCGCCTTCGCCACTTTGACAAATACCATATAGAGTGTGTGTGTCAAGCGGGGATCGCGAAGTCATCGCCAGTACAAAACAATAGCTATATATCAGAAGTATTTATGTCGATTGAACTTCTTCGAACTATAGCGTATCTTGATATTGATGAATCACCGGACGCTTAGCTCAGCTGGTTCAGAGCGCTTCTCCCGACTGCGTCGGGACAGAGGTCGTAGAGAATACTGCATAGAGAAGAAAGAGTAAGAAATTTATAGACAATTTAATTGAATCACCGGACGCTTAGCTCAGCTGGTTCAGAGCGCTGCCCTTACAAGGCAGAGGTCGTAGGTTCGATCCCTACAGCGTCCACATAGAATTTGAAATTTCAGATTGCAGATTGAAAATAAAGTCCATGATCCCCTTTTACCGCAATATTTTTTAAGACTTTCTTGCTTTCCCATTGGTTCAGAGCGCTGCTTCCGACTGCGTCGGGACAGAGGTCGTAGGTTCCCTGCCCGACTGCTGACGCCCGCCAAAATGTGCAGCGGGTAAACAGTCACGCAGGCGGGGATCCCTACAGCGTCCACGCAGAATTTACATATTGCAGATTGTAAATTGCATCTGCTTCTTTTACGTAATCCGCTGCTTAAATCCAACCAAGAACTAAGAACCACGAACTAAGTCACTCTTTACTGCCTCTTCAAACTCTCCTGCTTTTCTATCCTTCCTTACATTATCCCATGTGAAATAGCGCCCGTTCATGGCTATGTAAACACCGTTCGGAAGCACTTGAGCAAAAGCCAATGCACTGCCGAGATTGAAAAGACCGTCCGAGCTGCCGAATTTATAAGGAACCATCGCACCTGTTAAAATAATCGTTTTACCTTTGACGGATGTTCCGAGTACCCTGGCAGTCTCTTCCATCGTGTCGGTTCCGTGCGTAACGACAATGCGCTCCTCTTTTGTCCTGAGACACTGCTGAACAATAGTTTGACGATCCGCATCGGTCATTTCCAAACTGTCGATGAGCATCAGCGTGCGCAGATCCACGCTGACCTTGCACCTTCCAAGCTTCAGCATCTCTGGCAGATGCGTATCTTTAAAAAACAGCTTACCGTCGATTTCATTGTATTCTTTATCGAATGTTCCTCCCGTAATGAATATTTTAATTTTCATTTTACGCCTCGCCGATGTGCTGCCTCTTTTAAAATGTTTATCGCAGTAAAAATCTCTTCCTGCGTATTATAATAATGTGGTGAAAACCTGAGTTTCCCTTCACGCAGGGAAATATCCACTGCGTGCTCTGCAAGATATTGAAACACGGAATCCGTATTGAGCCCCGCCTTCGGCCGAACGGTTACGATTCCGGAACGTTCTTCCGGTGATGCAGGCGTAATGAGTTCAAATTCATCCATCGATCGCATTTGCTCGATAAGAACATCTGTCAGAGCGAGTATATGCGGCTCGATTGCATCGATGCCGAATTCTAAAAGCGTTTCCAGCGCGGTGTTCATGCCGATAATGCCGGGAAGATTCAATGTTCCCCCTTCGTACCTCCGTGCCGATGCAGCAAGCGGCTGATCGAGCTTGAAAAACTGCCACGGTTCAGCGACGGAAAGCCACCCGACATGCGCCGGTTCAATCGCATCCTGCATTTCCTTTGTTATGTACAAAAATCCCGTACCGTGCGGAGCCATCTGCCATTTTTGCGACCCGCTTGCCAGCGCATCGATTTTCATTTCCACCACATCCACCTTCAGCGCACCCAGCGCCTGAATACCATCAACCACGAACCAAATTTTTTTCCGCCGGCAAATATCCCCTATCGACGCAAGATCCGCCCTAAAACCGCTCAGGAACTGCACGGCGCTCAATGCTACAACTCGCGTCCTCGGCGTGATCACCCGCTCGATCATCTCCGGCGTGATACGTTCATGAATCGCCGAAAGCATGTCTATTTCCACGCCGTTTTTTTTCAAATGATAATACGGATGCACATTCGCCGGGAACTCTGCATCGTTCAACACAATGCGGTCGCCTGTTTTCCATTGTAATCCGCTCGCAGCTATATTCACCGCATCCGATGTATTGAGCGTAAAAGCGATCCTGTCGGCGGATTCCGCGTTCGTGAGCCTCTGAACAGCCGAACGGCATTTGACCACAATCCGCAGGTCGGTCCTGTACGTATCGATCGCTCCCGCAGAACGCCCTGCAAGATGCTCGTTGATCGCTTTCAGAACTCGCGTAGAAAGCGGACCTGTTGCGGCATGATTAAAATAAATCCGGCCGGTTGCTGTATGCGGATAGATCGCACGGGCTTTTGCGATTGTCTCTTCAGAAAGAAATTTTGATTTTAGCTGCATATCGAAAATATAACGACGCAGTACCGCAAAGGCAAATGTGAGGAGCGGTCTATGAGTTCTTGGTGCGTGGTTCGTAGTTCATAGTTCAGAGCCAACTAAGAACGAAGAACCAAGAACGATGCCACCTTTTAATATTCGCCATTTACAGTTTTTATTGCTTATCGCAGAAAAAAGGAATATTTTCATCAAAGGATTCATTTCTCAATTACAAACAACAATACTTATACTATGAACCGAACCATCGTTGCTCTTCTCTGTGCAGTCATGTTTCATTCGGTTCAGGCACAGTCCGTTATGATGCTCAAAGGGTTCGTTCTGGACAGCGCAACCCGGCAGCCATTGCCTTCGGCAACATTGCGTGTCTTGAATTCTTCGAAGGGAACCGCCACGAATGCGGAAGGCGCTTTTCAATTGGCGCTCGAATCGGGCAGGCATACAATCGCTGCAAGCTTTATCGGCTATGTATCGGACACGGTCTCCGTTGTGCTTACAACGGAATCAACACCGTTCACATTTTTACTGCGGCCGTCCGTTATTCCTTTGCCGGCCATTACTGCATATGCGGAAGAACGGGATCCGGCGGAAGAAATTATTCTGAAAGCTTCACAGAAAAAGCACGAAGCGCTTTCCCGGCTCCGGACTTATCGATTCAAGGCCTCCACTAAAACCACCGTTCGCACTGTTTCCCGGAAGAACACAGCCGATACGATCGTTGCTTGCGTTTTTGAGACACAATGCAATGGGTACTGGAAATTTCCGGATCTTTATAAAGAGATCCTTACAGCGCGGCGCCAGCCGCAGTCGCTTGACCGCCGTATCAATACATTTACAGTCGGTCATCTTCCGAATTTCAACGACGACCGTGTTTCTCTTGATAGATATTCTGTTGTCGGACCGACAGCCCCGGACGCTCTGGAATATTATTCCTTTACGATGCTCGACACTGTTTCCATCGATAATATTCCGGTTTATCGTATTCGTATGAAACCGAAAAGCATGAATACTCCGCTGTTCGACGGCATCGTTTCGATTGCCTCAAAATCGTTCATGGTTATGTCCGTCGACCTGCAGGCAAATGAAGCATTGAATCTGGAGCCGATGAGCCGGTATCATATCTCTCAGCAATTTTCACTCTATGACGGCATTTTTTGGATGCCGACAAATAGTGCGGAGCATGCTGTGCTCTCGGGCTTATTTATCGAACAGACTGCACAGATATCGGACTATATCCTCAATGAAGAAATATCCGACTCCCTCTTCGATCAATATGCGGTCACAGCAATCCCTGAGGCGGACAAACGGGACTCGGCGTATTGGAAATCTACCGATGTGATTCCTCTGACAACTAAAGAGCAAGGAGCCAATCGGCGGCTCGACAGCTTGCTGCAAAGTTCGTTCCTCTCGCGAACACTCCTTACTCTTTCGCAGGCATCCGTCCTATGGGACGATTTGCCCCTCACATCTTTTTCCGATTTTTTTCATTTTAACCGGGTTGAAGGAGCCTATGTCGGTGCGGGTATAAAAATTCCGGCCGGACAGACATTTTTCCCTGAACTCCGCCTGGGTTACGGCACATCCAATGCACAATGGAATTACGATGCCGGCATCGAGTACCGGCTGCCCCTTCATTCGCCGGTTTTTCTCGGCGTCGGTTTATACGACCGCCTGAAATACCGGGAGGGAGATGCCTATCCCGTTTTTTTTATCACTGAATGCACACTGATCGATTATGACGATCCGGTCGATTATTTCCGTGCGGCCGGCTGGCGTATCTTTACGCGTACTGAAATTTCTTACCGTATGCAGTGCAGTCTCGAATATCGTTTCGAGCGGGAAAACAGCGTCAAACAAACCACCGATTTCAGCTTCGATCAATATTTCTCAAACGACGGCCCGTATCGTCCGAATTCAGCCATTCTTGACGGGAACCTTCGCAGTGTCTCGTTCGGTCTAAGCTACGATACGCGGCAGTTTTTGGCAGCCGGATTTTCCGACGTAGCTGAGCAAAACAGGAGCAGCTGGCAATTAAAGTTCGATGCAGAACATACCGATCGGGGATTCTTGAAAAGTGATTTCGATTTCAACCGATACTCGGCCTTCCTGAAACGGCACCAATTGGTCTCCGGCGAAATGTGCATCGATATCGGCTGCTCGGCCGGATATTCGGACGGTGCTCTTCCTCCGCAGAAAATGTTCGACATCATTTCACGCGGCGACGTCTTGGAATCGGGCAGCGCCATGAGAACGGCATTGGAAAAGGAGTATGCGGGAGACCGCATTGCAGTCGTTCAAATTGATTACACTATCGGAAGTACTCCCTTCCGCTGGCTCGGCATTCCGGTCATTAAAAGTACAGATCTTATTTTCTTTACCGGTTCTGCCTGGACGGACATATCTGCGGAAAGTCTTGCTTTGCAGACTGTTCCAGTTTCTACAGCCGGACAAATTTACACAGAAGCCGGTATCGGGCTCGGACGGATCATGGGATTGTTTCGCATTGACTGCGCCTGGAGAGTGACACATCGGGAACACAACAGTTTCCATTTTTCGATCGAGACTCCTTCATACTGATTTTTCACTCCGGGGAATAGCGATCTGCCGCTTTTTAATTCCGATGCACTTCAGGACTTTTTTTTCTATCTTGATAAAATAGCGCAGAACACTTTTTTCATGAAGCATTTCCTCATATATCCGCTTTTTCTTGTTAACCTCGGACTCTCCATGGCCGCTCCCCGGCAGACAGCCGGCAATGCACAGCACACGGTTCCGGCATCCGACACAACACGCCATGTCTCCGGTATCATCGACACAGCAAAGTTCAGCACAGATTCCACAGGCAGAGCAGATACGACAAAACAGAAAAGCGGTGTCGATACGGTTATTAATTATTCAGCGCAGGATTCTGTGATTTACTCCATTCATTCTCGTACGATGCATTTGTTCAAAAAAAGCGAACTCAAATATCAAGCCATCAAGCTTCAGTCCGAACTTGTGGATATCGATTGGGACAGCTCCATTTTGACCGCACAGGGCATACCCGATACTGCGCATGCAGATTCTATCCTGGGAAAGCCGATTATGAACGACGGCGGAGAAGAGTACCGCGGAGAAGTCATACACTATAACTTCAAAACCAAAAAGGGAAAAATTAAGGTCGGAACGACGGAAATGGAAAACGGATACTGCCTGGGCGCACAAATTAAAAAAGTCGACACGGATGAATTGTTCGTCTCCGACGGCCGGTTTACAACCTGCAGTCTGACGGATCCGCATTATTATTTTGCAAGCCCGAAAATGAAAGTCTATGCCCACGATAAAATCGTTGCCGAGCCGGTGTATTTTTATATTTCAGATGTTCCGATCCTTGCATTGCCGTTCGGCGTTTTCCCGAATCACAGCGGACGTTCGTCCGGTATCATCACTCCCGGTTACGGAGATGACGCCACCTACGGCTGGTATCTGAATCACCTCGGCTATTTTTGGGCCGCAAGCGATTATTGGGATCTTGCAACGGCGTTCGATATTTACTCCCGCGGAAAATGGCGGAATCAGACTATCATCAATTACAATCTGCGCTATAATTTCACGGGAAGCATCAATGCCAGCATCACAAGTTTGAACACCGGTGATCCCGGCGACCCGACCTACAGCGAATCGCGCGATTATTACGTGAACATCATGCATAATCAGGACCTTTCGCCTTCTCCCAACACGTCCAATATTTCCGTCAATTTTACATTCATGAGTTCGACCTATTTCAAGAATTTCAGCACAAATATCAACGAACTTCAGGAACAGAACATTGTCTCCACGGCAAACTATCAGAAAAAATGGGATGCATCGAACCGTTCGCTGACGGTGAGTCTGTATCAGGATCAGAATCTTGCAACGGGAGACATGGAAGAACGGCTGCCTAACATTTCATTCAGCCAGGGAACAATTTACCCGTTTCAAAAAAAATCAAAATCCGCCGGACTCGATGGAACGACATCCGAGACGGATCAGAATCTGCTCGAGATGATAGGCATCAGCTACAATGCGTCGTATACGAACGACCGGATCAAACAATCGCAGCTCTTCGACAGCGCATATACCCCGAACGGCTGGATCGACAGTGTAAAAGATTTTTCGCAAATTAATACCAATGCTCTTACTCAGAATTTCTCACTCAGTATCTCGCCCAAGCTCGGTTATTTTACCATCAGTCCTTCCTTTTCATGGAGCGATTCGCGGACAATGGTGAACGGCCGCATGCCTGTGCTGGCATCCGACAGTTCGGTCATGACAAAGGACACGTCGAGCTGGATAGGCACCGGACAAATCAGCACCGGGATTTCGGCAAGCACAAGATTCTACGGCATGCTTCATCCGGATATATTCGGAATTACGGCAATCCGCAACACGATAACTCCCTCGTTCGGAATTTCGTATGAAAAATACATCTACGGCGATTATATGCCGAAACATGCTATGGTCGGGTCATTCAGCGTCGGCAACAACTTTGAAATGAAAGTACAGAAAAACGACAGCGCGCAGACGGAAGATAAGATACAACTCATGAATGTTTCCGTCTCGAGCAGTTATGATTTCGCGGCGGATTCAATGAACCTGAGTCCTGTATCAATCAACTACCACACGGACATCGGTTCAATCTTAAGCATAGGCGGAAGCGCAACCTATAATCCGTATGTCTTCGATACATCCTCCGGCACACGCGTCAATCGTTTTGAATGGGACGAAACCGGCAAACTTGCGGATTTGACTAATTTTTATATTTCGCTTTCGACATCGCTCAAAGGAGAAAAAAAGCAGGATAAGAAGAACTTAAGTCCGGCGGACAGCGCCCAGCAGGAACAGAACCGTGTCAACGGCGAAGGATCCTTTCAGCCTCGCAGCCAAAAACATTTCAGACCATTTACGATAGAGAGGAAGCCGACTTCAGCATTCCATGGAAATTGGGGCTCAGCTATACTTTTTCACAGTCCCAGTTCGATCCGCGCAAGATCTCTCGAAGTTCCTCGATCAACATCGACATGCGTCGTTCAATCTCACCGAAAAATGGCAGATTGCTTCGCGCGGTTCGTACGATTTTCTTGCAAACAAACACTACATTCAGTATGTCAACATCAGCCGCGACCTGCATTGCTGGCAGATGAATTTATATTATTACCCTTCCGGAACGCTTGCCGGCTACCGCTTTGAAATCCGCGTCAAAGCCCCTCAGTTGAGCGACCTCAAACTTACCAAGCAAAACAATCCACGATAGCCGGAAAGCGCGCGCCTCTCCATGCGGCGCCCGGGTATCCAATTCTTCTTCTTGTTTCTGCCTGTGAATTTCTGTGCTTTTACAGCCGATTCCCGCTCTTCTCAACCAAACGATTAAGACAAATCACAGATACCTTAAAGGAGGTTCGTTAGTAAGAGACATGGTCATCGCAACAGTAGTTGCATTATTAGTCATTGCCGGTTTCATTTTAAGCTGCAACATTGTCGGGCCGGGACATGTCGGCAGCGACTCCGATCTTTTTTATTTCTTTTCAAGTCTTACAATCGGATCGATATGCCGCTTGAAATGTTTTATGAGATGCTGATAATGTGCATCTTCGTGATTTTCAAGACAGCGCATAATTTTATTTTTAAAGAGCATATCTCCTTTCCCGTCTTTTGCTGAAAGGATTGTCCCGAAGGTGACATGCAGTATTTGCCTCGTATTTTCATCCGACAACAGGGCGAGCAGCTGCCCGTCTGTGTACTCTTTTGCAGGACGCGTTTTATCCGCCTGCGCTGTGACATGGTATGATTTCCTGTCGTTGTCATAGTTGGCACGGGCGCAGTCCAGAATATCTCTGAACAATTTTGGATCACACGCCGCCACTGTCCTGAGCGCTTCCAGCCAGCTCGTGCCGGCGGTTTTCACATGTACGCTTCCGAAACCGACAGTGCCGACGATTTTATAGACATCGAATTTGTCGCTTCCCGAGTGAATGCTGATTTTGTACGGCCCGAGTTTCTCAGCAATCTGAACATGCTCTACGTACTCTTTCTGGAATCGTTCCAGATCTCCTTTGTATTCAATCCCTTTCTCAAAATCACCGATGAAGCGCGGAGCAAGGCTCATAAGCTTGACCCCCAGTCGTTTCAATTCGCTCGCGACGATAAAATGTTCGAGGGGGGATGTCGGCGTATCGGTTTCATCGACCGATAATTCGATTTCCACGGGTTGATGTCTCCATTTTGATTGAAGATGTTTCACGAGTTTCAGTGTCTGAGCGAGACCCCCTCCATATTTGACAAATGAACGGAGCACATCTTCTTCCGCCGGGCGCAGAGAGAATCCATTTGCAATATTCACTTCCTTATCCGCATAACGCTTGAGAATGCCGTCAAGAGATTCCTGAAGGTCGGCCCAGGGAAGGACTGCAGCACGCGTTCGAATTTCTGCCATCGGCAGGCGCGCAGCCTCGTTGACAACATATAATCCGATATCCAGCGTGAACATCGTAAACCCCGCCTTTGCATATCGGTCGATGTCTTCAGGCGTCTTTAAATGATCTGCGTCGGAGCCGAATCCGTCTGTGTATCCCTCCTGAAAGACCGCCCACGTTGCAGCATCCATGACGTCTTCCGCTTCCCGCTTGGTTCGCTCCAGTTCTCGTACCGACTGCTGCGCAAGTACAGGTTTTAAACCGCTTCCCGCCACGGCACGGATATGTCCGGCGTTTGCATTCCCCAGCCGGTCTCCGCATCCGATGGAATTCTGCCGGCCCAGCAGGCTCGGCCGGGTGAATGCAAAAAGCCCGCGCAGGCTTTCTGCATTTGCATGGTTGAGCGGACAGCGAATGCCGATTTCAGTTTTCGTTCCATTGAAGCCAGGAGCGATGTTTTCTCCTGCCGCCCAGAGCGCCTTGCCGCCGGCATCACAGGCGATAAAGAAAAAATCGGATTGAACTTTCCTGACGGACTTCGGATAAATACGCACATCTCCATATTGAGGGATCGCTGCAATATTCAATCGATTTTCCCCGTCAGGAGCTTTGATGCATTGATCAAGAATATCTTTGAGTGTCGATGTCATGTTGCTGTTCCTTTCTTCTAATCACTTTCTAAAAGAATTCGATTCACTTGAATATTGTGCTTGTTCCAGGAGCCATTGAAAAAGATTTCTTGCTGCCTTACTATTTTCATATGCTGCGGGAAGTTTTCGTGTATCCATATATTCGTTGTAAAACCACGGGTCTCCGACAGCGAAAACGAGGCCGCGTCCGAAACGCGCACTGGCCATAAACACATGACCGTGTTCCGTCAATATCGGTTCTGCAGGTTTTTGCAGCGTCAGGGAACATATTTCTTTCAAAAATATCTGTCTCACATTTTGAAACACCGGATGCGGCGGAAATTCATCGCTCTTTCCCATATCATACGCTTTTCCCTGAACCCGATGATAGCTGTCTTCGTTAAAATGGATGCCGAATTGTTCCGCCAATTTATTGAAATGGGCAAATTCCGCATGCCCGGAATCATTAGCCATAAGCACCAGCGCGCCGCCGGCTTGGACCCACGGGACAATGGCTTTGATATCTGATTCCGATACATAGTTTGGATGTGCCGTTTCTTCAGGAGTATCAGGATCGACAATGATATAGATTTGATACTTGCACAGCAGACTGTCTGCAGGAGCTGTATGCACAGCAGCGACTTCAGCCCCAAGGCCTCTGATGATTGCACCGAGCTGCGAGAATCCGGAATTCATCGTGTCTTCCCACACATAATGATACTGCACGAGCGATGTATCCACGCGTTTCCATTCGCAGTTAAAATAGTAATCCAGAGCGACAATTTTTTTCTGCTTGAAGACCGGGGCTCCGATGGTACATGTCTCCCCGCTCCAATTCTACGACTGCCATCAAAAACGGTCCGTATCCTTTAAAATCATCCGTGCGCTGCGGTTCGCCGGCATAGTATGCCAGACTCCCGTCGCGGTACGGATTGCCGCCCAGTCCGGCAACACTGCACACGTGTTCGAGATGAACGATGCCTGAAGAATCCAACGTCACGACATGGCTCAAAAGTCCCTGCATTGTTTCTTCCGCGCGCAGCCTGAACTCGGCCGGCAGGTATCCGAGACGCGCTCCTTTCGCAAAGACATAAGCGAACATTGCCGATGCCGACGATTCCAGATAATTTCCTTTTTCATCCGGTCTGTCCACGATAAGATACCAGAGCTTCGTTTTTTCATCGCGCACCTGAAGCAGATTCTTGCATACATCGTTGAGGATTTTCAGAAGTTTTTGCCTCTCAGAATGATGTTCGGGAAAATATTCCAGCGCATCGACGAGCCCCATCGTATACCATCCTATGGAACGTCCCCACAGGCTCGGTGAACAGCCCGTTTCCGGATTTGCCCACTGCTGCTGCTTGCTTTCATCCCACCCGTGAAAATAAAGTCCGCTTTTGTGATCATAGCAATGACCGGCGCACAGGATAAATTGCTGCGCCATGTCATCAAAAGCTGCCGAGTCGCCTGTTATACGGGAGTAGAGACCGTAGAATGGTTCGGCCATATACATACCGTCGAGCCACATTTGATGCGGGTATATCTTCTTGTGCCAAAAGCCGCCTTCGCCCGTCCTGGGCTGCTCCGCGAGCTGCCGGCGTAGCGTTGCAGCGGCTGCGCGGTATTTTTTTTCGCCTGTGAGTTCGTACATCCTCAGCAGGGCTTTTCCCGGCGTTATGTTATCCAGTTGATATTCATCGAAACGATAGGTACGGATCGTGCCATCGGCATCCACATAATGATCGAGATTTTTCTTTATATACCGGATGTACGTGCTGTCTCCTGTCTCCTGCCACAGATGGAAGAAGGCCTCCATCATCACGCCCTGTTCGTAATTCCACTTACGGGACTTCAACTCTGCCGGATATGAAATGGAATCCGGATGCATCGAGAGAAAGCTTTTTGCGATTCGTACCGACCAGCGTTCTTGTGGTTTCACTGCCGTTTGTGAAGCACCGGCTGTAAGAACCGCCGTCGTACACAGCAATATGCAGTTCTTCCAAAGTCTTTTGCACTTCCGTATATATTTCAATTTTTTTCCAGTCTGCGCTGCGTTCACTTGAGCTTCTCGCTTTCGTTCCTCTTCATTTGCATGTTGATGAGTGTCAGGTTCTTTACATTCTCAATCACATTCGCTTCCGCGACATTTTCGAAAACGCAATCTTCGATACGAATGTTCTCTGCCGGAGAGCGGCCAAAAGCCCGAATCCAGATTCCGAATCTGCTTTTCTTGCTTCTGACATTTCGTACATCGATATTCCGCACGGCCGGGACAAAACTGCCGCTGTCGCCTTCTTCATAGAAAAAATCGACCTTGAGGACCGCGTCGGCCACCTGTCCTGCCTCGGTGTTCCGGAGAAATACATTTTCAATGATGCCTCCGCGCATGGCATTCGTCTTGATCCGCAGCACGCGGTCAAGTTCCGGACTGTCCATGATGTTGTTTTCCGCGAATACATTCCTTACTCCGCCGGAGACTTCACTGCCGATGACGACGCCGCCGTGTCCATTCTTCATCGTACAGCCCCGGATGACAATATTTTCGCAAGGCATATTGATGCGCCGGCCGTCCGCGTTTCTTCCGGACTTGAGAGCGATGCAATCGTCGCCGTTATTGAAGACGCAATTTTCGATGCAGACATCGGTGCAGGATTCCGGATCGCAGCCGTCGTTATTCGGACCAAGTCCGTCGGTTGTCACACCAATGACGGATACATTCCTGCAGAGAACGGGATTTATAAACCACATCGGCGAGTTTTTCAGCATGACGCCCTGCAGCAGCACGTTCTTGCACCGGTACGGTTCAAAGAAATTCGGCCGCAAGTATGCTCCATCGCCAAAAATGCGTTCCTCAACAGGGATGTTCTTCTCCGCCATGTCGATAAGTTTTGCGCGGGACAATAATTGATTCGGCATTCCATGCCGCCATCCCGCTTCCTTCTTTCCTTTCCAGCTCCACCAATTCTCATTCGAGCCCCGGCCGTCAAGGATGCCTTCACCGGTCACTGCAATGTCTTCCTGCTCAAATGCATAAATGAGCGGAGAATAGTTCATACATTCGGTGCCTTCCCACCGTGCGTAGACGAGGGGAAGGTACCTTTTTGGATCGGTGCTGAACCGGATAACCGCGCCGCGCGATACATAGAGACATACGTGACTTCTCAAATGGAGGGCGCCCGTCAAAAAAATCCCCGGAGGAACGACGACTCTGCCGCCGCCGGATGCATTGCATTTGCCAATCGCCTTTTCAAATGCGGCAGTGCAATCCGTCGTGCTGTCTCCTTTCGCTCCGAAGTCTATAATGCTGAAATCCTTATCGGGGAATGACGGAGGTACAATCCGCCGCAGTATGGAGGGCACCGTCTCCCATCCTCGCGCTGCATCCTCTTGTGCAAGTGCATGCAGAGAGAGCACGGCACAAACGAATGGAACAGCCAAACAGATTCTCCGGGCTATCGGCATTCTTCGTTGAAGATTTATTCTGCCGTATTTTTTCATTTCACAAATAGCATTTTTTTCACAAACCGTTGTCCCCCGCTCTCGAACACCGCAAAGTAGATTCCGGAAGGAAATTTCGACGCATCGAAACGGACAGAGTAGACCTGTCCCGGCTCTGCGCGTCCGGAAAAGAGCAGCGCGATATCCTGACCAAGCATATTCACCACATGAACGGCTGCCTGACCCTGCTTTGCCACGGTGAATTGAAGATTTGTCGATGGGTTGAACGGATTCGGATAATTTTGAGTAAACATATATCTGATCGGAACCGCTGACGTACGACCGACGCCGACAGGCGTTTCTTCCTTGCCGCTCAGAAAAATCGAACCCTGTGCACTCGCTGCATTATGTGTCAATACAAGCGTGTCCATATTTTCCGATTTCGTTTTTCGTCTCTTACACGATGTACGACGATGAGGCTGTTTTTCCTCCGTGTCCGGTCCAGTTTGTGTGGAAGAATTCGCCGCGGGGTCTGTCAACGCGTTCGTACTGATGGGCCCCGAAGAAATCTCTCTGGGCTTGCAATAAATTCGCAGGCAGCCGCGCGCTTCGGAATCCATCAAAATAATTCAACGCTGTCGAGCATGACGGCATCCAAATGCCGTTCAAGGCGGCAGTCGACACGACACGCCGCCATGACTTCTGCGACTTTTCAATGGTATCTTTGAAGAAAGGATCGAGCAAAAGATTGGAAAGCTGCGGGTTCCGATCGAATGCTTCCTTAATCCTTCCGAGGAAAACCGAACGAATGATGCAGCCTCCGCGCCAGAGCAGCGCAATGCCGCCGTAGTTGAGGTTCCACTTATACTCTTCGGCAGCAGCACGCATGAGAACATATCCCTGTGTATATGAAATAATTTTCGATGCGTACAGCGCTTTTTCCAGGTCGCGCAGGAACGATTCTTTATTCTTTACGATTTTTTTCTTCGGCCCGCTTAATATTTTCGACGCTGCAACGCGTTCGTCTTTCATTGCAGATAGACATCGTGCATACACCGCCTCGCTGATCAGCGTGAGCGGAATGCCGAGATCGAGCGAGGAAACGCTCGTCCATTTTCCGGTCCCTTTTTGCCCTGCGGTGTCGAGAATTTTATCCACGAGCGGTTTTCCATCCTTATCTTTAAATGCAAGAATGTCGCGCGTGATTTCGATCAGATAACTGTTCAATTCGCCTTCATTCCAGCGTTTGAACACTTTATGAATGGCAGAGGCAGACATGCCGAGCAATTCTTTCATAATTTGATATGCTTCGCAGATGAGCTGCATATCGCCGTACTCGATGCCGTTATGCACCATTTTCACAAAGTGGCCTGCTCCGTTTTCGCCGACCCAATCGCAGCATGGAGTGCCGTCTTCCACCTTTCGCGGCAATTGCCTGGAAAATCGGTTTTACGTGCGGCCATGCGGCAGGCGAACCGCCGGGCATGATAGACGGGCCTTTCAGCGCTCCCTCTTCTCCGCCCGACACTCCGGTGCCGATGTAGAGAAGTCCTTTGGACTCAACGTACTTCGTTCTGCGTATAGTATCCGGAAAATGCGAGTTACCGCCGTCGATGATAATATCCCCGGGCGAAAGGAGACGGGATTAACTGTTCGATGAAATCATCCACCGCTTTGCCGGCTTTCACCATCAGCATAATCTTGCGCGGCCCTTTCAAAGCGCCGGCAAGTTCCTGCAGAGAATGCGTTCCGATTATTTTTTTCCCGCGGCCCGGCCGCCGGTAAAGGCATCGACTTTCTCGACTGTGCGGTTGTACACGGCAACGGTAAATCCGCGGCTCTCCATATTGAGCACAAGGTTTTCGCCCATCACTGCCAGACCGACTAAACCAATATCAGCTTTTTGTTCCATAGATCTTCGTTCCTTTTTCTTCCTTTTTCATGTTTATCACTGCCATCTCTCGTTTCAAACAAATCGATTCCTGCACGCCCATAATCCGAGCGCCGGATTTGAAATATAGAAAATCTCTTCACCGTCCGGCAAAACGTTCACTCCGTCGGATAGTTTTTCCGGATTATATTTCTTCATCATCTGCCCGAGATCTGCATAGCGAAAATTCACGCTCTCGATCTCCTGCTTCGTCAAATGGCCGGGGCAATAGGTAATGGAGAACCGTCCTTCGGAAGAACCGTGTATAAGATGCGCCGCTGCACTCAGGTTGTTTTTCAGATCGTCCGACTCTTTTACCCGTGCGAGCGTTTCCGGCGTTCCGCGATAGCCGTACTTTCGAATCAGAGCATCGATCTGTTTATCCTCGCCGAATTCTTTCAATCCCGGCGCAAGGACGATCAGCTCGCCGCCGTCCGCAAGAGCCATGCGGCTGCGGTAGATACTTTTATTCCCCAGCCATGTGCTTTTAAATTCCGAAGGGTCGAGATACACAACGACTTTTTTCAGCGGCTCTTCCAGCATTTCAAAATTCACTTTAAGAGAAAGTTCCGCCGCCCGGTTGAAACATTCGATATCGTCGCCGATGTAGAGGCCGCGTACTTTGAGCTTCCGTCGCTGCCGCGTCCAACGACGGTTAACACATACACAATCGGCGGCAGGCTGCCGGAACAATGGTCCGATGCATAATTGTAGACACGCCGCACAGGATTATCGGCACGTCCCATAATGCGTTCCATACCGTATACCGCACCGAGAAAATGACTCTTGTTAATTCCTTCCGGTCCGCCTGTTCCCACAAAAACATTCTTGTTGTAATTCGCCATGCCGATCAACTTCATGCGGCACCACCTGTCCGATCGAGACGATTAAATCAAAGCCACCCTCGACAAGCAGTTTATTCACCTGCGCTTTCCAGGCATAATCGAGTTTTCCTTCGGATTGCTGATAGATAAAATCGGAAGGCACTTCGCCGAGCGTTACAACATCACGCCGCCAATCGTGAACACGAAAAAGGCTCGAGCGGCGTGGAACCGAACATCGTCTGCAGATCATGCTCGGTCATCGCGGAATGTGTTCCCAGAGCGGGAAGAATGTCGGTCAAGGCATCCTTATAATGCTTCCACAGCATTTCCGTCAGGATTCCCGCATGAGAATGAAAGCGGGTGAAGTCCGGAGGAATGGCGAGAACTTTTTTCCTGTTTCCGAGCTTTCCAAAGCCTCATCGACGGCCCGCGCAAATCCGCAGTTCTTCAAAACATCGTGTTCACCGCCGCGCGCATAGAATATCATAACTCTTCTCCTTCATTATACCAAGAAGAACAGGAAAAGCGCGCTGCAGCATTCCCCGAGTCAAAATTCTGCAGTTCGTCAGAGAACAAAAGACCTTCTTGTTCTTCCACACTATCGCACAATCCTTGCGGTTCCTCCGTCCATGACATGTTTGACTTCTGCGAGTGTCGCCATCGTCGAATCGCCGCGCGTGCTTTGCGCCAGCGCGCCATGCGCGGCACCCAAATCGACACACTCCTGAAGGCTCATTCCCTGGAGTAGCCCGTAAATAAGTCCGCTGCAAAATCCATCGCCGCCGCCGACACGGTCTTCAATCTCCAGGTTCTCATATTTTTTCGCCTGGACAAACTCGCCATCTGCATAGACAATTGCAGACCAATTATTCTTCAATCCGCTTATTACCTTCACGGAGCGTAGTTCCAACGACCCGAATGTTCGGATATGCAATGGCTACTTTCTTCACCATTTTTTTATACGCATTCCACCGCAAGATGCTCGAGATTGCAGTCTGTCCCTTCCACTTCAAATCCCAGTACTTTTTGAAAATCCTCTTCATTACCGATAAGCACGTCGACGTACGGAACCAGCGTCTTCGTCACGGTTATAGCTTTCCGGCTTGACCAGAGCATACTGCGAAAATTCAAATCATAACTGACGAGACATCCGGCATCATGTGCGGCTTTCACCGCTTCCAAGGCAACGGCAGCACAGCTATCGCTCAACGCTGTAAAAATCCCGCCTGTATGAAACCAGCGGGCTTTCCGTTCCGTGAAAATTCTTTTCCAATCCACATCGCCGGGTTTCATATGGGAAACTGCCGTATGGCCGCGGTCGTACACAACGGTGCTTGGCCGAACGCCGATCCCTACTTCACTGAAGTTCAAACCGATCCGGTCGGTTCTACCGACACCATCGAACGGCACCCAGACAACTTCGCTGACATCCATGCCGCTCGCCTGTGCATGATTGCGAATAAATTGTCCGAGTGGATTGTCGACAAGGCGGGAAATCCACCCAGCTTTCAAACCGAATCGGGAAAGCGCATAAGCAACATTATATTCGCCGCCGCCGGCATAGATCTCCAGGAGCGGCGTCAGTTCCAACCGTTGATGACCGGGAGGACTCAGACGAATCATGCATTCTCCCAGTGTCAGTAGATCAAATTCACATTTGTTTGCTTTTTGAATTTTCAGCCCCATGATTGTCCTTTCAAGCGCAAGTCTGTCGCGTGCCGTATCATGTCAAAAAATATTTCGTCTGTTTACCGCTGAATCCTTGCAGAGCCTCCTTTGGCAAACGAGCGAACCTGTTCCACGGTTACCATTGTCGTATCTCCGGGTGTTGTCGTCAGCAAAGCGCCGTGCGCCCAGCCGAGTTTTACTGCTTCTTCAGGAGATTCTCCTGCAAGCAATCCATAAAAGAATCCGCTGGCAAATCCGTCGCCGCCGCCTACGCGGTCCACGACATCGAGTTCGCATGCCGGCGAGGTCGTACGCTTTTCCGTCGACCCACGCAACTGCACCCCAGCTGTGGCGATTCGTCGAATGGACTTCACGGAGAGTCGTTGCAACGACTTTAACATTCGGATATTTTTTCACGACGGCATCGATCATGCCGATAAAAGCGCTCGGATCGAGTTTTGATTTTGCACGCGACCTCAGGACCCGGGAATTCCGAGTCCTTTTTGAAGATCTTCTTCATTTCCGACGAGAACGTCGGTATTTTCTACGATTCGTGCCACAACCTCTTCCGCTTTTTTCTGTCCGCCCCAGATGTTCCAGAGCTTCTCGCGGAAGTTCAGGTCGAAGCTGACAACCGCACCGGCCTTCTTTGCCGCTTTCATTCCTTCGATGATGAGCTCGCCCGTCGTTTCCGACAGCGCTGCAAATATGCCGCCGCTGTGAAACCATCGCACGCCGCCTTCAAAGATTGTGTTCCAGTCGAAGTCGCCCGGTTTCAACTGAGCGCCGGCTTCGTTCGAACGGTTGTAGAAGACAACCGGCGGACGTACGCCGTGTCCCCGATCGCTGTAAACTGTCGCCATGTTCGGTCCGTTCACGCCATTGTGCTTAAAGTGCTTATAGAACGGCTGCACGCCCATCGCCCGCACGCGCTCGGCAATAAGATCCCCGATCGGATAATCGACCATCGCCGATACAATTCCTGTTTTCATCCGAAAACAATCCGCAATATTTGCTGCGACATTAAACTCCCCGCCGCTGACATGAATCCGGCATTGCGTTGCCTTCCGGAATGGAATAATTCCCGGATCCAGTCGATGCACCAGCGCACCCAGAGAAATTAAATCCCATGCTCCTGCGGGCGAATATTCAAACTGTTACTCATGTCTTCTTATGCTCCTTTTATGTTTTTCATTTGCTGCTTTTTTTTTACACTCCTGAGAAAGCTGAGAATCCGCCGTCGATAGGCAGTACGATTCCCGTAACGAATTTCGACGCAGGGGAGAGCAGCCATAAGACCGCGCCCAGTAAATCTTCCGGAGTACCAAAACGTCCCATCGGCGTATGATCGAGAATTTTTTTTCCGCGCGCAGTGAGTGCGCCGGTATCCTTTTCCGTCAGCAGGAATCTGTTTTGTTCGGTCAGGAAAAAGCCCGGCGCAATGGCATTGACGCGGATCGCGGGCGAATATTCCTGTGCAATATGCACGGCCAGCCATTGCGTAAAATTGCTGACGGCGGCTTTTGCCGCTGAGTATGCCGGAATGCGCGTCAGAGGCCGAAAAGCATTCATGGAGGAAACGTTGAGAATAATCCCTTCTTTTTGTTCGGCCATTTTCCTGCCGAAAACCTGGCTTGGCAGGATTGTCCCGATAAGATTCAGATTCGAAACAAACTGAATAGCTTCGCCCGGAATATCGAAGAAGGATTGTTCGGGATTGGTCGTTGCCCTGGGATTGTTTCCGCCCGCGCCGTTGATGAGAATATCTATTTTCCCGAATTCGGAAAGCGTTTGGTCGGCCGCTTCCTGTACTTTGACTTTATCGAGCACATCGATAAATATAACCTTATGTTTTCCTTTCGTGCCTTCTAATGCCGCCAGAACTTTTTCGCCGAGCGAGACATCGCGATCAAGAAGAGCGATATTGGCATTGCAGCCGGCCAGACAGCGAGCCATCTCTCCGCACAACACACCGCTGCCGCCCGTGATGACAACGGTTTTTCCTGTAAAATCATACGCTTTCGTGACTTCCTGCAGATTCATTTCCATTCCCCATATGTAACGATTTTAAATTCGATCACACGTTGTTTACAAATCAGTAATAGGTTTATGATGGGGAACCAGGAATTTCATGATGCCCCACGCACTCACATACGACAAAGCACAAATCACAAACATAATCATATATGCCGTCTGAGGCGCTGCAATAAAAACATCCGTCAATCTGCCGGCCAGTAATTGAACAGCCACTCCGCCTATTCCGCCTGCCATAGCGCCGATGCCGGTAACGGAACCCACCGCTTTTTTGGGAAACATGTCGGAGACCGTCGTGAACAGGTTCGCAGACCAGGCCTGGTGCGCGGCTGCGCCGATGCAAATGATCGCCACGGCCATATACATCGCCGATCCGCCGAAGTGCTCTACATTTCCGAAGTACTGCGTAAAGAGAACTGTCAGCGGGAATAATGCGATGATGATCATCGCGGTCATGCGGGCCTTATACACATGCATCCCTTTGTTCATGAAGATCAGGGGAATGCCGCCGCCATAGACGCTTCCGACAATGGCAACGCCATAGACGATAAATGTCGGCCATTTCACATCGGCCGGAGCCAAACCGAATTGCTTAATCAAATAGTCGGGCAGCCAGAAAAGATAGAACCACCAAATACCATCCGTGAGAAATTTTCCGAAGAAAAAAGACCAGGTCTGGCGATAGCCAAAAAGTTTTCCCCACGGTACTTTTTCCGTTTTTCCCGAAGTCTCCGCAGGAGCGTCTCCTTCATGAATATAATCGAACTCTGCTTTTTGAAGCTTCTTGTGTTTCGAAGGAGAGTCATAAAGCCAGAACCAAAAAATCAGCCAGAGGAATCCGATGGCGCCTGTGTACACGAATGCCATTTTCCATCCAAGTTGCTCGCCGTAATACACAATACACCACGGGACAAACAAAGCCGCGATCATCGCTCCCACATTCGATCCGCTGTTGAAAATGCCGGTTGCCAGTGCCCGCTCTTTTTTCGGGAACCACTCCGCCACCGTTTTGATCGATGCGGGAAAATTGCCTGCTTCTCCGACAGCGAAGACGCTTCGAACAAACACATGCACCGCAACGGTTACACCTGCGAATGCATTTGCAATTCCTGCAAAGGACCATACAATGAGCGATCCGGCCAATCCGCGCTTGGTCCCGATCCGGTCGATGATCCATCCGGCGAGAATAGTCATTCCTGCGTAGAATGCCGTAAAGAACGAAGTGACATACGAAAAATCCGCATTCGTCCAGCCAAACCCGCCTGCGCCGACCGATTTACAGTAGAACGGTTTCAGGTAGCTGATGACTTGCCGATCCAGGTAGTTGAACGTCGTCGCAAAGAAGAGCAATGCGCAAATGACCCACCGGTAATTGCCTATGTTTATTTTTTCTTCCGTCATTGAGGGTTTCGTTCTTCAAAAAATATTTTAGATATTCTGTTGCTGCTTTTCTCTAACTTGATAGAAAAACTGAAGAGATCATTTTTCCGCTGATAATGAAATCTTCAGGGGAGATTCGATCCGCTGCGCGTACATCGTAAGGTATTGGTTCCATTCATCGGCATTTTTAAAATCACCGCTTCGTGTCCATCCTGCGCCTGCATAATACACAATCGTTTTACCCAAACCGGCTTTTCCCAGGACAAGAAGATGAATAAGGTTTTCGCGTATCCCGACGAACGTCTCTTGCGGAACGATAATACCCGTGCCTAATGATCCGTTTTCTTCATTTTCCGTCGTTTGTCCCCATAATGAAACCCAAAAATGATCATTATTCCGGTACACTTTTATGCCTGCTCGTTTGACAAGACCGGCTGCGAAAGGAACATCTCCTTGTCCGGAATCACAGCGGAAGGTTACTTCTATTTTATTGAGATTGCTTCCTGCATTCAGTGTGATGCGTTTTGTTTCCCTGACATCGAGATTCCTGAACCGGACAGGCCTGTACGTCACTTCGAACATCGCACAAAAGGGACCCGTTGCAAGTATGTTGTACGACTCGAACACGCCCGGTTGATATAATGAGTCTCCGTCAATCAGAGCGCAGCTTCCATCGCCGAGTGAACGGCCGACTTCGAAGAAATCGGCTCCTTCGCCGTGATCTTCATGATACGATATTCTTGCCGCTCCGTGTGTCTCATCGCCGTGGTACCATTTTTCTACAATCGGATACCGGACGCGCTTTGTCCAGACATCGATGCCGTTATTCGATTCCTTTGCCAGCGCCGGGCCGTATATCCGATGAGCAATCCTGTCATTCTCCCATGCAATATCCTGGCGCGGGGACATAAAGCTAGCATCCGTCAGCTGCACGGCGACTGGTCTCTCTTTGGCGGAGGACTCAAGCATGAACTCTTTCGTCTCGTGCGATCCCAATGAAGCCATAAAGAGCAATTCCGCCGGCCCGCCGTTATCTTCTATAATCTGCAGAGACTGCTCAACATGCGTTATTGCTTCGAATACATGGATCGTCTCTTTGTTTATACCGGGCATAACGCTCTTGATTTCATTCCACCGAATGACGATCATCTCATTCGGTCGGCCGATGGCCGACAGATTTGAGATCTTAATCCGTGCTCCGGCATCTTTTCCGAACGCAGAGATCGACATGACGCACACTCCCGCAGCAATGGCGGCGGTCTTTTTCAGCATCGGGAGTACGAAAAGGTTTTGGAAAGCACTGTTTTTCATTTTTTTGCCGTTGAGTAAAAGAATATTTACCGGAGCAGATTGAAGGGAACATCATCCATATCGTTAAACACCTGATTCTCTCCGCCCATCGCCCAGATAAAACTGTAGCTGCGCGTTCCCGCACCGGAGTGAATCGACCAGCTCGGATTGAGCACTGCCTGACCGTCCCGCATAATTATGTGTTTCGTTTCTTCCGGTTGACCCATAAAGTGCGCAACGAGAGCATCGGGCTGCATATTAAAATACATATACACCTCCGACCGGCGTTGATGCGTATGCGGCGGCATAGTATTCCATACGCTTCCCTCTTCCAGTTCCGTCAGGCCCATAACAAGCTGACAGCTTTTGGGACCGCCGGCATGGATCAATCTGTTGATCGTGCGCTTGTTGGCATACTGCTGACTTCCCAGAATCGAGCGGTCCGCATCGGCAAAACGGACAAGCGCTGCAGGAAATTCTTTGTGGGCCGGATAACTGACAAAATAAAACTTCGCCGGATCGGATTCTTTTGCACTGTTGAATTCTACCGTTCGCGCACCGCGTCCGATATAGAGCGCATCTTTCCGTTCGAGAACGAATGCTTTGCCGTCTACGCCGATCGAACCCGCACCGCCGATATTGATAATCCCGATTTCTCTTCTCTCTGCAAAATATTCCGCCGCCATTTCTTTCTTCGTTGCCAGCAGCGTCAGAGTTCCGGTTTTCGGAACCGCCGAGCCCGTAATCGAGCGGTCGATATCCGAGTACGTCATGGGAACTTCATCGGGAGTAAAGAGATTATCGATCAGGAACATCGCGCGCAGAGATTCCGCCGTCATCGTTTTGAATCGTTCCGGATCAGTGCTGTACCGAACATTCATATTTCATGTTTCCTTTCTATCTGCCCGAACGGCATCGAATGATTACACTTGAAGAAGATGCAATGCGTATCCGCCGATTTCCACATCAAGATAAACCGCAGCAAGCCTGCCGTTCCTTACATCGCGCGTCTCTTCCTTGACCCGTACGCCGTTCAGAGCGAGATGTGCGACCGCGCGATCGATAAAATTTGTCGCAATGGCGATATGCCCGTGTGTTCCAAGGTACTGCCGTTTCAACACTTCGAATCCCGTTCCGACAAAAATCGAGCCGGGCGTTTCTCTCTGCTCCAGGTGAAAGATATCTTCAAGTTGTCGTGCAACGGCTGTTGCCTCCTCCGGGGAAGCGGAGTTCATACCTATATGCCGAACTCCGAAGCCGAGCATTGTTGTGATTGCCTGGCAGGTGAGTTCGGCAATTTTGTCGAACCGGCCTTCCTTGAGAAGCTCTTGTTTCACCATCCAGCTTCCTCCGCATGCCAGCACTTCCGGACATTGAAGGTACGGCAGAAGGTTCGATTGATCAATGCCTCCGGTCGGTATAAACTTCAAATTTTTAAATGGGGCCGCAATAGCTCTCAAGTACGGCAATCCTCCACATGCCTCTGCAGGAAAAAATTTCAGCACTTCCAGATCGTATTCGAGCGCACGCTGAATTTCCGTAGGTGTTGCAACGCCGGGAACGACAGGAATATTTCGAGCAAGGCAATATTCCACTATTTTGGAATTCAAACCCGGAGAAACGATAAAGCTTGCACCGGCATCCACTGCTTCTTTCGCCTGATCGACAGTTAAAACGGTTCCTGCCCCGACCGTGATATGCGAAGCATCCGCCGCAATATTCTCGATAACACGAACTGCTGCTTGCGTCCGAAATGCTACTTCAACCACCGGCAAACCGCTCTCCTGCAATGTCTGTGCAAGCAGCGGCGCCTGACGCTCATCTTCGACGATAGCAACGGGAAGAATTCCTAAAAGACCGATGTGTTCAAGTATTGTATACATAAGTTTCTATATTTGAAAAAAATTTCCTTCAAGATGCACTGAAAGCGGTATATGAAAAGCATGTTATAAACATAATGAACAACTCTTATGGCCTATCTTGCCATCCACCCGCCGTCAACGATCAGCACATGTCCCTGCACATAATCCGATGCGCGGGAAGCAAGGAACACAGCCGCGCCTTTAAGATCTTCCGGCGTTCCCCAGCGTCCTGCCGGGATGCGTTCCACAATGGCCTTCTCGCGTTTTTGATCCTCCCGCAATGCTTTGGTGTTGTTCGTTGCCATATAACCGGGAGCGATTGCGTTCACGTTAATCCCTTGCGATGCCCACTCGTTTGCAAGCGCTTTGGTGATTTGAGCGACAGCTCCTTTGCTTGCAGCATACGATGGGACAATAATACCGCCTTGAAACGCCAGCAGCGATGCAATGTTGATAATTTTTCCATGATGACGCTTCACCATATCCCGCGCAGCGGCCTGACAGAAAAAGAATACTGTCTTCGAATTGATGGCCATAACATCGTCCCAATCCTTCTCCGAGAAATCAATTGCCGGTGTCCGGCGAATAATCCCGGCGTTGTTGACAAGGATATCGACTTTCCCAAACGCGCGCACCGCTGCTTCGACAATACCTGTAATCGGCGCTGTGGTCATTAAATCTGCGACCATGGTGACCGCTCTTCTGCCCATTGCGTTGATTTCAGCTGCCGTCTCATCGCAGGGAACATAGTCCACGAGCATAAGATCTGCGCCCGCTTCTGCAAAACCCCGTGCAATACCTCTTCCTAACCCCGTGCTCGCACCCGTTACAATCGCAGTTTCGTTCGATAAACTAAATGCATCCATCGTTCCTCGTCTCTTTCCTTGTCTGTACGAATATATGAGCATCCAGTTCAAAACATCTTGAACCGGATGCTCATAATTTACTAAGATTCTTTCAAAGAATTTTACTTCAACAGCAACATCTTCTTTGTTTCAACAAAACCGGCTCCTTTGCTGGACGGCTGCGCCGTGATGCGGAAGAAGTAGACTCCTCCTGCAACGGCTGCACCGCCATCCCGCTCGCCCTTCCAGATGACCTGATGATAGCCTGCCGGAATAACACCGTCGATCAGCGTGGCAATCTGTTGACCCAGGATCGAATAAACTATGATTGTGACCCTGCTCTCCTGCGGCAAGTCATAGAGAATTGTCGTCGAAGGATTGAACGGATTGGGATAGCTGTTGTGCAATTGAAACACGCTCGGAATACCGGATCTCAGTCCGCCGACGCTGGATGCCGGCTGACCTGTTGCGCTTACAAGGATTGTATCCTTCGTCAGGGCATTGTCGTTGAATGCAATCTTTGCGGATACAGCGCCGACTGCCGTCGGTGTGAAGGTGACATAGAATTTCTGTGAAGCTTCTACGCCGACCGTTGCCGTTGTCGGGTTTACCGTAAAAGTAGGATCCGAGGAAACAATGGATGTTATCGACAGGTCGATCGTGCCATGGTTCGTCACGGTCAAGCTGTCTTTTTTATTCTGACCTATATTCACATTGCCTAATGCGAGAGATGCCGGCGCTGCGCTGAAGCTTGCCGATAATGCAACATCGCCGCTGACGGAAACCGTGTCCATTGCTGTAGGGGCATTGTGATTATAGAAAATAATCGATCCGATTTTTGTGCCAACTGTTGTCGGCGAATAGAGGATCGTAAACTTCATGCTTCCGCCTGCCGGAATCGTAAACGGTTTCGTCGTAGGAGTAATTGTAAATTCCGCCGCTGTGGATTTTACCGAATCGATAACAAGAGCCGTATTGCCGCCCGGATTGGAAACAACCACCGAATCCGATTTGCTGGCATTCTTTGCAACCGTTCCGAAATTGATCGTCGTCGGTGCAGCAGAGAATGTGACGACGGGAATAAGACTAAATGACCAGCGCGGATCGCCGACAATCGCGCCATCCGATGCTGCATGAGAAAGATCGACGATCGAGGCATACCCGGCATTCAGCGTATCGAAATAAAACGCTGTTGACCGCCTGCTATAGTCGTAGACCCAGACGTTATTGGTAGCGTCGTGAATAAAGTTTGTAGCAGGCGTACCGCTGGATCCTGTTTTCTGTCTTCCTGCACCGGCACCGACATTGCTTTGATCATTTCCGCCGACGCCGGCAGAAAGCGGTGCATAGTACCATCGGACCAATCTCGACATCAACGACGGAACAACTGAAGGAGTAACAGACACCTTTTGGAATGCGGCAACTGTATCTCCGCCGTTCGCCGCTAATTGCCTTTTCATATCGGAGGTTAAAATCGGTTCTGCAGCGCCCGGATAAAGTGTAGACACAGGCACACGGATATAGGGACTTGCCAATGCCCGTAATGACGCTCCGGAATCGGAGATGCAATAATAGTTATGGGAAATAACCCACGGAGTATTATGACCCGATGTATTGGGACGCGCAACGATCCAGCTCATTTTTGCATAACCGTTGACCGGATCTATGTCGGGGCTGTCTGTGAATTCGCTCTGCCGTACCAAATCCGTATCCGGTCCCATTGCAAAGTTGTCGACAAAAAGATTGTCCTTGATTTCAAACGGTCCGTTGCTTAAGGAGTCTACCCAGCCGAATGAAAGCGTGCCGCAGTAGCTCATACCATTCATGACCGTGTTATGGTTAAACTGGATACTATGGATCGGCTTAAGAGAAAGAAGATGCCTTATAACACGATCCTGGAAATTGATGAATGAATTATTGATGATGATCAGACTGTCGACTTCCGAGTTGCGAAGGTCGATCCCTCTGCCGGCGCCAAGGTTGGACATGCCGAGGAAACCCATATCTGCAAAAATCGAGTTCGTTATTTTGATTGTAAACGCATGACAAGCGCCGCTTGCACCGATTTGCATAAGCTGCCCGTTGATCGTCTTGATCACGCAATTGTCAATATAGATGCTTCCGCCAGCGGCGGCCTGAATTTCTATGATATTTCCCTGCACTTTGTCCAATGTGCCGGTCTGACTTTCATCGATGCCGCAAATGGAAACATTCGACAACGACAACACATTATTCGTTCCCTTTAAATCGACGAAATATGCAGGAGGCGTACCGCTGACAGGGTACAGATAAATTTGAGGCCTCCAATCGCCGCCATGAGCGGGAATAATATAATTGCCTACATCCGCGCGTATCGACAATTTCCTGCTCAAACCTATATCTATCTTCGCATTGCACGGATAGGATCCGTTCTTTGCCAGAACATAAACGCGTGTACCGTTTTGCCAGGCAGTTACTCCAGCAGAGCCCTGCCATCCCGTTCCTGCAGTATCTGCAGCTATGATGGAGTTCAAGAACATTCCTGTTCCATAGAGATCAGGGATACTTAAGGTATCTTCCTGACTCCATGCCTTTGTCGGAACGATCAGACAGAGCAATATAAAACCAAAAATACAACTTTTCATGATGCACTCCTTACCTGATATGAGTTGATTAGTTAATTAGAACTGTGCTTTTCCTTAAATGGTCACGCGCACTCCAAAATCCACAGATGTACCATATAAATCCGCCGTTTTCGGCAGGTATCCCCAATCGAATAGATTGTTGTACCTTGACGTCGTTTCCTGCTTGTTGAATATGTTATTCACATTCGCAAAGAGGGAAATATTTGCCGAGACCTGCTCTTTTACGGCGAGATCCCACTTCGTGAACGGATCTACAATCTCATCGGTTGTTCCGGATGCAGAGTACTTCTGTGTATACTGAGCTTGATGGTACACGGAGAGCCGTATTGAAAATCCTTTGATGTCGTAACCGAGCGCCACATTCATATAGAACGTAGGCTGATCTTCCGACTGGTGTGTTTGCCATATCGGGATTCCGTCCTCCAGGAAATTCAATTTCGCCGGGTGTCCATGAGCTCCCGATGTGCCGGGAGTGTACGTTGTATCGACAACCTCTGTTCCGACCAGAATATTTGTCTTCGAGCGTGTAAAGGACAGATTATAGGAAAGCGTCACATTCTGAAGCCAGGAAACCGGAAGAAACATAAAGTTTATCTGGTGTTCTATTTCAAAGCCCCACGCATACGAAGGATCGGGAGAGTTGTAGGCAATATTCGCTTTGTAGGCATTACTGGTAAGAATGCTGTTGAACACAGGATCGTTTTTCCAGGAGGACAGGTTTAATTGATCGAGAAGATTATCCATTCGATAGTAAAGTCCCGACGCTGCATTCGTCGTCCATCCGTTGTTTCCTATGAGTGTATTGGGTCCTCCGGAAGGCCAGCTAATTGCCAAATCATTCGTTTGATGAAACATATCGTCGATGACTTTATAGTACGCTGATACGGAAAAAAGGCCGATGATATCGTTGAAGACCTGTGTATTAACCTCGTAGTTCCATGCTTTTGCATCTTTCAGATTCGGGTTCCCGAGAACGAAGACCTGAGTCGTGGTGCTGTATGCAAATTGGGGCAGGCGCAGATCGAAGTCCGGACGCGCCAGCGCCCGGTAGGCTGCAAATCTGAGCGTCAGATAGTCCGCAGGTTTATATGACAATTGTGCGCTCGGAAGCCAGATTGTTTCCGCATAGTTTGCAGTCGTATCGATAATCTTCCCTGTAATCAGCGAGACCGATCCGGTTCCGCCGACCGATCGATCCGAGTTTGCTGCGCCGTAATTATTTGATTCCTTCTCCACGCGGAGACCGAGAATGAGAGTCGTGCTCTGTCCTATATCGAGCGTATTCATAACATAGCCGCTCGATACTTGTTCCGTCACATTGTAGTCGCTGAGAACAGCAAGTGCATCCGGGCCGTAGTCGGCAGGTGAAGACGGATAAACCGCATTCCGGTTCAGTGCATACCACTGTTTAAGAGCATCTTCGTTGATAAGCGGCGACAAGGGATACATACCCATAAGATTGCGCGACGGTGCGGGAGAATCCAGAAAGTACGAAAGAGACGGCGATGTCGTTGTAACACCCGCAAAGCGGGTTCCGGCATAATTGATAGGCGTTCCGTCCGAATTCGCAAAGCTGCTGAATCCTCGATAGTTGTTCCAATTGTAACCTGTGTTGTCCATCCACCTTGACTTGTTTTTATATTTACCTCCGAATTTAAATTCATCGGCAAATTCATCTCCCAGCGCTATTTTCCGTGAAATGTTCAATTGAAATGTCTGCTCCTTGTCGAAGTTTTCTTGATGAATGATTTTTGAGCTGTCGAGCACAACGGTCGAATAATTTTCGGGATCTGTGCCGCCCTGCTCGAACGATGCACGAAACCCAACCGGATTTTTAATCCTCGAATCTGCATACGCAAGATTCCAATCGATAGTCATTCCCATGAGATAATTGATTCCCTGCAGAGACGCGCTGGAGGTGCTGATTTTTTGTTCCGTATACCGATAGTTAAAATCCAGTCCGCCATATCCATAAGCATATGCCCTGCTGTACACCATTGTATTTTTATCGGTTTCACTATACAACCCGGAAAGTTTTACCGAACCGCTATCCGGAGTATTGACGTCGAGAATAACCTGTCCGCCGTTTCTTTTGCGCAGTTCATCGGTGAACGTCCTCATGATCTGGTCCAGCGTATAGTTATTTCCGTAGACATCTGCAGGAGCATCAATGACAGGGAAAGGACTTGCCGAATTATTGCTTATGCTGTAATGGTTTGAGATATCTTCTCTGCTTCGTATCTTCCGTTCCGCATTGCCCTGAATCTGTACACCGAGAATATCGTCGAAGAACCGTTCTCCATACCGGGCGGAAAAATCGTATTGATTTGCCGATTTCATAAGATAGTTGTAATCTCCTTTGAGATCGGCTTGAATGAAGCGCTCAGAAGGCGCCTTCTTGGTGACCAGATTGATCGATCCGGCAATTGCATCTGCATCCTGGTCGGCTGTAAGGGTTTTATGCAGTTCAATTCCCGATAATTCGCCCTGCGATATCATACTCAGGTCTACATCGCGTGAGTTCGGATCCGTCGGAGGAATCTTGACGCCGTCAACGGTGATGTTACTGAACTTCGAACTCAACCCGCGCAGTACTACCTGGCTTGCTTCACCGCCGGAACGAATGATAGAAACACCCGGGAGTCGTCCGATCGACTCCGCGGCGTTCGCATCCGGGAGTTCTCGAATTTTTTCCTCCGACACGACATTCACAATTGTTTTTGAGGAGACCTGCTGGTTGATCGCCTGCAATTGCCCGCGCATTTGACCAAGGACAACAACTTCTCCTATGCTTACCGCCTTGGGAGGAATTTGAATTTCCAGGTTGGCGGACTTCGTTTTAGAAAAATCGATTTCGAGTTCCCGTGCTTCGTAACCAACGCAGGATATCCTGAGACGATAAATCTTTTCCGGAATCGAAGTGAGTCGAAATTCTCCGTCGAGATTTGTCGCGCATCCCAGCGATGAACCAAGCAGAATAACATTGGCACCGATTATCGTTTCATGGGAAGAACTATCTTTCACGACCCCCGTGAGAGTCGCCTGCCCCCAGGCAGCAAGAGGAAGTAAGACTAAACAAAGCGCCAGAGACAATACGAAGTGTAATTTCATATGCATAGGGCTCCTTACAAGAGTAGATACTTGAAAATTGTCGTTTGAATTATTTTCGATCGGGAATTATTTTACTTTACTTACCTTACCACATACAGCCGTCTATAGAATCATCCACGCCGCATTTTGTGTGCGTGCGGGTGACTTCAGATTTTGTGCAGTCGCTGTTCGTTCTGCAGCATTTGCTCCGCGTGCTTTTCAGCAATCTCGAGATGGCGCTCCATTGCTGCGCGTGCTCCTTCCGCATCTCTCTGCAAAATTGCGATGAGAATCTTCCTGTGCCATTCGACAGCAGACTGCTTCGCATCAACTACTGTCGCATAAACCGAGGACTTGATCGGAGGGATCAAGCGGTGGATCGGATCGAGAATGAGAGGAATGATAGAATTTTCAGATGCCTTAGCAATGTCCAGGTGAAAAAGCATATCCAGGCGGGTCAGTTCTTTGTAGTCGCCGTTGCTTCGCTCCAGATCGTCCTGGTCTTTCTTAAGCTTTTCGGCATCCTCTTCCGTGTGATGAAGCGCAGCCGAAGCGGCAATAGGAGGTTCGATAATCTGGCGTGCATGCACAAGGTCGAATACATAGTCGCGTTCCTGCTTCATTTCCAGATACAGGCGGATAGGATTCATGACCGTCTCAGCCGAAATATTGCAAACGAAGATTCCTTTTCCTTTTGCAATGGTGATCATGCCGCGCGCACTGAGCATGCGAAGAGCTTCCCGAACGGCAGTACGGCTGACATTAAATTGTTGACACAACTGAGACTCTGAAGGAAGTTTCTCTCCGGCTAAAAAAGTCTTCTTTCTAATGGCCTCTTCAATCTGAGACTCTACAACGTTGCTCAGAAGCTTTCTTTTTTCTACAGGTATGAAGTTTTTTTCTGTTGTCATATGTATGATATGTTATAGGATTAATGTAAAAATGTTTTTTTCCCAAGTCAATTAAAATCTTTATGTATACAACTATTTTAATGAAAATATAATGGCCTTTTTTGCCTGTTTTCGGCATTTATCGATTAGACAGAATAAAATGGTGATTTCAATAGAACGGAATTAGTACTATTCATATGCATGGATAGTCCCTCCCAGCATCTTGACATGTCTTTCGACCCCTATCCTTTTTTAGTATAATATATATCGGACCTCCATTTTATAAGTCAATGGCTGCACCTTAAAAAGAAATATCAATAAGAGAAAGATTAAAAAATGGACAATTCAACGGCTCATCTTTCCAGTATATACGACAGGGAAGTGGTCAGCGCTATCCCCTATTATCGATCGTTTCATTCAGAGTCGCTGTTGTTTCTGAGAAGCATGAATCTGCACCCGGAACGCTGGCTGGATACGGGCTGCGGCACCGGAACATTTGCGGCTCTTGCCGCAAAGGAATTTCCGCAAACCAAATTCTATCTCGCAGAGCCTTCAATTGGCATGCTTGATAAAGCGAAAGAGAAATTTTCCCAACATGGTGCCGAAGTACAATTTATTCAAGCAGGGACATTGTCTCTCGATTTGAAGGAAAAATCTTTCGATGTCATTACCGCCATTCTATCGCATCACTATTTTTCAAAACTGGAAAGAAAAAAAGCGACAGCATTATGCTGCCGCCTTCTTCGTAAAAATTCCATCTTCATAACGTTTGAAAATATCCGCCCCTCTTCAAAAAAAGCCGTAGAATTATTCAGGGAATACTGGAAACAGTCTCAGATTCTCAGCGGGAGATCTGAAGAAGAGGCGGAACTGCATCGCGCGCGCTTTATGAAGGATTACTTTCCTATCACCGTCGATGACCATATTGCTCTATATAAACAATGCGGCTTTCGTAACGTGGAATTGTTTTGGAAATCTTATATGCAGGCGGGATTTATTTGTGTGCGATAACCGGCTCCAGAGCAATTTTCCGATTTCGCATAACAAGGCGGTGCAAAAAGGCCTTAATATTCTTTTACCCCGCTCGCTAAAAAGAAATCTATAAATCGCCTAACTTTTTCTCCTCATCTCCCCATCTGTCTGCATCAGGGAAGAACGACGGTAAACCGTTGCTCGTACGCGGAACAATATCGGATTTGATCCGCAGGAATATCGTTGCGCTGAGGTGCAAGTGAAAGATCGACGGAATAGGTTCCTGCAGGGAGATTTTTTGTCAGGAGAGAACGCTTCATCATAGAAACATAGACTGCAATGGTTTCACTTATCTCATCGACAAGAACGCCGTCCGCATCAAATATTTTTGCCGTTGCCGTGCCAAAATATGGAGCGTTGCCGCTTTTATCGATGTGCCAAAGAATCAATATGCCTGCGTTACTCTTCGAAACTCCTTTTCCTGTAATCGTGACGCCGTTTGTGAGTACACCTTTTTGATACGCGGCGGTGGTCACTTGCTTAAAAATGTAATTCAGTGTTGCCGTAATGTCTTTCCGCAGCGTATCGACTTGTCCCTTCTGCCCGGCGCTTGTCGTTATGACGCGCGTCCAGTAAAATCCGTCCTTCAGTGAAGCCGGAACATTTGCGGCGATACGGACAATTTGTTTGTCGCCCGGCTGCATAATAAATTTTTTGGGAAAAAGTCTGACATACGGTTTCAGAGACAATTCTTTTTCGGTGACCGTATCGCCGTATTGCATGTTCATTGCTCCGAGAGAATCGGATAACGGATATCCAAATTTGAATTCTACAGAAACTTCCTGAGGCGCTGTTGTTCGGTTTTCAATAATAAGATCGCCAAAGCGATGATCAGGACTGCAAAAAACGACCGGCGGAGCGACAGCGACCTGTGCAGAGAGGCGAAAAAAACAAAAAACTATAAGAGCTGAAAGCTGCAATGTTTTCATAAGAGTCTCTTTTTTTTTTCATTGTGATATTTGCTGAACAGTGCATGTGATGGAACCGTAATATTTTCCGGCTCGGCCATCTGCCGGAGCATTGGCAAGAATACCTACCCAAAGATAGACGTTCTGATTTGCTTCTACATGGATTTTTAAAGGCACTTGTGGATCGAAGGATGCTGCCGCAGAAACATTATCGACAGAGGACCACCGTGCATAATCGGGTCCAAAACTTAGAAGGATGCCCTCTGTACCGTCCGCACCGGACATACGCCGGGGGAGAATGAACTGAATCATAATTTCTATCGTTCTGGCGCTGTGAATTAAAAACTTTGCGCTGAAAGGCGAGTTCGCCGGCACAAGCAGCGAACAACCCGCATTGATTGTACCGATTGCCGCATCGTTTTTACAGAGAACGTTCACGAATGGCTGTCCATGTACCAAGGATGTCAAGAAGATAAAAAGAACAAGAAAATACAATCTGAAATTTTTAAGTATATATTTCTTTCTCAGAAGCCTCAACCGCAGCGGCATTCTTGAACCGGTGCAACTGCCATTGTTCCTGCATATGAACCGGCAGGCCGTGCCGCCGTTGATTTCATGCTGCCCGCGGTTGAAAGGCAGGCTGTGAAAATCGTATCGAATAAGGAAGCATCGACAACGATTTTGCAATTTAGCCAGACTCGATCTTTTCCGATATGTCCTGTCATCCATAGTCTTTATTCACTGTACATTATTTTATTCATGTATAACAAAATCCAGCCCCGCTACTTCGTCTCCTTGTGCCGCTGCGTGAATTTCAAATTCCCGCTCTGCGGGTTCTGCCCTCAGGTGTTCCGAAGCGAGCCATCCTGGATCGATTGAAATGCCGTACCTTCCGGGAGGAATGCCGGCATAATACAACGATCCATCCTGAAAAATTCGAATGCTTTGCCGGTACGAACGATCCTTTCCCTGCACAATTGCCTGGACACCGGCAAGCAGATGATCTTCTTCTTTTCCGCTCCATACGACACTTCCCTTCGATGAGTCCCACAGGAACAAAAGGAACGTCGATAAGTTTGAGCGAATTCGGATCCGTAACAAAAGAAAACGAAGTATACTTCGGCGCCCATAAATTATTTTCAAGAGCCGCATCCCGGATATCGATATTATAGCGCTGATACGGAAGGAGATCCCATAGTTTTATGATTCCGTTTTCTTTCTTTTGAAAAGCCGCTGCATTTTGAAGGCCGACCGAAGCGTCGACCGCCGCCTCGTTCGAGTCGCGGCAGCCGTTGCCGTTGGAATCCAAAAACATACGAATCTCCGCCCCCGCTGTACCGTCCCACGGCCTTCCGAACATATCGATGCTCCCGTTCGCTCGATTGAACACCAGCGCCCCGCTGATCGTTTGCGTTTCGGCCTCATGGCTGCCGTACTGAACCAACGATGCCGTACGCATGCAGTCGAAGTCGAAGGTCAGCATGATCGAAGCGGTCGTGCGGCAGTCCAGCATGTTCCGCTCTATTCCTATCTGACATCGTCCCGTTTTGAAAATACAGGCGGAAAAATTGCAGCAGAACAGACTCGCCTTCCGGAAATATTGATCGAACGTCGCAGATATATTGAGGAGTAAATCGCAAATAAACGAAGAGCGGCAAAACCAGCCGGAAAATCCATAGAGCAGAGCGCCGGTGAGAGTAGAGGTTTTTCCAAGAAGAACATCTCCGTCAAACGACCGCCCTGCACGTTCTGCAAGATCGACACTCCATGAACCCGGCGATGCCGACAAAGCTGCACTGCCTTCATCTGCCGTCAGTCGGCTCGAATAAATCCTGGAAGCTTCCGCATGAAAAGAAGTTTGCAGGGAGCCGATGCTGAACGGTACTGAAACCGCCGTACGGTATGCGGCTTTTTCTAAAGCTCTATTATAATATTCATTTTTTTCGAACAGCATCGCACTCGCCCCCCATTGCCATCTGGCCGGCGTCATAATCTGCACATCGGCGCCGTACCGCACAGCAGGCGAGGCCTCCAGAGCGGTCAACATGCTTTCTCCGAAGCGCAGTGAAAGAAGATCGGTCAGGACAGGACGACTGCGCAGCGTATCACCGATATATTCGAGAGATAAACGATTGCTCATACGCTCGCTGATCCCATACATGCAATGCACCTGAGAAAAAAAAACATGCTCATCGGACAAACTTCCGGCATTGACCGTATAGTCCAGCGTATGTGGCGGTACGAAAGTAAAAGGAATCTGAATTCGTTTCCGCTCGATTTCAATTTCACCCGCCGGCCCGTACATGCGCAGTGTGTAGATATTTGTGCCGTATGCCAGCGGAACGTCGAACTGCACAATACCGGACGCATCTGCCCGTTTGGATTCTATAAGCTGTTCGTCTGCGTACAGCTCAACGGTCCAGTCCGGATGCGTCTGCTCACGAAGTGCGATAGTTTGATATACTTCACGCGGAACAACGGGCTCGTTCGATATTTGCAGGCCGTTAAATTGTTTCGCCGACATTCCTCCGGCGAAAATGGACCCGAGCGAAACGGAGGAAACTGCTCCGGATGGATCGAAAACATATTTCCATTGAGCGCGTGTATCTCCATTCTCCGGGCGGCCGTGATCATAAGCCATACTTACTGTCCCGTTGAATTCTCCGTCGAAAATCTCCGCTCCGGTGCGCACTGCCGCGGACATGGAAGTATTGCCGCCGGAATGCATTCCCGTAAATGTATAATCCGCCACGCCGCCGCCCAAGAACATTCGATCTCTGCCGCCCAAAAGCGGATACACCGGATGTGAAAAATATTTCCCTTTCAGTTTTCCCATCAATTCATCCCTTTCCCGATCCGCCGCAACAGGCAGTAATTCTTCCGTCCTCAGGACCGCTTTCAACTGATTCATTTCCAATGTGAAAGAAAGATGAAACATCCGCAAGAGGAATTCCGCGGCAAGATACGGTTCGCGGCCGATAACAAGCACATCGGAGGACGTAAGAATCAATGTGTCTTGATCGATGTAGTGCTTTACGCCGCCGGTTGTCGATTTCATATCGCCGTTCAGAAGAGCAGTAAAATCCGCGAATGACATTTCCGCTGCTGTCGATCTCCACGTCCACATGAAGAAGCTCAAATAATTCCCGGTACGGAAAAAAATACTGAAGCGAGCAGTCTCTTGCGCTGCTACAATATCGTTCACGCCGCCGCGGTTATATCGAACCCTGAGAGACACCGATTGCGGTTCTTCCGTTTCCGATGCGGAAGCAAGGAGCGGCCGTGCAAAACAAAGAAGCACGGCCGCCGCACAGAATATAATCTGACCTATAAAAAGCCACGCGGCAAGTCCCCCCGGCAATGTCGCTGCATCGTTTTGAGTGTCACATGCTCTCGAATTTCACATAACAGTTTTCAGATGAATGAAAACTGTTTTTCGAATCTATTGAGAGACGGTGACCGTTATCGTTCCGGAGTAGGAACCGGACGCCTGATTGGATGCGGTTGTCACCGATCCGCCCACAAAAATATAGAGATATCCAATTGTAGAAGTGTTTGCCAGTACCGGTCGAATAATCCGTAAAGAGCGATGTGCCGGTTGTATACGAACTCGTCGTATTGGTTCGCGGATAGACATTGGCATTGAACGTCATCGTGTTCGAACCGTTTTTGAGCGCAGTCGGATAGCTAATGATGACCGATAGTCGACGTGCTTGCCGCGCCATAGACCATAAACTCCGCAGCATTCGACGAATTGGAAGCAATCGGATGAAGTTGCACCCTGTGTAACGGTCCCGAAAGTCAGATCGGAATTTCGCGTTACGGTAAGCATAGTGGTCATATTTGCAGTGACGTTTGCCGTCGCGCTTGCCGATTGTGCAAGAGCAAGCGTTGAAAATGAACAGAGCATTACAAACAGACAGGTTTTCATGGTATCCCCCTTTTTTAGAATAGTGTTTTTATGATAGTGTGAGTGTGAAGCTTCGGATGATAATATTAAATCGGAATCGAATTGTCAACACATAAACAGGGGATGGATGCGACAGAGCGGGATTTTGAGAAGGTTACTTCGGACTTTCGGCGGAACCGGATACGGCGAACGATTAATTTTATAGATCGTCCACTCTTTGTTTGAAAACACTATTTCTCCGGAAGCTTCAGCAGAACTGCCGAACGACAGCGGTGTTTCGAAAACCAGATACCGATACCGCTGTGCTGCCGGCGCTCTTCAAATCGACCGGGATTGCTGCGTCGAGAATGCTTCGTTCCGGTTCGTATGGATCCGGACCGGAATTCAGAACAAACCGCTCCGGCTCGTTTGAAACGACAAGCAGGTCGAGATAATCCCATTTTCTCGTATCGATCAAAATTTTATCTCCCGGTTCGAGCAGACGGCCGATACACAGTGCGTAAAAAGATGCCTGCATCGTAACGGGTTTTCGTAAAGAGAAACCTTATGTGTCATCCATGCAAGCTGACACAAGAACATAAAAATGATGATGAGAACGACGGCCGCCTTTTGGCTGTTTTTTTGAAACCGTTCCTGCAGTCCGATAAGCCGGAACGCGGTAAACGGAAGCAAAAGGCAGCTCCATAAAACCGCAATTCTCCATGGATTGTGCGTTGTAAATTTCACGCCTGCCAGTCCGGCGCGCCGCAAAAACGATCATCGCAATTGCCGGCAGCAATATAAACCTGCGAAGTTGTTTGTCCTTTTTGAAAAATCCGATCACCGGCAGCATTCCTATCAGATTGAGCGATACGCCGTTTTGAACGATAAACTGTGTTGCGGGATTGCGCCAGATGAGTTTAAGAAACGTTTTCGGAGCAACATGGCTGTACCGCTGGCTGTGCGAGGAAACAAACACAAGGAAAACATGATAATCACGGTATGAATCGATGATCCAGTAAACCGGAAAAGCACAGGTCAGAAGCAGACAAGCGGACCGAGCCACCATCGCGTGAAAATCGTTTTTCGCGATTCCGAATCGAATGACAAGCAGGAGCAGAAAGACAAAAACAAAAATCCAGGATTCATAACGGATTGTTGTTCCCAGCGCAGCACATGCCGAAGCTGCAAGAAGAGCGGAAGGCCTTGCAGAACGAATCCATCGCATATAAAAAACCATCGCAAAAACGATGAATGTAATACATTCTATTTCAGTCAGCGGCACAACACTCAGGACGACGAGCGGCCCGAAAACAACGGACAGAAAAGCCGTCAGAACCGTTACGCTTCGCCGGTGAAATAATTCGCGTGCAAGAGCTATTAATCCGGAAAGTGATGCAAGTCCGAAGAATGAATGAGATTATTCTCGGTACGGCAAAATAATTGTTGTAGAGCGATAAGCCGGCGGCAACAAGCACGCGATGCAGCGGAAGCCAGACATTCGACTGCGGTTTTCCGCTACGCATCCAGGCGATTGTGTCGAGCGTTCTGCCCGACTCGTCTCCGGAAATGCCGTAGAGTCCGCAGTAAAAAAGAACGGCATGAAGAGCCGCGGCGGACAGAATTGCAAGCACGACAGCAAGAATTGCACGCCGCCGTTCCGGCTCCCGCCCGGGGCGCGCGTTCGAAGTTTCCTGTGAAAAAAATAAATTCATGGAAGGGAATTATTTGGAATCGCGTGCATATTTATCTGCACGGAGAATAAACTGCAGAGAAATCCGGTGCGTATCGCCCAGGTTGTCGTTCGGGCCGAAACGTGCAAAAGAATAATCGATGTCGAGTTTATTCAAATGGATTCCCGCACCGAGCGTCAATTGTTTCACATCGCTGTAGCCGATCCGCAGCGCAAGCGTTTTTTTATATTCATACTCCAGCCCCTCGTGCGGGTCGAAGCTTACAGGCCCCAGATAGTGCAATCGAGGCTGTCTGCCGGTTTTCAAACCGGACATCGACATCGACCGTCGGAGAAAATCGCCCGCTGAGGAAATCGAAACTGTACGCCGTGCCGAGCTTCAGCGTCGGCGAAACAAGTTCGTTCGTTCCGGTCGACCATGCGACCAGCGTCGTCGTAATATCCTGTGCATTCATGCCGAACGACCAGCGGTCTGTCGGGGTATACAGCGCTCCGAAATCGAAACCGATTCCCGTGGCGGATGCATCGGCAATCGATTCGTGGATAATCTTTGCATTGATGCCGTACGAAATATTTTCCGAATACTTCTGAGCATAAGAAAAATAGACAGCCCAATTCGCCGAATTGAAATATGTAATCTGGCTGTAATCAAGCTGGCTGAAATTCAACAATTGACCCGGCGGCAGCGGATTGCCGTTTGCATCGAGTCCTGCTGTTTGCGTATTGGCAATGCCGTCCACTCCCAGCCGCATAATGCTGAGTCCGAGCGTAGCATCGGTTCCGTACGGAATGGCCACCGCCGCATAATCGTAGTTCACCAGACCCGCATAACGCTCATCGTGCATGAGAATCAATTCCGGATAATCGATCCTTGTCAGTGCGGCAGGATTCCAATATCCTGCAGTAGCATCGTTGACAAGTGCTGCCTGCGCCCCTCCTAAAGCCATAGCTCTCCCTCCGACTCCGAGGGAAAGAAATTCCCCGGCATATTTTGCAATTTCCTGCGCCTCAGCAGCAGAAGCGAGAAACAGCAGCAGCATGATAAGACGAAACCGTTTCATATTCACCGATCATAAAAAAACCCGACAACGCATGCCGGGTTTACTTTCTTCACCGCAGAGCATTGTTAGAGATCACTTGTTCATGTCACACACGACTATTGCACAACTCTCTAACAATTCTCGATCCAGTTTTCCTCTTTTCTTCCTCTAAAGTAGATGATTCCTTTTCAAAAATCAAGCGTCACTCCATGCGTTCTGCGTCGAGTTCCCGTTTTAAAAGCTGAAGCACGGGATGTTCGACTTCCTGACGTGCTCCGTTTTTTTCGATTTTTCCCTCCGGCGCGGCATCCGGCGTTTTTCTTTCTCTTGGAAACGGCATCGGAATGCGCATGCAGTACGGGTTCGACGACGACATGTTTTCCGGAAACCTGGCGGAATTTTTCAGATAAAAATTCTTTATGGCGCTTGAGTGAAGAAAAACTATAATCGTCTGTGCACGCAATACGCAGGAATCCGTTGTTCACATCCATAATCTGCGCTTCACGCAGCGACGTTCCCACGGCGATTTTTTCCTGAGCGACATTGTTGACGAAATTTTTCCAATGCTCAAGAACGTCTTCCTTTGTCATTGTCATGGAATGAGGCGCCGGCTGGACAGCAGGCCGGATCTGGGACATCGGAGCGAAAATGGACGGCGAAGTCCGCGGGATGCCTGCCAGACGGGCTAAATCCGTTCCGATAAGAGAAGAGTAGGAATGCGCCGATTTGCTCTTGAGATATCCGGCCGTTGCTTCGCCCCGAATCTGCAGCTCCGCCGAAGAGAGCGGCACGGGCGCCTGAACAGCCGTCAAAGAAGTAAAGGAAGGAACGGTTCCGTTTTCAAGTTTTTTTTTCAGATCGTCGAACCGCTGCAGGAGATCCGTCAGGTTTTGCGATCCCTCCATGGAAACCATCTGCAGGAGCGCCGCCTCGAGGCGGATACCTGGGCTGCGCCGCCCAGCGGAGTGATTGTTCAAGCTCGTTGGTTTGTTTGATATACCGCAGAAGATCGGCTTCCGGAAATTTTTTCCCTTCCGATTCGTACCGCTGTTTCATCTGCTCGGAACCTTCCACAAGCTGCGTCGAGCCGGTGGCATGAACGACAAGAAGATTCCTAAAATGCTCCGCAAGCCCGCCGGTGAATTCCCGCAGATCGTATCCTTTTTTCATGATCTCGTCGACAAGGGCGACCGCGGCTCCCGCATTTTTCGTTTTCAGGAATTCCGTCACCTGGAAATACAAATCCAGATCGACCACGTTGAAAGCTTTCAGCAAATCCGAAGCCTTGAATGTCGTTTCCGCAAAACGCGCGGACTTGATCGAAAATACTTTCCGAATCGCGCAGCGAACCGTCCGCCCGTTTTGCAATGATCATCAGCGATTCGTCGTCGATCGTTATCTGTTCCGCTTTTGCAATCGTGGAAAGCGTCTTGATAATTTCGTCTACGGCAATCCGCCGGAAATCGAATCTCTGACAGCGGGAAAGGATCGTCATCGGTACTTTGTGCACTTCCGTCGTTGCAAAGATAAAGACAACGTGCGACGGAGGTTCTTCCAGAGTTTTCAGAAGCGCATTGAACGCTTCTTTAGTAAGCATGTGCACTTCATCGATAACATATATTTTATATTTTCCGTGCGCCGGTGCATAGCGGACGGAATCGCGCAGGTTGCGGATTTCATCGACGCCCCGGTTGGATGCGCCGTCGATCTCAATCACATCCATGCTGCGCCCGTCGATAATTTCTTTGCAGATATCGCACGTATTATCCGGATTCTGATTGACCGGAGCGGAGCAGTTCAATGCACGGGCTAATATTCTTGCCGTTGTGGTCTTGCCGCAGCCGCGCGTGCCGCTGAACAAATATGCATGTGCCACACGGTTGGAGGCAATGGCGTTGCGCAAAGTGCTCGTCACATGCCCCTGACCGACGACATCGTCGAATATCATGGGGCGCCATTTTCGAGCCGTTACTTGATAATCCATACTTAAGAATGAAGAATTAAGAATTTAGAATTCAGAATAAAGAATGAAGAATTTTGACGCCTTGATTAAAAAATGCTTCTACAACAATACAGAACTTGGCAGTCAGAATCCAGAGATTTTTAATATTTTTATTTTTATATAAGCGCATTGTAGCCGCGACGGGTCGTCGCGGGATCATCCGCGGCTGCAATAACAATTTCTCCGTCAGCGCTTTTTGCTTTTTTTCTTTTTTCCAAACACGTACGGCAGAGCGTCTTCTATCGTTTCAATCGGAATGATGGCAAGGTCTTTTTTCGCTTCTTCCGCAATTTCGGTCAGATCCTTGACATTCTCTTTCGGAATGAGCACCGTCTTAATGCCGCTCCTTTTTGCTGCAAGCAGTTTTTCATTCAGGCCGCCGATGGGCAGCACATTGCCGCGGAGCGTTATTTCTCCGGTCATAGCAACGTCGTTCCGCGCGGGACGGTTCCCTGCGGCAGAGACAATGGCCATGGCCATTGTAATTCCGGCGGAAGGGCCGTCTTTCGGAATCGCGCCTTCGGGCAAATGGATATGAATTTCTTTTCCCTTATTAAATTCCGGTGAAAGGCCGAACGTCCGCGAGTTCGAGCGGATATAACTCAATGCCGCCTGCGCCGATTCCTTCATAACATCGCCCAGCTGACCGGTCAGCGTCAGGCGTTCCGCTCCGCGCATAATGGTCACATCCACGCTCAGTATATCGCCGCCGACGCTGGTCCACGCCAGGCCGGTAACGGAACCGATGCGTGGCTGCCGTTCCGCCGCCTTTGTCCGGAATTTAGGCACGCCCAAGATATTTCTCTATATTTGCTCGCAGTGACTCGCAATGACATTTTTTGTTTTCTTAGCGCTGCCTTTCTTCTGATCGGCAAGCACCATTTCTTTTGCAACTTTGCGGCAGATGGTCGCAATTTCACGCTCGAGGTTCCGGACTCCCGACTCCCGCGTATATTCGTTGATGATGCGCAGTATCGCATCGTCGTCCAGCCGGAAATATTCCGGCTTCAGGCCGTGTTCGGCAAGCTGCTTGGCAAGAATATGCCGCCGTGCGATTTCCTTTTTTTCATGATCGAGATATCCGGGAAGTTCTATCACTTCCATCCGGTCCTGCAGAGGAAGCGGAATAGCATAACGCACATTCGCCGTTGTGATGAACATGACCTTGGAGAGATCGTAATCGATATCGAGATAATGATCGTTGAAAGCCGTGTTTTGTTCCGGATCCAGAACTTCCAGAAGCGCCGAAGACGGATCGCCCCGGAAATCTGCGCTCATCTTGTCTACTTCATCCATAAGTATCACGGGATTCACAACGCCTGCGCGCTTCATCGACTGAATTATTTTTCCCGGCATCGAGCCGATATACGTTCTTCGATGACCGCGAATTTCCGCTTCATCCCGGATGCCGCCGAGCGACATGCGGACAAATTTTCTTCCCAGCGCGCGCGCAATCGATTTGGCCAGAGACGTTTTGCCTACTCCGGGAGGGCCTACAAAACAAAGAATCTGTCCGCGCATTTCCTTGACTAAAGTCAGAACGGCGATATGCTCCAGTATGCGTTCTTTCGGTTTATCCAGGCCGTAGTGATCGGCATTGAGAATATTTTTCACATGGTCGACATTCAGGTCGTCCTTGGTCCGCTTCTGCCACGGAACGGCGACCATCCAATCCAGATAATTCCGTCCCACGGAAAATTCCGGCGACATCGGAGGTGTTTTTCGGAGTTTGTTGAACTCCTCCATCGCCTTTTCTTCGATCTCCTTCGGCATCCTTGCTGACTTTTAATTGTTCTTTCAGCTTTGAAAGTTCCGGCGATGCCTCGTCGTCTCCAAGTTCATCCTGAAGAATTTTTATCTGTTCCTGAATAAAATATTTGCGCTGTGATTTTTGAATATTGTCCTGCACCTTCGTGTCGATGTCCCGTTCTATTTTTAGGATATCGATTTCGGTCGTCAGGATTTTGGAAAGATCGTACAACTGATCCCGAAGATTTGTGGTCTGGAGAATCCGCTGCTTGGTTTCCACGCCCTGCACGAGATTGGACGCAATGTAAAACATTTTACGCTGCGGTTCTTTGATGCCGTCGTACGCCATGAGCGCTTCCGGCGGGAATATTCCGGTTCAGGCGCACATATTCTGCAAAGAGAGAAGAAACGTGGCGGACAAGGGCTTCAATTTCGCGGCCTGCAGGCGCGTCGGAGCGGTTGATGACAATTTCCGCTTCAAGAAAATTGTCATTCGGTATGAATTTTTTAATTGTCGCCTGAGCTACGCCGTCCACGAGTATTTTCATCAAGCCGTTGGGAAGCTTGAGCATCTGCAGAATCTTTGCAACGGTGCCTTCCCGGAAAATATCGTCTTCCCCCGGTTCATCGACGGTTGAGTTTTTCTGCACGACGAGAAGTATATTTTTTCCGCGATCGAGCGCCGCATTGGCGGCGCGCAGAGATGTTTCCCGTCCTACGAGGACGGGAAAAATCATATACGGATACACGACCACATCCCGCAGAGGCAGAACGGGAAGGATCGCAGGAATTTCATCCAGCGTTTCGATTTGCTGGGGACTCTTCGTGTTTTCATCCATACAGGTAAAATCCTTGAAATACGAAAGTCCGGTTCCGAACGAATAACTGCGGAAAGAGGACTAATAAAAATCAATTCATTATTCTAATGTACCGATGATTTGTAGGAGAGTCAATTAATAAGGAATGGTCGGTAAATAGTAAACAGTAAATAGTAAATAGTAAATTGTAAATAGAAATATTTGTGGAATTTAGTTCGTAGTGCTTGGTTCGTAGTTCTTAGTTTGAAAGCTAAATAAATCACATTGTAGCCGCGACCGCTGGTCGCGGATCCTCCCGACGTCACCGACGTCGGCTACAAAGAATTGCCGCGGATCCTCCCGACATCACCGATGTCGGCTACAGAGAATCGTTGCAGACACCTCCGACACCAGCGATATTCTCCCTGTAGCCGCGACCGCTGGTCGCGGATGCTTTCGACGTCAATTCACATAAATCCACAGCCGGGAATCTTTTTCCATATCGCGGATATACAGCACGCCGCCCTGATCGAACACGGATTCGCATCCTGTCGACGTCATTGTCGAAATCTTTCGATCCGATCATCGCCAGAACGATGCCCACCGCTTCAATCGATTTCACGCGCATTTTGAGAAACCTTCGTCTCGCCTCCCCTGTCGGAGCTTTCCATAAAAAGGCGGTTATTCATATCGGAGCTTTCTTTCATTTCCTGATCGAACTTTCCGCCGTAAACTTTTGTCTCGCTGTTATCTGAGCTGTCCTTTATCCGCATCACAGATCCGTCCCGGTATGTTTCCATGAGCGATTTGTAGGATATTTTCACGCCGTTGATATCGAAATTTCCGTCATCGCCGGCGAAAAACTTTACCAAAGGAACGGAAACCGCGATCTTTTGGACTTGCTCGCCGTTTATTGACTTGACGATCCAGATACATTTTGTCTGCGCAGCCGCCTGATGGAATACGGCAGCCGTCAGCATAATAGCCGAAAGTATTATAATATTGCGTCTCATGAGATACCTCCTGTTTAATCCCGTTGATCTTATAAGTTATTCATCGAAAAATTGGACTCGCAAAATCTTACGAATTCGGCAGGAAGAAAGTTTCAAAATTGAGTTTATGAGGACAAACGAACTACGATAAGCGGCCGACAAAACACCGTGCAATATACCCCAAACAGGGGAACGACCAATGAAATTAATCTTTGAACTTCTTGCATGTTACTGAGGAGTTTAATATAATACCATCAGGTCTGCACAGGAGAATCAAGGTTTGGGGAAAATCGCAGACTGATCATTCAAGTTTTTTATTTTTTTCATACTGGCTGTCGGATTTCTATGCCGCATCTGCACGGCATGGTGATGCACTGGTTCTTATACGGATCCAGTCGTCATTTCCCGGCTGCCGGATTGAACTATCCAACACTGCTCAATAAAGGGGCAGATGAAATAAATTCTAGCGCAACATTCATAAGGGGGATTTATGAAAAACATTTCGTGGGGATTATTTTGGGGAGTCATGTTTTTTTCACTTTCCATCGCTCAACAAATACAGCTGCCGATTTCTGCGGGAGATGACGACTGGGAAATACTTCAGTTAAAAAAATACGACCGCTCGCAAGACAGTGACACTGCAGAAACCCCTAATTACTATGTAGAGACCATCGCCCTGCCGGGACGAGATGAAATTCCATTTACTTTGGAAATATTCAACGGCGACTCCGACAGCAGGCAAAATAGAATCGCCGGCGCGACCATCAAGGTCAATGGAGAGGTGATTTGCACACCGTCTGATTTTGAAAAAGATTTTGATAAATTGGAAAAAGAAATCCGATGCAAGGGAATATGCAAAATAGAAATCTTCCTTGAGGGGAAAAGAGGATCTTTTTTGCGGCTGCATTGCATCAAACACCTGCGTGCAATTTCTCCTTTCGTGGATAGCATTGCCGTCAACACCAATGAAACCTTCACGGCGTATTTCGGCTACCAAAACGAAAACTCTTTTGAAGTGCCTGTTCCCATCGGACGGCTCAATCATTTCGATCCTCCTCCATTCGATCGCGGTCAGCCGGAAATTTTCAAACCGGGAGAACATCATAACGTTTTTTCCATCCTTTTCGATGGAACGCCGCTCACATGGGAAATACGAAGACGCACGGCAACGGCTGTTCGCCCGCTCCTTATTGTCACCGCGCCCATAGACGGATTCATTACATCAAGCTCGAGCGTTCATGTCGAAGGATCGGTAGCGGAGCAGCAGGGCAAGCAAAATATTGCCGTAACCGTCAATAAAGTAAAAGTCCCCTTGCATCAGGGACAATTTGACATTGATATGCCGCTTCAGGCGGGACTGAACAATATTATAGTCCAGGCAAGAGACCATGACGCTATTGCAATGACCGTTATCAGAAAAGTCATCATGAATGCCCAGCCCCTCGGTGTAACAATAAATACACCTGCAGAAAATATCATTACAAATCAAACCTCTTTAACAGTCAATGGCACGGTAAGCTCACCTGACGCAGCCATCGGGAATGTGACCATGACAATTAATGGATCATCTGCAGATATTCAGCCGGATGGTTCGTTTCAATTAGTCGTTCCACTTGCAGAAGGATTGAATACAATTACCTGCATTGCCGCAGATGCTGCAGGAAGGAGCAGTTCGGCAATACGAACAGTGCGGCTGGATACAAAACCGCCGGTTTGTACTATCCAATCTCCGGTCGACAGTTTAATCACGAATTTACCTTCGATAACCGTAAGCGGAACGGTCTCCGATTCCACTTCCGTAACAATGACCATCAACAGCCAAAGCGTGCCTATTCAAAATAATTCATTCACTTCCGCGATATCTCTGAATGATGGAACAAATAAAATAGTTATTGCTGCAACAGATGCGGCAGGCAACACAGCGGCATTAACAAGGATTGTTATAAGCGATCGGACTCCTCCGGCGCTTGTTGTATTATCCCCTCTCAATTTCGCCGTTACGAATCTTTCATCCGTCGTTGTTTCAGGAATAGTCAAAGATTCGTCTTCTCTTACGCTCACAATCAATGGAGCTTCACACACGGTAAATTCCGACGGAAACTTTATCGATACCGTATCTTTATCGGAAGGATTAAATACTATTACAACTGCCGCAGCCGATGCCGCCGGAAATTCAAGTTCAATTATTCGAACAATCAGACGTGATACTCAACCTCCGGTTCTTGCTCTCTCTTCTCCTGTCGATAGTTTGATTACCAATCTTTCGACGATAACTATCAGCGGCACCTTGACAGATTCAACCTCCGTTTTGTTTACGGTCAATGGCGATACAGTTTCTGTTTTGAATAATTCTTTTACAGGGCAGATGAATTTGGTTGAAGGAATGAATACGATAATACTTGTTGCAACCGATGCCGCTGGAAATCGGACAAGTAAAAACCTGCACATACGAAAAGATTCTCAAGCGCCTTTCTTGACCATTCTTGGTCCGGCGGATTCGTTGGTTACAAAAACAAATTCTCTCGCGATCACAGGAACTGTCAGCGATTCGACAAAAATCGACCTGACTGTCAATAATAATCCTGTCGCAGTTCATAACGATGGTTCTTTCAGTGATACGCTGCAGTTCAACGAAGGAATGAATCTTCTGCAAATTTCTGCAACCGATGGAGCCGGGAACGCTGCTTCTCTCGTGCGCCATGTCCGTCTGGACACACAGCCTCCTGTTATAACCATTCTGACACCATCCGACAGTCTTATTACAAAGAACACAAAAGTGATAATGACCGGCTCTGTTATAGATTCAACTTCTGTGACATTTACTCTCAACGGTATTGCGTATGCGTTGAATCCCGGCGGCTCTTTTGCCGATACGATCTCTCTCAATGAAGGCATCAATGAGGTTGCACTTACTGCCGAAGATCGTGCGGGCAATAAAAGTACTATCAAGAGATATATAACACGTGATACAAAACCTCCTGTTATCAATCTCATTGCACCGCTTGCCGGCTCCATGACTATAGATTCTCTCATTCCGCTGATGGGCAGTGTCAATGATGTCTCAGGCATTACGGTAACGATTAACGGACTGGCCCAAAGAACGGATCAAAGCGGAAGTTTCAAATCGGCTATGCTGCTGAATCAAGGAATCAATCCGATTTCTATTTATGCTGTTGATCAGGCAGGAAATACATCGGTGTTAACCAACTCCGTAACAAGAGTTTTGCCCGTGCCCGATCCTGCAGTCATTGCACCGAAGCTCGATACCACCATCATCACGAACACCGGGGATGCAACTGAATTTCTCTATACTGGATCGAATCCGATACAAAAAGGTGTAGCTCATGGAACTATTAAAAAGCTTCAGGTGTGTGTTGTCAGGGGACATGTTTTTGATAAAAATAAAAATCCCATAAAAGGCGTCAATATATCGGTTTTGAATCACAGCGAGTTCGGCAGTACCCTAAGCAGGGATGATGGAATGTACGATCTTGCCGTCAATGGCGGGTCATATTTAACAATCAATTATGATCGAAACGGATATCTTTCCGCTCAACGGAAAGTTGACACCCGTTATCAATTATACAGCCGGGCGGAAGATGTTATGCTTTTGTCAATGGATACGTCAGCGCATCATACTGATTTATCTGTCCCTCAAATTGTTCAGGGAAGTCAAGTTGCCGATTCTTTAGGATCGCGCAGGCCGTCTTTGTTTATCCGGCCCGGGACGACAGCAAATTTAGTTTTTAATAAATATTACTACAGGACATTAACCGGTTGTTCGCAAGCGCCTACTAATTGGTGTCCCAATACGATAACCGTACCGACCGTCCTTGTTCCACTAATATCAGACAGCCTTTTGCCTGTAAGCAGTATCACATTGCGGATGACGGAATATACGGCAAGCGGCGCTCATGCTATTCCCGCTATGCTTCCAGCCGGCGTTGCGTTGTCATTTGCTTTTGAATTATGCGCAGATGAGATGATAAGTTCCGGCGCAAAAGATGTTCGCTTTACGCAGCCGGCAGTATTCTATCTGGAAAACATCATGAATTTCCCTGTCGGCCTGACCGTTCCATTCGGATGGTATGACAGGCAAAACGGAGTGTGGTGTACGTCGGCAAACGGAAAAGTTCTTAAAATCGTCGATACAATCGGAGGAACGGCTTCCATCGATTATAACGGCGACAATATTGCCGAGCCGCTTGATACGTTAGTATCGTATGGAATATCCGTAATCGAACAACAGTATATCGCAAAAAATTTTATGATAGGCCAATCTCTCTGGCGATGCGAAATTACACATCTCGGCACATTTGCAGCCGGATTTACGATGATCGGTCCGTCGAATGCGCAGGAACCGCATAATGCGCTGCCGGACCGCTATATAAAAATAGAAAAAGACAATGTTTCTGCCGGTTCAGTTATCGGTCTGCAGGATCAAACTCTTGCTGAATCGATTCCCGTTACAAATACCGGTTTGTCGCTCAATTATAAAAGTGACCGGGTCTTCGGAAGACGGGAAGCATACACACTCGATATTCCGGTCACCGGTTCTGTTGTTCCCTCCGGTGCGTCGAATATTTCCTTAGATATAGAAATTGTCGGAAGAAAATTCTCCTTCACATTTCCGATTCAGCCGAACCTGACCTATCATTTCGTTTGGGACGGTATGGATGCTTACGGCAGGCGTGTTCAAGGTCAGCAAAATATTTTAACGACCATTACGTATTCCTATCCCGCACAATATGCACTGCCGCCGGATTATAAGAGTTGTTTTGCCGTTCCTTCAGGCCAGCAAATTGTAAAATATATCCCGACTCTCAATTCAATGCAGAAGACGCAGATATGGGAAGGTAAAATCGGAGCATTTGATATCGTATCACTCGGCATTGGCGGATGGAGTTTAAATATTCATCACGGATATGATTGTGTCGGACGAATTTTATACCAGGGTAATGGCTCGGTCCGAAATGCGCAATTGATGGATAATATTGCCAGTACCGTTGCCGGCAGGAGTGGAAGCATCAACAATTGGTGTCCGGACGGAGGTTTAAATGGAACAACGGCATCCCAAAATATAACAGGAGCGAGCAGTTCTCTATGTTTCAATAATCTAAATGAATTGCATTATTACGGCGCTCCGGGCGGCGGCGAAGGCGGCAGTATGATTTATAAAATAGATACTTCAGGTATAACAAGAATTTTGGCAGGATTACTTGCTGCCGATGGCGGTGATACGAGCACAACGAAATGCATCAATTGCAGCGGTTTTGGTACATGTGCGCTGGCTTTTGGTCCGGATAATTGTCTTTATGCATCGGAATGGGCAAAAGGAGTAATTTGGAAAATTTCTCCATACGGTGAACGAATCCGATATGCCGGAATTATCGGTGCTAATACTTACGCCGGTGACGGCGGCCCGGCGATTCAGGCTTCATTTTATAATCCTTCATCCATTGCATTTGACAAAGATGGAAATCTTTATGTTTTTGAGGGAGGCAATCATCGTATCAGAAAAATTTCCCCGGACGGTATTGTAACAACAGTTGCTGGAACAGGAGTTGAAGGTACGAGCGGTGATGGCGGCCCGGCGATTAAGGCAATGATTTATGGCGGACTCAGGCCTATGGGTAACGGTGTGGGAGATAACGGGATAACAGATATGAAGGTTGGACCTGATGGTACGATTTATTTCGGCGATGGCAATGCGAATCATATAAGAAAAATTACTCCGGACGGCATCATCCATACTATTGCAGGAAACGGCGAAAACCTCAACACTGGCGACGGCGGACCTGCCGTCTATGCGCGGGTTGGTTATCCTTACAGCCTGACATTGGGTAAAGATGGAACTATATATTTTGCCTCAAACGCAGCGCGAGTGAGAGGTATATCGACGGACGGCTATATTAAAACCATTTATGGCGGAGGGAGTTTAACAACGGTAGAGAATTGCCCTGCAACCTCGGCTAATATTGGATGTTATCCAAACGTTGAAATGGGGCCGGACAATAATCTTTATGTCCTTGATAAGGCATGGCCTAATGGACCTTCATATACACGTATTGTCAAAGTAGCCCCTCCGCTTCCCGGCATCTCAATGAGCGAGATTCTCGTTGCTTCTGAGGATGGAAGCGAACAATACGTTTTTTCGTACGGCGGCAGGCACTTGCGTACGCTCGATGCACTGACGGGTGTTGTAAAATATAAATTCAATTACGATTCTCTTTATCATCTTATATCGATTATAGATATCGACAGCAATAGGACAACCATTGCTCGGGATGCAAACGGTAATGCAACAGCGATTATATCGCCGTATGGCGTCCGAACGGATTTGCAGCTCGATACGCTCGGTTATTTATTACAGGCAACAAATCCTGCGTATGAATCGAATATCTTTACATACACCACCGGCGGATTGATGACGAGCAAAACCGATGCACGCGGCAATACATACAATTATTCTTATGATACGCTCGGCTATTTGACAAAAGATATGGACCCTGCCGGTGGTTATACAAATCTATCGCGGCAGTATGACAGCGTCGGATATACGGTTACTTCATTAACGGCAATGGGAAAAAAGATGACATACCGTGTGGATAAATTGCATGACGGCTCCCGCGTGCTCACTAATACCGATGCGAATGGATTGAAAACAATAACGACGATCGGTACCGACGGTACATCGAAGACGGCAACACCGGACGGCATGAACGCGCCCGACCAGCAAACGCCGGATCCGCGTTTCGGCATGCAGGCGCCTTTGCAGAATATAACCGTAAACACGCCGGGCGGGCTGCAGTCGAACGTGAATCAGACACGCACCGTTACGCAAATGACCGGCAACAGTGTAACCGGTTTAACGGATAATGTTCAGGTCAATGGAAAGACATACACAACACAATGGGAAGGCAATCTACGAATGCTGACGAAGACCAGCGCAGAAGGAAGAAAAACATTTTCCTTCTACGATGCCAAAGGAAGAGATATTAAAGATTCCACAGCGGGGCTCGCTCCCACGACGTATAAATACGATACAAGAGGAAGAAAAATACAAACTTCGCAAGGCAGCAGGATAACGACATATGCTTACGATTCACTTGGCAGGCAAGCGAAAGTGACGGATCCTTATGGGCACAATATGCAATTCTCCTATGATGCAGGAGATAGACTAGTGCAAATCACAGCTACAGATTCTTCTCAAGTGCTTTTTAAATATGATAAGAATGGAAATGTCACAGCAATTACTCCACCGGGAAAACCGGAACATGTATTTGATTATTCCAAAGTAGATTTGGAAACACTCTATACGCCTCCTTTCGCCGGTGATAGTGCAAGAGCGACTGCGCATATTTATACACTCGATAAAGAAGTGCTCAAAGTATTGAAACCGGACAGCTTAAATATTAGCATAGAATATGGAGGTAGGGGATCGCTTGCAGGACAACCAAAGAAAATTTATTTTGACCGAGGAATAATAACCAATCTTTTTGATACGACGAAGGCGCTGCAAGTCGGAGTTGTTTCACCAAACGGTGATTCACTCAAATATCAATACGATGGTACGATGCTCAGGAAAGCAACCTGGACTGGCCCCAATGGAGTAAATAGCGTAAAAGGCAGTGTTGCGTTTTCTTACAATTCCGATATGCAGGTGAGCACAGAAACGGTATTACCCGCCATTGGAAATACGGACAGTGTCAATATGAAATACGACAAAGACGGATTGCTTACTTCCGTAGGAGTAATGAAATTACGATATGGATCAGGCAATGCTTTATTGATGAGCGACACGGTTGGTAATATCATTACTAACTATTCATACGATACATATGGAATGCCTGCGTCTAAAGAGATTAAAACCGGAACTACGACATTGTATCGAATCGACTTCGTGCGTGACAGCTTAAGCAGAATTATTCAAAAAACCGATAACGAACAAGGAGTTATTGCTAAATATAACTATTCGTATGATCCTGTTGGTCGGCTGATCCACGTGACGAAAAACGACACGCTGATATCGACTTATTCTTACGATGCAAATGGAAATCGCCTTACTCACATTGCTCAAACAAGAGTTGATAGCGGCTACTATGATGCACAAGATCGGCTGCTTATCTACTCGTCGACAAAATATTTCTATACACAAAACGGCGATCTCCGGATGAAGGTCGATACTGTTACCGGTGATACAACTCGATATGTTTATGATGCTTTTGGAAGTTTGGTTTCAATTAAACTTCGTGATGGTACGCTCATCGAATATCTCATTGATGGTTCCGGACACAGGATTGGAAGAAAAGTCAATGGCGTGATAACCCAAAAATGGATCTATAGCAGTGATCTGAGAATTATTGCAGAACTCGATAGCGCCAACAATATCACAAGCCGATTTGTGTACACATCGGGTGAAAATGTGCCAGAATATATGGTATTAAATGGAGTAATCTATAAAATAATAACGGATCATTTAGGCAGTGTTCGACAAATAGCAAATGCTCAAACAGGTGCCGTGATTCAACAAATGGATTACGATGAATATGGAAATGTATTGGTTGACTCAAATCCTGGGTTTACTCCATTCGGCTTTGCGGGCGGATTGTATGATCAGCAGACGAAGCTGGTGAGATTTGGAGCCAGGGATTATGATGTGTACATAGGAAGATGGTCTGTGAAGGACCAAATTGGATTCAGCAGCAAAACCAGCAATTTCTTTTCGTATTGCAGTCTCGATCCAATAAATAAAATTGATTTTGATGGAAATGATGCAAAAGGGGCTTTTGTCGAAATAATCCAGGCAATAATTTCACTTGGGGCTGCGGATTTGGGTTCAGCAGGCATTCATGCTTCTGCTTCGTTTATCCAAGCGATTACTACTTCCGATGAAACGCATTTTGATAGATGGGGAAATCTTGCAAAAAATTCAGATAACACTAAATTAGTTGATAAAAGAGGTTTCGATTTGATAAGGGGATTTTCTGAAGGTTTTGCTTCTGGAATAATTCCGGAAGGAGCAGAAATTCCAGTGAATGACAGACCCTTAAACAAATCTGGAGCTCTTTATCTGCTTGGATATTCAATTGGATCATGGCTAGGAATGCTTGCTGCTCCATGATAAACACCTATTTTACACTCATAAACTAAGAGGAAAAAATGAATTTGTTCTATCATATTCTAAAACTAGCTCAACGTTTTGAGCGAGGATCGAAAATGAATGTGAATTTGCTTTCACTTCAATCTTCCATTCAAGAATTTCTAAAACCAACTCAATGGGATAGATATCTCAGCATCTTTGTCCACGCGGATCGACTCCTTATCATGATAGCGATGCGGTATTATGATATCGGTAAGCGAATAATAATTGTTTTATCTGGTGCCAAAGGCAAAATTCCATCATTTCGAATGATTAAGTTAGAATTGGAGAAGAAAGGGATATTATCATCGATTCGAATAAATAATAAATCGAACGGAAAGAAAAATATTTATTTACGAATAGAACACGATTATACTGAAGATATGATTTTCAAGGTGATTGTAACAATTATTTTGGATGTTCTTCGGTTGGATCAGAACACATCTTTGGATGTGGTTGTGAAGACTTCTGAGGTAAAGGTCCTTAAGCAATTACCATCTGATCCAACCTATAACGATTTATTATAGTGAAATAATAGATAGGCCATCCTGCCTCGAAGGAAGTATTTTGAGAGAATGCATGAGAAAAAATGGAAATCGAATTGCACATGCTGCTCCCGCTCAAGTTGACAGCGGATTTTATGATGCACAGGATCGCCTTCTTCATTATAGCAATGCTCAATACTTCTATTCCCAAAACGGCGATCTAAAGATGAAGAGTGCCGGAGCGGATACCACCCGTTACGATTATGATGCGATGGGAAATCTTCTCTCCGTTATTCTTCCAAATTCTTCGCGCATTGAGTATATCAGTGATGGGGCTGGACGGCGTATCATACGGAAGGTGAATGGACAAATTACTCAACGATGGTTATATAGCGATGAATTAAGAATCAGCGCAGAAGTTGACAGTATGGGAAATGTCATAAGTCATTTTGTTTATGCGACAAAGCAAAATGCGCCTGAGTACATCTTAAAAGCCGGTATTGCATATCGAGTTGTGACAGACCAGCTTGGCAGCGTCCGGCAAGTAATTAATTCATCGACTGGCCAGGTTGTTCAACAGATGGATTATGATGAATTCGGCAATGTGACTAACTTCATCGGTCAACAAATCGTGCCCATGGGATTTGCCGGAGGACTATATGATCAGCAAACAGGATTAACGAGATTCGGGGCAAGAGATTATGATGCAATTGCTGGTAGATGGATTTTAAAGGATCCGCTTCTATTCAAATCTGGTTCGAAGAACCATTATGTATATGCAAGCAATAGTGCGGTCAATATGATTGACCCAACAGGTCAATTGGGGACAATTCGGTGATGCGGTTTTCACGATTGGAGCATCATTAACAAGTATGATCAATGATATTGTAGACTTATGGCAAAGTCAAGGCAGAAGTAAGCTTGCATGGATCGGCCTTTCTTTTGATTCATTTGGATATGGTGCTGGAGTCGTCAACCTCACCAAATCGATGGGCGAAGCCAATATAGCAGATAAAGTCGAAGGTGATCCTGTTTCACAAATCGTTAGACAATTTACACCGGCAGCAAGAAGTAATGTCGACTGCACTTCTTATTTGGTTTCAGGAGCTTTCCTAGCCGCATCAGCTAGATTTGATACCAAACTGAGAGTTACTGTATTTGCATTATGTGCAGCTGCTACGATAGAAGCATATGGAAAAGCCATGGAATGGTGGTAACAATAATTATTCTCTTTCACTTCAAGTGTTATGTTAAATATAAATGAAATAAATATGGAGAAAATATAATGCAAAATATCAATCTTCATGTGAAAAGTGTAAAACACATCGTCTATATAATAAAATATTTCCTTACGACCCTTGTTGTAAGCGTGATCTTCTTGATCATGGTTTTTATTCTAGCTACAAAAGGATGGATATGGTTATTTTCTCATCGCGGCGCATTAATATTCCTCTTACTATCCGTATTTCCCGGCATGCTACCCTTAATAGCGCTCGGAAACAAGATATCTTATCTATTTCATTCGGAACCTCTATTAATTTTAACTGATCAGAGTCTGATATGCAATTATTGGTGCCCGCTTGTTATTCCTTGGTCGGAAGTGGACTTTGTCAAGGCTCAGCGCCCTATCGGAAGAGGTGAAAATATTCTTCAGACTATTAACATAGAAATAGCTCTTAAAAATCCTAGAATATTTGCAGCGAAGATTGCAATTAGTCAAAGATTCATCATGATATTAAGAATCGTATTGGGTTACTCAACTCACATTATTATAAATCTAAACTCAGTGGATATTTCGGCAGAGGATTTGGTAAACATCATACAAACGCACCTCTATAGCAATCCGATTGCCTGAGTAAGGAACAATTTGTCCCATTTTGTTTATTCAATGAAGCAAAATGTGCCCGAGTATAATTTAAAATCTTGTATTGCATGCCGTGTTGTAATAGATCAACTTGCTTGTTCACCTTTTAGCGGGGAAGCATCCGGCAAGTAATTAATTCATCGACCGGCCAGGTTGTTCAACTGGAGTTTTAAACGAGGGCAAAAGAAATCGAAAACGTATTGGTAAACTCCATAATAACGGCGAAATTTGTATCCGTGCATCTGTTTGCGTGAAAGTCCTTTCCACAAAATCACTTTGGCGTTAGAAAAATTTTTCCTTACAGATTTGTTATAATGTTCCGTCATCGCTTTATCCACCACCCCTGTTGAAATTGATACACGCTGCACGCGTTATATTAAAACGCCTCCGGCTGCTTGTCAGGTTACTTGGTTGCTCCGCTCATTTCGTATTCAATTTTCAACATCTCTTGTTGCTATCGTTGAGTCTGCCATTTTTGTTTGTTCACGTATGCGTTGTTATTTTTATACACTTAGCTGGAAACCCAGGTGTACTTATACATTCAATAGAACCGATTTATAGCATTTTCAATTATCCCGTCTTTTCCAACAATTCTTTCAGCACCACCCATTTCCCTTTTGGATTTTGATACTTCCAGAACGTCCACCCATTGACCGTGCTTCGATCGATCACAGCCACACCGGCAGCCGAGAGTGAGTTATAAACGGTGCCATTTAAAACAATCTTGCCTTGATCGTCGATGGTAGCGGAATATTCTTTCCCTTTATAATTTGCTCTAATTTCTGCACTTGGAGAAAGAAGATTATGCAATACAAGACCTTTTGGAGCTTTATGCGGTGCGGTTAATTGTTTTACTCTGAGCGGTTTTTTCTTTTTCACAGTTCCGAGGATATTATCCATCTGAGTCTTATTTCTTGCTTCAATCAGACTTTTGAGAGTTTCCTTTAGATTATTGATTACAGCAAATTTTCCCTTTTGCAAATTTCCTTTCGGTTCTGCAATATGAATAAGCAGCGCTTCAAGTTCTTTCAAATGTTCGGTTCTATGGATAAGGAATAAGCTGAAGGTATCCCATTTCTTTGCATGTTTATCTTTGAGATGATACTTTACGCGGTTCCGCAAATCTTTTGCAAGGCCTACATAATACAGTCGGTCGCGTTTATAAAGCGCATAGACCCCATGCTGTTTGGCTACAAGACTGGCAATCTCGTTATGATATTGATCGAACACTTTGCTCGATATATGTTCAAGATATCCTGCAATGAGGGATTTCATAGTTTTTCCTGATTATTCCCGCGAAGCTCATTAGTCGTTATCTTCCGCTACAAGCATATCGGTCATCAATTCCGCCTGTCTTAATACCGTATCAATTGCCTTTTGCTGTTTATCTGGCGGATAACCATATTTTGTTAACGTGCGCCTTACAAGAACCATAAGCTTAGCGCGTGCACTTTCCCGTATCGTCCAATCGATAGTGGCGTTCTTTTTTACTTTATCGGCTATTTCTTTGGCGATTTCCTTTAATGTCTCATCACCCAACACTTGAACCGCGCTGTCGTTCACTTCTAAGGCATCATAAAAAGCGACTTCTTCTATTGTTAATCCAAGTTTTTCAGCTTCTTTATCCGATGCTTTTATCTCTTTGGCAATATTAATAAGCTCTTGTATAATTTCCGTTGTTGTCAGCAAATTGTTTTGATATTTCTTAATCGCCGTCTCAAGCATTTCCAAAAGCTTTTTGCTCTTTACAAGATTTGTCTTTGCTCTGGATTTTATTTCATCATTCAAAATTTTACGTAATAGTTCAAAGGCAAGGTTTTGATGCTTCATTCCTTTGACTTCGAGCAGAAACTCTTCCGAGAGAATCGAAAGTTCGGGTTTTTCAATTCCTGCCGCCTCGAAAATATCTACCACACCTTCCGAGCTTAATGCTTCATTAACGATCTGCTTAATCGCCGTTTCAACTTCTCTATTGGATTTTCCCGTTCCGGTTTCTTCAAATTTAACCAGACGCGCTTTTACCGCCTGGAAGAATGCTACATCGTCTTTGATTTTCAACGCGGCCACATGCGGTATTACCAACACAAATGCCTGACTCAAGAGAGAAACTTCGCGGATAAACCGATTTTTCCCATCCGGCAGTCCCATAATATGTTCTTCGGCTTGCAGTACGATTGAAAGCTTTTCCTTTGGGTCTGCTGCAAAGAAACGACGATAATTAAACTTTAAAGTGCTCAGGTAATACGCTTCCGGCTCCTCAACCAAGATAGCTTTGCGTGTTTTGCTGTCTTCATTAAACATCTGTTGAACAATTTCATATTTCTCCAGCATCATACCGACGGCTTGCTGGATGGTTTCTGTCGGATCTCCTTTGCCGCCCGCCTCACCATAGAACGATAGCGCTTTCTTTAAGTCAGTTGCCAGACCCAGATAATCGACGACAAGCCCGCCCGGCTTATCCTTAAAGATTCTATTCACCCGTGCGATGGCCTGCATCAGATTATGCCCCCGCATAGGTTTATCGGCATACATAGTATGCAAACACGGTACATCAAATCCCGTAAGCCACATATCTCGGACAATAACTATTTGCAGCGGATCGTCAGGGTCTTTCATCCTGTCGGATAATACTTTTCTGTCTCCCTTGGTTGTATGATGCCTTTGCATTTCCGGTCCGTCGGAACTGGCAGCAGTCATGACAACTTTAATTCTTCCTTTGGTCAGTTCATTATCGTGCCATTCAGGGCGCAGGAAAATAATTTCTTTATATAATTCGGCGGCTATTCTCCGGCTCATGGTAACAATCATGGCTTTGCCGTCAAATACCTTCTGCCGCTGCTCAAAATGAGTGACAATGTCTTTGGCTAAATTTTTTATTCTTTTCTCATTGCCGACAATCGATTCAAACTTTGTCCATTTCGCTTTTGCTTTTTGCTTGTCGGTTATTTCTTCGTCGGCATCTAACTCTGTATCAAATTCTTCAATGAGCCGCTTGCCTTCTTCATCTAAGTTTACCTTTGCCAGCCGGCTTTCATAATAAATTTTTACCGTGGCGCCGTCTGTAACGGCATCCTTAATATCGTATCGGTCAATGTAATTACCGAATATCTTCGGCGTATTGACGTCTGTTCCCTCGATCGGTGTTCCAGTAAAACCGATGTATGTTGCATTCGGCAATGCATCCCGCAGATATTTAGCCAATCCGTATGCCAGACGTTGTCCGATAACCTCTTTTGTTTCTTTATCCCGCACATCCTTCATGACCGCTTCGAAACCGTATTGCGTTCTGTGCGCTTCGTCTGCAATCACAACGATATTGCTCCGGTCGGATAGCCGGTCATATTCTGCTTTTCCACCTTCCGGTAAGAATTTTTGTATCGTGGTAAAGACTATGCCGCCGCTTGCGACTTTCAGAAGCTCTTTAAGATGTTCCCGATTCTCTGCCTGTACCGGTTCCTGCCGTAATACTTGTTTGGATGCGGCAAATGTATCGAATAATTGATCGTCTAAATCATTCCTGTCCGTAAGCACAACAATGGTCGGATTTTGCATTTCAGGTGCGGTAATAAGCTTTCCCGCATAAAAGACCATGCTTAAGCTTTTCCCCGATCCTTGCGTGTGCCAGACAACGCCGCCGCGTTTATCTCCTTTTTCACTGGAGGCTATCAATGTAGATTGGACCGCTTTGTTCACAGCATAATACTGATGATATGCAGCTAACTTCTTTTCATTTATAACTTGTGTTATGCCGGTTTTTGCATCTGTTCTTTTTGTCTTTTCAAATACGATGAAATTTCGGACCAGATCAAGCAAAGTGGATGGGTTCAACATTCCCTTCAGAAGCACTTCCAACTGAGGAATAAACCTCGACGCTTCTTTTCTTCCGTCTTCGCTTTTCCAAGTCATAAAGCGATTATAACCGGCAGATAAACTACCCGCTTTGCATTCCATTCCATCGGATATAACACAAACGGCATTGTATGTGAATAAACTTGGTATCGTTGCCTTATATGTTTGTATCTGCTCGTATGCTTTATAGGTTGTAGCGTTCTCATCTGCGGCGTTTTTTAATTCGATGACGACAAGCGGTAAGCCATTGACGAACAAAACAATATCCGGCCGTTTGGTTTGGTTCTTTTCTGCAACTGTAAACTGATTAACAGCAAGAAACTCGTTATTCAGCGGATGTTCAAAATCGATGAGTGTTACTTCATAGCTTCGTTCGTAGCCGTCTTGCTGGTAAGGAATTTTGACTTTCTCGACCAGATACTGACGAAATGTTTCGTTGTTGTGAAGAAGATCTGGAGAATAGATTTTTAATACTTTCTGTATCGCTTGCTCCCGTGCACTTTCAGGAATTGCAGGATTTAATCGTGCAATAACTTTTCGCAGACGATTGATAAGAACAACTTGTTCAAAGCTTTCTCGTTCGGATTGTTCTGCTTCGGGTGCAATTGCAAGGCCATGCAAATACTCCCATTCTAATGATTGCAAGACTTCGATGGAAAACAATTCAATGCTATTTTCAGTTACCGGTTTCATTCATCAACAATTCGTAATCTTGTAATAATGATTTATATGCCTCGTAATCTAAGCAATAAAATATTTCGCTGGCAGTATAGGCATAATCTTTCCCCACTGAAAATTCGCCATATACTTCATCAAGATAGCGGTTAAATTCTTGATTGTCCTCATATTTAATTTCTTCTTTTTTCTTTTCTCTTAGATTTTCTGTTTCGAATGTTTCTATAAGAAAACAAGCGACTATTTCAGTAGAATAAAGAAGAAAATCCTCTGTAATAGAATCACCTTTTTGTTTCGTTAACTCCAATTCTTCCATTGTTCGACCATGAGAAACTTGGCCAATTTTATTCCTAAAATTTCCCATCTGTTGTCCAATATTCGCAATAGATCCCCCTATTTGTAAAATTGTATTATCAGAAGAAAATCCTAGTGAACGGAAAGATAATTTTAACAGCTTGCCAATAGAGTCTTTTTCTTCTAATGACTGGTTCCGTTGTTTGCATATTTCTTTTGCAATACTTTCTAAAAGAGCTTTAGCATTATCTATACAAAGCGGAAAATTGGTTTGTCTATATCCTTTTATCCGATCAATGTAATCTTGCAATGGCTTCCATCGACCATATTTTTCTAATATAGCTGCAAGCCGTTCCATTTTATTATGCCACTTTCACTTCTCCGCTCATCAACTTCGGCAGAAGCGTATCGCGCAAGCGAGTAAGTGTGTTGATTTGTTGCTTATTTTTTGATCTTTTTTCAAAATAGACTCTGCACTGCCTTGCAAACTCGCTACGTAATTCTTCATTTGGCAATGTTAAGATGATGGTTTTTAAGCCGGTTTGAGTAACTAACGGTTGGGTGCTACCAGCGTTAAGATTCTCAAAATCATAATTCTTTAATGTAAAATAGATTGGATAGAATAATAACTCATTAAATGGTTTTACAATTAAAACATTGTCTGAAATCCATGCTTTATTTTCATTAATATAAACCTTCCCAAGTGTTCCAACTCTTCCCGTTAATATTAAGTGCCCTTCCGTTAAGTAATTATCTGTTCTACCTATTTCGCCATTCGCGCCAAGGATCGGATATTTTCCATCTTCCTTAAATTCTTCGCGTTTTAGTCCTTCGCCTGTTCCAACTTTTGCTATTTCTCCAATTTCGATTTTTTCTTTTTGATTCGCTTCTTCCACAAACCATTGCCGAAACAATGTCTCCGCCAATTGTTCTAATGTTTTGTTTTGGCGTTGGAGCAAATCGATTTTATCGTCCAAACTGACAAGAACTGAAGCGATAGCGGTTTGTTCAGAAATATCTATTGGTATTTCAATTTCAATTTTCTCAAAATCACCCTTATTCAAAATAGGCACTGCCGTACCAGAAAGGCCGTACATTCGCAGAATACCATAGATATCCAATAGCTTATAATAAAAATAATTCGCGTCAACTTGCTTGTTAGGAATTATTGAATTGATTTGTTGGTTTGTAATCACGGGGATTTTATTCATTACAACTTTTCCCATATCTGACCCTATACAAGTAACCAACAATGAACTTTTGGGGATTACTTTTTCTTCTAGTTTCTCAATTCCTTTCTTCGACAAGCCTCTCTCCGCGGAGGTCGCCCATTTTCGATAATTTCCATAATCACTTGGTGTAACAAATGGTATATCACTTCCGAATTCATCTGGATAATTACTCGATGGGGTTTTACCAGTGATAATAGTGCCTAAATCACCAAGACTATATTCTTTCCACTCACCCATTACTATTCAATTTCATCTTTCTCAATGACGGATATTTCACTAAGCATTATTTTCCCACTTTTTAGCAAAGCATTATCAGCATGCACCGTCCAGGTTATTTCTCGCTGATCAAGGTTTGGATTATCTATCAAACGAAGCCTTTCAGAACGGCCTTTTAATCCAGGGAGCACAGGATCAAAGCGTGAAGGTCCATACTTTAAAACGCCTCCACCAAAACCCGCCGACTTAACATCCACAACGTCTCTGTAAGTATTTTCTCCATAATATTCCACCATGCCGATTTGAGGCCTTTTATAACGCCTTGCAAAATCTTCGTCTAAAATATCTTCCGGTAATTGTACAAAATAATTTATGTATTGCGCGTATACGGATCCGGTGTTCAATGGATATATCTTGAGAATAATATCGGTACGATACTTCTTTTCTTGTTGCTCAAATGTAGTCGGAATGCCAGGTATGGAAATCTTCGGGAAAGTAGGTGCTTCTTCATAGGTGTTTTTTTCAATTTCAAAACAAAGCTTCACGACGGGATGTTTGGCCCGATTCATAATATCCCGAATCTCATAATCAGCCATAAACTGCGCAACAAAATTATACCGTCTGTAATATCTGCCATCCGCAACAGTTTGGTATACAGTCGTGCTTTGAGGTATTTCAACCGCATAAGCAACTTCATTTGGCTCATCTAACAAAATCGGGTGAATCAATAATCCTTCAATCTTCGGACTGATATTGCTGTTTATGACCTGTTCAAGCCATTCTCTGGAGAATTCTGTTCGATTAATCGGAGTTATCTTTTCGGGCAGATGCTGCTTATCGGCTTCGTCATATTCTTTCATTCCATAAATAATGACACCTCCGGCAGAATTTGCCATTGAACTTATATCCTTGGCAATCTCTATTTTGGGATTTTTCTTGCCGTCCGTGTGAAACGATCGCGCATCCTTATAATCAAGATGGAGGTTCTCTTCCACTTTGTCCGAAATCATCTTTTCCAGATCGGCTTTTGTTTGAGGAATGCCTGTCATTACTCTTTAATCCCTTTTCGCAGGATAAGTCTTTCCTTATTCTCAATATGATTGCCCATTAATTCTCTCAAAGCCGAAAATACTTCCGAAAATTTACTGTCATATTTATGCTCGAGTTCTTCAATTTTCTTTGCCAATTCTTTATGTGTCGACAGAATGTCCCGCAAGCGAACGAATACTTTTACTACTTTAATACTTGCCGCGATTGCTTGTGAACTGTTCAGAACACTTGCCAACATCACCGCACCATGTTCAGTAAACACGTACGGCAGATATTTTCTATGGCTTCCTCTTCCGTCTTTTAAGGTCGCATTTTGCGACCTTAAAATTATTTCCTTCTCTTTTGAGGCCGTAATTTGCGACCTCAAAATCTCATACTCTTTTGGTATCAGCTGGAACATAAAATCGACCGGAAACCTATCAATATTCCGCCTTACCTGCTCATTAAGCCTTTTCGTATTAACCCCGTAAATCATTGCAAGATCAGAATCGAGCATAACTTTTTGGTCTCTGACGATATAAACTAGATCTTCGATATAAATATCTAATGTTCTGAGCTTATTCATACCGAGCTTTTGACATTGATCTTTTTCGGATTTTCTGCAATTCGTTTATTCAATTCATCTTCTTCTTCAATCTGTTTCTCTAACTCTGCTTTCAATAAAAAGCTGTCCTTAGTTCTGAATTCTTTGCTCGGTATCCGTCACCTATTGCCAACCAATTTGATTCGATTAATTCTTTTATTCTATATCCTTTCCATTCAGCCATTACAAAGTGATCCCTTCGGGATTGATGTTGAGGAAGGGTAGCTTCAAAATTCGTCAATGCCTTACCCTGCCGTTTGTGGAGATTAGTTTTTATATGATAGCTGAGGACATCCGTGCTCCAGCTATGCTCAAGTGTTTTTTGTGCATAGAATATCCTTTGTTCAATGTCTTTTACTTTTTCCAGCAATACGACATTGTGCGCCCACGGAAGCAACGCCACGGATGCATACAATCTTGCAACGGAAGGTTGCAACTTTGTGGTGATGTCTAATTTTGCAACGGGCGGTTGCAAGATTGGAGATTGAGCCGATGCAGCGGGGCTATCGGATAATTTTGCAAGAGGCGCTTGCAAGATTCCGAATTGCGGATATGCAATAGCAAAATCTCTCATATACCGGAGATTGCGGGGAGACAACCCTTTCAGGTCTGGAAATTCGGTTGAGAGGTCTTTTGAAAGCGTTTCGACAACCTTTGCTCCCCATCCTTCCAATTTTTCCTGCTGTGATATTGTTTGTCCTATGTCCCAGTAGAGTGTAAGCAGTTGCCTGTTGACCGTGAACACAATTTGAGAACGTGCAGACCTGATTTTTTCTTTCAGCTCAGCAACAACGCTCCGATATTCTTTTATGCTATTTTTTCCCGACATAATTACGACTTGTTCGATTTATCGATGTTAATTTTAGAAAGAATATTTTTAAAGCTTGTCAATATCATTGCAAACTTCGTTAATATGATCTAAGCCATACAGCAGCGCCGATTCATCAATGCTCATCCATTGAAATAATTGCATTATTAATCCATAATGCTGCCGTGCATATGCAGACAAATGAAGATTCTTGCGATATAACGTCATTGCTTTTTTGGTGTCATTATTACAGGACGCCAAATATCGCCCCATTCTTGGAGCGGACATTATATTCTCGAATTCAGAATACTTCATATATTATTTTGCTTGCATGTTACAGTTACCGATGCTATATTGAACACATATTATTCCCGGTAGTCCCTGAAGAAATTCAAACTATCGGGTTTCGTTTTTTATAGGGGTATTGCCAATAGAGATTTTATTCAAGTTCTCTGCTATCCGTTTATTCAATTCATCTTCTTCTGCAATTTGTTTCTCTAACTCTGCTTTTAGTTCGGTAAATCTCTCTGCAAAATTAAAATCATCTTCATCATCCGGCAATCCTACATATCTGCCGGGAGTAAGAACGTAATTCAACTTTCGAACTTCTTCTATGGTTGCACTCTTGCAGAATCCGGGTATATCCTGGTAGACCAGGGGATTGTCTGTCATCCCCGCATGTTGTAAGCGGGGATCCAGCCCTTTGCCGTTTTCTGGATTCCCGATAGAAACATTCAGGAATGACGGTGGTGTGAGAGCACGCCAGGCGTGGTATGTATCCGTTATTCTATTAATGTCATCCTCACTCAAGTCTCTATTGCGCCTGTTCACCAAATAACCAAGATTCCGTGCATCGATAAAGAGAATTTCATTATCCCGTTTTCTAAACCCGCCGTTTGTTTTATCCCGCGATAAGAACCACAGGCATGCCGGGATTTGTGTATTGAGAAATAGCTTCGTCGGAAGATTGACGATGCAATCTACCAGTCCTTTTTCAATCAGCGCTTTCCGAATTTCCCCCTCGTTGTTCGTCTGTGTCGTCAGCGAACCTTTGGAAAGAACAAACCCCGCGCTTCCTGTCGGCGATAAGTGATACAAGAAATGCAAAATCCAAGCATAGTTGGCATTGCCGGCAGGGGGCACTAATTGTTCACCGAGAATTTTCCACCGTGCATCATCACGCAGCAATTCTCCGCTCCAATCGCTGTCGTTAAATGGTGGATTGGCAAGTATGTAATCCGCTTTTAAATCTTTGTGTGCGTCGTTTAAGAAACTGCCCTCATTGTTCCATCGCACATTACTGCTGTCAATCCCGCGTATGGCAAGATTCATTCTTGCCAAGCGCCAAGTCGTCTGGTTGCTTTCCTGTCCGAAGATAGAAATCCTATCGGAAGGATTAAGTGCAAGTTTTTTGGGATTATGTTTTTTGTAATAATCCGAATGTGCATTGACGAACTTTTCACTTTGCACGAACATTCCGCCCGAACCGCAGCACGGATCAAACACTCTTCCTTCATAGGGTTCGAGCATTTGCACAAGCAATCGTACAACTGTTGTCGGAGTATAGAACTGTCCGCCTTTACGTCCTTCTGCTAAAGCAAATTGACCGAGAAAATATTCATAAACTTTTCCCAATATATCTTTGCTTTGCGCCTCTTTCGTTCCAAGAACGGAAGTTCCTATGTTGTTAATGAGACCGCCAATTGTTGCCTTGTCCAATTTTTCTTGTGCAAACACCTTCGGCAGCACTCCGCGCAGCGAAAGATTGTCAGTTTCAATAGCTGTCATAGCATTATCGACATCTGTTCCGATAGACGGTAGAGTTGCTCTCCCTTGTATCCATTTCCAGCGGGCTGAAGGCGGGACATAAAATACCTTTTCCGCTGTATATTCGTTTTTATCCTCCGGATCAGCGCCTTCCTTCTTTTGCGCAACGAGTTTCTCATACAGCTCTTCAAATGCATCGGAAATATACTTGAGGAATATCAAACCGAGAACAACGTGCTTATATTCCGCCGCGTCCATATTTTTGCGAAGCTTATCAGCCGCCGCCCAGAGTTTTTTTTCGAGGGATTCTTCTACTTCGATTTTTTTGCTTTTAGACATAGAAATGTTGTTTATCCAATTAAAAAATAGATACACTAAAACCCTTGAGGATGGATAATAGGAACCTTCGAGTTTTCCCTATTATTCATTCAAAATGTAACTAAACCCTGTTTGTATTGCAATCAGTATTTTATCTGCTTTGCTCGATTTTAACAGACGTCCCGCAATGCGCATAGGCGTCATCAGACTTCCAGCTTATCGGCCTGCCTACCTTTACCAAGTGAAGCGATCTTTCTTTTTCGCCTTAAATCCTGCAAATCATTGTTGGATTTGAACTATTTATCTGAGACATTTTCGATTCATTTTAATAAGAATGATAAATAATTCTCCTGATTAATTAAGGTCAATTTTGATTTTGGATATGCGCCTATCCAGGCCTTAGGCGCTTTCCATTTCGCACTTGGAGACCATTTGATCTCATATCCGGACACTTTTCCACTTCGTTCTTCGATGAGATCAACCTCCTGACCGTCATAGGTTCTCCAAAAATAGGAATCCGCCGGACGTTGAAGGTATGCATTCATCTTGAAGCGTTCCATAACCACGAAGTTTTCAAAAAGTCCTCCGACATCATTACGGTCCTCCAAAGAATTGAATTGGGAAATGACGGCATTTCGAATGCCGGTATCGGAGAAGTAATATTTCGATTTGCCGGTAACTTCTTTACGGAGATTCCTGCTGAAAGCGCCTACTCGTTTAATAACAAATCCTTTTTCCAGGATATCCAGGTATCGTGCAATCGTTTTAACGTCCAGTCTGATCTGAGTTGCTAATTCATTCAGAGAGACTTCACTTCCTATTTGGAAAGCAAGCAGTTTGAGCAAATCAAGCAGCTGCCTGGATCCTTTAATCCTTTCCAAACTAAGTATATCCTTGAGCAGATAGGATTCCACAAGTTCGTTGAGCAGTTCAATTTTCCCCTTTTTGCTTGCGGTTGTAATAATTTCAGGATACATCCCAAAAAGAAGAAATTGTTCCAGAGAAGCATGCAGCTCTTCATTGTTATAGAGGGAACGCAGCTCCATGAGCGATATCGGATAGAGCACAAGTGTCTTCTTCCTCCCGGTGAGCGGCTCGCCCACTTTCTGTGATATATCGAAAGATGACGAACCGGTAACGATAATTTTTATCTTTGGATTGTTATCGACGAGTATTTTAAGTCCCATCCCTATATTTTTTATTTGTTGTGCCTCATCAAGAGCAATCAGATCGTATCCTTCCGCATATTCCAGGATTGTGTTAAAGTTTTGGGATTCGAAAATATGCTGGATACGAATATTGTCGCCCGAATCAAGTCTATATTTTAATTTCGTATTAGAAAGAAACTCATTGAGGAGAGTCGTTTTCCCAACTCTTCGTGCCCCGTAGATTATGAGTGCCTTTTTAGGCTTCAACAGTTTTTCGATATGAATAGCTCGTGAAATCATAGAATCACCTGACATAAATATAAGGAATCTAACTCCATAAATTTACATTAATTTATGGACATATAAAACAACATATTTGTGTCACTCATGAGGTTCGGCAGGTTCCAAATCCATGTAAGCTATAAAACATCTCAAAAATATCTGCATAATTATGGACCCTGTCATAACCGCGCTGTTCAGAAACCATGCAAACGGCGTGATTTGTTCGCAGGTCTCAACAATGTATTCGCGAAACGAGGTCTTGTAGCAGCGCGAGGCGGATGGAACGATTTAGAATAAACTGATGTTTTTCAAAATAATAAAATATGAGAATACCGATTTCATCATCACGAAGAAGAAGATATTCTCGTTCACTGCAATCTCTTCATTCAAGGAGGAAATCATGATCGTCGTCAGAAATGTTTTTCAATTGAAGTTCGGCAAAGCGAAAGACGCTAAAGCTCTCATTAAAGAACAACAGGAGCTCATGAAGAAATTCGGTCACGCACCGGCCCAATTTATGACCGATCTCACCGGAGAATTCTATACACTCGTTATGGAATCGACATACGAAAACCTCACGGCATTCGAGAAGTCATCGCAAGACACAATGGGAGCAAAAGAATTCGGAGAATGGTATGGCAAATTTATCCCCCTTGTGGAATCAGGGCGGCGAGAGATTTTCAACCTCATAGAATGAAGACAACATCACGAATCAGTTCTCAATTTAAAAAGAAGAAATAGTGACACCTTGGAAAGGTGCCGAGCGAAACCATCAGATTTGTTAGGGAATATGATTACCTTTTTTGACACCTTTCCAAGGTGGGTCGCTCAATGTGAATCCAATTCCAGGATTTTCTCTTTCCTTGATTCCCTGCCCACGACAGGCAGGCTTATTTAATCACTCGGGAATGACAACAAAGCGTAATGTATGCCCGAGCCATTATCATGCAATATTTTTTCCCGTCATACTATATGGTTGCAAGGCATCATAATTTCTTAATCGGTGCTCTTTCCATATCTACGATCATTGTGTGTAAAGAATACTCGAACCATGCAGTAAACATTTCAAATGTTCGATGCTGGGGCCAGCACGCTGCATCCGTATACCAATTGTTCAACTGATGGCAGAAGATATCATCATAATTATTCTTTAACCATTTATTCATTTGAGAAAGTTCTTCAAAATCTGGAAGAAGATAAACCTCTCCTTCACAATCATCTGCGGCATTTTTATTATCAGATTCTATGCTGACGAGCCAATTGAAGAACGGTTTTTTTGGCATAATAACTAACGCTGAACGATTGATATAGTTATAAGAATATGGTATCGGTTTCATTGACTTTTCCTAAAAGAAAATATTTCTAAAAGTTGGATGCGCAAATGTAAAAAGTGGTCGCAATTTGCGACCACTTTGGATTTTTCATCTGCGATCAAATCTAATTTACCGTTTTTTCAAAGCGGGTCAATTCTGCTCCTTTTAATAGCAAATATAAGCGACATCAGCATCGAATTCAACATCGAAAGATCCCTTGGCCGGAACAATGAATTAGTGTCACCTTGGAAAGGTGCCACTTGAAACCACAAGATTTTTTAGGAAATACAATTATATTTTTACCACCTTTCCAAGGTGGGTCATGGAAATCATTTTCAGATATCGATCAGATTTCTTTTGGCATCGATGTTATCAATGAGAAGCTTTGCTTCTGGATCTATGACGGGATCCTCTGGTCTTTTAGGTTTTATGGATAGTGGAATGGAGACGGGATTAAGTGGTGCCGGCGGAGCTTCGCTTACGTCTGGACTTGCCGCGGGATCCGCTGCCCTCAGTTTTGAAACAGGGCTAATTATTGGATCTGCTATGGCCGCCATTATTGATGGAATTTATCGATAACTGATTTATCTGTTAAAAAGGATAAAAACAATGAGACCAGGTCATCATGAATTATCTCTTAAAGAAGAAAAGAGTTCAGAACTCTCTTTTACAAAGCACATAAAGATCAATATAAAATTAGAATCTTCTTCGGGGGGCATTGGGGGGTCGTGCTTTTGGTATGGCATACTTTCAAGGAGCATTAGCTTTTTTTCTCAACATGGATGAATACTGGAGATGTTCAGAAGAGCATACAGAACAAACCAGCGCTTTACATGAGGATTAGCATTGAATATCTTCATCAAATTCATTTTAATCAGCATTGGAAATTCAAAAAACTTTTAAGATATTGCTTATGATTCCCCTAGCTTGAACGATATTGTAGAAAGTATTCTTAAGTCAATGCCAAACTTTGCATAATATTGCTGTTGAACGATAGATGCTTGCTCTAATTTTGCATTTTTAAGAGATAGTGAATATAAAGACAAAACTTGGTTTTGCGTTTATTTTCGTTGTGCTTTTACAGAAAGGGACGGTGTATGGATATCAAAGGATTGTTTTGGAAATCTGACAACAAATCACCTTCAAATGACGTAATACTAACACAGACTCAAGCGCCGTCGCAATCAGTAACTAATACTCCACGCATAGCTCAAGTTTCTACTGAAGATTTTAATATGTTTTGTCAGCAGTTATATGATGCTTTAAATGCTGCAAATATGCCAGGTCAAGACTATATGGACTTACGACAAGCTCTAAAGAATATGTCGAATTTGTCTATGACAGAAGAAACAAAATTCCAAGCTATATTTGCAACAATGGCAACAGCTGGAGCAGATTCTGAATCATTTATCCAGTCATTTGATTATTATAAAAATATACTTTCTAATGAAAAGCAAAAATTTGATGAAGCTATTGAAAGTGCAATTTCAGATTCAGTTCACACCAAGCAATCTACCTTAGAACAGCTTACTGATACAAACACAAAAAATACAGCAGAAATCAAACGATTGACAGATGAAATTTCTGCAAATAACACGCAAATCGCATCACTTCAAATTGAAATTTCTAAGGCTAGTTCAAAACTTGATCAAAAGAAACAGGATTTTGAATCAGCATATCAAAAGGTTGAAAAGGAAATTGACGATGACTGTATAAAATCGCAAAAGTATATTAATATTCTGCCCAAGGCTCCTATGCCATCAACTAAAATTTCAACTCGTAAATCAGTCAGGAAGGAGAAATAATCATGGACAAACCACTTTTAGGAGCATCAAATACATTGTCAACTGGAAAAGGTTTTTGGAAATCCAAAGATGGAAAATGGGGGCTTATATTTCTGATACCAATTGTTGCCCTCGGTCTCTGGGGTCTTAGTGCAATTCTTCCATTTCTTATTACATTAACAACAAATATAATCACATTGATTGGTCTTGTAATTTGTCTTCTCGGTATCACATATGTTGCTACTGATAAGCAAGTTCGAACGACCGTCTTTTATGCATATAAAATGTTTATCAAAGTATTGAGGCGAATTCTTATTAATTCTAATCCCGTTGCTGTTCTCAATGTTTATATAGATCAATTGAATAAGAAATGGGAAATTGTAAAAGAACAAATTCGGCAGTTATTCGGTGCTACGCAAAAACTGGAAGATTCTATTACGAAGACACAAAAGGATATGCAAAATCAATTGGAAATGATGGCTGCAGCAAAGAAAAAGAATCCAAATGATATTAATATCTCCGTATATGCAAACCAGGCAGGTCGAGATGAAAAAGATCTCAAAGATTTTCAGGCAATGCTGACAAAACTAAATTCTCTTAAAAAAGTTTTAACGGAAATGAGCAAAGCCTGCCAGGTTGTTATTGCAGATAAAACAAATGAAGTGAAGTCGATTGCATTAAAGCAGGAAACAATGGGCAAAGCTTACAGCGCATTTGCATCAGCATTCAGTGTCTTAAAAGGTGATCCTGACCAGCGTGCATTCTATGAAGAAGCTATGGAATCTATTCAAACTGACATTAGTTATAAATCAGGAATTATAGATTCATTTATTGATGAGTCATCTGATGTTTTGAAAGATATTTCTTTGCAAAATTCTGCTTTTGAAGAAAAAGGAAATGCTTTGCTTGATAGATGGCAAAAGGAAGGAATTCCGGCATTGCTGACAGATGGCAGTGAAAAAATTAATCCATTACAGCAAACAAATGCAGTTCCTGCAAAAAATGAAGTTGTTGATGAAGTTAAAGAATCTGGAAAAGACAATAAATATTCGAAACTCATTAAATAAAGGAGACTTTCAATGTTGACACCATTTGCAAAAATTGGAATTGCAACCATTGTAGTGGGACTGTTTGTTGGAGGCCTTTTTTGGCTTGGTAAACACCCCGATGTTGCTGAAAAAGTAGCACCTGGGCTAAGCAAAACTGCACAGGAAGCGACAAGTGGAAGTGCTACAGCAGCTAAAGCGCCGGCAAAACGTGAGGCAGCAGAAAATATAGCCGTTGTTGGAACAAATACTTGGGGTGGGCAAGCTGGAATTGCTTATATGAATAATGGATCAAAAGATGCATCAACAAATTCACGATTCTATCAAGAATTTGGACAACTTGTTCAAATCGATGTAATTGATGATTTTAATGCTTCTCGAGAAGCTTTAAAAGCCGGCGCTATTGACATTCTATGTTTTGCAACGTGCGGTGAATTTTCTATTGAAGCAGGTTCATTACAAAGCGACGGAATTAAAATATTTGCTCACTATGACAAATCCTTTGGCGGAGATGCCCTTGTTGTTACTGAAGGTATTAACTCCATCCGAGACCTTGTTGGCAAAAAGATTGCGTTAGCTGTTGGAACACCGTCACATGGATTATTCTTGAACCTTATTAAAATTAGTGGTTTGACTCAAGACCAATTTGATATACAAGAAGCTAAAGATGGACTTGATGCTGCAGATATGTTTCGTAAAGAACAAGTAGCGGCGGCTTTTGTGTGGAGTCCTGACGATATAAAGCTTCCACATGATGTTCCAGGGGCTAAAGTATTATTGTCTACAAAATCAGCGCCTGATATTATTTGGGATGTTGTTCTTGTTAAAGAATCTACTGTGCGTGCAAAGCGTAATGCTATTAAGAATTTCATTGCTGGCCTATTAGCAGGAAATACTGCGATAAATACAAATACAAATGCCCGTGCTGAAGCAGTTAATGATATGGTTGCAATTTATGGATTACCAGCTGAAGATTGGTCAAATCTAACGATTGCCAAATTTATGACACTTGGAGATAATTTTAACTTCTTTGGCCTTAACACTTCATATACCGGTGTTACTGGGGAAGAATTGTATTCGCGAATGGGTGAATCATATAAAGGTCTCAAGATGAAATCAGGTGAACCGCTTGTATCGGGTGCAATTCCGTCTTGGAGAGAAATTTCTGATAATTCTATTATTTTGGAGTTAAAAGATAATCCTAAATTATCAACTTCTTTGCAAGCGATAGATGTTCCTAAAAAGTATACTGCACTGAAAACAACAGAAATCCAAGCGCCTGCTATAACGACGAATCTTTTACCTGTAGAATTTGCATCGGGGTCTGCAGCACTAAGTCTAGAAGCTAAAAAGTTAATTCGACAAAACTTTGCTTCCTTAGCTCGAGGATTTAACAACTATATTCGTGTTGAAGGAAATACAGATAATGTTGGAAGTCATGAATCGAATGTGACCCTTTCATTGCGTAGAGCGCAATCTGCCAAGACCTATCTAGCTTCATTTCTTAAATGTGATCCAAACCGAATTGTTATCATTGGTAATGGACCAGATAAACCAGTTGCTGAGAACGGTCCAAGTGAAGGCAAGCAAAGAAATCGTCGAACAGAATTTGAATTGCTCAATACCAAGTAAAAGGTAAGAAGATGACTTTCGAAAATCTTTTTGAATTGAGAGGTACCCCGTCAAAAAATGAAAAGGGAACGCTTGAATTTGGCGGGGTAATACTTCTCTTAGCAATTTGGCAGATACTCGCTTTGCTTGTAAACAAGGTGGGTATCTTGCCATCTCCATTTATACCCCTACAATGGGCTTCTGGAACTGGTTCAAGCTCTGTCCTCACATCAATTCCAGAACTATGGTTTCAAGATTTTCTCCTTAAAAACACTTTGTATTCTTTGTATCTCAATGTCTGTGGCTATCTCATAGCTGTCCTTGTGGCGCTTCCTCTTGGATTTATGATAGGATTATCACCTATTGCAAATGGTATATTCAGTAAACCGATCGATGCAATACGATTTTTACCGCTTACTGCTGTTACAGGGTTATTTATAGCTTGGTTTGGCATACAATCACAGATGAAAATATTCTTTTTAGCTTTCAGTATTATTGTCTATTTAATCCCTGTTGTTGTGCAAAGGGTTTATGAGGTAGAGGATGTATATATACAGACGGTCAAGACTCTTGGTGCAAATAAATGGCAAACAATAAGAAAAGTATTTATACCGGCTGTTCTTTCGAGAGTATCTGATGATATTAGAGTATTGACAGCTATCTCTTGGACATATATTGTTGTGGCTGAACTTATTAACAATGAAGGAGGCATTGGATCATTGTCCGTTCGAGCTGCCAGACAGGGCAGGCTAGATAAAGCGTTTTTCGTGTTATTTGTTATCATTTTACTCGGTATGCTGCAGGACAAACTGTTTAGATGGCTTGATAACAAAACTTTTAGATTCAAATATAAAGACAGTAAATGAAAAAGATCATCTTCAGTGCGGCAATTCTGATGCTCACAGGCACAGCATTCAGTCAACCATGGTTTCAATCAAGTATTGAATACAAGTTCAATACGATTGCTGGACTATCTGTAAGCAATGAGATTGGATATAATGTATTGAACTTAGGTAATTGGTCTGTGGCACCATCGATTGATTATACATATTACTCGAATGGAAATAGTACAGAGCATCTTATTTTTAAGTGCGCAACTTTAACATATTCATACTCGACAAATTCTGTTGTGCCGTATGTTAGCATAACTGCGTGCCATCTTACGAAAGTAACGGAGGAGTCTGCACCTGAAAATTCATTGGGATACAGCGGGCAAGTTGGTGTCGGATTTGAATTAACAAAGAATGCACAATTTTTCTATCAATACCGGTATTTCGCATATACGACGGTGCTGCAAGGTCAATTAACACAGTTTGGAATAATGTACATCTTCTAAGGAAAGACAGATTATGGAATCTGTAAAAATGGTAAATACCCCTTTGCCTGATGTCATTGAGCTTAGGAATGTCAAGCAATCATATGGTGAAGTGACGGTTATAAATGATTTTAATCTTGTTATTGAGGATAGACCAAATACCGGCCAATTTGTTTGTCTGCTAGGTGTATCCGGATGCGGGAAATCAACAGTCCTCAGATATATAGCAGGATTACAGAAACCTACGGCTGGCGATGTTCTCTTGTATGGCAAGCCTTTAGATGGCAACAAAGTAGGTATGATTTTCCAGCAATACTCATCACAGCCTTGGCGTATGTATTAGAAAATGTCATGCTCGGTCTTGAGATTCAGAATGTTCCAAAGAAAGAGCGTATAGAGAAGGCAATGGAATTCATCAAGATCTGTGATCTCGAACAGCATAAGAATAAATACTGCAAATATCCGACACTCTCAGGCGGTCAGTTACAAAGGGTAGCAATTGCGCGAAGTCTTGTTGCAAATCCTAAACTACTTCTTTTGGATGAACCATTTGGAGCTTTAGATGTTAATACGCGGCTAAAAATGCAAGATACTTTAATGGCTATTTGGGAACGACTTTGGAAGATTGATACAGCAACAACTTTTGTATTTGTAACACATGATATTCCAGAAGCAGTATATCTTGGAACTGATGTTTATATCATGCAAACAAACCCCGGCAAGATTGTTCATTATATTAAAATTAATTTACCATTTGACAAAACACGACAAGTTAAAAGAAATCCTGCTTTTACGAGGTATGTATACGACATTGAAGATAAGATGATGGAATTGACTAAATAATTTTCCTGCACATTTTATAGTCTCAATACAGGTAAAACAATGTGTTTTGTTCAGCGGTTTAGATCTTCTTTTTCGGTTTTTGTCCCGTAGCAATCAGGATAGTAACTCCTAAAGAGAGGTTGTGTTTCATAATTATTCCCGACATGTTTTGTGTTTAAGTGAAATTAATCGAATATATGTCCTTTTCTGAATTGACGCACGCTGATGATATTAAACACCGCACCGATGCCTAATAAAATTGCAAGATGCGGCAGGATGGACATAAATCCTACGCCTCTCCATAATACTTCCATAAAACCTTCTATCGTCCAGTATACAACCGTCAGCTTGCTGAAAAATTGAATTGTCGGCGGCATAAAAGAAGTCGGAAACCATGCCCCGCCGATTGAACTCATACTCAGTATCAGCAGCGTTCCTAATCCATTTGCCTGCTGGCGGGTCTGGGAAAAGGCGGCAATGAGCATCCCGAGCGCCGTGCACGCTACCGATGCAGCGATTATGACCAGCATAAGATTCAAAAAATTTGAAAATATATCTATCTGAAACATCAGCCACCCAAAAACGAACATAAAAAGCAATTGAATGATGCCTAACGACATATTAAAAATATACTTGTTCCAGAGAATCTGTGTCCGCGAAACCGGAGAGGTCAGCATTCTCAAAAGTACTCCGGATCTCCGCTCATCGAACAACGATGATGATGTAGCTGTCAATGTGAACATAAGAAACATAACACCCCATCCACCCACACTCCGGGTTGCCCATGGATTCTTCATCTCTTTACCGATAAGCTGTTGGTTCTCTATGCGCACGATATTATTAAGGATATTTGCATGGCCTCCGGCAGAATCATTGCCGGTTATTTTAAAATTTGAAAGACTGGGATGTAAAATGACATTCGTATCCACTTTAAAATATTTATGAATAAGAGAAGCCATCGTGCGATTGAACGTGCTTCCGGATTTGATTCCCAAATATTTTTCGGTCTGCCGCAGTCCGCTTTGCGCCATCACCGAAGGGAACTGGCTGAATACAACCTGCTGGATGAGTCCCCGTACGGTCTGCATCTCCATTTCATTCTTCGGATCATAATAGAATTTGACAAAAAGTCCGACCGATGTATCTGCATACGTATCGGGCGGGAGAACGAGTGCAGCGGATGCTTTCCCGCTTCGGACATATTCCTGAATCGAAAGCGTATCGAACATAACCGTCTTTCCGGAATCCGTTTTAAAGGACTTGATGACGGAGAATGCTTTTATCGTATCGAGTGAAGATTCAATACTTTTCGCTACAGGAGCCGTGCTTTGATTCAATACCGCAAGCCGTATTCCCTGCGGACCGGAGCCCGATCCGCCGAAAACCGCCCCGAAGATGGTCATAAGCACCAGCGGCACAATAAAGGTCAATGCGACGGAGACTTTATCATTCCAGAAAATCCGGTATGAGCTTTTAAATAACCGATAGACCTGTTTCAATCCCGCAGCCTCCTTCCTGTCAACTGGAGAAAGAGCGCTTCCAGAGTCGGGCGCTGCAATTCAATCCAGGAATATTTTATTCCCTGTTTTTCTATACCGGCAAAAAATTTCGACAGTAAAAAACCATCCGCAGGTTTTAACTCATAATGATCGTCTTCTTCAAGGAGCGTTCCGAATTTCTCAAATACCGTACGATTTTTTACAGTCGATGGATTCTTGATAATCGAAATCGTTTCTTCGTAAGAGAGCTTTTCCAAAAGTTTATCTAAAGTATCCAATGCAATGATTTTACCATGATCGATAATACCGATACGGCTGCAAAGCCGTTCTGCTTCTTCCATATAATGCGTCGTATAGATAATTGTTATCCCCTGCTTGTTCAGAGAAGTAAGAAAATCGAAGATAGCGTTGCGGGATTGAGGATCGACGCCTACAGTCGGTTCATCGCACAGCAGCACCTTTGGGTCGTGCAGCAAGCTCGCAATGATATTGAGCCGTCGTTTCATGCCGCCTGAAAATGTTTTCACTTTATCTTTGCGCCTATCGTACAACTCAACGGCATGGAGCTGCTCCCCGATACGCTTCTTTAAGAGCGTTCGCGGGATATCGAACATTTTGCCGAATATTTCTAAATTTTCCTGTGCAGTAAGCTCGTCGTACAAAGCGAGGGTTTGCGGAACAAATCCGATTTTCTTCCTGATCTCCAGTGTATCCTGAGTCACGTTGCCGCCGTCGATGGTGATCGTGCCGCTGTCCGGATTGAAATACCCGACAAGGAGATTCATCAGCGTGGTCTTGCCGGCTCCATTGGGACCCAGCAGGCCGAAGAACTCCTGCCGCTGGACTTCTAATGTTACTGCATCGAGCGCAGTGATCGTTCCATATTTTTTTGTGATTTGCCGGATGTTGATCATGATTTTGCCGATTCTTTCCTTATTCAAAATGGGTTTTTCAAGGACGGAATAAATGTACACTATAGTTTACGGAATTTTATTGGAAAAGATACAATGATAAAATGTTTTTAAAATAAGGCGAGCTCGGCCAAAAACACAGTCTCGATCATTTCGCTTCGAGATCAGGGGGCAATTTTACAAGCAGCGTCTTAATATTCTTAGGAAATCTCCCATGCTCCTTTTCTTTCTTAACAAGCTCAATCATAGACGCAGCCGTAAATGCAAACAGGACAGTCTCCGGTTTTTCACTGAGGGAAATTGCCCAAAGAGCATCCGAGCGGATTTTAGAAAGATCTGCCCCAGGCTTTTCGCCCGGTGTCTTGCTTGCTGTCACCGTAATAAAGCAGACAATCTTCCCATCTTCAGAAACTGCATCGAAGTAAATTTCTCCGCCTGATTGCAGCCCTAATTTGCGTTTTGTAAATGCCTGCTTATATTTTTTGGGAAGGAATTCGTTCCGTATCCATTCTTCAACTTCTTTTACAGCGATAGATGCGTCTGCCATGGCGTATCTCCTCATTCAAAATATTTCTTCTTTTTCATTCTAAGATTTCCGCTGACTCGGGAATGACGCAAAAAACAATATATCAAAGTAAACTGCTTATCCCAATTGTGAAGAAAACACCATGGGGATTGCTTATGCGGTAGGTCAGGTCTGCCCGGATAATCCCGAAAATCTTGCCTATACCTATCCCCGCCTCATAGTACCAGCCGTTCGTCATTGAAATGCCGTTTAACCACGATTGCGCTGCCGCGGCATCTACCAAAAATTCTATACCGCTTTTATAGAGAAAAGGAATCCCGAGCATCAGGAACGGGACACTTCGGAAATTATGCTCAGCCGAGATCATCGCAAACCTGTCGCCGGTGAACTCGCGCGGATAGGCAGTTCTTAAAACTCCAAACGGCGCAAACCCGCCGAGCTGGGAATCGAGCACAAAATCTCTTTGAAGCGGAAGCGTGCCGCTCGAGGCGCCTGCGGCAAACATCAGGTTCAATTGCGGCGGCAGAAGATAACTTTTCAGAAACGTGGGGAAGAAATACGATCCGGCTATAGAGTACCGGCCAAAATCAAAATCGCTGCTGATCAATGAAGGAGAAGAATATTCAGCCGACAACTCAACGGCATTGACAGGCACAATATTGAGCGGACCTTTATCGGCCCCGTAATACAACTTCAGCTGCAGGCTTCGCATTTGTCCTTCTGTTATCGGCGGATTGATGCGAAAATTATTCCCGAATGATAGAACAGCGAAATCGGTATTATTCTGCAGAGTTGTCTCCTTATCCGATTGAAAAGCCAGTATCAAAGAAGTCTGATCGAACGGTCTGACATTAAGATGGGCGCCCCATCCATACGCCATGTAATAGTCCCGGTAATCGTTGCGCCCGAATAAAGAGAATATCGAGTTTAGAATTGACGGATAGAAATCGCCGTCCGGGAAATGAGCTATATCCTTATAAACATCCAGCCCCGCTTCAATCGTATTTTTTTTATCAAGCGGATATTCGCCGCCAAACCGCCATTTGAATAGTTTATCGGATATTCCGTAACCCGCAGCAGGCATTACGCTCCAGCCGGATTTATCGGAATAATTTGTAATTTCCCCGCTTGACGATATCGCTATGCCCCTTATTGTTCCCCCGGAAACATATTTGTAAGACCCTCCGATAAATAATCCTTCAACTCTATTATATCTGATATCGATATAACGCAGCATCGAAAAATTAAGGGCCGTTGCCGCAGCGCCGCTCGGCTTGAACTGTTTCGCCAGCGTTTGCGTGCTGTCAAGAGTTGCATATGCCTTTTCCTCGACGGATGTAAAAGGAAGTATGCGGTGGACATCCCAGAACGTCGAATCATATTTGCTCGCAAGCGAATCGACAACAAGAACGGGTTGTTTCAGTATGGTATCTGCTATGACAGTATTAAGTTTGTAGTCATAGATCACGGATGTTTGATCTAATTTGATATTCGGGAAAGATAATCCAGGTAAGCTTATCTTGCCTCCGAATGCCATTGCTATATTAGTAGGCATCCAGAATTTTTCATCGTAAAGCGAATATGTTTGACGAAATCTTATTTCAATGTCGCTGACAAACGGAAAATGGAAAGCCTCGTTCGGCTGGACTTCAATACCCATAACCGCAAAAGAAGAATCTGCAATGGAAATATTTCCCTGAAAAAGCGGGACTATCCGTGATTTCGGAACAATTTTTATCTCATAGACATCCACATGATCTTTTCGCAGCGTGCGTAAAAGCTTGTAGTCGTAGTGATCCAGCGCATTCTCCGCTATCGGTCCGATAAACATAAAGCCGAAAAGGTGGATAGTATCATCGGTAAAGTTCACTATTTCGCCTACCGAAGCCATCATCTGAGCTTCCGGAAGATTGTTAGTCATATGCTTTTGAGTTACCACTTCTCGCAGAGAATCTCCCTGATGCCAGTACCCGTCTGTATAGGATTCTGTGATACCGGCAATTGAAGTATCCCGATAGAATGTTACACGCGTGAATGCCTTCGAAGTGTAGCTGTTCAGCAACCGGGTCAATTCATGTTTCTTCCTGATCGCCTCGCGAACGATCGCATAAGCGGGATCTTCGGCAATTGTCGTAACATCAGGAAGTATAATATCCGCCGGTTCAAGTTTTATTTCGCAGGATATATTTTTTGTAAGCGATACATGAAGAGTATCTCTCTGCCATCCGATACAACTGTAGATCAACATATAATTTTCGGCCGGCAGGCTCAGGATATATGAACCATCGCTATTGGTGATGGTTCCCCGTGTGGTTCCTGCAACCCTGATATTCACTCTATCGATCGCTTCACCGGTTTGTGAATTCGATACTTTCCCTGTAATGGTGTACATGGTTTGAGCTGATGCAGCACATGCTGCATAGAATAAAAAGAATAAGAATGAAGTGTATGGATTTATTCACTGAGTAAGCCTCTTGCCTCATGGAGATTTTGAACCCTCATACTTTTTTTGGAGCGATTTAATGACACCTTGGAAAGGTGCCGCTCGAAACCATAAGATTTGTTAGGAAATACAATTGTTTTTTTACCACCTTTCCAAGGTGGGTCTTTGCCATAACTATAAGGAATCTAACTCCATAAATTTACATTAATTTATGGACCTTTAAAACAAGCTATTTTGGATTTCTTGCCTACGGAAAGCACTTGTACCTTAATTTTTTAATTTCTGCGGTCAGGCAGCATGATTTTATTGGAAACTTTCTTCCGCGGCTGCAACAAACTACTTTTGGGGGCGGATTAGCATCTTTTTTGCAAATTCCAGCACTGCATCCGTTCCATTTTTTAAATCTGCTTCGCTTTGCGTAACTTTGTAATCGGGCAATTCACCATGTGTCATTGTCGGATCGCCGTTCGGCCGGAGCATGAATGTCGTCGAGGCAAATGCAAAAAGATGACTGTTCGGTAAATCAAAAGGATATAGATCTCCGGAGCCATTCGTGTTTTCAGCGGTTTCTTCTCCGATAAGCGTTGCGATGTGATAATCCTTTATCGCTCCGACAAATCCAACAGCGGCTGAGCCGACATTATGATTGATCAGAACGCAGACATTGCCGTGGAACCTGAGCGGGTTCTTCGTCGGCTGTGTTTCCGGCATATCGATGATATTGACTTCCCCGTACGGCGTTTTGTCAAAAGAGCCGAACATCACTTTTGCTTCGTCGTTCATCGATGCTATGAATCCGAACGAAAGAAACGGCCGTATCCACCATTTATAGGTTGTCCAGTAGAACGGAACCCACTCCCGGCTCTTTTTCCTCAGAAATTTTGAGCTCATACGATACGGCTTGTCCCATATATGATCGATCAATATTGCGCCGTTGATTTCAGTCCCGCCGCCGTTATCCCTTAGATCGATGATTAAATTTGTAAGAGTGTCCCTCTGAATATCGGAAAAAGCTTTTTGAATCTGACTGGAGAATATCGTGGGATCCGTCAGAAACGTCTTGATCGAAAGCAAACCTGTGCCAGGCCCGACACGGCTGTATGCGGCATCCTGCCCGCCTTCCGGCGCCGGCGCTTTGCCTTTGTCGAGTTCCGCCTGTGTTATAGATTGAACGGTGACGGTTTTGTCGGGCAATTTTATGTCGAACGGTCCCTCGAAATCATAAGCTTCCCACAACAGCCATCGAAAATCATCCTGTGCACCTTTTACCCTTGGATAATAAGTCGCGCCTTTTTCAAATGTCAGTATCTTTTGAAATATTTCTGCTGAGGGAATTCCGTTGATGGCTTCGATCTCAGTCCCCTTCGCGATTCCGTTTGAGCCGCAGTCACGATCGACCAGGATTTTTCCATCCATTCCGAGTTCGACCGCTATGGGAAAAAATCTCCCGCCGTTTTTTGCATAGCGCTCCTGGAAGTCGCACCACATGAATGATGTATGCGAATCTTTCAATGAATGGATCAATGGAACGATTCTTTTGTAGAATTCCTTGACGGTCATCGGCTGATCGATGCCCGCCTTGACGCTGTCGAACTCCCTGTAGAATTTGTCTTTGCTGATATTCAAATATGGATTTACACCTACATCCTCGATCGTCCGGCGGAGAAATTCCATGTCGTTATGAAGCGATTCCACGGAGAGTTTTGCTTCGATATTTTCGTTCTTGACCGGCCGGTGCTGCTCCATGACCACCGTCCACGTGTCCCGGAAAATGGAAAAGCCATCTATGTATAAATAGACGATGAATGTAATTATTAAGAGACCCAGAGCGAGGAGGAAATATTTTGCTTTTTTCATGTATGGTTCGTTTTCCTTTATCTGTCGATGGGAGGCGCCGTAATCTTCGTTTAAAATATACGGGAGTGCTTACGGTTTTGTTGCGGATTAGGAAGAGAGTAATCGGGCAAAGAAGTTATGGCAGGCGTGTTACCATGACAAAATATATTTTCCGCTTCAATCGCTCCGATAGGAGCAAAACTATCTATAGCAACGCAATATAATAATATTTACAAGCCCCTTCAGGGCGGCCTGTTATTCTATGAACAGTCTGCACCTGCGGTGCTCTGTATAGCTATTCAGAAAATATAAATATCCAGTTACGCACAGAATAAAAATAATTACCGCGTTGCAGAAATAATTTCCTGCTTCAATCGCTCCGATAGGAGCGAAACTATCTATAGTAATGTAATGATGTTTACAAGCCCCTTCGGGGCGGCCTGTTATTCTGCCATGCCGGCGGCTGCAGAGAAACTTTTTATCAACTCTCCGCTCTTCGGCCGAGCATGAGCACGGTGCTTCTGGGATTGACTAAATAAGCGTCTTGCGGGTCGAGCAATATTTCCTGCCCGGGGATCATAGATGTCCTGACCGGTCGGCAAACTGGTATCCAGAACCCGGTACCATTTGTTTTCTCCCGGAAGCTTCGGCAGGCGGACCTGCCGCAGGCGATAATCAGCGTGCAGTATGATAAACAAAAAATATTTGCCCAGATCCGACTGCTCCTCCCCGCCGTCCAATTGAACACACAGCGTCCGCAATTCCGGATCGCCCCAGTCGGGACTGCCGCCATCCGCGGAAAACCAGCAAAGATCCGGAATGTTGTCCGCATCCAAATCCTGACCCAGATAAAACTTGCGCCTCTGGAGAATTGTACACCGGCGAGTAAGGGCAATGGCTCTTTTAAAAAATTCCACAATGCGTTCATTCGCCGCCGCACGGTTCCAATCGAACCAGCTGATCTCATTGTCCTGGCAATAGGCGTTATTATTGCCTTGCTGCGTGCGCATAAATTCGTCCCCGCCCAGAATCATGGGCGTGCCGGAAGAAAAAAGCAGGCAGCAGAAATAATTCTTAACAAGCTGCTCGCGAAGCTGCAGAACGGAAGGATCCTCTGTCGCACCCTCGACGCCGCAATTCCATGAATTGTCGTCGTTTGCACCGTCCTGATTGCTCTCGCCGTTCGTTTCGTTATGTTTTTGATTATAAGAGACAAGATCGTACATCGTAAAACCGTCGTGGCATGTTACAAAGTTGACGCTGTTATAAGCAGACCGTCCGCTTTCGCCGTAAAGATCCGCAGAACCTGCCAGACGCCATCCCATATCGGAAACTTGCCCGCCGTCGCCTTTGACGAATTTTCGAATCGTGTCGCGAAACTTTCCGTTCCATTCCGACCAGTCCACAGGAAAATTTCCCACTTCGTATGATCCCAGATCCCACGGTTCGGCAATGAGCAGTACGTGGTTCAGCACCGGATCCTGCGACAGTGCATCGAAGAACGCAGATGTTTTTTGAAAGTGCAAATCCAGACCCGCACGTCCCAGAACCGAAGCCAGGTCGAAACGAAAACCGTCCACATGCATTTTCTCGACCCAATACCGCAGCGAGTCCATAATCAGCCGGAGCACCACGGGATTGTCCGCATTCAGACTGTTACCGCATCCGGTGTAATTCACGTAATAGCGGGCGGGATCGCTTGAAGGACCGGTAAGGTCGTAGTACGTCGTATTGTCGATTCCTTTGAATGAGATAGTCGGACCAAGCTCATTGCCTTCACCTGTGTGATTAAAAACAACGTCCAGAATGACCATCATTCCCGCTTTGTGTAATTCACGCACCAGCGTTTTGAACTCGGCCACCTGGCAGCCGGAATTTTTTCCGGTACTGTAGGACGATTCCGGTGCAAAAAAACCGATGGTGTTATATCCCCAGTAATTCGTCCGGCCGCGGTTCCTGAGAAAATCGTCTACGTAAAATTCATGAACAGGCAAAAATTCCACAGCGTTGATACCGAGATTTTTCAGGTATGGAATTTTTTCTATAAACCCCTGATACGTTCCCGGGTGCTGCACGGCGGAAGAAGGGTGAGCCGTAAATCCTTTTACGTGAACTTCATAAATAAACAGTTTTTCTAAAGGCACAGCAGGAGGAGCATCGTTCTGCCAGTCGAATCGATCGTCTATAACAATAGCTTTCGGCACGATAGCGGCATTATCGCGCGGATCTGCAATGAGATCAGCGGCATCGGATAACGGATCGTAGGCCAGAAGCAAATTGTCTTTATTGATAAACTTGTGAGAGATTGCTTTTGCATAGGGATCCAGCAGAAGTTTTTGTTCATTGAAGCGCAGACCGCTTCTGGGTTTGTAATCGCCCCTGACCCTGTAGCCGTACAATTGCCCATCCTTAACGCCTTTGACAAAACAATGCCAGATATATTTTGTGCGATTCTCCAGCCGGATAATATCGGTCGGATCGCCGTCCGGCTTGTCGAAAAGCAAAAGGAACACGTCGGCAGCGTGCTGTGAATAAATGGCGAAGTTCACACCGTCTTCCCGAACCGTCGCTCCCAAAGGATAGTATGTCCCCGCGGTCACTGTTTTCTTAGTAAAAGGCATCAATCCATTTCCCATAGATCCTCCATCATAAGGGACACCTTGCGAAGGCGATATTTATTCGCAGGGAAGCATTTATATAGGATTTCCAAATTGTATATGAAAAAAATACTCTAAAGCGATAAACAATAGTGCGAGTATGGACATTGCAGCGACAAGCGTCACTTTATATCGCTCAAATCTCTTCAATTCTGTCTGCATAAGTTTATTCTTACGACGTATCTGATATCCATAGAAAATAACGTACAGATTGGCTCCTGCCAATAGAAGAGCAAGCGATTGAAATGGAATTCGTACAATTGTCTGGTCGAAGAATGAAAGGATTGGAGAAAGAGCTCCGAACAGCGCTCCCGCCCCGAAAATAATGGAAAGTGGACCGAGCAGCGCAGCAGCAGCACAAGGCGCACCGAGCAGCGCAAAGAGAATTGCTCCGATGCTTGCAGCCCGCCGTTTATTGAATACCGTTTTCTTTTGAAGCGAATCGCTTGAACCGGATGCACTGGATTTTGTCTGAATCCGGCTGATTTTTACTGCATCCGAAAACCCTTTGACATATATCGTTTCAAGCAGCATTGCCGGATAGAGCTTCATTGTTTTTTGATATGCGGACTCGTTTAAAACAATTTCGCCCGGAGCAGCTACCGCTTGCAGACGGGATGCCAGATTGACTACTTCTCCGATTGCGGTATAATCCTTCCGCTCTTTTGAACCGAGGTGTCCGACATGTGCATATCCGGAAGCTATGCTGATTCTAAACTGCAGATCCCGATTGAATTCTTCTCTCAACGGCTGCAGGCTGTCTTGAAACTCGATTGCTGCATCGATTGCTTTCTGCGTATGGTCGGCATGATGGATGGGAATGTTGAAAAATGCCAGAACCGCATCTCCTATAAATTTATCGATAAATGCATCGTGTTTGACCAGCACTTCGCTCGCTTTCTTGAACAGACTGTTGACGATGTCGTAGGACTTTTGTGCGCCTATTTCGTTCGTCATCGATGTAAAACCGACCAGATCGGCAAAAAGAATCGTTAACTCTGCAATGCTTCCCACCTCGATGTGCGTGCTGCACCGGTTACAGATGTTCGGATTTTGCGGACTCCTGCGGATCCCGAACACATTCATAATTCTGCCTATCAATCCATCGAGCGCCGTACCGCACACGACACACGCGTTGGAATTATTTGTTTGAGGCATTTGCGATTCCTTTCAAACTGAGCAAAATAGTATTTATTTCAAAATAAGCTGAGCTGCAAATCAGTTTAATATGGAGCAAGATGATGGATTAAGTCCGTCGATCTTGGCAACACGGTTCGAAGTTTATTTTCACACATATCATTATAGCATTTTTAAATTATATCAAGGAATGATTTAAAGTTGACGGCGCTGATATCGTCTCCCAGTATGATCTCTTTTCCACGATAGACTACCCATGAGTGTTTTACCTCTTTCGATAGCTGCAAAAGCAGCCTTGCCATTTCAGGGCGAAACGTATATCCTGATTTGATCTCTATATGTTCCCGGCTGGATTTCCGATCGATGATGAGATCAATCTCGTTGCCGTTGCTTTCCTTATAAAAAAACATTTCAGCATCAGACCTTGTGTGTATTAACTTTTTATATGTTTCGGAAATTACATAGTTTTCAAAAAGTGCGCCGTACAGAGGACCTTTTTCAAACAGTAATTTATTGCGAATCCCGGTTAGATAAGAAACAAGACCTGTGTCATAAAAATAGATCTTGGGACTCTTGATAATTCGTTTTCCAAGATTTTTATGAAACGGCGGTAAAAGGAAAACGATATAGGAAGCTTCCAAGATTGAAATCCATTTCTTGATCGTCGGCACACTGACGCCGATATCTCTTGCAATTTCCGACATATTCAAAAGCTGAGCGGCTCGGGCGGTCAGCATCTGAATGAATCGCCGGAAATCTCTGATATCGCCGATTTCGCTGATATCCCGTACATCACGAGTTAGGTACGTATCCAAATAGGAAGAATACCAATCGTATGCACCGCGATATTTACGCCCAACAAGTTCAGGATATCCACCCTGATAAATCGACTTTTCCCGAAGTCCGGCGGGGATCTCCGAAAATTGGAAAGGCAGTAATGCAAGGAGACCGATCCGTCCCGCAAGACTTTCCGAAACTTTTTTCATAAAGGCAAACTGACTTGAACCCGTCAAAATAAATTTGCCGTAATCATTTCGATTGTTGTCGACAATGCTCTTGACATAGTGAAAAATTTCCGGAACGCGCTGGACTTCATCAAAAATAACTTTATCCGCATAGACTTCCATGAATCGTTCAGGATCGGTATGGAACCGATCGACTGCATTGAGGTCGTCAAATGAAACATAGCGGTACCTGGCCGAAAGCAGTTTTCGAAGCAAAGTAGATTTTCCCGACTGTCTGGGACCCGTTAAGCCGATAACCGGGAAAAGTTTCAAGATATGCATGAATAGTCTTTTCTAAAACACGATGATAGTATGGCATAGAATTTATGTAATATTAAAGTGACAGTTTAAATATACATAATTCCGAACATCTTTTCAAACAGAGTTCTGTATTTCCGGATCTCCGCCTGAACGCCGAATGCGCTTCAGCAGGCAGGAAACGCGAGGGAATGACGGCTGTGTTCTTTGCGTAACTACGGTCAATCACTCAATGGCTTCATTGAGTTGACCATGCGCAGTTAAGGGACACCTTTCCAAGGTGTATATTAAAATTATCAAATTCCTTAGGAAATATGACCACTTTTTTGACCACCTTTCCAAGGTGTCGGCAATGGAAAAAGCAGCCGCGGTTGCCTACAGATTTTTCAATGCCTCAATGCCTTAATTTCCCTGACAATACGCAGCAAGCCATAATCGAACCGGCCGCCCAGCATTTCGTACACGACTGTGATGTTTCCATTACCATGTATTTTAAAGGCTGAACTGATTTCCAGCTTTTCCTCCGGCGTAACGAATCGATCGACTTGTATGCCTTCACCCGATACGATTGCCGTCAATAGATGTTTATATATAGTGCTGACCGCCAAATTGCGTTCTTGTGCTGTATCTTTGACGGATTTACCGGATCGAAAAAGTTTTAATGTTTCATTTGCCGTATCATTCATTTTTCCAGACGATGAATGTGAAGAAGGCGCTTCATTTTTATCCGAATACTCTTTCCGCGTATTTTTCTGCAGGTGGCGTTCGATTTCCTTCATAAATATCGCGCCGAAATCTCTCAATTTCTTTTCTCCAACCCCGCTGATGCGTATGAATTCGCTCTTTGTCGTCGGGCAGCGTTGGGACATTTGCCTCAGTGCAGCATCGGAAAAGATAACGAATGCCGGCACGTTGCGCGCGTCCGCCGCACGCTTGCGCAAGACCCGCAATCTTTCGAACAGCACGGCATCGAATTCCTGCTCGTTACCATGTACGCTTACAGTTTCTTCCGTTGTATGGACTTTTGTCAGCATAATGGCCGATCGCTTTTTCAATGCTTCCACGCCTGCCGGCGTTACTTCGATCACATTGAACCCGTTTTCGCTTTTCTGCTTCATCAATCGGAGGCGCATCAATTCCCGCCCGACGGACATCCATTCTTCCTGGCTCCGGTCTTTGCCGATTCCGTACGTCGATAGTTCCGTATGTCTCCAGCGCAGGATTTTTTCTGCATTGCTGCCGGTCAGGACTTCGACAACATGCCTCAGGCCGAAATCGACGCCGCTGCTCTCCCGAATGCGAAGAACGCATGAAAGAAGCTTTTGAGCATCGATTGTCCCGTCATAGAATTCGCGCGGTAAGCAAACAATTGTCGCAGGCATCGCAGCTTGCCGCCGTATATTCCTCGCCAAAATACTCCAGCAGCAGCCTGCGCCGGCATTCGCTGCTTTCAGCATACTTTACCATACGGTTTAATTGAGTTTTCGCAATTTGGCGCTGCTGCTCATCCTCCTTCTCTTCGATAAAATACATTTGCTTCATCACATCGCCGACGCCAAAGAGCAGCAGACATTCGGACGGCAATCCATCCCGCCCTGCGCGTCCGGTTTCCTGATAATACCCTTCGATATTTTTCGGCAGATCGTAATGCACGACAAACCTGACGTTGGACTTATTGATGCCCATGCCGAATGCAATCGTTGCACAGATAACCCTGACTTCATCCCGGAGAAACAACTCTTGATGTTTTGTTCTATCCGCCAGTTCCATACCTGCATGATACGACGCTGCAGAAATGTGATCGGCATTCAATTTTTTTGATAAAGTTTCTGCGGTTTTTCTGCTCTGGCAATATACAATTCCGCTCTCCTGCATACGCGGCCGCAGAAATGTCAGCAATTGACTATAGGGATCGGCTTTGGAAATGACTTTATAGCTGAGGTTCGACCTATTAAAACTCGCCATATAATTACGAGCATTTTGGAGTTGCAAATGCGTATGAATATCCTCCCGCACACGCGATGTAGCAGTCGCCGTCAATGCCATGCACGGCACACCGGGCAGAAGCTTTCGAACCGCGGTCAATTGACGATATTCAGGACGGAAGTCGTGTCCCCACTCACTGATGCAATGCGCTTCATCGACGGCGAGGAGTTTAATATTCCAATGAACCATGTCGGCTAAAAAACCGGAAAGTACGGCACGTTCCGGAGCAATATACAACAGCCGGTATTTTGCACCGTGCAGATCCCGAATACGGCTTCTCGTTTCTTCCGGTGTTAACGAAGAATTGAGGAACGTCGCGGGTATTCCGTTTGCCTGCAATGCATCCACTTGATCTTTCATCAAAGCAATAAGCGGAGAAATTACTAATGTCAGTCCGTCGCGAGCCAGAGCAGGAAGCTGAAAACAGAGGGACTTCCCCCCGCCGGTCGGAAGAAGTGCAAATACATCTTTACCTGCCAGAGCGTCGCGTATAATTTCTTCCTGCAGCGGCCGGAAAGATGAAAATCCGAAATTTTTCTTCAGAAAATGAAGAAGCGGTTGATCCGGCGGATTTATAGTTTTCGCCGGTTGAAGTTTAAGATCATTGCTTTGCATGTTATTCCCCCTCGTAAATATTGCTTCCCCTATAACCGACCGCTTAAAGCCTCCCCTCAATGCGGTGACGCTGACTGCTAACGCCCGCCAAAATGCACAGCGAGTTGGAGTTACGCAGGTGGGCATAAAAATGGTATCAAGTGGTAGCTTGATTCCAATTGGAATATTCCCCGCGACTATCAGTCGCGGCTACAGAGACAAAATTTCTAATATTAATCATCCGGTTTTATGTTGATAGATGTGCGCATCGGGCTTTTCTTCGTTCTCCCCGAAATCGCCGGTTACGATATTGAATCCGGCCTCCGATGCTTTTTCATACATCGCCGCCAATGTATCTATGAATATTTTTTCTCCGCGCCAAAAAGGAAAATTGCCCAATCGCTTCGGGAGTGCGGCATGAGTATCCGGAACTGCGATTTCTCCCAAAAAGTCGGACCGGGTGTCGCTCTTTCCCCAAAACGAATCCGGATCGGTCGGCAGTGCCGTTCGGATAGAACGTGTTTTCTTATTTAATTTGCGTCCTGCATTTTCCGCATCGTGCCGTGCAGGAGCATTTTTATGAACGAGCGATAGTAATGCCTTTTGTTCGATGCCCCTCAAAGTGAAAATCAAGAAAGGATTTCTATCAAATTCTTCTCCCAGCAAATAATAGACTGCTGCAATATGCTTGCACGGATTGGACCAATCTGGACATGAGCAAGTTGTCTTAAGGTCGTTCATTTTAGCCGGGAACATGGACAATTTTGCTGTTTTGAAAACCTCTTCGATTTCATCCGGGATCCGGCCGTTCATCAGTATCGCCATGTAATACGGCTGAGCGATAAGGGCATCCACAAATCGTTTCCACGCTCCCGCGGTAAACGGGCGCAGGTGTATTTCCACATGGTATGGCGTCATTCGCGAACCCTGCACTTCCGCCGTTACGCATCCTTTTTCAACTTCTATGGACAGGACCTGTCCCGATCGGGCATATCTTCGGCCGCGCACAAGACGCGCGCCAATATTGAAACTTTCCAGTGTATCGATCCAGCGTTTTGCCCACCAGTTTTCACCGAACGATCCATTCTTACTCTGAGCCTTTATACCTCCCTTTACCCGCCGCGGAACGGAAGGCCGAAAATATCCATAATCATAGTAGCCCATATCATTCACCTACCATGTCTTTGCGGAGCATGAACAATTCTTTCAGCTCCTTATTGGACAGTTCGGTAAGCCATCCTTCACCGGCGCCCACGATTTTTTCTGCTATCCCTTTCTTTCGTTCGATCATCTCGTCGATTTTATCCTCCAATGTACCAGCGCAGATAAATTTATACACATGTACATTTTTCGTCTGACCTATCCGGAACGCACGGTCTGTTGCCTGATTTTCTACTGCGGGATTCCACCACCGGTCAAAATGAAAAACATGGTTTCCCTGCGTCAGGTTCAAGCCCGTTCCTCCCGCTTTGAGGGACAGGATAAACACAGGCGATGCATTGCGTTCGTTTTGGAACCGGTCTACCATTCGACTGCGCTGCTTAATCGGTACGGCTCCATGAAGAAAAAAGATTTCCCGCCCGAACGTTTCCTGAAGGTGTTTTTTTAGTATGCCGCCCATTTCGGCAAACTGCGTAAACACCAATGCTTTTTCACCGGCCTCGATAATTTCTTCAACCATTTCCGAAAGCCGCGTCACTTTGCCGGATCGGTCGGGCACGCTCGAGTTGTCGCCTAAAAAATGAGCCGGATGATTGCATACCTGCTTGAGTTTTGAAAGCGTTGCAAGAATAAGTCCCTTCCGCTCGATTCCTTCCGAAGAAGCGATACGATCTTCGATATCCTTAAGAACCGATGCATACAACGACGCCTGCTCTTTGGTCAGAGTGCAATACGTTTTCATTTCCATTTTTTCCGGCAGATCCGAAATGATGGATTTGTCCGTCTTAAGCCTCCGGAGAATGAACGGACCCGTCATGGAACGCAGCCGCACTGCCGCATTCGGATCCGTTCCGGCATGAATCGGAATAAAAAACTTACGTTTGAATTCCGCATGCGTGCCTAAAAAACCCGGATTGAGAAATTCCATGAGCGACCAGAGATCACCCACGTGATTTTCTACCGGCGTTCCTGTGAGGGCGACGCGATATCCGGCTTTCAATGCTCGTGCTGATTGGGACTGTTTTGTTTCTGAGTTTTTTATATTTTGCGATTCGTCGAGCACAATGCCGCCCCAATCGACTTCCTGCAAATGTTTTTGATCCCGATGAAGGAGCGCATACGTCGAAACAACGATTGCATGTTTGCTTACTTCCTCATTAAACGCCTTTCCTTTTTTCCGTTCTGCGCCATGATGTACCATGACGGGCAGATCGGGAGTAAATCGGGATGCTTCTTTCCGCCAGTTATTGACGACAGATGCCGGACATACCAATAAGACCGGCCGCCGATCACCCGAATTCCAGTCACGGAGAATGAGTGCAAGTGTTTGCACTGTTTTTCCAAGTCCCATATCATCGGCAAGACATGCTCCCAGTCCCCATGATTTCAGATATGTCATCCACGAGTATCCGCGTACCTGATAGGGACGAAGTTCCCCGGAGAATTTTGAAGGAGGAGAAATCTCTTCATAAGCAGCGCCGCCTTCGAGTTTTTGCATGAGCTCGCCTATCCAGCCGGAAGCAGTTACGCCGGAGAATTGAAGTCCGTGCACCGGAGCGCCGGCTCCTAATTTCATGCGAATAATTTCCCTTACGGAGGCAGATTCGATCGGTTGTTTTTTCCAAAATTTGATTGCCTCGCGAATTTCATCCGCGTTCAATTCCACCCACTGGCCGCGCAGTTTTACCAAAGGCGTTTTAAGCCGCGCAAGATAATCGAGTTCCTCGCGTGTCAGGACTTCATTCCCGAGCGCAATGTTCCAGTCAAAATTAACGACCGTATCCAACGAAAGACTACCGGGAGCTTGCATCGACGGACTTTTAATGTTCGCGCGGACGGCCGGACGAAGTTTCGTTCCTTTGCGCGTCCACCATGCGGGAAGAAAAACACCGAATCCCGCCTGATCGAAAATCAATGATGTTTGTGTAAGAAACTCATGCGCGCGTTCAATATCAAGACCATAACCGGACGGCGCCGAATGTTTCAGGCTTTCCTCAACATCCGGAGATAAACCTGCAGCCTGTCCGAGAGACGAAAGCAGGAATTCTCGCGCACCGGAATCGGCGCTTTTTGACGGAAGAACATTCTTTGTATTCCATAATTGACTCACCGGAATGAGCAAGCTCATATCATCATGCTGTTGAAGCAAGTATTCAACACGCCAAGCATCGTCCTCTTTTCTTCTTGCCAGTTGGACGGGGAGGGCATCATTGCTTGCCGTTTGAAGATCCGGAGGTTCGTGAAGCCGGAAGCAGAGCCGAAACGGCGAGGCGGAAAGGCGGTCGAGAGGCAGCCGATATTCTTCCACCTGTTGAACTAATTTTGCAAGGACATTTGTTTTTCCGTGCAATGCTCCGTCTGGAGTCCGAAGGGCGTTCAGCCATTGATCGTGAGGAATATCATGATCGGCGGCCCGTTCAGAATAATTCTGTCGGGACATACCTCTATCGGTGGAAACGGAAGAACGGATCAAATAATCCATAAAGCCGGTGACGATTTGTGTAAGCAAGTCTTTCCGTACTGTTTTTGGCGGCGATTCTTGATCGAATCCTGTAAGCGCATGAACAACAGGCGGCATGACGTTCATAAGAAAAGCATATCGCTCTTTGTCTTCACCCAGAAAAACCGGCTGCCATTGTGCATGAAACGATTTTTTTTCGGCGTGTATTCCCGGAAGAAACAGCTCGCGAGCGCAAAGCGAACCGGCAAACTTCATTGCGTCTTTCCAGAAAAGAATATCTTGACCCAATGAGACGCCGGGTACAGGTGTTCTCTTTTCCTCACAAAAGCATAAAAGATGCACAAGGTCATTCCATGACAATTCCGAAATAGTTACCTGCCACGGCATGATACGGGGCTTCAAGGCTGAAACCGGCTGCGGCTGAATAAGAGCGGAGGATGCAAGAGAGCCGATGTTTTTTTTACCATACCTGCCGGCGAGGGACGGAAGCCATGCAACGGCTTTATTTGTGCTTCCAATAGGCAGTATTGCATCGTTCCACCTTTGATGCAATAATTGCAATCCGGCTTCACCGGCATCGTAAGGAAACGTCTTTAATTTATTCTGCAGACGCGTTCGTTTGCCGGACGACTTTTTCTCCCGTTGTTCATCGACAGACATTTCCGCCCAGAGAACAGGCCTGTTTTCACAAATGGAAATATGGAATAGTATCATCGAGAATTGTCATGTTATACAAGAATATTCGATTTTTTCCTCAGTAATTAAATTCGCTTTTCTGTAGCCGCGACTGGCTTGTCCCGGAAATATCGTCAGATGTTTTCGGGATGGTCGCGGGAGGCCTCCAATGTCATCCCGCAGACATCTAACAATGTCTTCGGGACAGGCTAACATCGGCTAGAAAAGATCAAATTCCGCTTTCGATGGCATGTCGATTGATTACGTTTTCTATTATAACATCGCGATATTTTTTAAAAAATCAAAGTTTGGCCGGTTCTAACAGAATAAACCTTGGCAAGGGTTAGGAACCTTGCCAAGGTTTCGGAAAATATCGTGTTAATTATTACAAATTCAAAATAATTATATAACCGCGCTGTTCAAAAACCTTGCAAGCGGCGTAATTTGTTCGCAAGTTTCGACGATGTCGTTGAGAAAATCCGGTTTATAACAGCGCGAAGCCGACCAGCCGCGGCCGACAAAGAACTGTTTATATTTCAGCCAGTCCGCCATCGGATGATTCTCGTCGTATCCCTTGGGCATACGCTGGAGTTTTTGCCATTCGAACGGAGCAAAATTTTTCTTGAACGTCCGGTCTTCGACGATCTCCAAAAATTCCTCTCCCCTGTTCGCAATTGCTTTGCGGATTTTTTTCAGCTGGTCCCCGTCCGGAATATAAATTCCCCCGCCGCAATAGCATTCATCCGGATTGATTTCCAGATAAAATCCTGAACCGAGCAGTCCCTTCGGTTTGCCGCGCAGAACAAAATGTGCGGCTGCGTTTGTCTTGTACGGAGTCTTGTCCGAACTGAAACGCACGTCGCGATAGATCCGGAACAACGACCGTTTCGGATTCAAATCGAACTCCGGAGCGAAACGTGCAAATTCCGGCTGTAAAGATGCGATGAGCAACTGCATCGGCAGCTTAACATTTTTTTCATAGTCCGGTTTATGCTTCTCGAACCATTCCCGGTTGTTGTGACGCTTCAATTGTTTGAAGAATTCGATTCCCTCTTTCGGAAATCCCTCGAACGGCGGATACATGTCGATATCAAATTCCGGCGGACGCATAAATTATTCCTTGATAAATTTTTGCTCTTATTTTTTCTCTATCCGACGTCACCGCCGTCGGCTACAGAAGAGATATAAATTTACTCCTCGTTCTCGATCGCATTCCGGACAAATCCGTTTGCTTTCTTTAAAAGCTCCCGGGCTTTTTCTTTTGTAACTCCGGCCTTTGCCATGACGAGCGCCGTCTTGACATGTTCTCCGGATTGCTTCAGCAGCTTTGCAGCTTCTTCATATTCAACACCTGCAACCGTCATAATGATCCGCTTTGCCCGCTCCCGCAATTTATTATTTGTCATCTGCAGGTCTATCATCATGTTTTCGTAAACCTTTCCGAGCCGTATCATCGCTGCGGTCGTAATCATATTCAGAATAAGTTTTTGAGCAGTCCCGGATTTCATGCGTGTCGATCCCATAACGACTTCCGGTCCGACTTCCGGACAGATCGCTATATCGACAGCAGATTTTAAATCCGCAAATTCCGGAAGATCGAATTTCGATCTCGGATTCGTCGTGACATAGATCGTCCGTGCGCCGAGCTGCTTTGCTTTCTTCACGGCGCCGACAACATACGGCGTCCGGAGACTCGCTGCAATTCCGCAGACAATATCTTTTTTTCCGATACGTTTTTTCTCCATATCCGCAGCGCCATTCGTCTCTTTATCTTCCGCGCCTTCCTGCGAGCGGAACATTGCCGCATCTCCGCCGGCAATAAGTCCGATTATACTTTTCGGATCCGTACCGAACGTAGGCGGACATTCTGCGGCGTCCAGCACTCCGAGCCGTCCGCTTGTCCCCGCGCCGGCATAGATCAGTCTGCCGTGATTTTTTAAAACCTCGACAACCGCTTCTACAGCGCGCGCGATGTGCGGAATTTCTTTTTCTACAGCTCCGGCAATCTTTTTATCCTCGTTGTTGATAATGGAGAGAATTTCCATTGTCGAGCGTGAATCGATATCCATACTGGCCGGATTGCGCTGCTCCGTGGTCAGGTCTTTCAATTGATTGAACAACGATTTCGATTCAGACACAACATCCTCCGCGTGCTTCTGCCGCTGACGGCGGGTTTTAAACTTCTAAAATTGAACAACGACCGCTTTTTTATCGTTTGCCTGCAGGTAAGCCGATCCATCGAATACCAGATTTACGGTTTCAATCTTTGCTTTGGGATTTAACCTAACGGCAATTTCAATTTCCTTTGTCAGGTCTCCGCCTTTTAATGCAATCATCGACGGCGAAGATAATTTTCTGATTTTACCTGATTCTGCAGATTGATTTTTTCCCTTGCCTGAAAACAACAACAGTCTCGACCATCTTATAAGCTCATCCAGCGGAGCAACCGCACGGGCCACAACAAAGTCGAATTTTTTATCGAGCGATTTCTGTCCCGCCTGCACGCGATGCGCCATTTTGGGATTGCCCAGATCTTCTACTCTGCCCCAGAGCGCCCGTATATCGGTCAATCCAAGCCGGGAAATTATATCGGATACTGCATCGATTTTTTTCTTCGTGGAATCGATCAATGTCAGAGAAAGATCGGGACGCATGATCTTGAGCGGTATGCCGGGCAGTCCGCCGCCGGTTCCGATATCTGCAACCGATGCTTTTTCCGGGAATTGGAACAATAAACCGAGCGCTGCGCAATGCAGTATATGACCTTCCCAAATATTTTCTTCGTCTTTTCGGGATATAAGATTGATTTTTTTGTTCCATTCAAGCAGCATCTCAATGTACCTGGACATTAATTCGATCTGCGTCTCGTCGATGCTGGAAACCGTTTTTCAGGCAAAGATTTCTAAACCAAAGCGAATAATCCATAAGATTGCAGTTGTTTCACGTGAAACATTTTTGAGTCATTGTAGCCGACGGGCGATGACCGCGGATGATACCGCGACGACCTCCCGATAATATTTGACAATTTTCCCGGGATAACCCGCCAAAAGATAAGGCAAGGCAGGCAAACAAGCCAGTCGCGGCTACAGTTAAGCTCAATATATGAATATTCCGGAAAAGGTTCTGCGGCTGGAAGGGGAAAAAACTAATTTCGAAGATACACCATCAGCACTGAAATGTCGGCCGGTGTAACGCCGCTGATGCGGGATGCCTGACCGATGGATCGGGGAAGAACTTTCTTGAGCTTTTCCCTGCCTTCTGTTGAAAGGGACTTTACCTTGTCGTAATGGAAACTTTCCGGAATCGAATACGCCTCGAACCGTTCCATTTTTTCTATTTCGTCTTTCTGACGTCCGATATATCCTTCGTACTTCAATTCTATTTCTATCTGCTCTATAATTTCCGAACGCAGACGCGCATCCGACAGTGAAAGAAGTCTTTTAAAGAATGGCTGCTCCCCAAGGCCGTTGAGTTTTATAACTTCCTGCAATCTGACTTCCGGACGCTTTAAAAATTTATCCAGTTTATCCCCTTCCGTTCCCTCTTCCAATCCGAAGTTCTTCAGGTACATATTTATTTCTTTTGCCTGTAGAGTTGTCCCGCATACGGCTTTTATCCCCTGTTCTATCATTTCTTCTTTTTCTTTTAATCGAAGGTATTGCCGTTCCGGAATAAGTCCAAGCTTATGACCCAGTCCCATAAGTCTCCGGTCTGCATTGTCCTGTCTGAGAACAAGCCGATGCTCCGCCCGGGAAGTAAACATCCGGTACGGTTCCGCAGTGTCTTTATTGACCAGATCGTCGATCAGAACTCCGATATACGCTTCCGACCTCTTTAAGATGATCGGTTCTTCCTGCCGGATATACCTTACAGCATTTATTCCTGCCATGAGACCCTGAGCTGCTGCCTCCTCATATCCGGAAGTCCCGTTAACCTGACCCGCATGAAAAAGTCCGCTTATGATTTTCGTTTCCAGGGATAATTTTAACTGCTGAGGCGGAAAAAAATCATACTCCACGGCATATCCGGGTCGGATCATTTTTACGTTTTCGAGTCCCCTGATGGTCTTAAGTCCGGCAAGCTGAACAGCCGCCGGAAGACTGGTTGAAAAACCGTTGACATAGACGACATTTGAATCGTATCCTTCCGGTTCCAGAAAAATATGATGCCTTTCTTTATCGGCAAACCGGTTTATCTTGTCTTCTATAGAAGGGCAATATCTCGGACCCACGCCTTTAATGCGGCCCGTAAACAGCGGAGATTCATCAAATCCGGTTCTGAGAACATTATGCGTCTCCGGGTTTGTGTATGTAAGATACATCGGAATAAGCTTATTGGTAATTTTTTCGTTCTTATGCGAAAAGGGATGCGGATTTTCGTCGCTGAGCTGTTCTTCTGTGAGCGAAAAATCTATACTTTCGCTATCGATTCTTGGCGGTGTTCCGGTCTTCAGGCGACCGCTTGTTAATCCAAGTTTTTCAAGATTTGCTGTCAGCCCTTCAGAAGAGCGTTCCTTATATCTCCCTCCCGTTGCAGTGTTCACTCCCGTGAACATCAATCCACGCATGAAAGTCCCCGCACACAGTACAAACGCACTGCACCAAACACTGCCGGTTTTTTCCATTTTTATACCGCGAAGTATAAATCCACTGCCAGGCCGATCTTCCGTAATAACATCGGAGACGATATCTTCTATTATAGTTACACCCTGCTGCTCTTCCATTCTCCTCATGGCGTCGCGCGAATACCATTCCCGGTCGCTTTGACATCGAGGAGACCAAACGGCAGGCCCCTTTGAGCGGTTCAGCATTTTGAATTGAATCCCGGTTGCATCAGCAAGAAGACCCATTTCGCCGCCCAGAGCATCTATTTCCCGGACTAAATGACCCTTGGCCGTTCCGCCAATTGCCGGATTGCAGGACATTCTTCCTATAGCGGATTTTTCCATCGTCACCAATAAGACGCTGCATCCCATTCGAGCCGCTGCGAGTCCCGCCTCTATGCCTGCATGTCCGCCGCCTGCGACAACTATATCATATTGTTGATTGATGTGCATTTACCTTCTTTTCCATCACACGATGGTACCGAAAATTACACGCTATGTTTCACGTGAAACATTCCTATTTTCCTATACAAAATTTTGAGAAAATATCATTAAGTATATCCTCAGTTGTTACTTCACCTATAATTTCCCCGAGCGCATCCAGAGCCGTGCGTAAATCAACCGCAACAAATTCATTGCTCGCTTTCTTTTTTAATGAATCGATTGCACCGATGAGTCCATCTTTTGCATTAAGGAGCGATGCCTGATGTCTCCGGCTGGTCACAACAGCAGATGTTTCGCTTGAGAAAGCTTGACCTGATCCGGCAAAACTTGAAAGTGCGGACTTTAATTCTTCAATTCCTCTTCCCTGTATAGCCGATGTTCTGATCCTCCTCATCCTTTTGGGAAGTTCTATTTGCTCCGCACCTTTTGCCGCTGTTAAATCTATCTTATTTTCAACAAGAATGACTGTGACTTTATCCTGTTTAATAACATTTTCTATAAACAGTCTTTCTTCTTCAGGCATTTCTCTTGAACAATCTACAACAATCATTGAAATATCTGATTTTTCAATTATTTGTCTTGTTCGTTTTACACCTTCTATTTCCACGAGATCTTCGGTCTCCCGGATACCGGCTGTATCGGAAATACGGAACAATACTCCGTCGATAATCAGATTTTCCTCTATAAAATCGCGAGTCGTCCCTGGAATGTGCGTTACAATAGCCCTTTCCTGCTGGAGAAGTGCGTTCAGAATGCTCGATTTCCCTGCATTTGGCGCTCCGATAATGGCAACGCTTATACCTTCTCTCCAGATTTTTCCGAATCGAAAGCTTTCCAGCAGCACGTATATTTCGGCCAAAATTCCTTCCGTAAGTGCAAGGACTTTGGATTTGTCGACAAATTCCAGATCGTCTTCTATAAAATCCAGTTCAAGTTCCATCATCTTGAGAGCATCGATAAGCCGGTCCCTTGCCTGACGTATATTATGTGCAAGTTTTCCTTCCAGCTGTTCCAAAGATGCCGAGTGCGCACGATCTGATTGTGCATGAATAAGGTCTGCGATTGCTTCTGCCTGGGACAGGTCCATTTTGCCGTTCAGAAATGCGCGCTTTGTAAATTCACCCGGATCGGCTGGACGGGCTCCAGCTGCAATAAAAGTTTCCAGGACCTTTTTTACAACAAATTGTCCGCCATGGCATCCGAATTCCACCACATCTTCTCCCGTGTAGGATTTCGGCGCCTTGAAAACCGTGCAGAGGACTTCGTCGATTATCTGATTTTGCAGACCGATGATTTTTCCCAATTGAACAGTGTGAGATTGCTGCGATTCGAGTGAGGTTTTTCCACGAAAACATTTATCGGAAATGTGAACTGCTTCCGGTCCGCTCAGGCGGATGATTGCAATCGCCCCTTCTCCTGCAGGAGTGGCAAGAGCTGCAATCGTATCTTCATTGTCCCGGAGTATCATGTTTGTAATGTACGATTGTGGCCGCGGACGTCGACCGCGGGGATGTTCAATTTGAATCAAGCTGCCGGCACAGAAAGAGCGCGGCAGCAGGTTATCAGAGTTTTCTTACTTTGCCTTCGGCATTTGCGGGAGGCGTGCTAAAAACCCGCCCCGTTTTTTCTTTTTCGGATCGACTTTTCTCAGCGGTTCATCATTATGTTTCTTATTGACCAAAATTTGCTGGCCGATGGCAAGAATATTGAACATAGCATAATAAAGATTGAGTCCGGAAGGAAGACTATTAAGAACAAGCGTCATCATAATCGGCATCATCCATACGGTCGCTTTTTGACGCGGATCTGTAATGGTCATTTTGGACTGGAAAAACATGGATATACCCATCACAAGAACGATTCCGCTTAAATCCTGACCGAGTATCGGAAGCCGGACGGGCAGAGTCATAATAACATCAGGCACGGAAAGATCTTTAATCCACCAGATAAATCCGGCCTGGCGCAATTGAATAGATCCGCGAAGAACGGCAAAAAGTGCGTACATAATAGGCAACTGCATCAGCATCGGCAGGCAGCCGCCTGCCGGATTGACGCCGTATTCTTTATATAAATTCATAATGGACGAATTCATTTTCTGCGGATCGTCTTTGTATTTCTCCCTGATCTCATCCATCATCGGCTGAAGCTTTTGCATTCGCTTCATCGATTCCATCTGTTTTTTCGACAACGGGTGGAGAACAAGTTTGATGAGCAGCGAAAAAATGATAATGACAAATCCCCAGTTCGGGACGACATAATGGATTGCAGAAAATACCGGCAGCATGATATATTCGGAAATCGGGCGTATAAGCCATGCCCATCCGAGATTCATGATTTTTTCCAGATTAATTTTATACGAACTCAGTATCCCGTGATCAAGCGGTCCCATGAAAATCTTAAAGGCCGCATGTTCGTTGTCTCCCCCCTTGAACGGCATTTTCAGTGAAATATTATATGTCTCATACACTCCTTCATTCGGCATAGCTTTGCGTGATCCTTCGATATACGCGCCGTTGCTGAGCGTCGAAACAGGAATCAGAACGATGCCGAAATACTTGTTTCTTACGGCAATCCAGTCGATAGCTCCGGAAAAATCCTTTTGTTCTTTTTTATCGATTTGTTTTGCATCGACGTCGACCAACTCGTTTCCGGCATAAGCGTAGGCCGCTCCAAAGTTCGCTTCGTCGACGCTGTTGCGTTCAGCGTAGCGTATGCCGCTTTCCCATGCAAGTTCATACTCATAATTTGCAACGACCGGCGCAAGATTGACCAGCTGAATGTCCAGATCGAGGCCGTAATCCCCGTTGCGGAAGGTCATGGTTTTAATCAGTTTTCCGCCGTTCGACGAGGGAAGGATAAAAGATATTTCAAATTCGTAATTGTTTTCTTTGTTCAAAAACACATGGTCGGCAGGAATCTTTGCGTCGAAATACAGATCGCGCGTATTAATGACTTTGCCGTCGCTGGTCGTCAGAAGAATGGTCAGGTCCCCTTTGTGGTCGTAGTCGACAAGCTGAACCGGAATTCCGTCCCACGATTTGAATTTTTTCAGTTCCCATGTTTTAATCAAGCCGCCCTTTGTCGTCAGTTCCGCTTTGTACGAATCCGATTCGATTGTAATAATCCGTTCGGTGCCGTTCTTGCGGGCTTCAAAAAATTTTCCCGCGCTTTGATCGGCCGCGCTCATGCTTTGATTTTCTATCGCAGCATTTTCCCTTTTTCCTGGCCTGGCTGACGATGCTTGTACAGAGTCTTTGACCGTTTCCTGCTTTTGATTTTTCACCGCCTGTTGTTTTGGCTGCGGCGAGTTCCACATCATCCAGGTAACGAGCAGAACAAAGATTAATACCAGGCCAAGAGTCGATTGTTTGTCCATGATTTTCTCAATTATTGATGTTACGGTACCGGGTCGTATCCCCCGGAACGGTGAAACGGATGGCATTTTGCAATACGTTTTATTCCAAGCAATAATCCTTTTCCTATGCCCCATTTTTCAACTGCTTCAATTGCATACTGCGAACAAGATGGGTAAAAGCGGCATTGGTTAAAAGGTAAAATCGGTGAAAGAAGTCGCTTGATAGGCATGGATGGCAGCAATGAGGATGCCTTTCATACGGCAGCTCCGATTTCCCGAACAATTCGCTGCATGATGGATTCTATGCTTTTCTCTACAGCGCTTAAACTGACTGCAGAATTTCCATCTTTCAGATACGTAGAAAATAAAAGAACCATATCCACCGCCTTGCCGCACGCCTTTACATTTTCAACAAAATTCCCTTTTTTTAAACGATATGCCTCGCGCATCATCCTTTTCAGTCTATTTCTATCGACTGCGGAGCGATAGCGTCTGGTGACGGTAAAACCGATCTGAACGCAGGGACTTCGATCGGTCCGAACGACAAAAAACACGCGTAGAGGCGGCTCAAGAATATTTTTACCCTCGCTGAATATCGCTGCAAATGCGGCATGCCCGCGGAGAATTTCATTTTTCTGCAGTCGATATGACACCCTTTGCCTCTTTAAGATGAGCTCCTACTTTTCGTCGCTGACTGTAAGTTTTTTCCGCCCCTTTTTTCTGCGGCTGCTCAGCACTTTTCTGCCGTTCTTCGTCGCCATGCGGGCACGAAAACCGTGTGTGTTTTTTCTTTTCCGCTTATGCGGCTGATACGTTCTTTTCATGTTCCATCCTCATTTTATTTTCTTTAATTTACAAAAATATTGCAGCGTTTACAAGATGTACGTTTTTATCAATACCGATTGTAAATTTTTCCCTTGCATACTCGGTACATTCATGTTATAATACCACCCCTTAATGAAGGCGGCCTCTCGTGTTGATAAGTTGTGAAGAGCGGTGTTCTATGGTTCCTTGTTCTTACAAAAGCAGAAATCCCGCAATGTTGATATGTTGATAAATTGTCTTTTTGGCCTTTTTAGGGTTTATTAACATTGTTTTGTATTGAAAATTTCGATCGGTTTTCTTTCTTTTTTTCTCAGTCACCGTGTGTTTTCTGCACTGTGAATAATTTTGTTGACAACTTGTGCTTTTTTCTGAATGAATTTTGCTAATATTTTTTTATGACTCTACCGTCACCGACGCCTCTTTTAAGCGGCACGAATGAAGAATTGCTCGCTGCGCAAAAAGCATGGAATGCCTGTTTGTCCATTGTTCGCGAACAAATTTCTTCCCTGAGTTTTAAAACCTGGTTTGCGCCTGTCTCTCCGGTCCGTTTTTCCGGAAAAGAACTGACTATTCAGGTTCCGAGTCAATTCTTTTACGATTGGCTTGAAGAACACTACAATGCTCTTATTAAAAAAGCTCTAACATCCGTTCTTGGTGAAGAAGCGTCCCTCTATTATTTTATCAGAGCCGAGGATCCCCAGGCAAACGTTTCAGATGCCGACGCTTCTGCTTCTTCTAAAAGTACAAATTTCGACGCGCGTCACGACCGCTTTTCTCCCCATGTTCCCATCCGGTCCGAAAATCTGCAGGCCGTTCAAAGCAACTTGAATCCCCGCTATGTGTTCGATAATTTTATCAAAGGAGACAGCAACCAGCTCGCGCGGGCCGCTGCTCTGGCTGTTGCCAACAATCCGGGCGGCACATCGTTCAATCCTCTCGTTTTGTACGGCGGCACCGGACTCGGAAAAACGCATTTGATGCATGCGCTCGGCAACCATGCCGAGTCCAACGGCAAGGCAAAACGTATTTTGTATGTTTCCAGTGAAAAATTTACGATCGATTTTATCGAAGCGGTACAGTCAGATAAGATGACCGATTTTTCCCTGACTTACAGAAGCATCGATTTGCTGATCGTCGACGATATTCAGTTTTTTTCCGGCAAAGAAAAAACACAGGATAATTTTTTCCACATTTTCAATGCGCTCTATCAGCTCGGCAAGCAGATCGTACTCTCGTCGGATGTTCCTCCAAAAGAATTAAAGGGTCTCGATGAACGTCTTATCTCCCGTTTCCAATGCGGCCTGACAGCTGATATTCAGCCGCCCGATCTCGAGACACGCATTGCTATTCTCCGGAAAAAAAGCGAGGAGAACGCTTTTGAGCTTCCGCAGGATGTTATTGAATTTATAGCGGCCAATGTTACCAACAATATCCGAGAGCTGGAAGGATGTTTGGTGAGCCTGCTTGCACGCGCATCTCTGGAAAACCGTGAAATCAATGTCGACCTTGCAAAAGACGTGCTGCGTGTTGTCGTTCACGACCTGCGGACTCCTTTGACAATAGATCAAATTCAAACAAAAGTAAGTGAATACTTTGATCTTCCGGTCGATCTGCTCAGGGCAAAAACACGCAGGCAGGAAATCGTTCACGCGCGACAAATTGCCATGTATCTTGCAAAAGAACTGACCAACTCTTCTCTTAAAACCATCGGGCTGCATTTTGGCGGGCGGGATCACAGCACGGTTATTCATGCATGCCAGGCGGTAGAGGAATATATTAAAACGGATTCAGGCCTCAAACAGAATATTGAAGCGCTGCAGCGCCGCATTAAACTGAACTCATAACGAGAGTGTTTACAAGTCGTTGACAGCCGCTTAAGATTTTGTTCGCTGCATGTTCCTAAAGTTTCATAGAGCTGCTCCTAATGGGAATTATACACATGAGTTGTATATTTAGGGTTTTTTCAAACCCTTTATCCACAAAGCACTTGCCTGTGTTTTTATGTTTTTCTTGAAGGGTTTTATGTTTTTTCATTTTATCCACATATCACACAGTATTATTACTATTATTACTTATTCCTTTATTTAAAGATATATTATAAGAGAGACCCTCAACGTTATCTCTCATCTTGTGTCTACGGCCTTTTTTGTGTAAATTTTAATAATTCTAAACAATTACCTCCGAAGGAGTACAAAGGATGAAATTCACTGTTATCAGTAGTGATATCCAGAAAGCTCTTACAAAAATCAGCGGCGTTATTCCATCGAAGTCAACACTGCCGATTCTTGAAAATATTTTATTCTCCCTGGAAAAAAACACACTTCGTTTGATTGCGACGGATCTCGAAATCTCCATGGCCGCGCATATCGAGGTAAAAGGTTCCGAAGACGGTACGATTGCCGTTCCTGCCCGCAGAGTTATGGATACAATCCGTGCGCTGCCGGAAACCCAGCTTGTTTTTCATGCAGAACAATCCACAAAAAAAATTAAAATGATTACGGAGATAGGCGAATATAACCTCATCGGGGAATCGAGTGAAGAATATCCGGCTATTCCGGAATTTGCAGGCGAAAACGAAATAACACTGGACGGCCCCGTTTTATCCGGCATGATTACGAGAACGATTTTTTCTGTGAGCACGGATGAATTGAGACCGGCAATGACCGGGCTTCTCCTGCAGCTTCAGCAGGACGGATTGCGCGCCGTAGCAACAGACGGCCATCGTTTGGTTAAAATTACCTATACAAACATGAAACAGGCAAAACCTCATAAAGATATTATTATTCCTGCAAAAGCTCTTCTCCTTGTATCGAAAACCATCGAAGACGACACCAATACGATCTCCGTCAATACGACACATATTAAATTTTCATTTAAGAATTATACAATAACTTCCCGGTTGATCGAAGAAAACTATCCGAATTATGAATCCGTCATTCCTCTGGATAATACAAAGAAACTGGCTATCAATAAAAATTCTTTGCTGGCATCGGTCCGCAGAGTGTCGCTGTATTCGAGTTCGGCAACACATCAGGTTCGGTTCTCGCTGAAAAAAAACGAACTCAAACTTTCCGCTGAAGATGTAGATTTCGGCGGAGAAGCAAAAGAAAAAATTCCATGCGTCTATGAATCGGAAGAACTGGAAATAGGTTTCAACTCGGGTTATTTTATCGATATTTTAACGCACATCGAAAGCGAACAGATTGAAATTCATTTCAGCACGCCGGTACGCGCGGCAATTATTACACCAGCAGAACCCAAACAAAACGAAGATGTACTCATGCTGGTTATGCCGATGCGCCTGAATGTTTAATGTTCTTTGAATTTCTCAACAAATAAAAATAGCCCCGCGCCGATTCTACGGTCGGGGCTATCGTGTTGTAAGCGAGGAATAGGCATTGAAATTACTGCAGCTCCGCATGAAAAATTTCCGTAATCACCGTGAAACTTTTTTTTCATGTTCAGCGAAGGGAAATTTATTCATCGGAAATAACGGCGAGGGAAAAACAAATATTCTCGAAGCGGTATCGTACCTCTGCCTCACAAAAAGTTTCTTTGCCTCCAACGACGGAGCGGCAGCGCTTATAGGAGAAACTGGATTTTTTGTTTCCGGAGAATTTCAATCGGACTACGGAACGGAATTCCATGCTGCAATAGAATTCTTCAAACCGGAGGCAAAAAAGAAATACAGCATCAACAAGCAGCCGGTCGATCAATCGTCGAGCGTCATTGGAAAATTTCCGCTCGTTGTCATTGCTCCCGAGCAGAACCGGATTACGATGGGCGCGCCGCAGGACCGGAGACGCTTCACAGATCTTGCGATTTCACAAACGAGCCGTGCATATCTGGAGGACTTGATAGAATACCGAAGAATTATCCGGCAGAGAAATCAGCTGCTCATGGGAAGGAGAGAATCGGGAAGCGCAATCCGGGACAGCCTTGCGCCGTGGAACGAAGCGCTCATCAAAACGGGTTCGGCCATTATTGGAAAAAGAAAAGATTTTTGCAGAGAGTTTTCATTTTCAATACAACGCGCATTTGAAGATCTTGTCGGGCCGTCGGAACATCCGGAAATGAAATACAGGCCGTCGTTTGACGAAGAGGAAGGCGCATCTTCTGCAGAACGGAAAGAGTTGTTTGCCAGGGAAATTGAACGGAGGTTCGCGGAAGAATGTCGTACCGGCTTTTCGCTGGCAGGGCCGCACCGGGATGAATATGTTTTCACTATAAACGGCCTTGATCTGCGAAAATACGCATCACAGGGTCAGCACAAGACCTTTTTAATTGCGCTCAAGATGGCGGAATTTCTCTTTTTACTCGAGCGCTGCAGAGAAACGCCGATTCTCTTAATGGACGACGTGCTGAGCGAACTCGACCCGTCACGCTCGAAAAAGCTTTTAAGCCTGACGGAAAAAACAGGACAGATTTTTTTAACTTCGACGGAATCAACCATTGTCTCTCAAGTCTCTTTTGCGGAGACGCAATGGAAAAAATACAGCGTCGTTCAGGGAACGGTCAAGGAGGTCAATGCCGGCGAAACGGGCGGAACAAACAATTGATTCGGTGCTCCATGAGCTTATCGGCTCCCTGGGCATTGAGAGCAAACTGCAGGAATACGATGCGGTGAACCGGTGGAACGAAATCATGGGAGAACAAATAGCAAAGGCGTCGAACGCGCTCGGCATCAAACAGGGCATTCTTCATGTCCATGTTAAAACGAGCGCATGGCGCAATGAACTGACGATGCGAAAAAAAGAAATCATCGAAAAAATCAACGCTTCGATCGGTTCTGACATTGTAAAAGATATTAAGTTTCAATAAAAAGAAAAGAGAAGAAAAACGCGTGGCAAAAAAAGAAAAACAAGCAATACCGGAAAAACCTGCAGGCGGCAGCTATACGGCCGCCGATATTACCGTTCTCAAAGGGCTCGAAGCTGTGCGCCGAAGGCCTGCTATGTATATCGGCGACGTCAGTACCCGCGGGCTGCATCACCTTGTCTATGAAGTTGTAGACAACTCAATCGACGAAGCTCTTGCAGGATACTGCACCAATATCGATGTGGCCATCAATGCGGACGGCTCCGTCAGCGTTGAAGACGACGGGCGCGGAATTCCGACCGATATCCAGGAGGAAGAAAAAAAATCGGCGCTCGAAGTGGTGATGACAGTCCTCCATGCCGGCGGAAAATTCGACAAGAACACGTACAAAGTTTCAGGCGGGCTTCACGGCGTGGGTGTTTCAGTTGTCAACGCGCTCAGCGAATGGCTTGAGGTCGAGGTCTACCGCGACGGAAAAGTATTTTATCAGAAATATAAAAAAGGGGATCCCGTTGCGCCGGTTAAGTTCATCGGAAAATCGAAAACAGGAAAAACCGGGACAAAAACGACCTTCGTTCCGGATGGAACGATTTTTAAAAACCGCGTTTTTAAACTCGACACTATCGCAGAGCGGCTGCGCGAACTTGCCTTTTTAAACCCGAGCGTTACCCTGCGCATTCAAGACCTGCGCACCAAAGCGAAGGTTGAAGAAGAATTCCATTTTAAGGGCGGCCTTGCGGAGTTTGTCAAGTACATCGATGCAACGCGTCCCGCATTGACCAAAAAAGTCGTGGTTGCAAGGGGAGAGGATAAGGACGAAAACGGCAGAATGGTCGAAGTCGAGGTTGCCCTCCAATACAACGATCAATATAACGAGAATGTTTTCTCCTACGTCAACAATATCAATACACACGAGGGAGGCACGCATCTTGTCGGTTTCCGCTCGGCGCTGACACGAACGCTCAACAATTTCGCATCGAAAAACGGACTGATTAAAGACGATAAAATTCAATTGACAGGCGATGACTTCCGCGAAGGCCTGACAGCGGTTTTGAGCGTCAAGGTTCCGGAGCCGCAGTTCGAAGGGCAGACAAAAACGAAGCTCGGCAACAGCGAAGTGAAAAGCATCGTGGAATCCGTCGTGGGGCCGCAGCTGATGGACTGGCTGGAGCAAAATTCTCCGGATGCAAAGCGTATCATAGAAAAATGCCTTCGTGCAGCCGAAGCGCGGGAAGCAGCGCGAAAAGCGCGCGACCTGACGCGCCGGAAAAGCGCTTTCGATTCCGGCGGCCTTCCGGGAAAACTTGCAGACTGCTCTATCGACGATCCCGAACATTGCGAGCTCTTCGTTGTAGAAGGAGACTCTGCAGGCGGCAGCGCCAAGCAGGGGCGTGACAGGCGCTTCCAGGCAATTCTTCCGATGAAGGGTAAAATTCTGAACGTGGAAAAAGCACGGCTTCATAAAATTCTGGAAAATGAAGAAATACGCGCCATCTTTACGGCTATCGGGGCCGGAGTCAGCGAAGAGTTCAATGCAGAAAAAGTCCGCTACGGAAAAATTATTCTCATGTGCGACGCCGACGTCGACGGTTCGCATATCCGCACTCTTCTCCTGACGCTCTTTTTCCGGTATATGAAGGAAATGATCGAGCTTGGTCATCTGTATATCGCGCAGCCCCCGCTGTATAAAGTAAAAAAGGGGAAGCAGGAATTCTATGCCTACGATGAAGACGAGCGCGATGAGATCATGAAGCGCATGAAGAGCGAGAAAAAGGGAAAAACAGAACCGGAAGAAGAGGCAGCGGTACTTGCCGCCGCAGAAGAAGGAGGCGTTGTCCGGGAAGGCGGAATGGTGATTTCCCGATTCAAGGGCCTCGGCGAAATGAATCCGGAGCAGCTCTGGGCAACGACTATGAATCCCGAAACGCGCACCATTCTGCAGGTCAGCATAGAAAATGCGGCGGATGCCGATCGGACATTCTCCATGCTGATGGGAGACGAAGTAGAGCCGCGCCGAGCGTTCATTGAAAAGAACGCAAAATATGTCCGTAACCTCGATATTTAAATGCAACGATAAGGGAAAGAAAAAGATTCATGGCAACGTTAAGCGAAAAAATAATTCCGGTCGATATTGAAGAAGAAATGCGCGGCTCCTACATCGACTATTCGATGTCGGTGATCGTCTCTCGCGCACTACCCGATGTACGGGACGGCATGAAACCGGTTCATCGGCGCGTTCTCTTTGGTATGCACGAACTCGGCAACAACAGCAATAAGCCGTACAAAAAAAGCGCCCGCATCGTCGGAGAAGTGCTCGGCAAATATCACCCGCACGGCGATATGTCGGTATACGACACTATGGTTCGTATGGCTCAGGATTTTTCTATGCGTTATATGCTCGTCGACGGACAGGGAAATTTCGGTTCCGTCGACGGGGACTCCGCCGCTGCCATGCGTTATACGGAAGCCCGCCTGACGCGGCTTGCGGAAGATATGCTTCGCGACCTGGATAAGGACACGGTCAACTTCGTTCCGAATTTCGACGACACGCTGAAAGAACCGTCGGTCCTTCCGGCGCTGATTCCGAATTTGCTCTGCAACGGCGCAAGCGGTATTGCCGTGGGCATGGCCACCAATATCCCGCCGCACAATTTGCGGGAAGTGATCGACGGATGCATCGCCTACATCAAAGACAGCAATATTTCAAACGAGAAGCTGATTAAATATATTCCGGCTCCCGATTTTCCGACGGGCGGAATTATCTACGGCTATGAAGGAGTGAAAGAAGCGTACACCAAGGGACGCGGACGCATCGTCGTGCGCGCCAGGGTAAGCGTAGAAACTGGAAAAGCCGACCGGCAGCGTATTGTGGTCACCGAGCTGCCCTATCAGGTGAACAAGGCGTTCCTGATCGCAAAAATTGCAGAACTCGTCGGGGATAAAAAAATAGAAGATATTTCCGATGTGCGGGATGAATCCGACCGCGACGGCATGCGCATCGTCATCGAATTGAAACGCGAAACGACGCCGGAAGTCGTTTTGAACAACCTCTACAAGCACACGCAGATGCAGACCACTTTCGGCGTCATCATGCTTGCGCTGGTCGACGGACGGCCGCAGATTTTGCAGCTGCGGGATATGATCCGCCATTTTATCGAACACCGAAATCAGGTCGTCGTCCGAAGAACGAAATATGAATTGTCGGAAGCGGAAAAGCGCGCGCATATTCTGGAAGGATACATCATTGCGCTGGACAATATCGACGAGGTTATAGCGCTCATTAAAAAATCGAAAGATGTCGACAGCGCAAAGTTCGGCCTGATGAAAAAATTCAAGCTTTCGGAAATTCAGGCAAAAGCGATTCTCGATATGCGTTTGCAGCGGTTAACCGGGCTCGAGCGGAAAAAAGTTGAAGACGAATACCGGGAAACCATTAAGCTGATCGAAAAATTGAAAACGATTCTCAAAAACAAACAGCTGCAGCTCAAAATCATCGAAGAAGAACTGCTTGCCGTCAAAGAGAAATACGGCGACGAACGCCGGACGGAAATCATTTACAAAGCGGAAGAATTCAACATCGAAGATATGATAGCCGAAGAAGAGGTTGTCATTACCATCAGTCACAGCGGGTTTATTAAGCGCTTCCCTGTTTCCGGATACCGCCGACAGTCGCGCGGAGGAAAAGGAGTGACCGGGGCCGCTACGCGGGAAGACGACTTCGTCGAGCATATGTTCATCGCCAGCACGCATGATTATATTCTTATTTTCACCGACCAGGGACGATGTTACTGGCTTAAGGTGTTCGAGATACCCGAGGGAAGCAGGATAACAAAAGGGAAATCCATCAACAATCTCATTTCCAAAGCGCCCGGCGAACTTATAGCATCGTTTATTGCGGTCAAAGAATTCGACGAAAAACATTTTGTCTTTATGTTCAGCGAGCAGGGACTGGTCAAGAAAGTAGTGCTTTCGGAATTCAGCAACCCGCGCAAAAACGGAATCGTGGCGGCGAATTTAAAAGATAAAGACCGGCTGACAGATGTCAAACTCACCGACGGCACTCAGGATATCGTTATCGGGACGCATAACGGCATGGCTATACGCTTTCATGAGGACGAGATTCGTCCTATGGGAAGAAGCGCATCCGGCGTACGCGGCGTTAAACTCGGAAAGGGAGACATCGTTATCGGAGCGGTGAACCTGCGTCATAAAGGAACGACCATTCTTATAGCGACGGAACACGGATTCGGCAAGCGGAGTCAGGAAAGCGAATACCGTATCAGTCACCGCGGTGGGAAAGGCATTATCACCGTTAAAATTTCGGAAAAGACCGGAAAAATGGTCGCTATCAAAGAAGCCGTGAAAACCGACGATATCGTTGTCGTCACAACCAACGGCATGATTATACGGCAGCATACATCGGATATCCGCGTTGCCGGAAGAAATACACAGGGAGTGCGCCTTATCCGCCTGAATGAAGGAGATTCTATTGCCGATCTTGCGGCTGTGGTGAATGAGGAGGATGAAAGCGTTCCTCTTCCAGGCGAATCGGAGAAAAGCGAGCCAGTTGAAAAAAAAAATAATATAACGCAGGAAACGCTCTTTGAAAAAGAAAATTCAAAAAAAGCGGAAAAGAACAAACCTGCGGAAAAAAAACTGAAAACAGTGAAGAAAAAAAGAAAATAGATCTGTAAAACGCCCTTCTCACTTGACGGGCAGCATCAAGTGCAGACCGGCGTTATTTTTTTAAACCGGATTCGGCAGACTTTGAAGCAGTCTCCAAGATGGTCGATGTTTTTCCCCTGCCTGCTGTCTCCGGTCTCTTGAGGGAAGAAGAAAATTTTTTATGTTTATAGCGCAGATACCAGGGCTGCGTCTTTTTCCAGAAACCAAATGCACTTGTCCACGGAAAAATCTGCGAGCGCCGAATTTCAAAAAAGTCATCGTAAAAAACGAGAGGCCCGCTGTCCGCGGCAATGCCGAAAGAGTAGCCTGCCTCGGCGGCAGCAGTCTTGACAGTTTCATTGACCCTGCCGTAAGGATAAGCGAGAGAAGTGATTTTTTTTCCAAGAAGTTCTTCCAGCGTTTTTTTCGAATCCGAAAGTTCGCACCGAAGTTCTTCTTCCGAACAGCAGGTTAAGTCCGCGTGACTGACCGTATGCGATCCGAATTCTATCCCGGCAGCAGACATTTCCCGTATCTCGGCATCACACATCAGCGGTTCCTGCGGTTCATCGGCATCCCAAAAGTTTGTACGTCTCTGCCTGTCGGTGACGAGAAAAATTACGGCAGGAAATGCGAATTTTTTTAAAAGGGGAAATGCGTGCGTAAAATTATCCCGGTAACCGTCGTCAAATGTCAAAATCATGGGCTTTGCGGGGAGCATTGTTTTTCCGATAAGAAAATCCCTGTACTGCTCAAAGGTAAGAGGCGAATAACCCCGCCGCCGGAGCGAAATCAATCGGCGTTCAAATTCGGATGTTGTGATCCAAAGGCCGTGTTTTGAATCCATGGAAGGCCCCGGGACGACGCGGTGAAACATCAAAACAGGAAGAGAGGCTGGTGCAAAAAGGCGCGCCCTCCCGGCCTCATAAATTTTAAAAACTTCCTTTTCAATGTTCCGAATATCGAACATTTTAAGCGCGAGCTGCTGAACTGCCGTTCCGGTATTTTCAGGCGCAGGATTTTGTAATAGGCCGGTGAAATCGTGCACGATCGAATTTTTATCCAGAGAGCTTCGTAGTCCGGTATCGCCGAAATTCGTTTCGCTCAGCCGATAAAAGTTTTCTTCCGTAACGAGTCCCTCGTACGCGCTTTCACCGAACGCTACAGTAGGTTTCCCGAGAATGAGCGACTCCATTGCAACACGTCCGGCGCCGACCACGGCGTCGGCAGCCGAAAGGCAGGGAAAGAGATCTTTTTGGAACTCTTTCAATCCTAAACGCCCGCTGCCGAACATCTGCCGCGCATCATGAATCAATTGAGAGATATCGTCCGGCACATGCATGCCGCTGATGATAAACACGGAGGCGTTCGTTTGCTGCGCGAGATGCGGAAAAACCTCCTTCAGAAAAAATCGAACGATATCTCCTTTCGGCCCTGAAAGCCGGCCGACAAGAAGAAGGTACAGGCACAGAATCAGGAACGTTAAAGAGCTCCGATTTGGACTGTGTTCGGCTTCGTCCCAGCCATGATTCTATGTTCAATCCGTTTGCAATTTGAGAAACGCGATTTTGATTCAGACCCAGTTCCTCCACCAGATGATTCTTTAACGTCTCGCTGATTGCAATAATATGTTTCCCGTACACGTTCCATGTTGTACTGCTTAAATGGAGATGCTGACGGCCGTGGACTGTTGAGATAAAAACCGTTTTGACGAACCGTGCGGCAAAAAAGCAGACCCAGCTTGCAGCGCGGGAATGCGCATGGACGACATGGATGTTTTTTTCCCGGATCAGCCGGATGAGAAAACGGATATTCTTCCATCGCTGCCGGTAGGAACGGTTTCCAATCGCCTGCCGGATATATTCGCCTTGAAAGGGGACATGGAGCGTATCAGAAACCAGGAATACGGCATGGCCGTGTTTTTGCTGTTCTGAAGCGAGCGTTGCGGCATACACTTCAGCTCCGGTCACTTCAAATTGTGAAAGGACGTGGAGGATATTCATGGGAAGATAGAGAATCCGCTATTCGAGGCTGTTTTTTACGACAGCTTCCAATGATTCCCGTGAAAAGGGCTTCGGGAGAAATTCTTTGACGTCGAGTTGTTTTGCGCTCTTGATAAAAAATTCGTCGACCATACTGCTCATAAAAATAATCGGGAGCGATTTAAGTTGAGCGCCTGCTTCCCCGGCCCGGATTTTTTCACAGAAAGAAAAACCGCTCATCACGCCGATTCCCAGATTGATATCGCACAAAACCAGCGACGGGACCGCAGACTGAATTGCTGAGAGCGCGGCTTCTGCAGTTTCCGCAGAAAGAACCGTTTGATACGTCCGCCGCAGGACATGTTCCACAAATTTGCGAATTGCAGGATCGTCGTCGATAATCATAATGACGGCCGTTTCGTCCGGAAGGCCAAGTTCTTTTTTAACGCGTTTGACGAGTTTGCCGTGCTCTTGATCGGTGATGCCGAAGAGCTTCCTGAGATTTTTCAGGTGAGCAAAATCTTCCTCCGATTGTTTGGGAAGCTGGTACAATCTTTTGACTGTTTCAATGTACGTCCTGAGGCGGACCTCTCGTTCCAGAGCGGAATGCTCCGGATCCGTAAGGGAGAAAGAAATTTTAAGGGATTGCAGGATGGGCGATTGAAGTTCCGACGGCACGGCAATCTCCATCATGAGCGCCATCAAAGCGCGGTAGGCATCATGAGAAACTTGTTTTGATTTTTCATGTTCCCGTTCGAGAAGCGCCTTGCGCTCTTCTTCCATACGCTGGATAAGCTGTTCCTGTGAGCGGCGGTGCTCCTCTTTCATTTTGGCAAAAGCATCGTCTTGAATTTTTTTCCGCTCGTTTTCCGCGGCTTCATACGTTGAAGAGTCAGGTTTTGAGGCAGACTGTTTCTGTATCTGCTGCAGAAGGCGCTGCTCTAATTCTGCAATTTGACGCGTCGTTTCAGTTTCGATTTTTGAAAGGTCTTTTCCGGATTCCTGCCGCGCTTCAGTGACGGATGCTTTTCGTGCGCGTTCTTCCAAAACTTGTTCCTGATGTTCGGTTTGCTTTCTTTTTTCCGATCCGGCTTCCTGCTGGCGGTAAAAGTCCCGGAGCCGTTTTTTGACCTCTGCATCGACGCGTTCTTCCGATGTTTTTTCTACTGCGCGCATGGCTTGTTCACGGTCGCGTTCAACCATCATGAGCAGAACGCGCTCCTCGTAGGCGCGGGCATAAATATTCCTGATGTCGTATTCGTACACCTTGCGTATTTTATCGAGCGCTTCTTCGAAGCTTTTTTTCCTCACATCCTCATCCACCTGTCGCAGCAAGGTAGAGACGCGGGTTTTTTGCTCTTCGACCGATATGTTCGATTTTGCCATACTCAGCTCCTTGTCCGTGTGAGGCAAAGTAGACGATTTTATCAAAAAAAGCAAACGGGTAAAAGACAGCACGTGAAAAAGAAAAGACGGTTCCACGGCTTGTGAAGTCGTGGAAAAGGAAGAAGAAATTTTCAGTTGAGAAGAGGATTACATGCAAAATGCGGCTGTCTCTATTGCTTTGTCCCGGAAGGATTCTTGCAGGACTTTTCGCATGCTTCTTTCATTTTTCCTTTTTCTTTGCCGCACGTCCCCTGAGAGCCCTTCTTATCCTTTGCCGCACATTCTTTTTTATCCGGCTTTGTTGAAGTCGTGTCCTGCGCACGAACGCTCTGGGCCGCAAGAAGGACGAATACCAGTGTGAGAAAAAGAAGATTTTTCATAAGGATTCCTTTCGACACGAAAATATCAACCTGTGATGCCGGAAATCAGAAGAAAACCGCTCAGGATAATCAGCACAATCGTGGTGGTCCAGCCGATAATGTTCTGGGGTTTGTTGTTGGTGTACTGTTCCATGATTTCCTTGTTATTCACAATCAGCATCATACAGATGAGCACAACAGGAAGCAGTATGGCGTTCAGTACCTGTGTCCAGATGGTAATGGCAATCAAAGGTGCATTCGGAATAAGAATAATGCCGGCCCCGATGAGAATGATGACCGTGAAGAGCGCATAAAATTGAGGCGCTTCGCTGAATTTTTTATCGATTCCCGCTTCGAATCCGAATGCTTCACATACATAAAATGCCGTCGCAAGAGGTAAAATGGCGGCGGAAAAAATGGAAGCGACAAACAAGCCAAACGCAAAAAGCTGTCCTGCCAGAGCCCCTGCCAGAGGCTTGAGCGCCATAGCAGCGTCGCTTGCTTCGTTGATGGTAATTCCATTGGCATGAAGCGTAGCCGCACACGCCACAATGATGAAAAAAGCCACAACGATCGTTGCAATGCAGCCGAGGACGACATCCCAAAGCGTGTACTTGTAGTCGCTTATCTTTAATCCTTTTTCGATAACAGATGACTGCATATAAAACTGCATCCAGGGCGCCACCGTCGTGCCGATAAGTCCCATGACGGTTGCAATATATCCGGAATTCCATTCGATGCTTGGAGAAACCAGCGCGGCTCCAATCGAACCCCAATCGGGATGCGCCATAACGGCGGAAACGACGTATGTGAGAAGGAAAACGCTGAAGAGCAGAAAAATCCGTTCCGCAAATTTATAATTGCCTTTCAACACGAGGACCCAAACGGCAATCGCCGCAAGCGGGACGGATATGTATTTGCTGACGCTGAAAATATTCATGCTTCCGGCAACGCCCGCGAATTCAGTCGCCGTATTGCCGACATCGGCAACGAGAAGAAAAATAAAAATATAAAATGTAATGCGGACGCCGAAACTTTCCCGTATTAAATCAGCCAGGCCTTTGCCTGTAACGATTCCCATGCGTGCGTTCATTTCTTGAACCGCGATAAGCGCAATGAAGGAGGGAATCAGAGTCCAGAGTAATTTGTAGCCGTAGACGGCGCCCGCAACCGAATACGTCGTAATACCGCCTGCGTCATTGTCCACGCTGCCTGTGATGATTCCCGGCCCGAGGATAGCCATGAACAGCAGCAGGCTGCGTATTGCGGGTTTGTCTTTAAACCGTTTGAATAATTTCATTTTATACCGTTTCTTCTTCTTTGATCTCGGGATAGAATGCGGCAAGAACGTCGCGATAAGAAACGATGCCCTGCATCCGCTGATCGTCGTCCAGAACGGGAATTGCTTCAAAATGGTACTTGAAAAATAACCGGGCAACGCGGCGGATGCGCGTATCGATTTGGACGGAGATTGGCTGATCGGTCATGATATCGGCAATAAGAATCGAGGCCTCGTTCATGAAAAGATTGCGCAGGCTACGATTCCGGTCAAGCGTTCCCGGTCATCGAGAACATAGGCGTAGCGGTACAGCTCCAGTTTTTCGCATTCCTTCCTGATGCGTTCCAGCACAGCTGCCGCCGTTTCCGAAGGCCGCGCCGTAATGAAATTGGTGTTCATAATTCCCCCCACACTGTATGCGGAATAGCGGGAAAGTTCTTTGAGTTCCTGCGTTTTTTCTGCCGGCAGGGAAGCATAGACAGCCTGCCGTTTTGCATTTTCACAGGCATCAAGAAGATCTACGGCTTCGTCCATCTGCATTTCATTGATCATCGGCGCGAGCTTTTCCGGTTCGAGCGATTCCACGATCTGCAGGCGGTTTTTAAACTGCATTTCCTGCAGCGTCTGTGCCGCCGTAAAATGATCGAGAGAGAGAATCAGGGCTGTCCGTTCTTCCGTGCCGAGGTCTTCCAAAATATCTGCAAGATCGGCCGGGTGCATTTCCGAAAGCTTGGATGAGTCCATTTTTATCTGCACGGATGAATTGACGGTTTCGGTTGCCGTGGGCTGCACGTATTTCCACGAGACGAAGCGGTCTTTGATATCGCGGTCGGTGACCCAGCGAAAAGCGGCATTCACGATGCGCAGAAAGCCGAGACGGCGTAAAATGCCGCGGACACCGATATCGATATGCACGACCCAGAGATTCGAAATCTCTTTGGATTTATCTTCGATGAGAAGCTGGAGATCGTTGACACGGACAATTTTATAGCCGCTGATGGAAATGATTTGTTTGTCCAGAAACGTTTTGCGGATAAGAATTTCGTTTTCCGCGCCCCGGACAGCATCCGTTCCATCCGGAGGAAGTTCGACGCCGATATGTTTTTTAAAAACAAAACGCTTGACGCACGTCCATGGAATATATTTTGGGGGTTTGCCGTGTGCAGTCTGCACAATCAGTCCGGTGACGCGCGGATAGACTTGCGATGTCGATGCGGCGAAGTCGACCAGCTTGCCGATGCGTCTGTTCGTACCGGCATGGTAGACAGGCAAAGAGAGAAACTCACTCAAGTAAGAAAATTTTACGACATCAAGCGTCATGACATCCCGTTCTGATTCGGTCAATGCTGCCGTTCTGCATCGTTCTCGAGAGAATCTATCGGCTGCGAGAACGAGCCGCATCTTTCTTTGACTCACCGGCGATTTTAAAAATAAGAATTCTTTCCGAGAAAAAAAGCATGAGGGGCGGACATTTTGCCGAGAATCTATCCGCTCAAAAGCTGGCGTTAGTCGAGTTTTTTTCTATCTTATAGAAAGACATGTCATTGAACGAAAGGAAAAAAATGGCGACACCCGAATATGTATTTCTCGACGGTAAAATTCTTCCCTATGCAGAAGCAAAGGTCGGCGTTATGACGCACGGATTAAATTACGGAACCGGGATCTTCGGCGGCATCCGCGGATACTGGAATGACAAAGAAAAACAGATGTTCGTGTTTCGTCCGCTCGATCATTACAAGAGATTTTTGGAATCCGGCAAATTGCTCCGCATGGAGCTTCCGTACACAAAAGAGATTCTCACGCAGTTCACCATCGATCTCATTCGTAAGCAGGGATATAAGGAAACCGTTTACATTCGCCCTCTTGCGTTTTACGGAGACGAAATCATCGGTGTCCGCCTTCATAACCTGACGCCCCGGATGGCGATTGCCATCGTGCCGTTCGGCCGCTATATCGACAGCCCTGGGGCGCATGTGACAATTTCCTCCTGGCGCCGCGTGGACGACAATATTATTCCCGCTCGCGGCAAAGTGGTCGGTGCATATGTCAATTCGGCTCTTGCAAAATCCGATGCACAGCTTGCCGGATTCGACGAAGCGGTTGTTCTCGACCAGAGCGGCCACGTCTCGGAGGGTTCGGCAGAAAACATCATCATGCTGCGCAACGGCGTTTTTGTAACGCCTCCCGTTACGGAAAACATCCTGGAAGGCATTACGAGAAGGACGGTTTTGCAGATGATTCAAGATGAACTTGGAATGCCGGTGCAGGAACGATCGATCGACCGTACGGAACTGTTTTTAGCAGATGAAATATTCTTTGTCGGCAGCGGCGTTCAAATTGTGCCGATTACGAAGATCGATTTTCGGGTCATAGGCGCCGGAACCATCGGACCGAACACAAAGAAAGTTATGGATCTTTACTTTGATGCGGTGCACGGTAACATGCAAAAATACCGATCCTGGTGCGTGCCGGTTTATGAGAAGTAAGAATACAGAATTCAGAAGTAAGAATACAGAATTTAGAATACAAATAATGGTTCGTCGTGCTGAGTTCTTAGTGCGGAAGTTAAAAAACAACAATGAAGCGAAATTATTTTTTGTGTTGAATCTCATCTCCGCCCGGTAAGATTCTTATAATGCCTCAGGTTGAGCCAAGAACAACGCACTAAGAACTCATGAACCTATACTTTATCGTCTTCCGCATGCCTTTTGATAGGTCTCAACGAAAGAACGGAATCCATGAAGAAGCGTTTCGGTTAAGGCCCGTCGTCCCAGTTTCGTGTCGATTTCGTACGCCATACGCATGCCGCCGGTTGCGCCGTAATTCCCCGTAAACGACCCCGAAAGATTTGCATTCATCAGCAATTCTTGAGCGCGGGCCGGCGCCAGGGCCGGTGAGCTGAGCTCGTTGAGCGCTTTGTTCAAATTATCCAGCGACTGCGAAGTTTCAACAAACCATGCCTGTGAAAGCGGCCTTCCGACGCGATGGATTTCCATGGAAAGATAATACGCTATGCCTTCGTTTTGCACGATGTCGAGTAAATAGTCCGCCGGAGTACGCGGCTTTGTAGAATCGGGAAGGGATTGTTTAAGAACGGAATAGGTAGCGTGGAAACATTCATGAGCCAGTGTCGAGAGCAGTTCAAGGTATTGTACCTGCACGGCCGGTTCGGTTTCCAGTACGCGCAGAAGATTGACAATAATGACCGGCTCCCCGTCGTTCTCGCCGACAAAGACCGGTTCACTGCCATGCCAGACAACGCGCCGCACGAACGCTTCGGTCCGCTCGTTTCCCATAGCGACCACATAGACATGGAAAGATGCGGAAATTTTCGTGTCGATTGGAAAATATGCGGAGAGCGTTGCCACAACACGCGAATCGAGACGGTGCTTTTTCGCTTCTGCAAGAAGTTTTCTTAATTCGACGATATGTTTCTTGACCGGCAGCAAACCATAAATATCCTTGTCATACTGGCTGCCGTTGCGAAAATTTTTAAGGGACTGCAAAAAATCTCCCTCCGGACGATTGGTGCGCGCCAGTAAAACGCTTGTTGCCGCGGCAAGCCGGTTGCCGGGGAGTGCGGCAACTGCTTCGGGATTCGAACTGCGCCAGTCGAAATAATCGACAAGCTGCTCGGCGGCGCTGTAATCGACATTGAATGAAACATCAAAATTTGTTTCGGGCTGAGCGTGTACCTGCAGCGTAATCAAAATAATGCAGAAAGGCACAATGAAGAAAAAGGGCTGTTTGATGCATAAATAAAATTTCATAGATCACTCTCCGAAGAAAAAAGTAAGCGGAAAGGAGGAGGATTGCAACGCCTTCCGTGAAAATTCGACGGCGGAAACTGCCTTTTGTTCCTTTGCACTCCGGCGATCCGGAATGCCGAACCATGCACTGCAATACAAATCACTTTTTTTGTGCTCGACGAAAATGTTTTTTATCGACGAAAAACGGTATATTGAAACTAGTGCTGTGGAAATAATGCACTTCTGCACGGCAAAACACAATTTTACTTGATTGAAGCGGCACGGGAATCATTCTTTCTCTGCCGTACTGCAGATGATGCGGCAGCAATTTTAAAACAATCCGCGATAAGCAGCCCCTCATGATGGCGCTGCTTTTTTCGTTCAAATCCGAATGAGCCGCAAAAAAGGAATTTGGCACGCAATCGGGGCGTATACAAGCTGGGGATTGCTTCCGGTATACTGGAAGCTGCTGCGTCATGTGCCTTCCATACAGCTTCTCAGTCATCGAATTGTCTGGTCTTTTTTTGCCTTGCTGGCAGTTCTTCTTGTTCTGCGGCAATGGAGGTCTTTCCGGAAAGCCGCCTTTACGCCTCATGTCGTAAAAGTGTATCTTATGGCCGCACTTCTGATAGGCGTCAATTGGGGGACATATGTCTGGGCAGTCAATACCGGACACATGGTGGAAGTGAGTCTCGGATATTTTATTAATCCGCTTTTAAGCGTACTTATGGGAGTTGTTTTTTTCCATGAACGGCTGCGCAGGAGGCAATGGATTCCCGTCGTCCTTGCCTTCCTGGGGGTTGTGTACCTTGCCGTCGTTTTTGGTTCGCTTCCATGGATTGCCCTGGTGCTTGCACTTTCGTTTGCATTGTATGGAGCGGTAAAAAAAATAGCGCCGTTGAATTCGCTTTACGGTCTTACAATGGAAACCGGAATCCTGGTCCTTCCGGCGCTTTCATTTCTTGTGCTTTCCGACTTTTTCGGCAGCGGTGTCTTTCTTCATGCAGGAATATTGTCGGATGTTCTTCTGGCGGGTGCAGGTCTGACAACAACGATTCCGCTCCTCATGTTTGCTTCAGCGGCGCAGAAAATTCCCCTCTCGCTCATCGGCATCCTGCAGTATATTTCTCCGACACTGCAGTTTTTACTCGGAGTTTTTGTCTACGGAGAACCCTTTTCGTTTCTGCAGTTTATCGGATACAGTATCGTGTGGGCCGCGCTGATTATCTTCGGTGTAGAGGGGTATGCAGCTTACCGCACTTCGGTTGTCACGGCGGAGATGCGTTAGCAATGATCCGGCGCAGTTTAATTTTGAGGAATAAAAAAATGCTGCGATTCAAGTTGCTGCCGTTGACAAAGAAGTAAATTGTAAATAGTGAATGGCCGCAAAAAGCCGCTTCTTCCCGCCCTTTGAACAGGAAAAACCGTCATCCCGGCTGTGCTTCTTCGGAAAGATACTTATTTTTAGCTGTCAGCTGCAATATTTATCCAGCGCGTCGCGTGCGTTTGCATGGTTAAGATCGGCTGCTTTTTGAAAATCAAGGCAGGCGCCTTTCCGATCTTTTAAGCCGATTCTGCACATGCCTCGCATGTAATAGGCGTTTGCAAAATTTGGACTCAATTGTACAGCCTGATTAAAATCCGTCATCGCATTTGTGAAGTCGCGTAAATTAAACCGGCAGATACCGCGATAATTATAGAGCTTTGCATCGGCTGGATTCAGTTCAATTGCTTTTGTAAAATTCGTAATTGCTCCGTTGAAATCCTGCTTGGAAGCGCAATCGATTCCGCTGTTATAAAAAGACTCTGCAGTCTGAGCAAAAGAAGATTGCAAAAAGAAAGGAAGAAGGAGCATCACCGATAAACAACGTTTTCGAAGTTTCATTGCTAACCTCCGTATTTGCTTCAACAGCTTTTCTCACACGTGTTGAATATGGCAGAACGGTAGCAGTTTTTATGCTAGGAAGCAAATGGAAAAGAGCAGAAAAACACCACAGCGCATGTAAAACAGGGGAAAGACGGCGGCAAAGAGGCCAATCAACCGAAAAATCTCATGGCTTAAGCCCGGTACGGTCATTCTCAGCATCAAGAATCATTGTTTTAAAGCGTTTTTTTGTAGCATCTCCGGCGTTTATGCTGCCTTGCATCGTAGAAGCGCCATTGCGCCTGAATTTTGGCGTTCCCCTCAAGCTCTCTATTTGTTTCGACTTTCTGAATATTATGCTTGATGAATGCTTTATGCATTTCATAAATAAGGATTGCATTGATTCCCTTGTTTTGCAGATCGGGACGCACAGCGGTCAGATAGAGGTCTGCTTTTCTGTTGTTTTTGAGGGCTTTCAAAATATAAAACAATCCGAACGGGAAAAGCCGTCCGCTGCTTTTGAGCATGGCATGAGAAAGCGAAGGCATTGCAATGCCGAACGCTGCAACTCTGTTCCGTGCATCGAGCACGACTGGAACAAATTCCGGAAGAATAAAACCGAAATATTGCTTGATATACATGTCCACCTGCTTGTCGGAAAGCTCGACGAACCCGTATAAATCTTTATAAGCGGAATTCAACACCGCAAAAATTTCCTTTCCATACGGTTTCATTTCTTTAGCTTTCCGTACGGCAAGGACTTTCAGATGATTTCTTTCCAGCGCAATCTCGGCGATGCGTTTGATTTTTTCCGGAATTTCCGGATGCATCGTAACTTCAAACTCGATCCAGTCCGTATCTTTTACATATCCTGCGCGTTCGATATGCCCCGGGTAGTACGGATAATTATAGATCGATCCCAGCGTACTGATTTCTTCAAATCCCTCGACCAGCGTCCCTTCGCCGTCCATGTCTGTAAATCCGAGAGGGCCGTGGATATGATCCATACCGCAGGCCCGGGCCCAGGATTCTACGGTGTTTAAGAGTGCGGAAGAAACTTCCGGATCGTCGATAAAATCAAACCACCCGAAACGGGCAGTCTTCGCATTCCATTTTTCATTAAAGCGTTTGTTGATAATGCCAGCGACTCGGCCGGCGATTTTTCCGTTCTTTAAGGCCAGCCAATATTTTGCATCGCAAAAATCGAAAGCAGGATTTTTTTCTTTCCGCAGGTAATTTAATTCGTCGGTACGAAGAGGAGGCACCCAGTACCTATTAGTACGGTATAAGACGTATGGATATAACGCAAATGTTTTTAATTCGCGCCGCGTTGTAACTTCTCTAATTTGCACTGCCATATCTCGACCTCCCGGCCATGAAGAAAAAGTCCTCTTGGATAATGGGACGATTTGCCTTCATTAGACCTATCCATTGATTACCTGACATAATATGTTACAAAAGTGCAGAACAAGAAGCAACCGCCCCTGTCTGCCGAATGAACATTATCTCTTCTCCGGATACATTATGCGGTGTTTAAAGCGGGGACGGAGGCAGCAGCCAATATACCGGACTCTCTTTGAAGATGCGCCGGGCCGGATCTGGAGAGTCCCATTTTCCTTATCGACAAGAGGAACCGGAGGAATTTTAAAATAGTGGTTCCCTTCCAAAAAATACCTTGGTTCTTTCGTAATAATTTTTAAATTACTATGGTTAGCGCAGCGCCGCAGTTCAAAAATCTTTCCACCAAAGTTACTCATCAATTCAACGAGGGTACTGTATGAAAAAAATTGAAGCAATACTTCGCCCGCATGCCGTTGACGATATTCGTCTGGCGTTACAGGAAGCGGGCTTTCATGGAATGACCTTGTCGGAAGTCAAGGGTTTCGGCCGGCAAAAAGGCCATACCGAGATTTACAGAGGGGCAGAATATCATATAGATTTTTTGCCGAAGGTTAAGCTGGAAATTGTTGTACCGGAAGCACGGGTTGAAGAAGCGCTCTCGATCATCATACGCTGTGCAAAATCCGGAAATGTCGGCGATGGAAAAATATTCGTTGTGCCGGTTGAAGAAGCCATACGTGTGCGAACAGAAGAAACGGGAGAGGATGTACTATGAAAGTAGATACAAACGATTTGACCTGGATAATGATTTCCACTGCGCTTGTTATGCTGATGACGCCGGGACTGGCGCTCTTTTACGGCGGTATGGTGCGCCGTAAGAACGTTCTCGGAACAATCATGCAAAGTTTTATTGCCCTTGGCGTCATTACGCTTCAATGGGTCCTGTGGGGCTACAGCCTTTCCTTTGGTCCGGATTGCGGACATGTTATCGGAAATTTATCATGGGCGTGTCTTTCCGGCGTCGGCCTCGAGCCGAATCCCGATTATGCCGCAACCATTCCGCATCAGGCATTTATGATTTACCAAATGATGTTTGCCATCATTACTCCCGCACTTATCACCGGTGCAGTTGCCGAACGTTTTAAATTCAAAACCTACATCGTCTTTCTTCTTTTATGGTCTACGTTCGTATACGCGCCGATTGCTCACTGGGTCTGGGGTATGGGCGGATGGCTTCGGTCTTTGGGCGCTTTGGATTTTGCCGGAGGATTTGTGGTGCATATCAGCTCGGGCATATCCGCGCTTGCCGCAGCCGTTGTTCTGGGACATCGTAAAAATTACGGTCACGATCTTTTACCGCCGCATAATTTAACAATGACATTAACCGGCGCTGCGCTGTTATGGTTCGGCTGGTTCGGATTCAATGCCGGCAGCGCATTAACCTCCGGTACGTTAGCCCTTACCGCTTTTATCAATACACAATTCTCTGCTGCTGCTGCAACCTTATCCTGGATGTTTATAGAATGGTACAAGCGCGGCAAACCGACCGTGCTCGGAGCCGCATCAGGAGCGATTGCCGGACTCGCCGGTATTACACCCGCTGCCGGATTCGTCACTCCGCTTGCAGCGATCGTTATCGGACTCTGTTTGGGCGTTGTCTGCTATTGGGGTGTTTCGCTGAAAAAATATATGAATTTGGATGATTCCCTCGATGTAGTAGGCGTTCATGGCGTGGGCAGTGCATTCGGCGCAATTTCAATCGGCTTGTTTGCAACCACGGCAATAAATGCAGCAGGAAGAAACGGACTTTTTTACGGCAGTTCATCTCTTCTCGGCATTCAGGCGTTCAGCGTCGCAGTAACCGCAGTTTTCTCATTTACTATGACCTGGCTGATATTAAAAGTTCTCCAGAAAACAATGGGTCTTCGTATTCAAGGTCAAGAAGAAGAAGAAGGACTTGACCTGAGCCAACACGGAGAAAGCGGCTATATGTTTTAATCGAACCCGGCGAAAAGCTCGCAGCAGGTTTTTGCTTGATGGCCGCGATAATCCGGACAAGCATCGTGCAAGCGCATTCGCGGCAGTTCTTATTTCATCATCAGCATCTTTATCGTTTTCACATGCGGCTTTGAGCCGTCGGGCGGCGTCGATGTTATGCGGACAAAATAAATGCCGCTCGCGAGCCTGGAGCCGTCGAATGTTGCCGTGTAATATCCCGCGTCCCTCATTCCGTCGGCGAGTACAGCCACCTGCCTGCTGAGCATGTCAAAGACCTTCAGAGTCACGCGAGCCGCATCGGGTATCTGATACCGTATCGTCGTCGAAGGGTTGAACGGATTGGGATAGTTCTGAAAAAGATCGAACACCTTCGGGAGAAGTGTAGTACCCCTGCGGACACCGCCGGTCCGGTCGTAAAACTCCAGACCGCCGACCAGGCGCTTGTAATTTCCGAATAAGCAGCGCTCACGCGCCAGAAGTAATTCGTCTCGCCGGCTAACCCGCCGATACTTTTATACGTTGTTGTTATTCCGCTCGTGTCATAGAATATCGTGCCGAATGCGGCATCCGTCGATATCTGAAGCCGATAGCTCGCCGCCCCGGCGGATGAATTCCAGATCAACGTTGAATTAGGGCCCACAGAAGCGGCTCCATTGACCGGACTCGACAATACCGGCGGGAAAAGATTGGGAACCGTCACGCTGCCGCCCGTTATCAGAGGCCGCGGACTTCCTTCGTTGAACATGCACTGCTGCATATACAGTGCCGAGTAACGGCCTGCGGTGGCGGACGAGAGAAAACGGATTTTACAGAGGATTCCCGCACCGCTGAGATTGGTCGAGCCGGCTCCTGCAAATGTTAATTGCGTGCCCGTAACCGAACTGCTGTACGACCATCCGCTTGTAAGTGTTCCCGAATTGATAATTCCTTCCGCCTTAAGAACCGACGTATCGTATGCAAGAATCGCCTGAATACTCTGGATATGCATGCCGGGTGCGAGGGAAGAAAGTGAAACGGGAACATCGATGCTGTCATTGGCAGCGGCCGCCGTATCGGGAATCGAAATACGCACATCGTACACCTGAATCGTTCCCGAAGCGCCCGTTCCGCCGTACACATCGACCGCATTCACGACAACCGATCCTCCTTTCAGCGCTTGTAATAAGCCGGCGCTGTTTATGGATGCAACGGTCGAGTCGCTTGTAGACCACGCGTAAGGCGGCGTTCCGCCCGAGACGGTGAATCGCAGTGTATCTCCGTCGATCATATTGACTGTCGAGGGGTTGACGGTCAAACTCGCAAGATTGACCGTTTGGAAATTTGCAGCCGCAGAATCGCCCTGCACGGTTTCATTGAACAGAATATTCGCCGGATAAATCGTCGATCCGCCGGAATTTGTCTTCGATACTTTGAATCGGACGTAGACAAGGATGCCGCTGCCGTTCAACGAAGCGCTTCCCGCAAATGACAGATTGAAAACGCCGCTGACATTGTTGCTGTATGCAGCGGCAGGATAGGATGCGGTCAGGGTTCCCGTCTGGACGATGCCGACGGGAGTCAGCATATCCTGATTGAACAAAATCTGAAAAGATCCCGCGGTAATATTCAGTCCCGTCACAGCGCTCGTATAAACAGGAAGATTGAATGTCTGGCCTTGAATGTACGATGTATCGTGAATACTCAAACGGAACGCCCTGACTTCGATGACGCCGCCGATGGTGTCTATCGTGCCGGCGGAGTCTCTTGCAGCGACCTTTGTAAATCCGCTGTGTGTCGCGGTCAGAAGACCATTCGAATCGATCGATGCAGCCGATGGATTCGTCAACGACCAATGATACGGCATTTTGCCGTTCGAAGCCGTGAACTGTTCTTTATCGCCGACAGTCAGCATGCCGTCCGATGGATAGATCGAGATGGAAAGAGGGGGTTGTATGGAGATAGTTCCGTTGCGAAAAAGGATGGAAGGGCTTCCTTCGTTGAAAAAATTATTTGCCGCTTCCCCGGAAAAAGAAATTGAATAATCGCCGGTATTCAGAAGCCGAAAACGAACGAACACCAGCACTCCCGTGCCGGTGAGTTGAAGGGAACCAGCCGATGCGATATTCAGCGTTCCGGCGGCCGATTCATGGTAGCTTATCGAGCCGGTCGAACTCATGCTTCCGGCGGTGATGACGCTGTCCCATGCCATAGCGTAGGTGTTATAACTCAATTGAAGCTGGTACGAGGTCACGCCCTTTCCGGTCAGCGTTGAATCCACGTAAATCGGAATTGTAAGCTTTGCTCCGCTGACTCCGCTCGTATCATGAATCGACAGTCCCACCTGTGCATATGCGGCCGCTCCCGCGAACCAGACCGGCAGCAGGAAGAGAAGCATCGTATACTTGAAAGTTCGGATCATTCGACACCTTTAAATTTTCAGAACCCGGCGCGCCGAAAAATGCGCCGGGCGTCGTATAATTGATTACTTAAGAAGTATGGTTTTTTTCACCTGAACAAATTTGCCCGCAGCGATTCTGTAGAAATAAATGCCGCTGCTGACATGTGCGCCGCCGCTGTTCGTGCCGTCCCAGACCAATTTATACGAGCCGGCATTTTGAGTTCCGTCGAAGAGCGTCTTGACGATTTGTCCGGTAATATTGTACACGACCAGCCGGACATGCGTGTTATCATCGGGCAGCTGGTAGCCGATCGTCGTCGACGGATTGAATGGATTCGGATAATTTTGATCGAGCTGGTACGATGTCGGTTTTCCAATTATCTGAAAAATGGCTGTCGGTGCAAGTCTGGTCATATCGCTTTCGTTGACGAGAAATTTTGCGACTGCAATCTGCGATGTCACAGTGCCCCGTACATTCTTTGAAGCGCGGAACAGAATCTGGGCGATGTCGCCGTCGTTTTGAAGCATCGATGAACCGGCCATGGCGATACGGATCAAACCGTTCTTTTTATCATTGTAGTAATTCATCGTCATGCCCGAAGCCGCATCGGCTGTTTTAACACTGTCGAAAACCGCCAGCGATGGATCATACTTCAGAGTAAGCTCGATCGAAGAGACGCCGCTTATATTTTTCAAAGAGATTGGCAGCGTAAATAAACTGTCGGGCACGGCAGTTGTCGCCGGGAACGTCAGTGAAGCATTGGGACTCTTCTGTGCATCGAATTGCGCCTTTGTTAAAAGGGTAAACTTCTTCGCGCTTGTTCCGATCTCGACCGGGAATCCGGTTATAAGGTTGACAACATACTGCAGAACGAGAGAAGCGTCGTAGGCGGTTATCGTTCCGTTGCCGCTGACATCGGCGACCGACTGCTGGATCGCATTCAAAGAATCGCCGGACGGGTTGACGATATATTTGAGTATGAGTGAAGCGTCGAAAGCTTGAACAATGCCGTTGAGACTGACATCGCCCAGAATCGGGTTCAATGATCCGTTCACGCGATAGGAGGAATAATCGACGGAAGCAGTTATCGCCTGACCGGTGCCGCCGGGGTTGGTTGCGATCGTCGGTCCGGAGTTGCTGCCCCACCAATTCCATCGTGCATCGATGGTGTACGATTGGTTCGCATTATTGATGCCGTATTGCGCATTATTATAAATATCGCAATAATTGACGACCGGATTCGACGAGCCGTTTGCGGTTATGGCGTTTGCATTATTGGTCAGAGAACAGAATGTGATCGTCGGGCTCGCATTGTTCGTAATGACGGCAGCCTGATTGGAGTAATAGTAAAGCCCGGAGTACTTGATGACGCAATGGGTCAACTGGCACAACGGGTCGAGCGATTGGTCTTCGAAGATAATCCCGTTCCAGCCGGGTGACCAATAGTAGGGCGCGCCGGTGTAATTCGCCGGAGTCGTTATAGTGCTGTCGGCATTCGAATCGCCGCCGTAAAAATCGTCGCGAAGATCAGTAAAAACGATCGTACTGTCCGTTGTCGATCCGCCGACCGCCATGAGGCCCTTGTTGACGGTCAATGATGTGCCCGGGAAGAATTTTACGATCACTCCCGGCGCAATCGTCAGAACGGCATTGCTGGCAACAGTATAGTTCTGGAAGATATAAGGGATGTTTTTGATGCCGCCGAAATTCTTTTTTATCAGCGTAACGTCCTGCGAAAGCGTTTCACCGGCCAGAACGCCGATTCCTTTATAGGTTGTTCCGGATATCGAATCGTTAAGGGTCGATTTCGGATAAGAAACGAGGGATGTTTGCATCGGTGCAAACGTGAGATTCCGGAACAAACAGGAATCGAGCGTCGGCGACGAAACGCCGTTCAGATAGACTCCCCAATTCGTTCTGTCGAACGTGCAGCCCGTAATAGTCGGCGATGATTGCTGCAAATTAATTCCGCCGTCGGTAAATCTGAGTACGGCATGTTTTAAAACACACAGGCTGTCCGTGCTTACCTGAGCAACGCTGATTCTATTGCCGCTTTGAATAGCAGGGGTCGTAGCAGAACCGTCCTGATTCGTATCGAAAGGATTTCCATAGGAATCGTCTGCAGGATCCGTGAAGACCACAGGCTGCGAAGCCGTGCCGTTTACGGCAAGCGCTCCGTTTATCTGCCATGCGCCGCCTTTGAATACGACGCCGGCGGGAATCGTGATGGTCGTGCCGGTATTGATGGTGCAAGTTCCGTACAACACATAAGTAATATCGCTGTAGCCTGCAAGGGAGCGGATCGGCACGGTGCCGTTGACGGAATACGTTTCGGGAATTATACCGATGGCCATGTAGCCGACATTCAAGGCGGTTATGCCGGAAAATGACGGGCTGGCAAACATACTGATTGTAACCGGGGTGAATGCCGTGTTGACCATCTGCGTATTCGTGACCGTCGGATGTCCGCTTCCGAAAGCTCCGAACGCCGAGGTGCTCGATTGTTCGATGGTAGAAGAATCCACGACGGCGGCGCAGTTGAACGCACGGACATTTCCGTACTGGTAGTACTGCCCGGTCGAATACCACCAATGATATCCTCCATATCGCACAACGCAGTGCTTCATGGAATTCAAATTGTCTATGCTCGAAGCGTTAAAATCGATCGAACACCAATTTCCTTTATTCGGAGAGCTGGTATTGCCGTCGTTATTTGTATCACCGCCGTACGAATCGTCCTCCATCGATGTAAAGACGATCGGTTGAGCGGCGGTTCCGTCGGCAACCAAAGCCCCCTGAACGCTGATTGAATAATCATAAGACCAATCGAATATAAACTTGATAACCACGCCAGGCTGAATCGTCAGAACGGCGCCGGAACCCACGATAAGCTGATCGACGATATATCCGACATTGGTAATGCCGGCAATATTCCTGGTGGACAGCGTGGCGTTTGAAGAGAGCGTTCCTTCCAGAATTCTGATTCCCTTGCTGGCGTTCCCGGCAAACGTTATACCGGCGAAGGCCGGATTGGCGAGAAGAGACATGCCTATAGGATCGGATTTGCAGTTGGAGATGGAGACGCTGCTGATGGACGGCGTGGAATTGTTTTCGCATCTGATGCCGAAGTCGGTACGAATCCGAGAGTATGGAATTCGTGAGCGATCCTCCCGCATCCGTGAATGTAACGAGACCCCACGCTCTGCTGTCGCCGTTCGGAGCGTACGAATTATTTCCTCCGAATTTGATCGTGCAGCTGTCAAGTTTGCAGAAAGAATCGTCGCTGGTGCCCTGGAACCGGATGGTGCTCCAGTCGCCGGCGGAAGGAGAGGAAGAGGCGCCGTCGCCGTTCGTATCTCCGGGGTTTCCGAAATTATCGTCCTTCAGGGACGTAAACACCACATTCCCGGCGGCAAGCGTTCCCTTCGCTTTGAATCCCCCGTTCACATATATTCCTGCTCCCTTGGATTTGACGACGACGCCGGGATCCACAATAACGTTGGTTCCGGTGTTGATCGTCACATCGGCGAGAAGCACATACGTAATATTGGAATAACCCGCTACGGTTCTCTGCTTCACTTCACCCGTTGCCGCGACATATTCGCCCAGAATGCCGAGCGCAGTCCATCCGGTATTGACAAATTTCAGACCGGAAAAAGTCGGATTTGCCGAAACGGACATTGCAATGGGAGTGTATTGAGTATTGAAGATCGTATCGTTCGAGATTTTCGGATAGGAGGATAATGCTGCATAGATGCCGTAAACGGCATTTCCGATGCTGCAGTTGGATATCGTGGGGCTTGCATTGAACATCGAAACTTCGCCCTGATAATAATAGGTGCCGTTGTAATTTTCCGCCCAGGGCAGCGCACCGTACGTCAGCCGGCAGAAATTCAAACTCGAAGTGGAATCGCTTCCGGGCAGGAAAACTATTCCGCCCCAGTCTCCAACCAACGGGGAGGTAGCGGTTCCATCTTTGTTGCTGTCGTGAGGATTTCCGAAATTGTCGTCTTTGGCAGAGGTAAACACGATCGTGCTGTCTGCCGTCCCGTTGGCAATGAGCTTGCCCTGAATGTTGATGATTTGCGAGGGTTGGTATGCTTTGATGACGATGCCTTTATTGATGGTCAGCGTAATTCCCAGCGGAACGGTAATCTGGTCGAGCAGCAGATATGTGACATTCGGAATGCTGGTTACCGATCGAATAGGAAGAATGGAATTTGCCGGCAGTGTCCCGCCGAGAAGGCCGATTGCATCGTAGGTGTTGTCGGAGAAGGAAAAGGCGTTATTACTGAAGACGGGGTTCGCCGAAAACGACAGAGCAATCGGAACCATCTGGCTTGAACCGATAATATTGTTCGTGAACTTCGGATTGGACACGCCCTGCATCATAGCGCCGTAATAATTCTTTACAAAACTGCAGCTGTCCACTACAGGGCTCGCGTTATTCATCGTAACGCCGCCTAATTGTCCATATCCGGCAAATGAGACGGCACAATGTCTCATGATGCTGAGTGTATCGCTGCCCGAGTTAAAAAAGACACCGCCCCAATTGCCCGCGGCAGGAGCGCTTGCAGTTCCATCGCCGTTTGTATCTCCGCCCAGGTTGTCGTCCATATACGAAGTAAAATATATATTGTTTGCCGACGATCCGGCTGCAGTAAGCCTTTGATTGACATACAGATGAGCTCCGCTGTTGAACTTGAGCACGTCTCCCGGGCTTATGGTCATGCTTGTATTGCCGGCAATGGTGAAGTCTCCCGGAAAGAAATAGGGAATCGATACGGTATCGAGAACCAGAGTGCCGCCTGTTGTATAACTAAAATTCATGTAAATGCCGTTATGCGTGTTCCCGCTCAAACTGTTGATCCCGTTGAAGATCAAAGATGCTTCGCCGTTGTATTGAACCGGCCACATGCATGAAGAGATTCCCGAAGAACCGAAGTTGATATTCGTTCCTTCTGAAAGAACAAGTCCGACATTTACCGCATTCGAGAGAGTCGAATTGTTCATCGTCACTGCAGCTGTCCCGATAGAGAGGCCGTTGGAATTCGACGAAGCGATTGTGGAGCCTTCGATGTCCGCGTTACCGGCATAGATATAAAGATTAGCTATTCCGTCGGCGCCGCCGAATTTAATCTGGCATGTATCGAATACTGTATTGCCGCCGCCCGGATAACCGGTTCGTATGCCGCTCCAGTCCCCTCTTTGCGGCAGGCCGCCGGACGTATCTTTGCTGGATGTAAAAGAAGCCCATCTTGCATGGATATTGCCGCTCACGTACAATCCAGTGCCGGATTGAAACAGCAGAACGACCCCCGAATCGATGGTCAGAGTATACGGAGAATTGACAGTCAGATCTCCCGTTACGACGTACGGGCTCTTGATCAGTGTCATTTCCGAATCTTTTGCAATAGTGCCGGAAACATTGGTCTGTGCGAATACCGGCATGCATAAGAGACCGATAAAACAAAAACGGAAGAATGATTTCATATTATGATTCCTTATAAAAAATGATACGATCATAGGCCTTTCGTTCGAAAAAGGACGTTTCTATTCGTTTTAAAAATTGCGGGATACAACGGATGGAAATTATTCGACGGTAAAAATTTTCTTGTACAATAAGCTGTTGCAGTTGGAAAAAGATGGATATGGGAAAAAGACCCGACAGCAAAAATGAGCTTTCCATATATTCTTTGTTTAAATAGTTATACGTCGCCATGATGTATTGTATCATCGCTCCATATACTTCCATAATCAATGACGAAGATCACACGATCGACTGCATCTCGATAATGGAGGATGGAGATACGTTCAGCTTCTTGACAAAACAAAAAGCGGTATCCTGATTTTGCAGTAAAGCTTATGTCGCTCGCTACACATATGTACACTGCCGCATTTCTCTCCTCCTGTCGGCATCTCTTCAAGTATAAAGCTGCTGCGTTCAGGATGGAGAAATAATCGATAAACCGTACAATTAAACGCATTTTCATCGAATAAGTCAAGATAGAATGGCCGATGCCCTGTGGCGGAGTCACGCGCGGTCTTATCGATGGAAGATCATTTTTCATAAAGGATTGCATGATCGATTCTCAGGCCAATGACTGCAGATAAAAAAAATGAACGAATAAAATGTGGATTCAGAAAATGCTTCGGGTAGAGAAAGTTTGCAAATTCTTAAAGATTTCTACAAAAAACATTTGCCTTGAAGAATGTAACCGCAACCGGTTCACAGGCTTGCCCGGCGAGTTGTATACGGGGTAGGATGTTGAGTTAGGATTTTAAGACTCTGTATTTGTGCGAACGATGAGAGGAACTTTTTCGCTTTGTTCCGGTTTTAAAAATTAATGATTTTTTAACATGAATTGGCGGGATTGAAAGCTATCGGGCGGTTGGAAGCAGGAAAGGACCTGATCATTTACATTCTCAACGCGTTGTTGTTTGACGTCAGTGCCGTTGTCAGCGACGGTTGCGATATAACAATTATCAGAATGCGAATCGATACCCGATAAGTACATGGCCATCCCCTTTGATTATGGATGTTGTTGACTAAGACACTTGAGGTCCCGGCCATTTTAAAGGACCAGAAGCATTCGTCTTCTTTCTGCAATTTCTATTGCCATTTCTAAAAAATGATATTGTATTCCAAGAGGCGTAAGATTTATAACTGCCGCATAGCGCCGCCGGATCATATACATTCAAACCATTGCATCGGCAGGAAAAACTCCTTAGACCGGTATCGGCATGAGCCTCATGTCCGGAAAAATTTTACCGAGTATTGGCCATCCGGTGCAGACTATATTGCATTTAATCTGCCATTCCATTAGCTTTCAACTATTCCGCTTAACAATTTGCATAGGATGCGCCGGGTACGGCAGCAGCGCTGCACATTTTTCATGCCTCCGGTCATGCGGAATATATGAACCATATCCAATTGTAAAGGGATTTTACAGTGAAACACTATTTTATTTTGATCATGCTTGCCTTTTTTTGCAACGCATGTAAGAAGGACAATCTGCCGGATTACAATCTTATTTCTGAACAGATTCTTGCTGTAAAAGATTATACTCCAACACAGCGTTCGCTGATTTTCAATTGGTGCAAAGAACATCACATGGTTATCTACGATGTCGATAGAAGCATTCCGAATCAAAAAGAAAGCATCCAGATTATAGCTGATATTCAAGAGCCGCTGGAGTTCGGCGAACATATTGCGTTCCTCAAACAAAAACTGCTTTCTGATAATCCAAAATGCGAAATTAGCTGGCGCGGTGAAAATAATATTTATACATTCACATTAAAGATCAGGTAAGCCGTCCGAATTTTAACGGAAACTCAAGAAAAGCCCGCAGCCGATAATGAGGCATCATACGCATACAAAACATGCTCCTCGTTACAAGCGAAAAATATATACTTCACCGCCGCTGTGCTGGCCGGCTGATACAAAATGAAAATAATATCCGGAATTTGTGAATATTTAAAGGTGAACTTGAATGAAAGAAACATTAAAAATCATGCCTCTTATGCTGTATTTTTTCATAGGCATCATCTCTTTCATGATGGCATTGAAGAGTGTGTTTTCAAAAAAATATTTGCCTTTCCATGAAAAAGCTGCCGGCAAACCATGGAATGAAATTGATCGGCCGCTTCAAATCGTCATCTTATCGATTCTAAGACTCGGCGGCTTGGGCTTTTTGATGATGTCGATTTTAATGGTCGTTTGTCCTCTTGTCGATATTTTCGCTCCAAGCATATTCTATAAATATTTTATTCCGATTCTTGCTTTCATCTATTGCACGGGACTTTTTGCTAACAACTATTATCTCTATAAGAAAACAAAAGCAGATGCACCATGGAAGGGTTCCCTGTATGCAATGTTTGCCGTCATAGCCGGAATTGTTATTTCACTCGTAAATTAATTTATTCATCAATCCATTCATCAGAATCAGTCATGGAGAGAGTGTGGGTAAAATTAATTATTCCATTCCTCTTATTAGGGTTTATACATTATGGAGCATACCATTTTCACTTTTGCCAAAAAAGTCTTAATCTATCCTGTCCTTAAAATATGAACAAAGAATAAATTACTGGTCATATATTTGTGCTTGCGGTTAAAACGATAAATATTCCGGTGGATGACAGCAAAAAAGCGGAGAAAAGAATTTAAAAGGAGACCAAACTATGGCAGGTGTATACGAACTTCAACATAAAGGTAAAACAATTCTCTGCATGGATATTTCAGGCCTGCAATCAAAGGACAAACTGGAATTTAAAAATCGCGTCGAACATGCAAAGGAAATCATACGGAAACATCCCCCCAAATCGCTTTTGGTCATCACAGAAGTAACAAATACGGGATTTGATGCAGCAGTGGCAGGCATCATAAAAGATTATGCGCAGCATAACACGCCCTATGTAAAAGCCAGCGCCGTCGTCGGAATAGTGGGATGGTCGAAAATCATATTAACCGCAGTAAAAGCTGCGACGGGAAGAGATTTCTATCTGGCAGATACGATGGAAGAGGCGAAGGAATGGCTTGTAAAACAATAAGAGATGAATGTAACTGCTGCATCGTTCGCTTGGCCAAGTAAGATAAAGTGTTGAACGGGAACCGCTTGTCACAAAGTATTATCGAGAGATATCAATTTTGCGGAAAAGAATTTTGACAATACTCCCTTTGGTTCTTCTCTTTTTTATGACTCGTTGTCTTTCTCAAAAACTTGATCATGCACAAGATGAACAAACCTGGCAAGATTTTGTCAGGACAGTGAAACAACTTCATTCTTGGGATAGTGCAGGATATCCTGCTGAAGCGCACTCTCTTGCGCGGAAAATGCTCGGCATCGAGGAAGAAAAATATGATTGGGGCTGCGGCCATAAACTGATTGTAGCGGATTCTCCTTTTACTGAAGTAAGTGTCAAGCCGCAGCAGGACGTGTGGAGGACCGAAGACCAGATATTGATATGCAGCGCAGATCTTTGCGGCGGCGCTCATCCAGAATATGTTTTAGGAATGGGCTGGATGGGACCGGCAGGCGGAGTTCTTTGTGTGTATGATTCATCGATGCGAAAACTTGCAGGGATTGATACGTATTGTATTTGGGGTTTGAGCTTACGCGACCTGATTCATGATGGAAAGAATGAAATCATTTGTTGGTCAGACGAACACCATGGAACAGGCGAATGGTTTAGGTTTCTTACAATTTATAAATATTATGACGGCTTTGGTCTTAAAACCATCTGGCAAGGTGAATTGTATGCTGAAGTGCTAGGCAAAATTGATAAATACGATATAGAGATAAAAAATGAAAAAGACAGACCTGCAGTCATTTTAAAAAAGCATGTTATTTCTGAATATAAAATTGATAATGTTGTTCAAAAAAAACAGCTTCAACCGTTAGAAACATACAATTGGAATTCCAAAACCCGGCACTTTGAAAGATAGGGCCACAATCGCCTCCTGCATAAAATCTTTTCAATGATCGAAGATAGAAACGGCCTGCATGAATACGGCCGTTATGAGTACAAAATAGATGTTCTTAGAGGGAACTCAACAAACATATTTTGAGGAGTTTAGTATGAAATGGTATCATTATGCCGCCTGCTTATTGGCAGGCATTCTCCTTACTAATGCCGTTCCGCATTTTGTGCACGGTATATCCGGCGATAGTTTTCCGACTCCATTTGCGAATCCGCCGGGCAAGGGATTATCCTCTCCGCTCCTCAATGTTCTATGGGCTCTCGCTAATCTTCTTATCGGTTATATACTTTTGCGGATAGGTAAGGTTTCCCGAACGAATAAATGGAGTCTTCTCGCTTTTTTTGCGGGTGTCGTCTCTCTAAGCATAGTGTCAAGCATAGTCTTCGCCGATAAAATGCACTAAAAATTTTATTGTCATGCATCATTCTCATGGTCAAGTACGGATAAAATCATGAGGTTATCGCAGGTATTGGTCGAACGGGGAATATTTCAGGTGATGAGCAGAGGTTGCAATGGATTTTAATCAATACGGTGCTGTTCTTTTCGATTGGGGGGATACAATAATGAAAGACTTCCCGGGCAAAACCGGGAAAATGTGCGATTGGGATATTGTAGAAGAAATTCCCGGCGCGAAAAAAACATTAACGGAATTGTCAAAGATAATAAAATGTTATCTTGCCACCAGCGCCGAAGATTCGACGAAAGCGGACATTATTAAAGCTCTTAAAAAAATCGAGTTGGACAGATATTTTACCGATATATTCTGCTTTAGAGAGATTGGCTGTAAAAAAACTGACAGCCGGTTTTATACAGGTGTCATAAAAAAATTAAAAATCGATGCAGGGAAAATAATTATGGTCGGGAACGATTTGGAAAATGACGTTCTCGTTCCAAAAAGCTGCGGGATAAAAGCGATACTTTTTGATTCCAATAATACGTATGATGCGTATCATGGAGAAAAAATAAAACGACTGACAGAATTGCTGCCGGACCGGTTCAAAAAAGGAGAAGTCCATCGATGATTATAAATCCGATCGTATACTGTCGGCGGTCGCGCAATAGTTGATGTTGCCGGAAAGAATAGAGGTCGAATAGATTGCACTCCTCGGCAAAAAATTACAAAGGAGCATACAACATGATACATCCGGGAAGAATAAATCTCAGGTTTCTGATTGCGTCGGCGTTTTTTCTCGTATTCTCCTTGGGCTGTAAAGTCCGCGAAGAAAAATCTCATGCTCAAAAACAGGAAATTCAAATCAGCAGAGACAGCCTCAGAAAAGAAATTGAATATGTTTTAAACCGGGAACTGGACCTGTTTTACCCGCTCTGTCTGGATTCGATGTATGGCGGCTACACCAATCATATAAGTTATAAATGGCAGCTTGAGGATCCGCAGGACAAAATGATTGTCTCGCAGGCACGCCATGTCTGGACGCTGTCCAATGCGGCGATGTTCTATCCGGGGAAGAAGGAAAAATATTATGGGTATGCCTCCTGCGGATATAAATTTCTGCGGGATAAAATGTGGGATAAACAGTCGGGAGGATTTTTTAATCTGGTCGCCAGATCCGGCGAACCCATAAGTGAGGGCGGAAATTTAATAAAGCAGGCATACGGCAATGCTTTTGCAATATATGCGCTGGCCGCGTATTATAAAGCTTTTAAAGATACTTCTGCTTTAGGACTGGCCAAGAAGGCGTTTTACTGGATGGAGCAGCATAGCTATGATCCTCAATACGGCGGCTATTTTCAGTTTTTGCAAAAAGATGGAACGCCTTTTCCGGACGGTTTCGAATCGACGCCGCCGAAGGATCAGAATTCATCGATTCATATTATGGAATCTTTCGCTGAATTGTACGGCGTCTGGCATGACCCCCTGCTCAAGGAAAGACTCGGTTCGCTCTTAAGAATAATACGTGATACAATCGTAACACAAAAGGGTTATATGAATTTGTTTTTTCAGCGAAATTGGACTCCGATATCCTACAGGGATGCAAGCAGATGGGAGCGCATGAAGAATCAGGATTTGGATTATGTATCGTTCGGGCACGATATAGAAACGGCATACCTTCTGCTTGAGGCATCCGGCAAACTGGGCATTCATCAGGATACGGTTACGCTGAGAAGAGCAAAGAGAATGGTGGATCATACAATAACAAACGGCTGGGATAATGAAAACGGGGGAATTTTTGACGGTGGATATTATTATAAAGGCGAGGAAAATAAAATAACAATAATTAAAGAAACGAAAGAATTTTGGGCACAAGCAGAAGCGCAGAATTCACTGCTTATGATGTCTCAATTATTCCCCGGTGAAAAATCGTTCTATTATACTAAATTCCTCGAAATGTGGGAATATAATAAGAAGTATGAGATAGATAATGAATACGGCGGGTGGTACTGGAGCGGACTCGATAAATCTCCTGCTGCAAAATATAGGCCGAAGGCAGACATCTGGAAAGCCGATTACCATTCATCAAGAGCAATGATCAACTGCTTGCGCAGACTGGATGATACAAAGATCGATGACTATAAGTAGTCTATATCGGTTTCGGCGGTGTCTTTGATTAAAGCTCTAATCGTGAACAGGTAACTTACCTATGCGGATCGGAAAGAGACGCATAAAATTATTTTATCGACTGAAAGAAGTGCTCAATTGGTCGATATCGTTCGTAAACCTAAGAGTCGGCGTCAGGTGATGGTGATCGATAACAGACAGTTGGAGTCGCAGCGGCTCTTGTTGCTGAAGAATTAACGGCAGGCAGATACACGCGTCGGTGGAATGCAGCAAAGATGCCGAGCGGGATTTATTTCTACAGGCTTACGGCGAATGCCGCCGCTTCGGGACGGGCCGGCTCCTATACGCAGACAAAGAGAATGGTTTTGCTCAAGTGAACGCCAAATTCCTCAATCATCGAGGCCGGGAACGGCTTGCGGGAATACTTCATCTTTAACATGACGGCGCATTGCCAGTCCCTGGAGATCATAATGAAAAACCAGCTTGTCATTTTTTCTTTGCTCATTCTTGTGCTTCCGGATATTCTGCATTCTCAATCCAAGAACGGCATGGTTGTTTCGGCTGAGCCGATTGCCGCTCAAGCAGGGATTGAAATACTTAAGAGCGGCGGAAATGCAATCGATGCTGCAGCCGCTGTAGGTTTTGCGCTTGCCGTTACCTATCCGCAGGCGGGAAATATCGGCGGCGGCGGATTTATGGTTATCCGCATGGCAGACGGACGGACAACGACGATTGATTATCGTGAAAAAGCGCCGATAAAAGCACGGAAGGATATGTTTCTGGATGACAAGGGGAACTATCTACCGGAAAAAAGTCAACAAGGGTACCTGTCATGCGGTGTTCCCGGCTCAGTTGCGGGATTGCTGCTCGCACTTGAGCGGTATGGAACGCTGAAAAGAGAAAAAGTACTGCAGCCTGCAATCGAATTGGCAGAAAAAGGAATGAAGGTGAGCAGGTCTTTAGCACATGATCTCAAATCGTCTCTTCCCCGTTTTATGCCGTATAAATCGACATGCCGGGTTTTTCTTAAAGGCGGAAAACCGTACCAGCCGGGCGACACACTCTTTCAGCCCGACCTTGCGGCGACATTAAAACGCATCGTATCCGGCGGAACAGATGGTTTCTACAAAGGTAAAACAGCCGACCTGATCGCTGCGGAAATGCAGAGGGGCAATGGATTGATTTCGTATGATGATCTTGCTGCGTATCGAGCAATTGAAAGACCGCCGGTTATCGGTACGTATCACGGATATGAAATAGTTTCTATGGGACCGCCAAGCTCAGGCGGAATATTGCTTATCCAGATGCTCAATCTCTTAGAACAATACGATCTTACGGTATCAGGATTTGCATCGGCTCGTACGACGGCCTTCATGGCAGAAGCGATGAAGCTTGCCTATGCTGATCGAGCGGAATTCCTCGGAGATGCAGATTTCTATCCGGTTCCGACTGCAAAATTGATTTCAAAATCGTATGCGAACGAACGAAGAAAACTCATTGACTCAAACGCAGCGAAACCCAGCAGCGCTGTTTCACACGGCGCTCTTCAGCTGCAGGAACATAATGAGACGACGCATTATTCGGTTATCGATCGATGGGGAAATGCAGTGAGTGTAACGACAACAGTCAATGATTGGTTTGGCAGCGGTATCATTGTCGATGGTGCAGGCTTTTTACTCAATACGGAAATGGATGATTTTTCTGCAAAGCCCGGTTCTCCGAATATGTTCGGTGTGACTGGAAGCGAAGCAAACGCAATTCAGCCTCAGAAGCGCATTCTGAGCAGCATGACGCCGACGATTGTGTCGAAAGATGGGAAACCATACCTTATCGCCGGATCTCCGGGAGGCCCGACGATCATTACAACGGTACTGCAGGTTATTCTCAATGTCATCGATCATCATATGAATATTCAGCAAGCGGTTGATGCACCGCGGATTCATCATCAATGGCTGCCGGATACACTGTTGTACGAAAAATCGGGCCTTACAGATGAAGTGGTATTGAAATTGAAACATCTTGGATTCAAACCCATCGAAAGAAACGGTACTCAAGGCAATGTCGAAGCTATTCTGATCGATCCGAAAACAGGATTGTATGACGGCGTTTCCGATCGGCGCGGCAATGGAGCAGCGGCCGGATATTAAGAGGACAATTCTATCCATTTTTTAACTGCATTCTTTTTTAAAAACTGATATGGAAATCCATCGAGGTTATCCTGAGAACGATAAAAGGGTAAAACTACGTCAAAGGAAAGATTAAATTTTCTGCGACATTCGGCAAATAAAGAAGACCAAGCACGTATCGATGCCTGGTCTTTCTTCAGCGGCTGCAGCCGGATGCCGGGCACATTTTGACCCGTCATTCGGACGCAGATGAATTTCTTAATTCTATATCTTCAATCGCAGGCCTGCATAGATCATTCTTCCGCTGATGGGTCCCCATACAAGCGAAGCATCAAAATATTGTGAACTTGGATGTTCCCAATCGAGAATCGGATTCGGCTGCATATAGTTAAAAATATTTTCTGCACCTGCGTACAAATCAAATCCATCAGAAAAGCTGCGAGTAATCTGAGCATTGACCAAACCGTATGACGGCGACATATCCGGCATTTGCAATCCGGCTGGATTTGCTGCCGTCGAAGGAATGCGTTTCGGACCGAACCACTGCAGCGTCGCATCGTACATCATCTGTGATTCGCTGCTTTCATCTTTTTCCGTCGAATAGGAGAGGTTCACTAAGGCGCGATGCTGCGAGCTGAACGGGCGTTCCATCCAGTTTCCGTCGATGAGCTGCCGGACATCAAGGTATCTATATGCAGCACGCGTTTCGAAACGATCTAAGGGCTGCATATCAAGTTCTGCCTGCAAGCTGTTGGAATACGAACCGTTCGTTACTGAATAAAATCGAACCTGCCGGGGATTTGCATCAAGATCGGCTACAACTTGCTGATCGAATTGTGTTCTATAAGCATCGAACGTCAATGTCGCTTCATGATAATTTACTTCGAAATAATGCGTGACATTGAAACCGAAATTCCATGCCGATTCCTGTTTCAAACCATAGCCGAAAGATTCAGTCGGGATAATAACGGCAGTTCTCGCGCTTGCAAATGCAGTTGCATTTTCGGTGAATATATTTGCCGTTCGGTATCCGCGGCCTGCAGACAAACGAAGGACCCAGTCCTGCTGAGGCGTATACCGGATGTGCAGGCGCGGCGTTACCATGGTTCCGTATGCGTTATGTTCATCGACACGAATTCCGCCGATCATCGATAGGTCCTCATTCGGGGAAAACGTATATTCGATAAATTCTCCCGGGACGCGTTCAATTCGTTCGTATGGAATAAGGGCGAATGTTTCGTCAAACTGGTCAAATAAAAAACTTCCGCCGAATCGAAATTTGTGAATCCTGCCGATATCGTACTGGTATAAAATATTAAGGTAACCGGTTTCCTCATCGCCGCTATAAGCGCGCGAACCGAACAGCGAGGAATTGCGATAACGATTGAACGACCATTGCACGCCCAGACTTTTGTAGTCGGGACTCGAGAAAACAAATCCCGTCTTGCCGAAGAGCCGTATTTGTTCGACATAGGTTTTATAGAGATACGATTCGCCGGGTATCGCAACGGAATCGACAGTACCGCCTTGTTTGTGATCGTTCACGTATTGCGCTGCAATTTGACCCTGCAATCCGGAAGAATCGCTGTAGAAGAATCGCTGCAAAATATCGTACGTCGTAAACTTCGGCATGTCCAAAAAACGATCGTTATTTTCGTCAACTTCATGCTCTTGTGTGCTGACGTGGAGGAATGTTAACGATGAAAGATTATCATCTATAACACGGCGGAAATTGAGATTTCCTTCAAACCGCTGATCGAGGTTGCCGTAGAGATTTAAAAAAAGAGTTTTTTCCCGGGGATTTTGCGGCTTGCGCAGATCGACATCGATTTGGCCTGTGATCGATTCGTATCCGTTTGCAACGGAGCCGACTCCCTTTGAAACGTTAATGTTTTCGATCCACGAACCGGGTATGAATGATAATCCGGTGTTTGAGGAGAGACCGCGAATAAACGGGAGGTTCTCCATTGTCGTTTGCGTATAAATACCGGAAAGCCCGAGCATCTCAATTTGTTTTGTGCCGGTGATTGCATCGGTAAACGAAACATCGATGGATGCATTCGTTTGGAAGCTTTCGGAAAGATTGCAGCAGGCCGCTTTGAATAATTCTTTGCTCGTCAGGATTTGAACGCTGTGTGTGTTTAAGTAATCCATAGGCGCTGAGCTTCGTTCGCCGACAACATTGACGTCCTGGGCGGCTTTTGTTTCTTCTCGAAGAAGTATCCGAATATTTCGCTGATGAGCAATGATCAATGTATCGCTTCGATAACCGATATGGCTTGCAATCAATGTGCTGGATTGCGGCGAGAGCGGCAGGGAAAAACGGCCGCCCGTATCGGCAATTGTACCCGACGAAGTACTGAGCCAATAAATCTGTGTACCTGCGACCGGCGTTTCTTTTTGTTGTTCGTCTCGTTCCACGACTATTCCGCTCAGCGCTTGCTGGGCGCAAAGCGGAAAAGCTAGAAGAACGAGAACGATGATAGCAAATATCGTTCTCATAGAATTCTCCTTTTTGGAACGCGTTATTTTTTATCGGCGCGATAGAGACAGCACGGCGGAAGTTCGCTGTAGATGGAATCCGGCGTCTTATATTTTTCCGTATCATGCCCTGCTAAAGCAATGCGATGTTCAAGGGAATCCAGAGAAATAAGAGAAGGAATGTACGCAAGAGTCAGGGATTTGGATTTTTTATCCCATTTGGCAAACTTTACGCCTTTGATTTTGAGAGCGGATTCGATTCTGGCTTTGCATTGATTGCAATTGCCGGAAACCGCAATGTTCACCTGCAACACGGCGTTATCTTGAGTGACAGAAGTAAATGTAAAAATTATGATAAGTGCGATGACTGCTAATATCGTTTTCATGATTATATCCTCGTTTAATATTCGTCAATGATTGAACCGTGCACGCCATGTACAGGTTGTAAATCAGGGAAAGAGGGATATTCTCACACCAGCATGGTGCAATTGAGGATATAGATGGGCGAGTTACCGGGCGGTGAATCGCCGGACGAAATCAAATGAACGATTCGTGCATCGATGTTTGGCAGCGCGAGCGGCTGAAATTCGATGAACTGTTGAATATCGAGAGCCGGCAAAGTCCATGATGCAGCGGCAATCTGGTTGTCCTGGATTTGAATAATGCGAAGTTCTGTTCTGCAGCAGCTCTTTTGTTGCGTGCTGCCGCAACAGCATGGATTTTCCGAAGAAGAGACGGGAAAGATGTCAATGGAGTCTATGGTATGACCGCAAAAATGCACCAATGTCGTTATACCGATGATAACGACAATATATAAACCGATAAACGATATGGAAAGAATTTGTTTCATTTTTTTTCCGGCACAAGGAAAATACATTTCCAAAGTACCTTGCTGCCTTATAATATAGAGAAATTATTGAGATATGCTGCAAAAATCTACGCAATAAGCCGTTTTCACCTGAATTTGCGGTTATTTTATTGTTTATGAGACTCATCAAGCATAAGCCAGAAATTGGTACATACGGATTTACGATTAAGTAAAACCGGACTCGATGCTGCTGAGTTTCGGAACCTCATGCTATTTCTATAAACACGACCATGAGCAAGAAACAAATACCACCTTGCGAAGGTAGGGAAAACAATACACCTTGGAGGGTAGGGACCTTCGCAAGGTGGTGCCTCGAAAACCAAGATGCAGGACGCTTATTCAAAACTCACCTTCGCAAGGTGGTGCCTCGAAAACCAGGATGCAGGACACTTATTCAAAACTCAATCCTTTTATTCTTCAGAAAATGATGAAAAAGAAAATCCATACTATCGTCACATAGGCCGATCCTTTACATCGGTATCTCCTCAAGAAGGATTCTCCTGCTCCTTAATTTATGGTCATCTATATTTACGACGCAACACATCAGTGATAGGAACAGCCGCTTACAAAGGAGCGCTAAAATATCTTTCTTTCAACCATAAGGAAACATTCACCAAACCGATAAGAACAGGCACCTCGACCAGCGGGCCGATAACTGCTGCAAATGCAACGCCGGAGTTAATGCCGAAAACTGAGATCGAGACTGCTATGGCTAACTCAAAGTTATTGCTTGCAGCGGTAAATGATAGTGTTGCGGACTTTGCATAATCGGCTCCCGCCTTCTTTGCAAAAAAGAATGAAATGAAAAACATCAAGACGAAGTATACAACAAGAGGAATGGCAATGCGTAATACATCCATGGGAATTTTAACAATATATCCGCCTTTCAGCGAAAACATAACCACAATCGTAAATAAGAGCGCAATAAATGTCACCGGCGAGATTTTAGGAATGAATTTCTGTTCGTACCATTGCTTTCCTTTAAGCCGCAGCATTGTGAATCTGGTTATTATTCCTGCAAAGAAAGGAATGCCAAGATAAATAAAGACGCTTTGAGCTATCTGTGCGATTGTAATATCCACCGCAAATGTCCGCAACCCCATCCATGACGGAATGACCGTCAGAAACACATATGCGTAGACAGAAAAAAACAGCACTTGAAATATTGAATTAAACGCAACAAGTCCGGCAGCATATTCCGTATCTCCTTTTGCCAGATCGTTCCATACTATGACCATGGCGATGCAGCGGGCAAGTCCGATGATGATCAGTCCCGCCATATATTCCGGATATCCGCGGAGAAAAATAATCGCGAGAACAAACATCATCACCGGTCCGACAAGCCAGTTTTGGACGAGTGAAAGCGCAAGCACTTTCGTGTTTTTGAACACATCCCCGAGTTCTTCATACTTTACTTTTGCCAGCGGGGGATACATCATCAGAATCAAACCAACCGCGATGGGAATGTTGGTTGTGCCGGACTGAAAGGTACTCCAGAAGCCCGCAAGAGCCGGGAAGAGATATCCCGACAGCACGCCAAAGACCATTGCAAGAAATATCCAGAGTGTCAAATAGCGGTCAGCGAATGAAAGCCGCTTTATTGCATTTTGCATCTCATATCCTCAATTCAGTCCTGATGATTTTGGCTCTGAGAGCCATTTTTCGATTTGATTTTTTATTTGATTGCGAATATCTATTGTCTTGTGGAGCTTCTCTTCGTATGTCCCTTGCAGAGTTGAAGGATCGGAAAAGCCCCAGTGAAGCTTCTTTGCAATGCCCGGGAATAACGGGCATCGCTCACTATTGGCTTCATCGCAGACTGTGATGACGTAATTGAATCGTCGTCCTTGTTTGTACAGATCAAATACGTCTTGCGTCTTCTTTTGGGAAATATCAATTCCCATATCTTTCATTGCTTCGACGGCAAGAGGATTGAGTTTCCCCGGCTCAAGCCCGGCACTTTCAGCAATAAACCGATCTCCTGCAAGATGATTCAGAAGCGCTTCGGCCATTTGACTTCTCGCGCTATTATGAATGCAAACGAATAATACTTTCTCTTTCTCCATGGTATCTCCTTGATGATTTTTCTATTCCTGTCAATTAGATTCCTTTTCGCCATATTAATATAATGGGAGCAGCCCATGGAGAGAAGTTACCTTATTGTTATATTTTCTCAGCATGTTCTTGATGTTCAAGATTATCACTGTAGTCCCGAAAATATCTTCGATATTTCCGGGATGACCGCGGAGGGTTCCCGACGTCAGCCTGCCCGCCGAAGGAGGGTATGCCCGCCGAAGGAGGGTGCCGTCGGCTACAAAAACAATGGTATATTAAAATACACTGGGTTACAAATTATTTTTCCTTCGCTGTCCAGGTGGCAGAATATTCTGCGCCGTAAGGTGTTTGAAGTTTCGGATCATCAAGAACCCATCTGCCGTTCAAGCCGAGTTCCCGTGCAGCAAGCTCGAAGTGGCACATGGCAATACCCATATCGACACGCTGCAGATCGGCAAGGCGGAGAATGTTAAACAACATCGTTCCCTTGCCGTATCCTTTTGTCCTCTGAAGATAAAAATGCCATGCATCATCGATTCGAACGATGCGCCAGGGCTGTTTGTTGGAAGCAGAGGGAGCCCAGCGGACCATTTCCAGCGGTTCGGCATATTCACCGGCAGCATCGGTTGTTAGTATGTTGCCGAATGCACCTGCAAAGAATAAAAATTCCATCGGCAGACGCCGGGCGCCGCTTAAATATTTCCGGATCTGTCCGTCTCTTGCCCTTTTATCCTCGCCATATCCGATAGAAACAACGGCAGGAATCGTTTCCTTTTCGCGTAAAGATATTTTCTTTGCAAAACTGCTCTTTGTAAATGAACCGCCGAGCCAGCATGTTCCTAAACCGATATCGGTCGCTGAAAGAATCGCAAGCTCCAGGAGATATCCGTAATCTTCAAGATTCTTCGATCCTTGCTCAAGCGCGCCGATGATAAATCCCGCCGGATTCTTGATAAAACCGTAAGTGCCGAGTCCCTTCAAAGACTGCCTGTCGTCCTGAGCGGCTGCAACGAGTTCAAACCGCGCATGTGTTCCAAAAGGACCGGCCTGCAGCATCTCTAAGGAATTCATCAGTTCTTCTTGATGCTTTTCCTGAACCGGCTTATCTATGTAAGAACGGCAGGAATAACGCTGTCTTATAATTTCACGAATGGCTGCGGTATCTTTTTCTGCTGCCTGGCGATAGAAGATGTTCATGGTTTTTCTGCATAGACCGTTATGCTGAATATTCCGACATGACTATTTTTATAATCCCGCAATTGATCGGCTGTAAGAAATTTTGCAAGGATCTCGTTAGGAATATCTATTTTTCTATCTTTTTGAATCGTGATATTGGCAAAACCGGCTTCCTTGATAATCCGCAGATATTCTTCCTTTTGAACAGCACCTGAAATACATCCGGCGTATAAGGCAGCTTCTTTTTTGAGATCATCCGAAAGTTCACCCTGCAGAACGATATCTGAAATACTGAAATGCCCGCCGCGTTTTATGATTCGAAATGCTTCGGAAAATGCTTTTTGTTTATTCGGCACCAGATTCATGACGCAATTACTCACGACAACATCTGCGGTATTTTCTTCGATGGGCATGTTGTCTATATCGCCCAGGCGAAATTCTACATTTTTAAAGCCGAGCTTTTCTGCATTCGTGCGTGCCTTTGCAATCATTGCTTCCGTCATGTCAATGCCGATAACTCGGCCGGATTCGCCGGCTATGGAACGTGCGATAAAGCAGTCATTGCCTGCTCCGGAACCGAGATCAACGACCGTATCACCCGGTTTGATCCGTGCGAATTCGGTCGGCAGGCCGCAGCCAAGAGCAAGATCGGCATCGGGCACATAGCCGGGAAGCTTTGAGTAATCTTCCGCCATAATAGAGAATTCTACATTCGAACACCCGCATCCGCTGCCGCAGCAAGAAGATTGATTCTGTTCTTTTGACTGCTGTGCGATGGCTCCGTATTTTTCTTTTACCATCTCTTTGATTTCTTGTTCGTTATTCATACTTGGTCTCCGATCAATTGTTATCGCAATAATACGATAGATGAGTGTAAAAAATTTTCAGCAGCACGATTTTACATCGGTCATAAATTGTGCAAGAAGTTGTTTTGCTTCCTGCCATGCTTTTTTATTGATACAGTAACAGACTTTTGGACCTTCAATTTCGCCTTTAATAAGGCCGGCTTGCTTCAATTCAGCAAGATGCTGGGACACGGTCGCTTGAGAGAGCGGGAGTTCATCTACAATATCTCCGCATATACAGACATCTTTTGCTGCCAGAAATTGCAGTATCGCAATCCGTGCCGGATGACCCAATGCCTTTGCCAAATCAGCCAGCCGATTCTGACTGCTGCTGAATTTTTCTTTCTTCGATGTACCCATATTCTTTATATCGTAATAATACGATAAATGGTTTCATAAAAGCAAAACATTTTGGAAAAATAAACTCAATCCCTGAAAATCATTTAAAAAGGGTTACTCAGCGTCATATTAAACCCTTAAAATCCCTCCACAAAAAAGGTGAAATAAGTATCATTCATCCGCATGATTCATTCTTGATGTTCAAGATTTTCACTGTAGTCCCGGAAATATCGAAGATATTTTCGGGATGACCGCGGAGGATTCCCGATGTCAGCCTGCCCGCCGAAGGAGGGTGTGCCCGCCGAAGGAGGGTTCGTCGGCTCAAAAACAACGGTACATTAAAATACACTGGGTTGTTACACTATGTTTATAAATCTCTACGACACGTATAAGAAATTCAATCAAAGTAATTATTTCCGTTTCTGCCGCGGGAGCAGTAAGAGCGCAACAATGAGTATGAACACACCGCCGGTCGCATACGCTGCCCATGGGTTGGCAATACGTGATTCGACAGTCATCGTATAACCCGTGTAACTAAATCTGTCTTCGTTAAAACGCCACACAGCCTTGTTTCCTTCCACGGTATTCGCGTTGGTGTTCAAAATAATTCCGGGCATTTGAACTTCATTCACATAATCGCCGCCTGCGTCCATCATAAACTGGATATCGGCCTCTATCGACTTCGTGATATTTTCGATCGGCCTTTCTATTTTTCCCTGCAGCTTAAGGCCAAGGGTTCTCTCCAGATATTTCACGATATCTTTTGTCTCCCCCTTGCCAAATTCATGAAAACCGACATCCTGCTTCTTCGCAATGAATACACTTGCTGGAATGGACGGATCATGCAGCTGTTCGACCGAATCGATCAACTGGCTGTAAAACTCTTCATATAAATTGGCCGTGAGAAAGTCGTCCAGCCTTTTCTTTAACGTTTTGCCGGTATCCCCGCGTTCATATTGGGTATATTCTTCTTTTGTCAAAAAGTTCTGGAGAGGAATTCTATGAATCTGCAGCGAGGGCTTATACGTCTCCTGATAACTGAAATAGGAAAAAAACCACCGGAATTTTTTCTCGAATGCAATGTCGACACCGACTTTCTTTGCTCTTCGATATTCGTTATTCATACTGTTCACGTTGTCGAACTTTTTCACGGCAATGAAAGATTTATCAGTATCTCCTTCCACGTGGATATCCCAGCTTTTGTCGGTGGGGACAGGAAAAGACGCCGCTGTATCGCTCACGGGATTGACAACGATGGTTCTTACACAGGATCCGTCGCTGTCGATTTGCGTCGTTGTTTTTTTCTCTTTTTTACAGCCGGAAGCAAGGATAAGAAATAATATGATCATCGTTCCGAACCGGCACTTTATGAAAATGTTCATGGTCGTTCCTTTGTATTATTGCTTCGTTCCAATTCCATCTTTAAGCGTTTGATTTCGCTTCGAAGAGCGGCAGTTTCTTCACGGTTCTTTTCGGAGCCGGGCAGGAAGGATGGTTCCGTTTCTATATATTTGTCATACATCGCATTGAGGCGCGTCTTCGAAGCTTCGTCTAATGTCTTATAGTCTTTAAGCAGGGCATTCAGATCAGCTTTTTTCACAAGGACCAGTGTCTTCGTCAATTCTACACTGGATGCATTTCCATTCGACAGGTTATAAAGATTATGAAGGAAGTTCAGAATATTCATGCCTTGATAGAAAACATCGGCATGGTTCGAGATGCTCTGATTTCCCAGCCGCTGTTCTAAATCTATGATCGCTTTGGTATCATTGTATTCCATGCACACATAGGTCATTCCGCAGAATAGAAGAACGAGAGCGCAGGCAAAGCGAGCGACTCGCAAACTGAAAATATCACGCAATCGGTCAAGGATGTCGTTCGCACGGGAATCCGAGACTGGCTTTTTATCTGTGCGGATTGCAGAAATAATTGATTGGGTCAGTGACTCCTCGTTTCGGATGCGCGGCGTTGTTTCTTTGATACGGGTCAAAAGCCGATCGACATTTGTTATTTTATGAAAGACGGCCGCACAGGACTCGCATTCTGTAAGATGGCGCTTAAGGATTTCACGTTCAGCCGTACCCAGCTCGTCGATTCTCGCTCGAGTACAGCAGATTCTGTAATTCTTTGCATGTCATAGACTCACCTTAAGTGATACTAATTTCTTTCTGATATGCTGCCTTGCATAAAATAGATTTGTCTTTACCGCCGATTCAGACGAACCGGTTATATCGGAAACTTCCTTAATGGACAGGTCCTGTAAATCTCTCAGGAGAAATATCATTCGTTGTTTTTCAGACAATCCGCCAGCAAGTGATTGAATCAATTCAGCTGTTTCCCTATTGGATAGTTCTTTTTCCAGATCGATATGATCGATATAATCCTCCGTAAAGAACTCGTCGTTCAATCTTGAAAACAAGCTTGTTCTTCTTTTATTACTTTTGATTTTGTCATAGCAAAGATTGATGACAATCTTGTACATCCATGTTGTAAACTGTTTCCCAAAATCGAAATCGATCAAATGGTTCCAGATCCTTATAAAACTTTCCTGAACAATATCTTCAGCATCTGCTTCATCGCACATAAATCTAAAAGCTATTGCAAATGCATACGATTGATGGCTCTTGACGATTTTTTCAAATGCATAAATATCGCCGTTTTGGGCTGCTTTAATAAGTGTCTCGAGAGAATCGACCGGTTTATTATTCTGCATGTGGAGGTTTTTATCTTCTTATAAATGATACGACGCAAAAAGATAATTGTTAAATCGATAACAAGTAAGTGGTAGACGAATAAAAACAGCGAATTATCTCATACTGCCCGATTATCTTCTATAATTGCATTTTATTGCGTGTTATAATAGGTGAAGCTGATGCCTGCCATTGATTCAATGGCATTTTCAAAGTACATTTTTATTAGATTTTCAAGTGATCGCTATTTGCGGGTACGCGTATCAGAACAGATAAAAATAGGCAGCAAATCGGGATCAGTGATTAAAAAAAATACTGCGGGAGTAATTTCCAAAATGGCCGAGAACGTAGAGAACGGAAGCCATTTTGAGAATCCCGATGTTGTTGATCGGGATCAGTGGTTAAAAAACATATTTTGCGGGAGTAATTCAGTGGTAGAATGTCAGCTTCCCAAGCTGAACGTCGCGGGTTCGATCCCCGTCTCCCGCTCTAAGAATGGCAAATTTCAAATTGTAAATTGCAAATTGAGATAGAACAAAATGTCTCAGAATAATAGATCTTTGCCTAACAACCGCAGAGTACAGAATAAGACTCTCCCGCTTTAAGAATGGCAAATTTCAGATTGTAAATTGCAAATTGAGATAAAACAGAATGTCTTAGAATAACAGATCCCTGCCTAACAACCGCAGAATAACGAATAAGTCTCACCCGTTCAAAGAATGGCAAATTTCAAATTGTAAATTGCAAATTGAGATAAAGCAGAATGTCTTAGAATTTCAGATTGCAAATTGCAGAATAAGTTTAAGTTTCCGACAATCCTTCCAAGATAAAGCCGTTGCATACCTTTAATGGTGAGAGAAGAGCAAATACGTGTGCTCTTCTTTTTACTATTTTACCACTTTGCCAAAGTGTATAGGAAAGCGTTAACAATGTCGAAATAATAAAAGTAGGACCCTAAAGAGCCTCGTCGTAAATTCTGCATACAGGAGTTCCATGTGTTGCTTCTACTCCAAGATAGGAGAGGAAACAATGTTGAACAGGTTCCTCTAAGAAAAATCGATTTCTAAATTTTATTATTTTCGGAATAAAATGGCCTCTTATGGTCAATCAGGTCATTGCTTCCAGTAAAAAATATCATTAATGTTGCTTTACAGGTAAGCCGGATTCGGGAGGATTTTGGCTTTCATCTCGTTCCGGTAATGTGATTAAATTTATAACAGCCAATTATTTGTGCAATAATGCACGATATATAGACTATGTCTATCTAATCGGTGATTAGGCGGCAAACGCGCATAAAAAATAACTATGGAGTTAAAAATGAAGAAAACAATATTTGGTATACTCCTCATAACAATGTTTTTCTTTGCTATTTTTGGAAGCCTGTTAGTCAAAGAGGGAAACTTACTTTACACTATTATTTATAGTAGCATTATTTTTCTAATCCCCGGCATTCTATTAATTTATTTTGGAATTAGATATCATAAACATGTTCGATTAGTTACAAAAGCTCTTGTTCCTATAGAAGTGGAAAAGAAGCCGTCAAAAAGATTGAATCAGCGCGAGATAGCTGAATTAAGTAAGCACAAGGGGTCGTCAAACGATCCCTTCGAAGCCGAAATGCGTGAGCGAGGAGTGAAGTTAGTGACCGATGTGGGTTTACTAGCAGATATTGCAAAGAATGCCGAGGATACAACGTGCGTTTAGCAGCGATCGCACGCATAACGAACCAGGGCGTGCTGACCGATATCGCCCAGCACGACAGATATATTGTTGTACGCGAGGCAGCGATTGAACGCATAACTAACCCCCGCCAGCGCGCTGCGATTCTTGCAGCAGACAAAGAACTGAGCGCAAAACTGAGTGCAAGAGCACGAGCCGTAGCAACGGAGCGTGTAGCAGCGGAGCGGGCACATAGGCGAACAAGGTGATGCTGCTTGGATTCGCCTATAATGAATCGCCGAAAAGGACAGAGTCAAGAAAACAATATTCTCCCGATGCGTTCCGCATGAATAGGAGGCCATGAGCGGCTTGCGGGTTTGTCCGGCTCAGGTAGGCTTGCTCGCCTTGGGCGAGAGCGACGATCTCCTTGAAGGAATACCAAGCGATTATCTTTAGTAATGCTAAAATCGCGAGATGTATTGCTTAACAATCATTTTAGAAGATGAAAATGAACAAAGAAATAAATTCAAATCAATTACAAAAAAGAAATAATCGAAACTTTATGGCCGAGGGATAGCAGTTGGTATTGCCCTCGGGGTCGCGCTTGGTGCACTGATGGGTAGAAAAAGTAAGAATTATCAAGAAAATAAATAAGAGTAATGTCTCATTTAAGGTCAATATGTAAAGAATTAGAGGCATCGTTCACTTGGCCAAGGAAGAATAAAATCATTAATGGAAAGCACATAATTATAGAGGCATAGAACAACATGGATCAAAAAGTTACATGGTTGAGGATAAGTTATTGGACTGGCGCAATCATTGATGCTATAGCCGCCGTTCAAATGCTATCGCCGAGTATCTTCGCATTTTCAAATAAGCTGAGTAACTTTCAACCCGCAGCCGAATATCGTTATGCTATGGGAATGGGGGCGTCTCTGATGATTGGTTGGACGGTTTTATTGTTATGGGCAGATCGAAAGCCACTTGAACGGAGAGGAGTTTTGGGAATCACTATTTTCCCTGTCATTCTCGGCATGATCTTAAATGAAATAGTTGGAGTTCAAACTCAATTTATTTCATTATGGACGATAATGCCAATATGGGTTCTTCAATTGATTCTTATTCTGTTGTTTGGATTTAGTTATTTTAATGCCAAAGGGATAAACGTCCAATCTCCAATATAATTGTACATTGTTGGAGAATGGTTGTGCATTCTTAATTAAGATATTCCTTTATCGAGGCCATTCGTGTTCTTGCGGGCTTGTCCGGCTTAGGTCGGCTTGCTCGCCTTGGGCGAGAGCGACGATCTCCCGGAGTACCTCGCCATTATTTATTTTCGTAATATAGAAATCGTTAGCCCGCTCGCAGGTAAGAAGGAATGATTGGCATGAATCAAAAATATGCACCATACATTACTTTGATAATTATATTTCTTATCATAATTGGTGTTCCTCTCTGGGATAAACTATTGCCTATACCTGGCAGCAGTGAGGTTATCCAACAACATTTTGGTGATCAATTTGCTTGGTGCGTCGCATTTACATATTCTACTAATTCCAACGAAACAAATCGTGAAAGAATCTATGTATTATTCCCAAAAGTATTTTCTGATGCCTCAATCGTTAGTATCAGATCTACCAACGAAGATCGTCCATTAGCATCCCAGCGAAAGTATGGTGCTCTATTTTTCGTTTTCATCTATGGCGGCATATCTATTTCTTATTGGAAACTCATGAGGAAAAGAGGATCTAAACAGAATTCACAAAAAGAAAATATTGAAGATGTGCAAAAGAGGTGAACGACCCTTTTATACAAATTTATAAAGAAGCGGGAAGGGGAAGATTAGTTGGAGTCAGTAGAAAGTCAAGTTCAGCGGCTTTATGTTAAGGCGCCCAGCACGGAAAAAATTAGAATAACAGTAGGTAAATCAAGATCGAACATAAGGAGATTTATCGATATGGATATAGGCGATGCACAGCGAGAGATGCGCAACAGATTTAACGGGGGCTTCTATGGGCAGCTCGTTTCCGGCGTATTATGGCTCATGTCGGCGAGCTTGGCGGCATGGAGCACGCCAAGCGCAGCTATCACGATGCTGGTGGTGGGCGGATTTTTCATTTTCCCGATCACAGAACTGCTCATTCGTATTTCTAAAGGTAAGAGTCCGCTGAGTACGCAGAACTCCCTTAGCCAATTGGGCATGCAAGTAGCATTCGTCCTGCCTTTATCGATGCCCCTCCTTCTGCCTGTGAGCCTGTATCGTTTGAATTGGTTCTATCCGGCGATGATGGTCCTGCTGGGAGCACACTATATTCCATTTGTCTTTCTCTATGGGATGCGGATGTTCGCACTCATAGCGGCTTTGATTGCAGGCGGCGGGCTGGTTATCGCCATGTATTGGTCAAGCAGTTTCAGTATCGGTGCCTGGTATACGGGCGCGATACTTGTCCTGTTTGCAGTCGTTGGCAGAATGATTATTCGACGTGAAGCTCGCAAGAGTGTTACTCAACAACACATCGCAAATGAATGCGGGAAAGAACAATAAATGCGTCCGCCTTTTAATTAAATCCCTCACGTTGTAGGATCGAGGGTAATTGAAAGCGTGGCTATGAGTTGATTGAGAGTATGCTCGACGCTTTTTATTCTGTTTTATAGATATCTTTAGGCAGGGGCTAAAAGAATGAAAAATCTGACATTGATATTTCTTTTGATGATGTTTTCTAGGAATGTGTTAGCGCAAGAACCATTTCTAAAGTATCGACCACCAGCATATATGAATTGCGGTGATTGGTCGGATTCAGCTTTAGGTCAAAATAATCATGCCAAAAATTACGATAATACTTCAATATCATTAACGTGTGTATTTAATAATCACGATACCTGCAAGATCATCAGGCATTGTGCGAAACGGAATACACTAAGATTAAAATATTTCGTAATTCCCTTCTGATTCAGTTATTCGATAATGAAACGATTGAATATTATTATACGCATTTCGCAGCAGAGCCGGCAACTGTGACAGATTTCAAAAATGATAGCAGAATCGATTTTAAAATTGTAGGTAGTATTTGGGGTGCTGATACGTATGGGGGAGGTTTTCGAGAAATCTATTTTCTACAGGACAGCAGAGAACATTTCACAAAAATCTCTTCTTTCTTCACAAAACAGCCTCTAACTGAAGGTGATGTTGATAACGACAGCATTTTTACAATAGTATCATGCACCTTTGATCAAATAAATGGTCATAGTTATTGGATTTATAATTTGTTCAAATTCACAAAAGATGACTTAGTGGATGTTAATAAAAAGCATGGCTATCCAATTTTTATCCAGGAGCTTTTTAGGGAAAACCATAAACTTGCAAATGATATCCCGGCGAGCTTAAGGCGTCAATTCATGCTATCCAAGCCATTGGAATATCTAAGGGATCGCGGAGAGATTTATCATTGAAAAAAATGGCGTTTGATTAAATTAACTATGATCTTCATCATCGAGACCATTCGCGGATTGCGGGCTTGACCGACTCAGGCGGGAGCAGCGATCTCATTGGAGGAATACATGGCCAATATTTTTTTCCTTAATGAATTCGTCAAGCGATATCGTTAGCGTTGCTGTAACTCATACAAAAGATCAATAGAATGAAAAGATGAAGAAGTTATTCACCTATAATTTGTTAGCCAGAATAGTTTTTTTGATTCTGACGCCCATATTTTTTAGAGCATTAAACTTTGCTTTTATTTGGCATTCGATTTATTGGGGGGTGGTTACATGGGTTGTTGTAATCTGGGGAGGTCTGATACTGCTGTCACCCCTCATTGGAAAAGTCGGATGTGGCTGGCTCTGTTTCTTTGGTACGTTGCAGGATTTTTCGGGTAAGGAGTCTCTCTTTAAAATTCCATGGCGCAAGCCGGGATGGCGGATACGGGCGAACCGGATCGTGTTGGTAATTGCTTTCTTTGCCACTGCTCTCACATTTTTTTTCCTTAATCTGAAATCGGGATATATAACTCATCTGCAATTTAACGTCGGATTCTTCAGCATGAATTTTGACAATCATTACAAACTCATTTGGCTCTATGATAGCGCTGGAGCTGTTCTCTTTGGGTTCTTGTTGGATAGGCGATGGATCTGTCGGAACCTATGTATCATGGGGACACTCTGTGCAGCAGGAGCAACATTTTCCAGATTAATACCGGTAGTTGATACAGGGAAATGCAATTTTTGCGGGAAGTGCGACAGAGATTGTTTGGTAAAAATCCCATTAACACAATATGTGGCCAATAATAATGGACTGGTGATAAATTCAGAATGCATCGTCTGCGGTAAGTGCATTGAAAGTTGTTATCGAAAGGCGGTTTCTATAAAGTTTATTTGGAACAGGAAAAAATATCGGCGCAATGTCCTCGCAATACCAAAGAACGGCTAATCATTTTAAAAAGAACCGGACAAACCCGGCACAAAAATTGCGGGCGAACAGAAAGCGGGTAAACCCGCCAAAAGATACGGCATGGCGGGTGAAAGCTGGAAGCATAAAAATGTTATCGTGTAGAGTGCAATTAGAATAAGATGCATCAGTATTCCTCAAATTGAGTAACTCACGTTACTTAAAATGAAGATTAAAAAATATTACATTATCCTGAACAAAAAAAAGAAATCATCAACAGCGAGCGGCATTCTTTCACATAAGGAGGAAAATATTCGTGCCTAAATTAATCCAGGCGCCGAAAATCATTGAAGCTGCAGGCTTCATACCCGAACGTATCGAAGAGTATGTGGGACGTGTGAATACCGGAGAATGAAAAAATAAGCGTCGCCAGAATTATTTCGCCCATGGGCTGGCAGGAACCCGGTCAACGCCCGGATTTCCAGGAAATCTCCGTCGTTCTGCATGGCTGCTTGAAAGTCGAACATAATGACGGAGTTATAGAGGTCAGAGCCGGTCAAGCGATAGTTGAATATCCGGGGGAATGGGTACGTCATAGCTCTCCACATGAAGGAGGGGCAGATTATATTGCAATATGTTTGCCGGCTTTTTCACCGACAAACGTTCGACGTGATCGGTAGCGTACAAGTACGCCGCCCATTCGGCTCAGGATGGATTAAATCATGAATGTCACCGCAGAAGCAATATCATTTGCTCTAAAGTGAATTCGTCAGATATCATTTGTTACGAATAATCTAAACAGCAAGGAGGGTTTCATGAACAAAAACTTCTTATCAGCCGTTTGTTGCTTTTATATTTTCATTGGTGCCTGTTCTCAAGCACTTCTTGCTCAAACCTCCGAAGGAATCCCGATGCTCACTGCCCATGAGAAATTGGCTCGCAGCATCTTTCGAGAGCTCATTGAAATCAACACGACTATGAATAACGGGAGCGGGAAAGCGGCCGAAGCAATGGCTGCACGCTTGAAAGCTGCGGGCTTTTCCGATAACGATATTCAACTGGCAGGCCCGCGTCCTCAGAATATGAACCTCATAGTACGATATAGAGGCAAAGGAGCTCTCCGGCCCATTCTTTTTTTCGGACATCTCGATGTTGTTGAAGCCCTTAAACAGGATTGGTCGTCCGATCCGTTCGTCTTTATTGAAAAAGACGGTTATTTTTATGGCCGTGGAACTTCCGACATGAAGGACGAAGATGCAGATATTATCGCAAATTTTATACGTTTGAAAAGCGAAGGATTCGTACCAAAGAGAGACATCATTTTGGCTCTGACAGAACACGAAGAGGGAGGCGACGCAAATGGTATCAGCTGGCTGCTCGCAAATCGACGCGACCTCATCGATGCGGAATTTGCCATTAACCTGGAAGGCGGCGGAGGCGATATCAAGGGAGGAAAACACCTCCTGATGGAAATACAGACGGGTGAAAAGGTCATAGTAAACTTCCAGCTTGAAGTCAAGAACAAAGGCGGTCATAGCTCTTTACCGGTAAAAGATAACGCTATCTACCGGCTTGCGGCAGGACTCTCGCGCCTCGCGCAATATGAATTCCCGATAAAGCTTAATGAGACCACACGGACATTTTTTCAACGGGCAGCCGGTCAGGAAAGCGGACAGGTTGCGGCGGATATGCGGGCAATCTTGAAAATCCCAATCGATACATCTGCTTCCAATCGTCTCTGTGCCTCCTCCGCTTATTACAATGCATTACTGCGAACGACATGTGTTGCAACGATGCTCTCAGCCGGACATGCACAGAACGCTCTGCCTCAAACTGCTCGTGCTGTTGTCAATTGCCGCATGTTGCCGGAAGATTCCATTTGGAACGTCATCTCTACTCTGACTCATGTTCTTGCCGACAGTCAAATTGCCGTATCGCAAATCGGCCAGATGATTGTAAGTCCCCTTTCACCTATCCGCGAAGACGTTATGGCAAACGTTGAGAAACTTACAGCATCGATGTGGCCGGGAGTTACAGTGACTCCCCTTATGTCCACCGGTGCATCCGACGGCAGATACCTGCGCATGGCTGGAATCCCTGTGTACGGCGTATCGGGCATTTTTGAGGATGTCGATGACATTCGAGCTCACGGCAGAGATGAGCGAATTGGCGTCCAGAATTTTTACGATGGAGTCGAGTTTATGTACAGATTTATAAAAGCTTTTACATCAGGATCGTAGCATGACGATGCAAATGCTGTCAGCGGCATGATAGTCTTGTTTTTATGACATGATTCATTCACTGCGTAGCATCATTAAGTAATTTCCAAATAGTGTAAATTATGGAAAATATTGAATCAAATACGAAATCATGGATGCTGGTTGGATTGACTATCATTGCAATCTTAGTCACATGCTTTATTCCCCCTTTTGGGCAAGACCAATCTTATCATAACTTTGCAGACAAACGGGTGTTCCTTGGGATTCCAAATTGCCTCGATGTCGTCTCGAATATTTTTTTCGCATATGTCGGCTTATTGGGAATACGAATTTCAATGGCGATGGGCACGTCGAGATTGATTTCTGAAAGCCGCTTGTCCTACATCATCTTCTTCACCGGTGTCGGTCTCACATCGATAGGGTCTGCATATTACCACCTTGCGCCGGATAATGCGCGTTTAGTGTGGGATCGTCTTCCGATGACTGTCGCCTTCATGTCTTTTCTATCCGCTACGATAGCCGAAAGAGTTTCCCCGAAAGCAGGAAAACTGCTGCTCTTTCCCCTGCTGACAGCAGGTGTTGCGAGTGTTCTCTTCTGGTATTGGTCGGAGTTGAACGGGCACGGTGATCTGCGGTTCTATTTAATTCTTGTTCAGGCCTATCCTCTCCTTCTTGTTATAGTTATCGTTTCACTCTTTCGGCCTAGATTCTCCCACGGAAGCTTTATCATAATATCGATCCTTGTCTACGGCGTTGCAAAACTCGCTGAGGTCTATGATTATCGGATTTTTATTTTTAACAACCTGCTCAGTGGACACACACTCAAGCATATATTCGCAGCAGTTTCGCTCTTCTTGTTTGCTGTGATGCTAAAGCGGCGGACTCCATTAAACCCCTCATGAATATAAATAATGACAGAAGCTTTTTCACTGCAATATTGCGGCAAATATGAGGCATGAAGTGCTCCTCGTGAGTTTGAAATATTGCTGCACAGCGTGCAACATAAGTAAGATGTAAAAAGCATTGTCCCACGGAAACGCATCATCGAATCAATGCTCTCCGAACAATCCGGTCTCGCGAATGTCAGACATGAACGGTTCATTAAAAGTGCGACACCCGGCATAATCGCCAGTTCTCTCTTCATACGTTGACTTGTTGTGAATCATTCGTATATTCAAATGTCAAAAACGTCATTAAATTAAAGGAGCAAAAAGTGGAACACGTAAAACTATCGGAATGCCCTCATCATAAAACGTCAGAAAAACAACATAAAAATATAGTTTTACGGATTTTTTTCTCTCTCATCGGATTGTTTAGTTTGGTCTGGATGCTCATTCGCATTATTCCTAAACCGAGCCGTGCCGAGTATCCATGTATGAAAGTGGCAGCGCCTCTTGCAGGCGGTTTTGTCGTCTATATTCTTGGATTGGCTGCCGCCGCGTTTTCTTTTCGGCAGGCGCGTCAGTTTTTTAAAAACTCAAAATATGCTCTTGCATTCATTTTGCTTGTTGTTTGCACTGCAACATGCGTCATCCTGATTATCAATAGCAGCAGTAATTCCTATGCTATATCAATGACGAAAAGTCCCGTGTTTGTACCGACTGACTCTTCTAATAGTCCGATGGGAACGGCCCGCGGGATAAACGCCGGACGTGTCGTGTGGATGTGGGATCCTTCCGCTGCGAAATGGAACGGTACATCGGGCAATTGGTGGGATGACAATAACACGAAGCCAACGATCGTCGATTCAATGTTATCCAAATCTCTTCACGCATTAACAGGAAAATCCACGGATGCAGCAGCGTGGGATACGCTGTTCCGGTTCTTTAATATTCAGCATGGCAAAGGGAATACCGGCTATCAAACTGGGGAGAAGATTGCCATTAAAATCAATTTGGTACAATCAGGCGCTCCTCCATACTCTGGCGTTACCGGCAACATCTGTTTCGTCTCTCCGCAGCTTGCATTGAGTTTGCTCAGGCAGCTCGTGGATGTTGCCGGCGTTAAGGACAGCTGTATAACTATTTATGATACGGACAGGTATATTCCGGATCCAGTCTATACTAAATGCAAAACCGCATATCCGGGCGTTCATTACATGGGATGGGAAGCTTTGAACAGTCGTGAAAAATATGTGCGCGACACAACCCGCGTACACTGGTCGGAAAATCTGACGCAGGAAATCAACGGCGGGAATCCTGCCTATCTGCCGACAGTAGTTACTCAAGCATCATACTTGATTAATCTTGCCAATTTTAAAGGCCACCGGTATATGGGGGTTACATTCTGTTCGAAGAATCATTTCGGAACACTGAGCTGCGATATGAACGGAGTTCCTTATCAAAACGCTCCCCATGCCGCCGGACTGCACTATTATACGGCGGTTCATGACATAGATTACGGAGTAGGGAACGAATGGACATTTAAAGGCCGTCCCATGGGAACATATAATACGCTTGTCGATCTGATGGGACACAAAGACCTCGGAGCTAAAACACTGCTCTTTATGGTCGACGCGCTGTATGCCGTCCAGGACGAAGGCGCCCAAGTATCCCCTTTAAGCAAATGGATTTCTGCTCCGTTCAACAATAACTGGACATCCAGTCTTTTTATGTCCGAGGATAATGTTGCCATTGAATCTGTCTGTCTTGATTTTATGCGCACAGAAGCAGCGATCAATCCGAATGACACAACCGTTTACGGAGCTGTTGATAATTATCTGCATGAAGCCGCGCTGGCAAACAATCCGCCTTCCGGAACATTCTATCATCCCAACGGCGACAGCGTCCGATTGCAGAGCCTTGGTGTGCACGAGCACTGGAATAATGCAGCCGATAAACAATATTCAAGAAATCGCGGCACCGGAAACGGAATCGAATTGGTCAGTCCACAAGCTGTAGTGACTTCTGTTCCCGTCGGGAATATTATTCCCTCCGATTTCGCTTTGAAGCAAAATTATCCCAATCCGTTCAATCCGTCAACAACGATTGCCTATGAACTCTCCGTTCACGGTTTTGTTTCTATCAAGATCTACGATGCATTGGGACGGGAAATTGCAACACTGGTGAACCAGGAACAAGCGGCCGGATCGTATGCGGTTCCTTTTTATGCGAGGAATCTGACGAGCGGCGTTTATTTTTATCGCCTGCAAATTCGCCATTCTTCCAGCATGTATTCCGAGACGAAGAAATTGGTTCTTTTGAAATAGTATCACCTGATACCAAGGGTAGGTGCCAAGAAAATAATACAAACATTCCTATGAGTCAAGCGGTATGAGATCGAGGTACTGCTTGACTACAGGAATGGTGAGCCGAATGATACGAGAGATAACATCCGGATCATCGAACTTAGTGGAAAGAAGTTTAACGGACTCAAAGTCTCTGATATAACGTTCAACGGATTCTTTGGAGTGCTTGGTTCTTTGACAGATAGTAGGAACAAGATATCCTTTGAGATGATAGGCAATAATTTCCTTTTTATGGGTTTGTCCGGAACCGATGAGCTGCACATTGCCGCGAGTAGGTAAGGGTCTGTTGTAGATGTCTTGGTATTCACGGACATATTGGCCAGTTGTGACGGTTGAAGCAGTAAGCAAGACAGCAAGATCGAGTTGAGTTAGAAGAGCACCTTGATCATAGGCCTGATGGGTCCACCGTTCGATCTTCTTGAGCCGCAGTTCACGGTGATGTAATGGAGTTTTCATATCTTCGATGTCTGAGTTGGTGATGATATCGAGAATAACGGGACGAAGTTTTGTTTGAGCGATGGATTTTCCTTTGCGTGGATATTCATCGATAGGGACAGCATGCCAGACCATCTGTCCCTGCCTAAGGAAGGAGTTGTCGGAATAACGATAAAACTGTTCGATGAGAGCCATGAGGTCGTCGACAATAGCCGAAGCAGTGACAAGACCTTTATCATAGCCATAGTTGTTGATAAAGCGATCTAAGAGGATATGTTTGAGAGATTTTCCTTGGATGCGTTTGTATTCGCGCAAAGCAAGCGTTTTAGGTGAGTGCTCCCGGGTATCTCTTGGGAGAAAAGTTAAGTTCTTTGCAATCATAGAGTTAAGCTCCTTTTTTTTTGAGTTTTGCAGTATGCGTTTCAGTTGAGTGCTTGAGGCATGCTGGTTAAAGAGCTTAAGGTACTCACCAATAAGACGGTGAGAGAAGCCTGTGGATATACGAATTTGATCGATAGAAAAATGTTTTGTATGCAACAGAACAACACGGGTAAAGTCTTGGATATAACGTTTAATGGCAGTCTCGGAGTGCTTCGTTCGGCGTTCGATATCGGAGAAGAGGTAACCGGAGAGATAAAGATCAAGGATTTGGGTTTTATGAGTTTGTCCACGGCCCATTTCATGGCGCCAACCGCGCGTGGGAAGGATGATACCACTCTTGCGCATGTGGCTCATATCTCGCTTGATAGTGACGACGCTTGAGGTGAGGATGAAAGCAAGATCTTCGCATGAGAGAACGCCGCCTTGATCAATGGCATTATTGGCAATACGGAGAATCTTGTGATGACGAAGACCGTGTAAGCCTGATTTTTTATAGACCTCAAGATCTTCGTCGGGCTTGTGAAGAGTTATTTTGATAGAAATCTTTTTACACAGAGCAATGGGTTTGCCTGCAGGTTCGTTTTCAGCGACAGCGAGATAGTGCATCTGTCCTGAAGCAAGGTCGACATCTGTGTGATGGAGGAAGTATTCTTTGATCTGAGAAAAGTATGCTTCTGCCAACAGCGGAGTAAGATTGAAGTCATGAGCAATGCTGTTGATGATAGATTCTTTGACCGATTTGGATTTGAGTCGGTCGGCAAGCGGTTTGTCAAACATATGTTACCTCCGGCGAAGTTATGATGAAAAATACTGCTTTTTCGCCTTGGTATCATTTGATACTAACTAAAAATAAGCGCCGTTTGATTCTCATTCATGCATCAGCGAAGCGGAACCGGAGTGCGGGGGAAAGACCATATGTTTTTTGTGACGTGGAAATCGCCCCCGGCTTCGGCGCTGAAAATATTGGATTTCAAATTTATAATGACGGATTAAATATCTTAACATGAAAGATTTTTCGAAGATACACTTTCTCAAAAGAGAAACATTCAACCATTCATTCACCCGTCATTAACCTGCAGCTGCGAATGTCGACGCCTCCCGGTCCAGTTATTATAACAGCCAAGGAACTTTCCGTGCATTACGGCGCTCAGGTCGTTTTAAAAAGCGCGGCTTTGACCATTCATCAGGGAGAACGGGTCGGGCTGATCGGGAACAACGGCTCCGGTAAAACAACACTTCTGAAAATAATCGCCGGACTTATGGAACCGGACAGCGGAGCCGTCACACGGCGCAGGGATATTTTCATCGGTTACCTGCCTCAAAATTTTCAGCTCGACTCGTCAAAATCGGTCTACGAAAACATAGTAGACGGCGCTCACGATGTCAAAGAATTGCTGGAGGAGTACGAACGTCTTCCCGCCGCGTCGGACAAACGTCATCTGGTAGAAGAACAAATTCATCACCGGGACGGATGGAACCTGGAGAACCGGATCGAAACAGCAATGCATTCACTGAATGTTCCGGATAAAAGACCGTTCCATCGATACGCTCTCCGGAGGCGAAAAAAGGCGCGTTGCGCTGTGCCGTGCCATGATTTCCCGCCCGGATTTTCTCATATTAGACGAACCCACAAACCATCTCGATACGGAATCGATTGAATGGATAGAAGATTTTTTGTCCGGTTATCCGGGCGCGTGCCTCTTTGTTACGCACGACCGCTATTTTCTTGATTCCCTTGCAACGCGTATCATCGAACTTTCCGGCGGGGAATGCTTTTCCCATGACGGTTCGTACAGCGATTTTCTTCTGGATAAAGCGGAACGCCAGGCACAGATGGAGACGGAAGAACATAAGCGGAACATGTTTTTACGCCGGGAGCTTGCCTGGGTACGACGCGGAGCGCGGGCACGCAGAACAAAAGCAAAGAGCCGATTGAAAGCATATTTTGAAGAAGTTGAAAAAAAAGGACCGGAACCGGAGACAAATGTCGATCTCATTATTCCGCCGCCGCCCGTACTCGGGGCGACCGTTCTGAATTTCAAATCACTCGGTATGACGGCGGGCGGGAAAAAACTCTTTGAAGGACTGAATTTTAATTTTGAGCGGAAACGAAAACTCGGCATTATCGGACGCAACGGACTCGGGAAAACGACTCTGCTGAGAGCTATTCTCGGCGAACTGCACGCCGCCTCCGGAGAAGTAGAGGTCGGCGAACGGACGCTCTTCAATTATATCGATCAATCGCGTGTGGCGCTGAACGATCAAAACACAGTTGTCCAGGAACTCGGCGATGGGCGCGAGTGGGTGATGTTCGGCGGGGAACGTATGAAAGTATGGACCTATCTGAGGAGATTTCTGTTTGAAGACGACAGGATGAATACAAAAGTGGGAGAACTTTCCGGCGGAGAACGGAGCCGGCTCCTGCTTGCAAAAGTGCTCAAAAACGGCGGTAATTTTCTCATACTGGATGAACCGACGAATGATCTCGATCTTGCCACACTGCGCATTCTGGAAGAAGCGCTCATTGCTTTTGACGGCTGTGTCATCGTCGTCAGCCATGACCGCTATTTCTTAAACCGCGTCTGCAGCGGCATTCTTGCATTCGAGGGAAACGGGGAAATATATTTCAGCGAGGGGGATTACGATTATTATATAGAAAAACGAAAACTCCGTCTCGCAGAAGCGGACAATGGGAAAATGCCGGTTCAGAAAAAACAAGAAACCGCGCATCAAAATAGCATCAAAGAAATTAAGCTGGAAAGAATCGAAAGAACTGGAAGGTCTCGAACAGGAAATTGCAAAAGTCGAAGAGAATGTCTTACGGTTGGAGGGAATATTTTCTTCTCCGGATTTTTACGACCGCTATGGAAATGATATTATATCCTTGACCGATGAACTTGCTGCGGCGAAAGCATCCGTCGACCGCCTCTATGCACGATGGCATGAATTAGAAGAGAAAAAGAAAAATCTGTAAACTGCGAATGGAAAAGTGCAACTTGAACAGAGATGATGATCAAGTGTTTGAAAAAACAAATCATCAAACTAAAAATCTGCCAATAAACTTCAGCAACTTCTTCTCCGGTTTATCGTAAAAATGGAAAACACATTTTTTCAATTAATATGAGAACATTATGAAACGATCCGGGATCATGATTTTATTTTTGCAGGGCTGAAAATTCTTATTATTGCCGCGACAACTCTGCAAACAGATTATGGCATATTCCGGGATGAATTCTATTATCTTGCATGCACAAAACATCTTGCCTGGGGATATATCGACCAGCCGCCGTTTTCCATCGCTGCTCTGCGCCTCTGGACGTTGATAGCGGGGGATTCTCTTCTTGCGCTTCGTATTCTGCCGGGCCTTTTCAGCGCATGCATCGTCGTTCTTACCGGAGTAATGACCCGACGGCTCGGCGGCGGATAAAGGCTCAGGCGCTTGCATGCATCGCCGTTCTTGCGGCACCGATACAACTCGGGATTTCAAGTTTCTATTCGATGAAGTGATCCAGTACTCTTCGTCCTGGCTGCCGTTTTTCTGCTGTTAAAAATCGTTCTTGATCAGCGTCCGGTTTTTTGGATTCCCTTCGGAATCGTTTTGGGTCTCGGCATGATGAACAAACATACGTTCGGGTTATGGCGGGATTCATGCTTGCAGGCCTGCTTTGGACGCCCGCTCGAAAAGAATTTCTTAAAAAGGAATTTTGGATCGGAACCGGAATTGCTTTTCTTCTCGTATTGCCGAATATATTTGGCAGGTAGTCAATCATTTCCCTTCAATGGAATTTTATGCGCGGGCTCAGGAACTTAAAAACGTTGCGACTCCTCCCGCAAAAATCCTGCTGGACCAGATTTTCATCAACGGAATTTTTACAGCGATTCTTTGGATCGCCGGTTTGGTGTGGTTTTTTATCGGGAAGGAGCGCGCACACTATCGATGGAGACAATACGAAACTGAACCAGTAGATGAAAAGACCGCGACCTGGAAGGCCGGCTGTTGGACATGAACCGTCTCTGCCGGCAGTTGACGAAATTCAGCGTCGAGGAACTACACCTCAAGGCACTGGCGAGCACCCTGGTCGCGGCCGAGGACGCCGAGACGGTCGATCAAACCCTGCGCGAATCGGCACGCAGTCTGCTGCCGGCCGCTTTCACCGCCGGCCTTCAAGCGAAAGACGGGGCGAGGAACCGCATCTCCTGGTCGTGGCAGGTGTTGACGGCCGGACCTTCGCGAAGATTCCTCCTGGTGGGCCGCGAGGCGGCGGAAACGGCCGAAGCCGCCACCCGCCGCCGGCCGGGCTGGCTGACCGCGGATCGACCGTCGATTGCCATGCCGGCCGCGGCAAGCAGCCACGCTGGAGAAAGCTCAGCGTCGGCGGCCCGATCCACGACGCAGGACGGCCGGCAGCGGCGGCGTCACAGCCGGCTGCCGTACCAGTTCCGGCAGTCGATCGCCCCGATGCACGACGCCCGGATACCTTCGGCCCGCTCGTTCTTCGAGGTCGAATGCCACGACATCTCGGCCGGCGGCATCGCTTTCTATCTCGGAACCACGCCCCGACTTCGCTTCGCTCGTGGTAGCCCTGGGACGCGATCCCGACCGCAACTACTTCAAGAGCAACGTGGTGCGGGTGACGCGTGTCGACGACGAGGGCCAGACGCGTTACCTGATCGGTTGCGTCTTTCTGGAACGCATTTGCATGTGAGGGGGAAGGCCTGAGGCTTGAGGCTACAGGCTACAGGCTACAGGCTGGAGGGGCGGAGGGCGGCCGCTCGCGGCTTCGCAGTGCATGACGGTGTGCCACTGCGAAGCCGCAAGCGGCCGTGTTTTTTCTCTTTAACCTCCAGCCTCCAGCCTCCAGCCTCCAGCCTCCAGCCTCAAGCCTCCGCCGCCACGACGACTGCGTGCTCGGCCCGTACACGGCCGGCCGGGATCGACCGGTCGCCCGCCAGCAGCCGCGCGAATATGTCCGCCCTGTCGCCCGCGGTCAGCAGCCACAGTATGCGGCAGATGGGGGATCCAACGCGGGATACGTCACCGTCATCCGCCGCCGGCCCTGGTAAACGCCGGTGATCGCCACGTCGGGGTCGAAGTCGAGCACCGGGTCGCCGGGCACCAGCGACGCGGTGTGGCCGTCGGGGCCCAGCCCCAGGTGAACGAGGTCCAGCCGGGCGGCGTGCCGGCAAGTTTGCGAGCGTTTGTCCATAAAGCGCGGCGGCCGCCTCCAGGTCGGTGCGCCTCGACCGGCATGGCATGGACCTGGTCGGCAGGCAACGGGACGTACTTGAGCAGGCTCGCGATGCAACGTGAGGTTGCGATCGGGATGTCCGGCCGGCGCGACACGTTCGTCGACCTGAACGATATGGACACCCTGCCAGGGCACGTCCTCGCCGGCCAGGGCCCGCAGCATCGGCCCCGGCGTTTGGCCGCCGCTGACGGCCAGCACGAAGCGACCGGCGCGCGACGGCGGAGCGGGCTTCCGCGGCAATGATCGCCGCCGCGGCCCGGCCGCCGCCGCCGCGTCGGCGAAAACCTCGAGCTTCACGGCCTCCCCCTGAGCTTCCGGTAGCGGCGGATCAGGCTGTTCGTCGAACTGTCGTGCTCAGCTCGGCTCGGCTCGCGCTTCCAGCTCCGGGACGATCCGCTGGGCCAGCACCTTGCCCAGCTCGACGCCCCACTGGTCGAACGAATTGATGTTCCAGATCGACGCCCTGCGTGAAGACGCTGTGCTCGTAGAGCGCGACCAGCTTGCCCAGCGTCTCGGGCGTGAGCCGCTCGGCCAGGATCGTGTTCGACGGGCGGTTGCCCTCGAACACGCGGTGCGGCACGAGCCAGTCCGGCGTGCCTTCGCGCCTTGACCTCGTCGGCCGTCTTGCCGAAGGCCAGGGCCTCGGCCTGGGCGAAGACATTGGCCAGCGAGCAGGTCGTGGTGCCGGCCCAGCGGGTTGAGCGTCTCGGCGAAGGCGATGAAGTCGCAGGGGATGAGCCGCGTGCCCTGGTGGATCAACTGGTAGAACGAGTGCTGGCCGTTGGTGCCCGGCTCGCCCCAGTAGATCGGGCCGGTCTGGTAGTCGACCGCGCTCGCCGTCGAGCGTGACGTGCTTGCCGTTGCTCTCCATGGTCAACTGCTGCAGGTAGGCCGGGAACCGCTTCAGGTACTGTTCGTAGGGCAGGACGGCCACGGTCTGCGGCGCCGAAGAAGTCGTTGTACCAGACGCCCAGCAGCCCCATCAGCACCGGCAGGTTGCGCTCGAGCGGGGCGGTGCGGAAATGCTCGTCCATCGGCGTGGAAGCCGGCGAGCATCGCGCGGAAGTTCTCCGGCCCGATGGCCAGCATCGTCGACAGCCCGATGGCCGAGTCCATCGAGTAGCGCCCGCCGACCCAGTCCCAGAAGCCGAACATGTTGGCGGTGTCGATGCCGAACTCGCGCGACCTTGGCGGCGTTGGTCGAGACGGCGACGAAGTGCCGGGCCACGGCCGCGCGGTCGCCGCCCAGGCCCGCCAGCAGCCAGTCGCGGGCGGTCTGGGCGTTGGTCATCGTCTCCAGCGTGGTGAAGGTCTTCGAGGAGACGATGAACAGCGTTTCCGCCGGGTCGAGATCGCGCACGGCCTCGGCGAAGTCGGTGCCGTCGATGTTCGAGACGAAGCGGAACGTCAGGTCGCGGTCGCTGTAGTGCCGCAGGGCCTCGTAGGCCATGACCGGGCCCAGATCGGAGCCGCCGATGCCGATGTTGACGATGTTGCGAATCGCGCTTGCCGGTGTGGCCCTTCCATGGCCGCCGCGGACGCGCTCGGGAGAAAGCGGCCATCTTGTCGAGCACGGCATGGACCTGGGGCACGACGTTCTCGCCGTCGACCAAGATCGTTGCGCTCCGCGCGGCGCCCGCAGGGCCACGTGCAGGACGGCCCGGTTTTCGGTGACGTTGATCTTCTCGCCGCGGAACATGGCGTCGATGCGGCGCTCGCAGGCCCGCTTCCTCGGCCAGATGCAGCAGCAGGCGCGAGGGTTTCGTCGGTGATGCGGTTCTTCGAGTAATCGAGATAGATGCCACCGCCTCGAGCGCCATCCGCTCGCCGCGGTTGGGATCTTGGAACAGCTCGCGGAGATGGACGTCCTTGACGCTCTGGTAATGCGACTGGAGTTCCTGCCCAAACCGGCAGTTGGGTCAGAGGAGTGCGACTTGACATTATATCTTCATGCCCTCTCATGGCTTCGGGAGAATGACAACTCTTGGAACAGCCTCTTACAGGTGGGCACTTCGACAGGCCGCGTTTCTCCAGGTACTGCTGATGATACTCCTCGGCCTTCCAGAAGGTTGCGGCAGGAACGATCTCGGTGACGATCGGGTGCGCGGAAGCGGCCGCCGGCCTGAAGTTTGGCCTTCGCGGCCTCGGCCGCCGCCTTCTGCTGCGGAGTGTGGTAGAAGACGACGGGAGCGGTACTGCGTGCCGATGTCGGGCCCTTGACGGTTCCGCGTCGTGGGGTCGTGGTTCTTCCAGAAGATGTCCAGGAGTTGGTCGTAGTTCACTTCGGCCGGGTCGTACTGCACCTCGACCGCCTCGGCATGGCCGGTCTTGTCGGTGCACACGTCCTTGTAGGTCGGGCTGTCGAAATGGCCGCCGCAGTAGCCGACGGCCGTGCTCTTGACCCCTTTCACTTGGCGGAAGGTGGCTTCGACGCCCCAGAAACATCCGGCGGCAAAGGTGGCGGTTTCCATCTTGGTTTTCTCCTTTGTCGGGCTGGATTGGTCGGCGGCCGGGCTCTGCCCGCAGACCGCCAGGGCCAGCACTGCCAGAAGAGGCTTGAGGCTTGAGGGTTGAGGCTTGAGGGCACTGGCTGGAGGCCGGCGGCACAACGCGCGACGGAGGAATAACGAGGCGAATTTCATGTTGGGGGCTCCTTTGCTGAAATGGTACACTGAATCGGGCTGCGCGACCACTCCCGCCGCCTGCGGCAGACTCCGGTTCCCCCCGATGGTGCTGTCTGAGGGTGAAATCTCATGAGTCCGCTGGACAACACCGGGGGGCCGCTTGCTAGAATGGGGTCCATTACGGGCTGGCCGCCGCCGGCCGTACCCACCGTCCGTCTCAAGAAACCGTTTCCGAGAAGGAATTTCCATGGCACACGAGAAGTAACGCGTCGGAGTTCGTGCGCGAAGGGGCCCTGGCCGCCGCCGGAGCGGCCGTCGGACTGACCGCCACCTACACGGTCCGGGCCGGCAATCCCGGCCAAGGCCGACACCGAGCAAGATCCTCAACTACAACCCCGACATGGAGTACCGCCGCTGCGGCAAGACGAACCTGATGATCTCGGCCGTCTGCCTGGGCGGGCACTGGAAGCGGATCGACAAGGTCGTGTCCAGCGCGTCCGGAAGGGAAATGGCTGGATCGGCCTCGGCCTGGACAATCCCGAGTTCGAGAAGAACCGCTACGACGTGGTCACCCGCTGCATCGAGCGCGGCATCAACTACATCGACGCCTGCGTCGACGCCGAGGTCATGGCCTACGCCAAGGCCCTCAAGGGCCGCCGCGACAAGATGCACCTGGGCTTCTCCTGGTACGAAACACGAGATGCGCAACCCGGAGTTGCCGCAAGTTCGCGAAGCTCAAGGAGAGCTTCGACGAGGGCCTGAAGGAAGCCGGGCCTGGAATACGTCGACCTGTGGCGGATCACCTGCCTCGAGCAGAGCAGCGAGCACGACCGAGGCCGAGATCGAGGAGGTCGTCAAGGCCCTGGACTGGGCGAAGAAGAGCGGCCGGGCCCGCTTCACCGGCATCTCCTCCCACGACCGGCCGCACATCAAGAGGCTGATCGAAAAGTACCCCGAGCAGTTCGAAGTGATCTGCACGCCCTACACCGCCAAGACCAAGGTGGTCGAGGACGAGAGCGGGCTGTGGGCGGCGATGAAGAAGCACGACGTGGGCTGGTTCGGCATCAAGCCGTTCGCCAGCAACTCGTTGTTCAAGGGCGACAGCTCGCCCGACAGCCCGCACGCCGAGGAAGACAACCGCATCGCCCGGCTGGCCCTGCGCTACATCCTCTGCAACCCGGCGATCACGGCCCCGATCCCCGGCCTGATTACGCCGCAGCAGGTCGACAACGCGGCCCTGGCCGTCGCGGAACGCCGCGAACTGGACTGAAGGAGAAGGCCGAGCTGGATCGGGCCATGGACCGCGCCTGGGCCAACCTGCCCTCCCATTACCAGTGGCTGAAGAACTGGGAGTACGTTTGACCTTCTGTGCGGACGCCGCGGCCATGCCCATCGAAGACAAGCTCCTGGAAGCCGAGCTGCGCGGGCCTGCTGGCCGAAGGCCGCAAGGTCGAGGCGGTCGAGCGGTACCGCGCGGCGACGGGCACCGGCCTGGCCGCCGCGCTGGAAGTGCTCGAATCCCTGCAATGGGGCGACGAGGCCGAGCCCGTCTGGCAGGCGCAGGTGGTCGACCTGCTGCGCGGCGGCAAGAAGATCGCGGCCATCAAGCTGTACCGCCGGCACAGCGGCGCAGACCTCAAGGACGCCAAGGAGGCGGTCGAGGGCATCGCCGCCCGCTTGCGCATCGCCGCGCCGCAGCGGGCCGGCTGCCTCTCGGTGCTGTTGGTGCTGGCGATCCTGCTGGCCGCGGCCGTGCGCCTGCCTTGCGAAACGTTCCGCCGTGCAGCCGTTGTCGGACTGACGGCCGTCGCACACTTTTCTGCTAGCATCGAAAGGAATCATGAATGTCTGACGAACCCCTGATCGCCGTATTCGTCGATTTCGAGAACCTGGCCATCGGCGTGCGCGACATGAAGGCCGGCAAGTTCCAAATCCAACTGGTGCTCAAACGCCTCCTGGAAAAAGGCCGCATCGTCTACAAGCGGGCCTACTGCGACTGGCGGAACTACGAAGACTCCGGTGCGCGAGTTCCACGGCCAGGGCGTCGAATGATCGACATCCCGCAGACCAAGATGAGCGGCAAGAACAGCGCCGACATCCGCATGGTCGTCGATGCCATCGACCTGTGCTACTCCAAGCAGCACATCGACACGTTCGCCCTGCTCTCCGGCGACAGCGACTTCTCGCCGCTGGTCTCGAAGCTGAAGGAGAACGACAGCCGCGTCATCGGCTGCGGCGTGAAAAGCTCCACGTCCGACCTGCTCATCGCCAACTGCGACGAGTTCATCTACTACGACGACCTGATCCGCACGGCCAAGAAGACGCCGCAAGGCGCCCCGAAAAGGCAAGAAAGACAAGACGGCCCGAGGACGACAAGAAGCAGGAGGCCGATCGACCGGGTGCTGGAGGTCGTGCACTCCGTCGAGCAGGACTACGACCGCTCTGGGGCTCGACGCTCAAGCAGGCCATCCGCCGCGTCTATCCCGGCTTCAACGAGGGCTACTACGGCTACGGCAGCTTCTCCGACCTGCTGGAAGACCTCAAGGCGCGAGGGCTGATCGAACTGGAATACGACGAAAGCCGCGGCAACTACAAGGTGCGGCCGAAGAAGTGACGTGCACGATGCGACGTTCCCGCAGGCGGGAAAGATCGGCCTATGGACCAAGGCCGACGCCCAGACCTATTTCGCCGCTCTGCGGGCCCGGTGATTCCCGCGCGGATCTTCCGTGCCGGGGTAATCAGGTGCGGTGCCGATCTGGCGCAGTCGAAATCGTTTCCGGATTCTTTGTGGTGGGGCTCGCTGCGCTCGACCCACCCTACAACTTTCGGAACAGACGCTTCGGGGATTTGCCCGCCGGTTTGACTTTCCCGCCTCCCCGAAGCAGACTCATGGTTGCGGCGTAAGATCTCGCCGGACCGTGTCCGGCGTCCACTCCACATGGAACGACAGCATGATCCCTCATCCCAGGAGCCATGAAACATGAAACGTCTTGTATTGCCACTGAGCGTCGTATTGCTGTGCGTCGCCCATCGAGGCGCGCGCATGCCGACGAGCCGACGCCGCCGGTGTCGGCGTCCAGCAAGGTCACGACCGGCGCGGGGCTGGAGTCGGTTCTACTCGTGGTGGGCAAGTTCGGACCGGTGACGAAGGCGCTGGTTCCGGAATTGGTCCCCATGCTGGCCGACCCGCGCGAGGAGATTCGCTTGTGGGCATCCGAGGTTTTGGCGAGCATCGGGGCCGACGCCAAGGACGCCGTGCCGGCCTTGATCGAGCGGCTCCGCGACGCGCGCGCCGTGGGTCCGCAGCGCGGCGGCCGAGGCCTTGGGCCTGATCGGTCCCGATGCGAAATCGGCCGTCCCGGCCCTCGTGCCGCTGCTGGCCGACGACAACTGGCAGGTCCGCAGCACGGCGGCGGAAGTCCTGGGCCACTTCGGCCCGGAGGCAAAAACCAGACCTTGCCGCGCTGACCGCCATGCTTCGCGACGGCCGGTGGGACGTGCGGCGCCGATCGGCCGAGGTGGTAGGGCGGATCGGGCCCGACGCCAAGGCCGCCGTGCCCGTCCTCACACAATTGCTGTGCGACGACGAGCCGACGGTCCGCATCGCGGCCGCCGAGGCGCTGACCCGCACGGCCTCCCCGCCGGAAGCGGGCGCTGCCGACCATCCGGCCGCTGTTGCACGACGCGCAGCCCGGGCGTGCGCAGCTCCGTCGCCGGGCTGGTGGGAGGCATCGGCCCCGCGGCCAAGGACATGACCGCGCCCCTGGCGGAAACGCTCCTCGACCCGGAATGGACGGTGCGCGCGGCGGCCGCCGACGCCCTGGGACGCATCGGCACGGGCGCCCAAGCCGCGATTCCGGCCTTGCGGGAACTGGTCCGCCGCGGCACCGCGACCGATCGGCAACTGGCGCTGAACGCCATGACGCCGCATCAAGCAGAGCGAGGCCTCGTTCGCCGTGCCCAGCCCGTCGCCCGCGCAGTAAGGGGCCGTCCTACTTCCCGACGCAGAAGCGGCTGAAGATGCGGTCGAGCAGGTCTTCGGTATAGACGGCGCCGGCCACCTTGCCGATCTCTTCCAGGCCGACGCGAACCTCGGCCGCGATCAACTCTTCGCCTCCGCCGCCGCGGACCAATTCCAGTGCCCGGTCGAGACACCCGGCGGCCAATCGCAGCGACTCGCCGCAGCGGACGGCCGTGCCGGCCACCACGTCGCCGCGCGGGCCGAACGCATGGAGGACGCGCCTCGCGCATGGCGCCCGCGCAAAGCCCGCAGACCGGCGCTCGTAACGCGGCACTCAGCATTCCCATTTGTAGAACGAAAATTGGGACAGTCCCCCGCCTATCGGAGCGAACAGGCCGTCCGGCAACCGCCGGTCGCGGCCGGGCAAGTCGGTCTTCGTCAACACGATGATCCGATGCGGGCGCCGGCGTTGCCAGTCCGCTCGCAGCCAATCGTCGGCGGGTTGCGTGGAGTCGATGCACAGCAATTGGACGTGCTCGGCGGCGAGACTGGTGCGGCGGCGGCCGCCTGGTGCCGCCGGCGGCGTTCCTTCGCCGGGAGGGCCTCCGTGTCGGGATCGATGCCCGCCATGTCGACCAGTTGGCAACGGACCCCGTCCAAGTCGAGCGGGGCGACGAGGTAATCGCGGGTCGTGCCCGGCTGGTCGGAAACCAAGGCCGCCGCTTCGCGGCAAGCGCGTTGAACAGGCTGCTTTTGCCGGAGTTCGGCCGGCCGACGAGCACCACGCGGACCTGGTGGGCCGACTGGCCGCGGAGCGTCATGCGGGCGGCGAGGCGAGCGACTTCCGCGGCCGCCTCGTCGAGCCGCGCGGCCAGTTCTTGCCGGTCGATGAAAGGCAGGTCTTCGTCGGCGAAGTCGAAGCCGGCTTCCAGGTGGGCCAAGAGGTCCAGCAGCCGATCGCGGAGCCGGCCCAACGGCGCGGCCAGTCCGCCGGCCAATTGGCCAAGCGCGGCGTGGAGTTCCGCGTCGTCGGCGCGTCGATCACCCCGAGCACGGCCTCGGCCTGGGTCAGGTCGATTCTTCCGGCGAGGAAGGCGCGGAGGGTGAATTCGCCCGGCTCGGCCAGACGGGCTCCGGCGGCGCAGACGGCCCGCAACACGGCTTCCACAAGCGGCGGAGAACCGAGGGTGTGCAGCTCCGCCACCGGCTGGCCCGTGTAGCTCCGCTTACCCGGCCAGAGGCACAGATGGCACGGCAGCGGCGAGGCAATGCCGGGCAGCCAAAAGAGGCCGGGAACGGCCGTCGCAACGGTGATCGAGGCCAGCGACACGTAGGGGTCGGGGCGGAAGTAGCGGTCGAGGCACTGCGCACTGCGGCCCGCTCAGGCGCACGATCCCCGGGCTGCTCCGCCCGGCGGCGAGGCGATGGCCGCGATCGTGTCGTCCAGCGCGTGCATGACGCTGGCATTGGGAGGTGCAGGGTGTTGGTCGCTCTTCGCGAACGCCACTCCTCTCTCCGGCGGAGCGGCCGCTCCTCTCCGCCGCATTGCCGCGCGACGGTCCTCACGATCGCCGACGTCCGTGCCTGTCGTCGAGGCCTGCCGGCCGCCGGCCGCCGAGGCGTTCTTGGGCAGGAACTTCCGCTCCGCGATCCCCCAGAGGCTCGACGCGATGAAGTAGATGCACAACCCGGCCGCCACCTTGTAGAACAAAACGCCCATGAAGATCATCATGTAGTTCATCATCTTCTGCTGCATGGCCGTTTGCTCGTCGGTCGGCGGCGGCATGAACATCTTCTGCTGCACGATGAACAGGGCGATGGTCAGCAGGGGCAGCAGGTTGAAATAGGGGCCCAGCCCGAGCATTCCGACGCCGTTGTTGACCCAGGCGGGCATGAACCCGCTCCAGTCGAAGAGCATGTCGGGCCCGGCCAGGTTCGAGCACCAGCGGATGCGCGTGCGAGATCAGCGGGGCGTCGCGCAGTTCCACGTCCACCTGGAGCGACCGGTAGAGCCCGATGAAAATCGGCAACTGGACGAACAACACCAGGCAGCCGCCCAGCGGATTGTAGTTGTGCTTGCGGAACAGCTCCTGCTGGGCGCGGGTCCGGCCCTCGATGTCTTTCTTGTATTTCTCTTGCAGCTTCTTGATCTCGGGCTGAAGCTTCTGCATCTTCTGGGCGTTAATGGCCTGCTTGCGGCTCAACGGGAACATGCACAAGCGGACCAGGACCGTCAGCATGATGATGGCCAGCCCGTAGTTGCGCGCGACGGCATAGAAGAAGTGCAGCGTCGTGGTCATCGGCTCCGCCACCCAGCGGAACCAGCCGTAATAGAGCAGTCCGCCCAGGCCGTACTTCTCCAACAGCGACGGCCGCTTCGGGCCGGCGAACACGACGAAGCGGTGCGAAATGCCGTGGCCGGGCTCCAGCGCCGCCGTCTTGCTGATGATGCGGAACGACGTGTTGGTAACGGTTTCGGCTCGGTGACGTCGACCTACCCGCAGGCCCAGCGCCGGGGCGAACTCGGGCGGCGTCTGGCCTTCCTCGGCCGTCGGGATCAGCGCCGAGGAGAAGTACTGGGCGTCGACGCCGAAGAATTTCAGGCGGTTGCCGCCGTTCCGCGGCGTGCAGTCGACCAGCGCCTGGACGCGGCTTCTTCTCGTCGGAGAACTGTGCAGGTGACCATCTTCACGCCGTGGTGTTCGAGCTGGTCCGCCACGTCGCGCAGGCCGCCGCTGGAGTTGACGGCCAGCTTGCTGGCGAACCAGGCGCCTTCCCGCGGCAGCCCGTTCGGGCCGTCCTGCCGCCAGGCGATCTCGCGCTCGAGAGCCCACGTTTTTCACCGCCAGCGAAAAGTTCATCTGATAGCCGGCGGCGCCGTCCGGGAGCGTGGAGCCCTCGGGCGCCTTGTCCAGCGTATAGGTCTTGGTGATCTCAGGCCCCGCTCGGCCAGCGCCGTGCGGAACACGACCCGCGAGGCGCTCGGCTCGCCCACCACCTCCCAGTCGGCCGTGCGGAACGCCATTCCCTTCAATTCCCGGGTCAGCTCCTCTTCCAGATTGACCTTGGCGGGTCGATCTCGGGGAGCTTGTCGTCGTCGATCTGTTCCAGCGTGGTCAGCAGCGACAAGGGGCAATCGTCGTCCAGGTGCACGGCGTCGAAGAACCGGAAGTTGCTGAACCCCGGATAACGGCTTCTTGGCCTCGGGCCGCACGACTTCCAGCGGCCGGCGGGTCAATTCGACCAACAGGTTCTTGTTCGCCGCCGCGCAGGACGACCAGTTCGACGGTCTGACCGGGCAAGGTCTTGGCCAGCAGACTTTCCAGACTGAAGGTGCTGCGGACTTCCTGACCGCCGAGGGAGACGATGCGGTCGCCCGGCTTGACGCCCGCTTTGAAGGCCGGCGTGCCCGTGCCGACGACCTGCACCGGGCAGCCGGTGCCCACCAGATCGTCGTCCATGACCAGGTGGCCCAGGTAGCCGGAGCGGTCCTCCAGGTCGAGGTACCGAAAGCTGTTGAGTTCGATGCGGGCCAGGGCTGCGCCTTGCTTGCCGAGGGTGACCAGCATGCGGTAGCCATCGGCCGGATCGGCGGGCACCGAGGGGCGACCCAGCGGCGGGCGAGCGTCTCGGCCGTCTGGGGTTTCGCCCGGACTTCGGCCACGGGTGGCGGCTTGGCTGCCGACTTATCGGCCGGTTTATCGGCCGGTTTGGCCGCCTCGGCAGCCGGCTTGGGGGCCGGTTTCGCCGCTTCGGCCGGCGGCTGCGGCTTGGCCACGGGCTGGCCTTTCTCCTGTTTTTCCGGGGCGGCGGCGGTATTGCTCGCGGCTTGGGGAACAGCCGCCCCATCAGGAGCGGGTACCCGAACAGGATCGCCACGGAAAAGACGATGAACCAAACGAAATTGATGCCGGGCACTCCCGACTGGGAACGTTCTTCCATGCCTTAGCAACCTATTGGCTGACAATGGCTTCCGGCGAAGCGGCTCGGCATCGCCCGGAGGCCAAAACCTTTATTATAGAGAGGGTGGGGCCCGTTTGCCAGGTAGGGGAGCGGGCGGGACGGGGGTGCTTGCAAAAGCCCTGCGCATCGACCACGCGCAGCGTGGTGCCCGGCCGGGGGAAGCGTCCGGCGGTGGTGGCTTGCGGCCCCCCACATGCAATGCGGGGGCTTTTCGGCGG